>JAZUCH010000104.1:0-33262 GCA_045639025.1 Bacteroidales bacterium
AACTCTCGGCGCTTCGACAAGCTCAGCGACCTTAGTCTAGGGTCAACAGTCAACAGACAACAGACTTCGTGCACGGTGCCTGAGCCTGTCGAAGGCACAACTCTCGGCGCTTCGACAAGCTCAGCGACCTTAGTCTAGGGTCAACAGACAACAGTCAACGGACAACAGACTTTGTGCACGGTGCCTGAGCCTGTCGAAGGCACAACTCTCGGCGCTTCGACAAGCTCAGCGACCTTGATTTAGGATTTCAGGAATTTGGGGTTTATAGGAATTAGAGGGATTAGAGGTTGATTTCGAGGTGACAAGAGCGCATGTAGAGACGTCACCCCTGTGGCGTCTTTTAAATTGGGGATTAGAGTTTTTTTCAACGGAAAAAACATTTTCGTGTAGTTTCGTGTGGTTTCGTGGAATCTCCAGAAACGGCGCTTCGACAAGCTCAGCGACCTTAGTCTAGGGTCAACAGACAACAGTCAACAGACAACAGACTTCGTGTACGGTGCCTGAGCCTGTCGAAGGCACTATTTTAGAATCTCAGAATCTCAAAATCTCAGAACTTTTGTAGGAATTCAGGAATTTGGGGTTTAGAGGGACAGAGGGATTAGAGGGATTAGAGGTGACAAGAGCGCATGTAGAGACGTCACCCCTGTGGCGTCTTTTAAATTGGGGAATAGAGTTTTTTCACAGAAAAAACATTTCGTATGGTTTCGTGTGGTTTCGTGGAATCTCCAGAACCGGCGCTTCGACAAGCTCAGCGACCTTAGTCTAGGGTCAACAGACAACAGACAACAGACTTCGTGTACGGTGCCTGAGCCTGTCGAAGGCACAACTCTCGGCGCTTCGACAAGCCAAAGTTCTTCTGAGGTTCTGAGTTTCTGAGATTCTGAATTTCTTGTATTTTAAAAGGGTTTAACGACCTTTGTTTAATTTACACTATAGATTCCATCTATCTTATAAAAACAAAAAAGAGCGGCTAGAAAACCGCTCTTTTTAAATTATATTTCAGTGTTTATTATTTAACAACAACTTTTGTTGTGTGGCTGTAACCGTTAGCTGTTACTGTGCAGAAGTAAACACCGCTGTTGAGGTCGTTGATTGAAACGCTGTTGTCACCTGTTGTTAAGTTTGTGTTAACAACTTTAACTGTTTGACCAGCTAAGTTTGTGAATGTAACTGTAGCGTCAGCATCCATTGATGAGCTTACGAAGATATAATCTGAAGCTGGGTTTGGATATACGTTATAAACAACGTCTTTAGCGATTGTTTCGTTGATGTCCATACCTTCACCGCAAACTTTGAAAGCGTAGATGATGTTGTCTGATGCTGATGATTGTTGAGCTTCATTACCCCAGTAGAGACCTAATAAGTCGTCAGCTTGGCATGAGAACCAGAATTCGTTTACGTTAACTGGTGTAGAAACTGCGTTAACAGCAATACCTTCGTCATACATGTGGATGAAAGCATCTTCACCGAGTGTGAACAAGTTGTCTTCAGCAACACTCCATTTGTCTTCACCAGCTTTTTTGTAACTTACGCAAACTGTTCTTAAATAGAAACCGTTACCATCAAGTCTTGTTAAGTCTGGAGTTGAATAAGCCATAGCTAAGTTGCCTTCTGGGTCAACAGCGATTGAAGGATATGAAGATGTACCATACATTGCATAGAAATAGTCATTTTCCATATATAAAGCATCGCCTGTGAATTCACTCCAGTATGTACCAGCAACTTTATTAGGAGCGATCCAACCGCAGAATCTAACGCTGTCGTCAACAACGTGGCCAATATAATCACCTTCTAATGGGAACCATAATCTTAAAGCGTCGTGTGGGTTATCGTTAACAGCTTGGATAGGAGTTTCTGATTCGCTGTTCCAGTAAGCAATACCGTCTGAAGATAAACCTCTCCATACTGAGTATGTTGTACCAACTTCATCATGTGAGTACATGTATGATGAAAGAGCTACGTGAGCAACAGCGTTTTGGTCGATAGCAACTGAAACGTGAGCTGGACCGTACATTGTGTCTGTGTAAACAGATGCTGGATCTTCCCAATCTAAACCGTAGTATGGGTTTTCCCAAACGATTCTTCTTTCCCATGTTTGACCGTTATCTTCTGATTTGTAGATAACAACGTGGTGTGATAATGAACCTGAATAAGCAACAACAACTGCATCACCGTTTGCTGATACTGCATAGTCGTCAGCGCTGTAAACGTCGATGTGTTCGTCATCGTTGAAAAGTGGAGACCAATTTACATCCCATGTTTGACCACCGTCAGTTGAGCGGCAGTAGAATTGTGCGTTTGAGCTTGTGTTAGCATCGATGCTGTATTGAGCTGCTGCGAAAACGTGGATGATTTCGTTGTTAGCACCTGATGTAACGACTCTTGGCCATGACATTGCATAAGCATATTGTTGACCTTCGAGACCTGTTGGGTTAGGAATTGAATAAGGACCATCCCATTGACCTTCGCCAGCTGTTTCTCTTGTCCAGAAGTTAAGACCTGAAGCGTGGTTAACGAGGATTTCGCCGTTTGCACCGAATGGAGCAATTGAAGGCCAACCTGTTCTCATGTCAGCACCTGTTGCATTAGCTTCTTCACGTGCTGATGGCATGTCATTCCATGCACCATTTGAGTAGAAGTTGTAACCTGTACCACGGTCTGATGCTGATTGGTTGTATTCAGATGAGATTGTAGCTGTAACTGCTACTGAACCGTTAGGTAATTGATACATACGATTTGATACGAATCCGTTTGATTGTAAGTCGTATGTTGTCATCATTGTTTCTGATTGTTCAAGAATTTCGCTTCTGTTAACAACAACACTTTGACCAGTTTTTGGTGAATAAGTTGCTGCACTGTTAACTACGTCTGTACCGTAAACATTTTGTTTAACAGAAACTTTTGATGAACGTAAGTCTGCTTTTGCAACATGTTTTTGTGCAAATGCACTAAATCCCATTACGAGACCTAATGAAAGTAAAAGAACTTTTTTCATTTTAATGTTATTTTAGTTAATAAATAATTAAGTTAATTTCTAAATACACTTCGAACTGCAAATATAATAATATTTCAAGAAAAAATGACAATACGTCTTATTTTTTTTTATTTTTTTTCATTTTGTTTAAAATGATAATTTAACTTGCATATTTATAAATTAATAAGTAATTTTACCGACTATTTATTGAAAACGTATTTACTTATTTATAATTGTTAAAAGATGAAAAAAACTATCACCTTAATCGTTGCTTTTACATTCTTATTATTCTCATGTTCAACAACAAACAATGAGAAACAGGATTTGGCCCATTATGTTAATCCGTTCATCGGCACTGGAGGCCATGGTCACACTTATCCTGGCGCAGTAGCTCCTTTCGGCATGATACAGAACAGCCCTGACACCCGCATGGACTCATGGGACGGATGCTCCGGATATCATATTTCAGACACTACAATACTCGGTTTCAGTCTCACCCACCTCACCGGCACAGGATGTAACGATTACGGCGACTTCCGTTTCATGCCTATAACAGGCAATATCACATTCAACTCTGATGAATATAGCTCTTCATTCAGCCACGAAAACGAAGTGGCAAAAGCTGCTTATTATTCAGTAGTCCTCAACGACTATAATATTAAGGTGGAACTCACATCTGGCGAGCGCGCTGCTATGCAACGTTACACTTTCCCTCAAACAGACGATGCTCATCTCATCATAGAATTACAAGAGTCTAACACTTCTGCAGAGACAATACACGAGTCTTTCATTACCATTGAAAGCGACAACGCTATCAGCGGTTTTCGTCGCACAGGCCAGTGGGCTGCCGATCAATATCTTTATTTCTATGCTGAATTCTCAGAACCTTTCACTGGTTTCGGCATCTGCTCCGACAACAAAGAATACCCAAACATGAAACATGCTGAAGGCAAAGACCTCCAGGCATGGCTCGACTTCGACGTCACTGACGGAGCTCCTGTCACAATGCGCGTAGCCACTTCAGCAGTTGACGTTGATGGCGCTAAGAAAAACCTCGCATCCGAAATCAACGACTTCGATTTCGATGCTCTCGCTAAAAAATCATACAACTATTGGAACGACGAACTCAACCGTATTAATATTAATAGTGTAAACGAAAAAGACAAGACTATCTTCTATACATCATTATATCACTGCTTCAGTGTGCCTAATCTCTATTCCGATGTTGACGGCCGCTATCGTGCTCACGACAAAAAGGTTTATCAAAGCGACGAGACTCGTTACACTGTATTCTCATTATGGGACACTTTCAGAACAGAACATCCTTTGCTCAACCTCATCCAAAGAGAACGCAGCACCGATATCATCAACACCTTTATTAATAACTACGAAACAGGCGGTCTCCTTCCTGTATGGGAACTCGCTGCAAACGAAACCAACTGCATGATAGGCATACATGCTCTCCCTGTCATTGCTGACGCTTACTTCGCAGGTTTGGAAGGCATCGACTATGAAAAAGCACTCGAAGCTATGGTAAAGAGCGCTCGTGAAGACCAGTTCGGACTTGGATGCTACAAAGAATACGGATTCATCCCTTCTAACTGCGAAGGCGAATCTGTTTCTAAAACTCTCGAATATGCCTACGATGACTGGTGCATCGCAAAAATGGCCGAAGCTATGGGCAGACAAGAACTCGCTGACGAATTCTACCAAAGAGCTCAATATTACAAAAACCTCTACGACCCTTCAACAAAATTCTTCCGCGGAAAAAGAAATGGCTGTTTCGTAACTCCTTTCGACCCAACACAGGTCAACTTTATGTTAACAGAAGCTAACACATGGCAATACAACTTCTTCGTTCCTCAAGACATCAACACTCATATTGAAATGCTCGGCGGTTTAACTGCATACGACAGAAAACTTAACGAACTTTTCAACTCATCATCTGAAATGACAGGTCGCGTTCAATCCGACATCACTGGTCTCATCGGACAATATGCTCACGGAAATGAACCAAGCCATCACATGGCATACCTTTACAATTATTTAGGAAAACCTACCAAAACACAAAAACTCGTCAACAAAATCATGAACGAGTTATACACAGACCAAGCTGATGGTTTATGCGGCAACGAAGACTGCGGTCAAATGTCAGCATGGTACGTTATGAGCGCAATGGGTTTCTATCCTGTAACTCCAGCGAGCGGATACTATGTAATAGGTGTGCCTCATTTTGAAGAAATGACAATCAATCTCGAAAACGGCAAGACTTTCACAATAGTTGCAAACAATCTCTCAAGAGAGAACAGATATATTGAATCTGTAAAACTCAATGGCAAATCATTAGACCGCAGCTACATATACTTCGACGAAGTTCACAACGGCGGCAAGCTTGTTTTTGAGATGACAAACAAACGTAACTCAACATGGGCTACCGAAGCTGAAAATTGTCCTAAACAAAAGATAGAAAAACCTATTATCGTTACTGCACCTATTATTAATGTAGCATCAGACGTTTTCTTCGAAAAATTGAATGTTGAAATAAGTCACCTCGATGCTGACGCTAAGATTTATTACACCATCGACGGCAGCACACCAAACGAAAACAGCACTCTCTACACAGAGCCATTCTACATTGACAGAAGCGCCGACGTGAAAGTCGTAGCGATAAAAGACGGCAAGAAGAGCAATGTCATCGAAGGCAACTTCAAGAGAATAGCTGCTGGTAGAACAATAAAAATAGAGAATAAATACAACTCACAATATGAAGCAGGCGGAGATATCGCGCTCATCGACTTCCAAAGAGGAAGCAACAACTTCAGAGTTGGAACATGGCAAGGCTACCATGGCGTCGACCTCATCGCAACTGTCGATTTAAGTGAAAAGCAAGAACACAACAGACTTGCTGGCAGTTTCTTGCAAGACCAGAAATCATGGATTTTCATGCCAAAAGAAGTCGAGTTCTTCATCTCCGACGATGGCAAAAACTTCAAGTCATTAGGTGTAATAAAGAACACTATCTCACAAGAGACAGAAGAACCTGTTCTTCATGAATTTTCTATCGACAAGAATTTCACAGCAAGATATATCAAGATGGTTGCTAAGAAAATCGACGCTTGTCCTGACTGGCACGTCGGTGCTGGCGAGCCTGGATGGATTTTCTGCGATGAAATCATCATCGACTAACGACCAACAAAAAAGGAGACCTTGAAGTCTCCTTTTTTGTTACGCTTGCTGTAATATTTATAAAAGTATTTCGTCTCCGTTTCTATTGAGGAAGTTATATTGCATGATATGGAATGATTTAACTTCCTTAATGTTTATCTTTCTATGATATCTCCACTGCCATTTCTTTCTTATAGAGAAAAGACCTTTGGTAAGGTATGCATAGATGAAAGGATGAACTTGAATTGTGATATGATTTTCATTCTGATCTAAAAGCAAATATTTCAAGTTGTTTTCAATTTCATCTACGAATAATGACGAAGATTTTATTTTGCCTGAACCGTCGCATGTAGGGCATTTTTCTTGCACTGCGACTTCTGTTTCAGGTCTTACTCTTTGACGTGTAATTTGTATGAGACCGAATTTTGTAGCAGGCAGGATAGTATGTCTTGCTCTATCTTTCGACATTTCCTCCTTGAGTTTGTTATACAACTCTTTTCTATTAGCCGCATCATGCATGTCGATAAAGTCAACTATGATAATACCACCCATATCACGGAGGCGTAGCTGACGAGCTATTTCCTTTGCTGCTTCCAAATTTACAGACAAGGCGTTTTCTTCTTGAGAGTTTTCTTTGTTGACACGTTGGCCGCTGTTCACGTCGATAACATGCATTGCTTCAGTGTGTTCAACAATGAGGTAAACACCATTTCTGATTGTGACTATTCTACCAAAAAGTCCAGCAATTTGTTTATTGACACCGAATTCTTCAAAGATATGTTCTTTGCTTTTATGCAGTTTAACGATGTCGAGTTTTTGTGGAGCTATGGTAAAAATAAAGCTTTTTATCTCTTCATAAAGATTAGCATCATCGATGTATATACCGTTAAAAGACTCATTAAGGATGTCTCTCAACACGACGGAAGTTCTATCCAACTCGCTTACCAATTTAGCAGGATTCTTGCATCCGTTTAACATGTGTCGCATATTTTCCCATTTCTGGATGAGAGTCTTAAGGTCTGTCTCAAGTTCTTCTATCTTCTTTCCTTCTGCCACTGTACGAACGATAACGCCGAAGTTGTTTGGTCTGATGCTTTGAATCAGCTGCTTAAGTCTTCTACGTTCTTCGCTGCTTTTAATTTTTTGAGAGACAGAGACACGATTTGAGAACGGCACCAAGACGATATAACGTCCCGCGAAAGAAATGTCGGCTGTGATACGAGGACCTTTTGTATTGATAGGTTCCTTGGCAATCTGTACTGGTATTCTGTCGCCCACTGATATGAAGTCGGAAATTTTTCCAGTCTTATCAATATCATTTTCCAATTCGAAAGATTCCATATTCAACTGAGAGATATTTCCATCTTCAGCTAATCTGGTAAATTTCTTGAGTGACTTAAGTTGTGGACCGAGATCCAGATAATGTAAGAATGCGTCTTTTCTGCTGCCGATATCGATGAATGCCGAATTCAAGCCTGGGAGGATTTTCTTTACTCGACCGAGATAAACATCGCCTACCGAGATGCTGTTGTTTTTCTGTTCTTTATGAAATTCAACAAGCTGTTTGTCTTCCAACAAAACAATATTAACCTCTGAAACATCAGAACTGATGATGAGCTCTCTTGTGATTTGTGTAGTTTCGTCCATTCAGTTAATATTTACAAAGGTTTTTTAAAATTATAAAAACATAACACAACACTGTTACGACAATGCTGTGTTATGTATGTGATTCAAAATAATCTTAGATTATTTTTTCTTATGTCTATCTTTTCTTAAACGTTTTTTACGTTTGTGTGTAGACATTTTGTGTCTTTTATGTTTTTTACCGTTTGGCATAACTATAAGTTTTTATTTATTAATATTTATTATTTTACTTCGTTTACAAAAGTCTTAGATGGCTTGAAAGCTGGAATATTGTGAGCTGGGATAACGATTGATTGATCAAGTTTAATATTTCTTCCAACTTTTTCTTTTCTTTCTTTTCTGATGAAGCTACCAAAACCTCTTAAATATACAGGTTCGCCTTTTGCAACAGATTCTTTAACGACATCCATGAATGCTTCAACGACTACTTGTGTGCTTGATTTTTCAAGACCTGTTTTTTCAGCGATTTGAGCTACGATTTCTGCTTTTGTCATGTCTAATATTTTTTTAAATGTTAGTAATTAATATTTTAGGGTGCAAAGGTAAGAACTTTTTTGATTGTTAAGGCAAAAAAAAATATTTTTTTTACCAAAAAGCGCTAAAAATGTGGTGAATAGCAATTTTTCAGACATCATTTACTATATCTTTTTAACAAAAACGGAAATTATTTTCATTCATTCAACTATTATCAAGGAAAAATAATGTAATTTTGGTAAATATTTTTTAACATATATTATATGGCAAGCTTAAATAAAGTTATACTTATAGGTCGTCTCGGAAAAGACCCTGAGATTGTTTCATTTGACAACGGAAACAAGAAAATGTCTGTTACATTAGCCACATCTGAACGCTACCGCGACCGCAACGGTGAATGGGTGGAACAAACAGATTGGCACAACCTTGTCAGCTGGGGAAATATCGCTCTCGACATAGCTGAAAAAAGACGTAATTATATAAAAGGTGATTTGATGTATGTTGAAGGCAGAATCAAAACTCGTCAATATGTCGATAATCAGAACATAACCCGCAGCATAACCGAAATCGTCGTTGACAAAATGATGAGCATGGGAAGTACACGCAGCGCCGTCAGCAATCAGCAATCAGCTCCTAGTTATCAGCAGTCAGCTCCTAGCTATCAGCAATCAGCTCCTAGCTATCAGCAGGCAGCTCCAAGCTATCAGCAAGCAGCTCCTAGCTATCAGCAGCCTGTTCAAAGCTACCAACCTCTCCCTGAAATGCCAAATCCAGATTACGACGGTGACGATCTTCCATTCTAAAAGACAACAAGACAACAAGACAACAAGACTACATGCAAATAAAACTTGTTGTCTTGTAGTCTTGTTGACTTGTAGTCTTTTTTTTTATTATCTTTGCACTCGAAATTGTAAATCGTTTTATTTTGGAAATAGCTTCTATAGACCCTCTTATATGCCTGCTGACAACTGTTGCAGCAGAACCTTTTTTCATTGGCATCTCAGCTAAAGCTATAATTTGTTTAATAATAATGTGCGGACTTCTACTCTGCTCCGCCATGGCATCTTCTAGCGAGACGGCTTATTTCTCATTGCAGCCAAACGACATCAACGAACTAGAATCGTCGTCTAAACGCAACGAGCAACTAGTGCTAGAAATTCGCCAAAAACCTAAGACTCTCCTAGTAACCATTCTGATTGCCAACAATTTGGTAAACATCTCTATAACAATTTTCTCCACATACATCATGAATATGCTGTTCAATCTATCAGTGAATCCTGTTGCAGCATTTATTCTCAATGTGGGCGTTGTCACATCATTAATATTACTAGTCGGCGAGATGATACCTAAAGTATATGCATCAAAAAAAGCAAAAGCAATTGCAACAATGATGGCTCCTGTGCTTAAAGCGCTCATCGTAATATTCAAGCCTCTAAGCAAAGTATTCGTATCGTCAACATCTTTCATCGACAAGAGACTTGTAAAAAAAACAGGTACAATATCACTCAGCGACCTTTCTACCGCTGTAGATATCACTACCGAAGACGGCTCTTCTCCTGAAGAGAAGAACATGTTAAAAGGTATAGCCACCTTCGGCGAGAAAGAAGTGAGCGACATTATGAGACCTCGCGTCAATATGTTCTCGATAGCAATGGAAACAACATTTGAAGAGCTTATGCCACAAATCATCGACAAAGGATTTTCAAGAATCCCGGTTTACGACAAAGACCTCGACGACGTTAAAGGCATGTTATATGTAAAAGACCTTCTCCCTCACCTCGAAGAAAGAAACTTCGCTTGGCAAAAGCTCATCCGCCCAGTTTTCTTCGTACCTGAAAACAAAAAGATAAATGATTTGTTCCAAGATTTTAGAGCTAAGAAAATACATATTGCCATCGTTGTGGATGAATACGGAGGAACATCTGGTCTCGTGACATTGGAAGACATCGTAGAAGAAATAGTTGGCGACATCAGCGATGAGTTCGACAAAGAACCTGAAAATGAATCTTATAAAAAAATCGACAACGAAACTTATATTTTCAAAGCTCAGATAAGCATAGTTGACTTCTGTAAAGTATTCGAAATTGACGACAACTATTTTGAAGAGATAGAAGGCGAATCAGATACACTCGCAGGAATGATTCTAGAAATAGAAGGACGCATCCCTGAAATAGGTTTCAAATGCAGTTATAACGACTTCTCATTCGAAATTGTTGAAGCTGATAAAAAACGTATCATTAAAATAAAAGTGACTCGTAAAAATGAAGAATAAAGACAAAAGACAAATGTCAGATGACAAAAGTTCATGGACCAAGATATTCATGAACAAAACTTTATTGTTAATTGTCAATTGCACATTGTTAGTTATTAATTGCACTTTATTTTCTTCATGCGACAACAAACAATATCAGCCAAAGCCAAGAGGTTATTTCAGAATAGACTTCCCTAAAAAAGAATATGTCAGACTAGACACCATGAAATATTACAGTTTCGAGTATCCTGTGTATTCAAAGGTAACGCCCGACTATCTTTCGCCTCAAGAGAAAGAATGGGTTAACGTAGAGTTCCCATCACATAAAGGCACAATACACGTAAGCTATAAAACCATCAACGACAACCTCAACGTTTATCTTGAAGACTCATATCTGATGATGTCGAAGCATCTATCACGCGCTATGGGAATTCGCGACAGCATCATCATCAATCCTGAAAAAGACGTCTATGGCTTGGTGTATTTCCTTGAAGGAGAAGGCGTAGCTTCAACACTGCAATTCTATTTGACAGATAGCACGGAACACTTCTTACGCGGTTCATTATATTTTAATGTAAAGACAAACAACGACTCACTAGCTCCTGTAATCGACTTCATCACCGATGACGTCAGACACATGATAGAAACTCTTGAATGGAAGTGAATTATGAAATTACATTATTAAAATAATCGTTTTTTTTCCTTTTTTCTTTTGTCTTAAAAAATTAAATTTTATCTTTGCCGAAATTTTTTATTTCACATTACCCATGTAGGCAATTAACTTATAGTATTCATTATCAAAGAAAGGGGGAAACCATGATAGAAACATTAACAGTAGGCAAACTGAAATGGCATCATATTACAGACCCGACGGAAGAAGATTTCGTTGAATTGAGAGAGAAATTTCATTTTCACCCCCTCGATATTGAAGACTGTAGGTCGGTGAACCAACGTCCAAAAATAGACATCTATGACGATTATTATTTCGTCATCCTCCAATATCCAGACTTCGACAGACAAGACAAATTCATATTCCCAAAGGAAGTAAAGCTCTTCTGGGGACAGGATTATATCATCACTCTCGAAAGAAAACGCTGGCATGTTAGCCAACTCTTCAATGAATACAGCGAACGCGACGACGAATCGTTGGTTAAAGAACTCGTAACATCCGATATTCTCCTCTATCGTATCATCGAGAAACTCATGAAAGAGTCACTTTATCTCCTGAAGAAAATAGGCTTTGAATTAGAGATGCTCAACAAAGAACTCTTCGGCGACAAGCAAGTAAGAATCATCGAGAGAATCTCTGTGACAAGAAAAAACATCATCACAATCAATACAATCTTCAAGCCTCAGCTCAGAATGTTCCATAGTTTCGAAACAGGTCAAATCAGAGGTTTCGGCGACGTAGAGTTCATGGAAGACTACTGGGGCAACATCCTCGACTACTATCAAAAGGTATGGGATATGACGGAAGACCACGAAGACTTGATTGAAGGTCTCTCCAAGACTTTCGACTCGATGCAGACCAACAAGACCAACGAGATTATGAAGATGCTCACCCTTCTTTCATCAATCATACTGCCTCTTACCTTTATCACCGGTCTCTTCGGAATGAATGTGATGTTCCCATTCATAACATCAACAAAGGTAGCCTTCTGGATTATCATAGGTGTAATGCTTGTGGTAAGCATAGCTCTGATATATTTCTTCAAGCACAGAAAATGGTGGCAATAAAATAAAAAAAGAGGCTTAAGCCTCTTTTTTTATTTTATTGTCGCTGAAACTTGTTCAGCTCGTGCAAGAGCTTTATGGATGTGGTCTAAAACATTTTCTTCTCCAACCATATCAACAATACCAGCCTGCTTAATTGCAGCATGAACGCTTTTGTTAACACCTGACAAGATAATGATTTTACCTTCATCTTGAGCCGCCTTGATGAATATCTCGAGGTTGTGAATACCAGTAGCATCGATGAAACTTACCTTACGCATTCTGATGATACGTATAGCATTGTCTGAACGACGATATGACAATTCCTCAAATTTATTAGCGATACCGAAGAAGAATGGACCTTCAATTTCATATACCTCAGTATGTTTTGGAACCATAAGCCTTTCATCTTGTTCTCCATCATGGTGAACATCCAATTCATCTTGAATAACAGAAATACTTGTGCTTTCCATAACACGTTTGATGAATAATATAACAGCCATAACCAAACCTATTTCAATAGCGATGGTAAGGTCGAATATCACGGTCAACAACAATGTTGTGAAGAGAACTGCTATGTCGCTTCTTGACTGACGGCACATTGAAACGATTGTTTTCCATCCGCTCATATTATATGAAACAACGATAAGGACACCAGCGAGGCATGACATAGGAATAAGACCGACGAGACTGCCTAAGAACAAGAGTACCAACAACAGCACTAAAGTATGAACTATACCAGCCACAGGAGTACGACCTCCATTGTTGATATTAGCCATTGTACGAGCTATAGCTCCTGTTGCAGGAATACCGCCAAAGAATGGAACAACCACGTTAGCAATACCATTGCCGATTAGTTCTGTGTTTGAATTATGTCTGTCGCTAATAACACCATCAGCAACCATTGCTGAAAGCAACGACTCGATTGCTCCTAACATAGCGATTGTAAATGCTGAAGGAAGAACAGCTTGTGCCACTGAGAAGAATGTCTCTCCTTCTTCCAATGTTGGGATTCTGAATGATGGGAGACCGGAAGGCAATTCATACAAATCGCCGATAGTCTTGATAGAATCGACGCCTGCATATTTTTTCAAGACCCATGTTAAAACGGTCATAACGATGATTGCCAACAATGAGCCTGGTATCTTCTTTGATATTTTCGGAGTGATAACGATAACCAAAATACTCAACAGACCTATTAATAATGCCCACCAGTTAATGTTAGAAATATTCTGGAAATAACAAGTCCATTTGTCGATGAAGTTAGCTGGCACATCTGATATGCCCATGCCGAAGAGGTCGTTCATCTGTGTTGAGAAGATGGTGATTGCGATACCGCCTGTAAAACCTACGATGATAGGATAAGGCATAAATTTGATGATGCTTCCTAATTTGAAAACGCCCATAAGGATTTGCATTACACCCGCCAAGATTGTTGCGATAATCAATCCTGTCAATCCGAACTGTTGGATGATACCATAAATGATAACGATGAATGCACCTGTTGGACCGCCGATTTGCACCTTAGAGCCGCCTAATGCCGAGATGATGAAACCTGCCATAATAGCTGTTACAAGACCTTCAGTAGGACCTACGCCTGAGGCGATACCGAAAGCAATTGCTAAAGGAATAGCTACGATACCGACGATGATACCTGCCATAGCATCTTTAGCGAACATTTGTTTGTTGTAATTCTTTAATGTTGAAAATAAGCGAGGCTTAAAATCAATAGAAAATTTACGGCTTTTTTTAGCCTTGCTGTTAACAGTATTTGTTTCTGTCATGACAAATAACTTTGAATGATAATGACTTATAAATGTTTTTTTTAAATTTTCCGCTTGTTATTTTGGGGTGCAAAGGTAATAAAAAGAGACGCACATTTGTGCGTCTCCATTAGAAATATTTTTATGTGTTATCAATATTCCATTTCACCACCTTCACCGCCTTCAAAACTTTCGCCTCCGCCGTTGCCACCAGGCATTCTTTTCTTGTTTTGTTGTTGGTTGATTCTATAGTTGAAGTTGAGCGTCACAGAAGTAGTGCTCCATGAGCTCTCACTGTATTGCCAGAAATTGTCGCCCCATGATTCGCCGCCATGTTGTCTGCTGCCGAAGACGTCACGAATGTTAAGTGATATAGTACCTTGTTTGTTAAACACGTCGCGCGATGCTGCAAAGTCGCACCAGTAGTTAGCCTTACGATAGCCGAGAGGTTCCTCACGTGGGCCCATATATCTTCCCGTAATCTGAATGTCACAAATATCCTTCATTCTGAATTTGCTTACGAAACGAGCGAATGTGTTATATGAATCTGTCACATAGTGTCTTCCATTCCAGTCTCCTACAGTATTAGACTTGAAGAAATTGATACTACCATTGATATTCCACCATTTAAAGATGTCGAGTGAACCTACCAATTCAATACCATAGTCATCGCTGATGCCGAAGTTCTCCGGACGACTTATTGACACATCACCTACAACTGTAGTAAACTGACGAATAACATCAGTGCTATGACGATAATATGTAGTGAAGTTGATATTACCTCTCTCCCAGAAACGAAGATATGAAATCTCATAACTATCTGTAAAGATAGGACGTAATGTTGGATTACCTGTTCTGATATTACGGTCGTCGTTGAAAGAACTGAAAGGAGCCATCTGTCCATACCAAGGGCGGCGGATACGACGAGCATAACTTGCTTGAACCTGGTCAACTTCTGTCAAAGAATAATTAAGGTGACCTGTTGGGAAAACGTTCAAATAACGTTGATTATTTTTCTCTTCAGTATCTTTAAGATAAGTATCGATGAGTGTAAACTCCGAACGCAATCCAATTTGGCCAGAAAAACGTCCGAACTCTCTGCCATAGCTACCATAAAGAGCTGCAACCTGTTGATTGTAATCAAAATTGTGTGTATAATCAGTGAGAATCTCGCCTTCTTCTTTTACTTCAGTGATGTTATTAATCATTCTGTTTGTATATTTACCGCCAAGTTCCACAACAGAAAGTCCGTAGTGATAAACGAAATCGACTGTAGCTTGAAGATTTTTCTGCAACTCTGATGCCATTGTTGACTGAGCTATTGATGATAATGGAACATTGTTCAACAAATCTTCTTCTGTCAAGAAATCTGAATCAACAATTTCTGAATTTTCAGTATCGTCAGAAGTGAAATATCTGACTGATGCCTTGAGTGAATTTTCTTTTGTTCCGAAGAATTTGTCATAAGAAAGAGTAAACTCATTCATCGGTCTTGAGTTGAACCAATCTTCAGTACGTTTTGAAAACTGTTTTAATCCTTCAAATGGGAAGTTGTCGTGATATGTAACAGATGGAGTGTTATGTCCGTCAGAACGACGCATCATCGCACTGAAAGTAATGATGTCGTTGTCAGTGAAATAATAATCAAAGCCTCCGCGTAAGTTATGGCCATGATTATGGCGGTTACGATAAGTAAACTGTTCTGTTATCTGTGTTGCGTCGTAATGGTTGCCCAAAATTGGGTCATATCCATTATCATTGAAATATTCAGTCTTTGAATATCCATCACTTATGTCATCTCTATAGTTGAAGTTATAGTTAGCAAACACATTGAATTTCTTGAATCTATAGTTAAGGCTGGCGCCGATACCGCTTTGGAACGGAAACTCTTTTTTAAAGAATTTCTCACCCCATTGCACTGGGAAGCCGCCTCTAACATCAACAGATGCGTTGAAGCCTTTACGTTTGTCTTTTTTGAGAACTATATTGATGATACCCGCCGTACCTTCTGCATCGTAACGAACTGAAGGATTTGTAACCACTTCTATTCTCTCAATCATATCAGCTTGAAGACTGCGGAGAGCGTCTTGAGTGCTGACACCTGCAAGTCCTGAAACCTTACCATCAACAAGAATCTGAACGCCACTGTCGCCACGAAGGCTGACATTGCCATCAACGTCAACATTAACAGATGGGATATTGTCAAGAACTTCAATTGCATTGCCGGCAGTGCTGCTCACGTCCTTACCAACATTGAAGACTCGCTTGTCGAGTGCCATTGTCATAGTGCTTTTCTCTGCTACTACTTCTATCTCATCAAGGAGGGCCGAGTCGGTGTACATTATAATCTTACCGAGCGACACCACTTCTCTGGCATTCTTAACATCAACGTTTATAGTCTTGCTCTGATAACCCATAAACTGCACTACTATATAATATTTTCCAGGTTTAGTCTGCAAAGAAAAAGCTCCTTGCATATCGGTGATTACACCTGTAACAAGTGTTGAATCTTGAGAATTAAAAAGACTGATGGTAGCATATTCAAGCGGACCGTCAGTCTCATTATCAACAACAACACCTTTTATTTCTGCATCATGATGTGAATTGTAATCCAATTCTGATGCATTTATGTTAATAGAAAATATCAAAGAAAATACAAGTAATAATAATGATGTTATTTTTTTCATATATGTGATTAAAATATGTGTTAATAATTTCGTTTTCAAGCCTGCAAAATTAACAAAATTTATGCCATCAGCAAAGTGCAAATAACACTAATTATCGACATATCAATAATTAGATTTGAAACGGAAAAAACATAATTTAAAACCCCCAAATCAAAACCTCTAAAGTTCTAAAATTCTAAAATTCTAAAGTTCTAAAATCATATTGGGTCAACGTCTATTTGAATTTTGACGGATTTGTATTCGTTGTTGTGTTTGAATTTCTCTATGGTATCTTTGATGAAATCCTTGACCTTATTGGAATATAGGTCTTTGTTAATCTTTATTATCATCTGTTTGATATAAAGATTCTTCACTCTTGACACAACAGGATATTCCGGGCCGAGCACATTATCTTTAAAAGCATAACGAAATGCGCGTGCCAATTCATCGGCTGCTTTGTTGAGTTTCATGCTATCAACATCTTTCAGTCTTATCAAGATAAGGCGTGAATAAGGTGGATAATTGAACTGACGTCGCACAGGCATCTGTTCTTCATAGAATTTGACGAAGTCGTGGCTCATCACGCTTTGTATCACCTGATGCTGCGGCTGGTAAGTCTGAATTATGACCTTTCCTTTATCGCCTTTACGTCCTGCCCTGCCGCTCACCTGCTCCATCAGCTGGAAGCTACGTTCATAAGCTCTGAAGTCGGGGAAAGTCAGCATATTGTCGGCATTAAGTATTCCGACCACTTTGACAGAATCGAAATCAAGGCCTTTGGTAACCATCTGTGTTCCAACAAGGATATCTGTCTCTTTATTTTGAAATTGCTCAAGAATATATTGATAGCTGTTTTTCGTACGCGTCGTGTCCAAGTCGAGGCGAGCACTATTTGCTTCAGGGAAGACCACTTTCAAATCGTCCTCAATACGTTCCGTGCCGAAGCCATGCATCTTCAAGTCGGTGCTTCTACATGAGGGGCATTCAGTAGGCACGCTGGCGGTATAACCGCAATAGTGGCACTTCAGTATATTCTGATTTTTATGATAAGTAAGACTTACGTCGCAGTTGATACACTGAGGGATATAGTTGCAATGGTCGCATTCTATTCTGAGAGAGAAACCACGGCGGTTCTGGAACAATATGACTTGGTTTTTCTCTTCGAGTGCTTGATTCATTGTGTCAACAAGCACCTTGCCGAAGTTAGCCTGCATTGTCTTACGACGTGTCTCTATCCTCATGTCATCGACTATTATTTCCGGCATCTCCACTCCGCCATAGCGCTCTGTTATCGTAACCAGATGATATTTATTCTGTTTTGCGTTATAATACGACTCGAACGACGGAGTTGCCGAGCCCAGAAGGAGGCGAGCGTGGAACATCTTTGACATCACGACAGCGAGGTCGCGAGCCGAATAACGAGGCGCAGGGTCAATCTGCTTGAACGAGCCATCGTGTTCCTCATCAACGATTACCAATCCCAAATCACTGAAAGGCAAGAATACAGCCGAACGTGAACCAATGATAATCTGGTATTTTGAATTTTGGCTGCTGGCTACTGGCTGTTGTCTGTTGTCTGTTGTCTGTTGACTTCTAAAATTCATCACCTGCTGCCATATCTCAACGCGTTCGTTATTGTCGTAGCGTGAGTGATAAACGCCGACTTTATCTCCGAAATATTTCTTTAATCTATTGATAATCTGTTCTGTCAAAGCAATTTCAGGAAGAAGGTAAAGAACCTGCTTGCCTTCATCGATTGCTTCTTGAATGAGTTTTATATAAATCTCTGTCTTGCCACTCGCTGTTACGCCATGAAGCAAAACAGGTTTTTCTTCTTCAAAGCCTTTATGAATCTCATCGAATGCCTGCTGTTGTTTTTCTGTAAATATAATAGTATCGACACTGGTTAGCGCCTTGAAATCTTTCAGTCGGCTCACTCTTTTCTGATATGTCTCGAATACGCCTTTGTCAATCATCGCCGCCATTATAGAATTCGACGCATTGGCTTTTTTAAGAAGTTCAGAAGCCAGCACGTCATTATCGGCAGAACCTCCTAGGACCATAAACGCCATCAGCAATTCGAGTTGCTTGTAAGCTCTTTTCGAGAGACCGTCCATAAGCTCGTGCATAGCAGTATCTTCGCGATAAGCGTTGGAAAGTCGGACATAACGTTCATATTTAGCCTTATATTTATGCTGAAGCTCTTCCTGCATCACGATGATTTTCTTTTCTATCATCGTCTTTATCAGCGGCATGACTTTCTTATAACCAATTATCTTACTTACTTCTGTTATTGTCAGTTGCGTCTGAATCTGTAGAGCTTCCACGATAAGAAATTCGTTATCGCTGAGAGTCTCGCTATCAAGCACGAAGTCTTCGGAAAGAGAAATCTTCGACTCGCTCGACAATTTAAGTGCTGAAGGCAGCGCTGCCTGCATGACTTCTCCAAGATAACAAAGGTAATATGACGACATCCAGTTCCAAAGTTTCAGCTGATTTTCATTCACCACAGGATCATCGTCGAGGACATCAATGATATATTTTATATTTGTGCAATCGGGCACATTACTGGAGAGAGAAATTATCAATCCCGACATTATCTTCGTCTTGCCAAATTGAACCACAGCACGCTGACCGACATGCACTCTTTCGTTAAGTTCAAATGGAATGCGATAGGTATAAGCGCCTGGTATCGGCAATGGCAATAATATCTCAGCAAATAAAGTAACTCTCTCTTCAGCCATATAATTAATGTGATAAAACAGTTTTAACTCCAATCAATTTATCGTAATTTTGTGTCGGGTCGAAAAGATATAAATAAATTGTATATTCGTTTAAAGTCTCCCAGAAGTTACCTGCTATTGGAGTGACATCGGCTTTTTCTTCGCCTCTTTCCTTCACGGCATAAATATAGTCGTAGTAGCCTTGTTTAAGCAAGAGACTTGCAGCATATCCCTTACGTTCATAGTCGTAGGTCATTTTATTTCTCTCATCGAATTCCCAATCTGTTATGGCGCCCATGATATAGACGTCTTGTGTTGTCATCACCGGCTCCCATTCCAGGAAGAATTCCACCATAACATAATCAGCCTCTATCGCTGCTACTCTGTCTTGACGTTCAAGATAAATAATCTTTCCACCAAACAAATCATGGTCGCTGATATATGCTTGTGCGTTGCGTTTCTTGTTGGGATATAATTCCACCACATAATAATCCTTCGAAAGCTGTACAGTACGAGTCTGCTCCGGACGATTATCCAAATCGCTAGTATTGAATCTGCGAAACTGGTTTCCAGAGTGGAACACTGTCTTAGGATTATTTTCGTATGAGATATAATCTGGATAGACATAAGTAGGTTTCAGACCCATCACCGCATTGTCCCAGCGTCCGTTCTGCTGAATAGTGACATTGGAATATTGAGCAGCCAAAGAATTAAACAAATCAGGATATGAGACTGTCATCTCAAGTTGCTGGTTATTGGTACCCAAATTAAGGTCGAAAGGATAACGAGGGATATTGACATTGAAATTCGCCTTGTCATCTACAATCATGAAACGACGTGTGAAATAGATATTTTCTGGTGTAAATTCATTTTCAAAAACTACGAGAAGATAATTGCCAGAAATTTTAGGAATCATGTTTTCTGTCGGAAAGACAAGGTCGAAATGCACATAATCCACCATTGTGTTAAGCGAGAAAGAATAAGTCTCGATGTCGTCAGATTCAAATCCTTCAAGATATTCTATCTGCTGAATGTCAGACTGCTGCGTCCAATCGTTGTTACAATGTATAAAGGTATAATACATATAAGGAGCGTCGTTGGAAAACACATCAAACTGAAGATGCAGCATACCCATCATATCGTTAAGATAAATAATCGGTTTGGCGAGAGAATCCAAAGTAGGATGGAACAGAACAGTCTGAACCTTTTCTTTATAGTTTTTGTCTGTATAAGATTGCAGCTGCTGTGCGTTAGCAGAAGTTATCATGGCTAAAGACAAAAGGCCAAAGACTAAAGATTTTAGCCAATGTCCGTTGTCTGTTGTCTGTTGTCTGTTGACTTTATTATTCATTGTTGTTTTGTTTTATTCAAAAATAACACTTTTTTAATTCATAATTCATAGTGCATAATGCATAATTATAACGAGAAATTATAAGAATTGTTTTAACTAAAAGAATGCAGGAAATTCTTCCACCCAAACGCCATATTCACCATATTTAGATGTCTTCACTTCTCCTTTTTCATCCAGATAAATAAAATACGCCTCAATACCAATGCTTGGAATTGGACTAACAATTTGTATTGCTTTTTCCAATCCCACCACCATACAAATCGAGGCGAGACAGTCGGCCCAGGCTGTGTTGTCAGCAATAATCGTCGCGCTCAGCAGCCTGTTTTCCGCAGGATATCCTGTTTTAGGATTTAGGCTATGAGAGTAGCGTTTACCGCCACGTTCCACATATTTTCTGTAATTGCCCGAAGTCACTATGCTTCTGTTATCCAACTCAACGATTTCCTGTACTATTCTCTCAGAGTCTTTGTTATCAGCAGGTTTTTCTATTCCAACCTTCCATAGTTCGCCGTTAGGTTTGCGTCCTCTTGCTAGAATCTCGCCACCCACATCGACTAAAAAATCATTAACATTTTTAGAAAGAAGGAAATCGCTAATCATATCAGTGGTGTAACCTTGAGCCACAGCATTGAAATCCAATGTCATATTAGGATTTTCTTTTACGACTTTACCGTTTTCAATTTTAATCTTACGATAATCGACGAGTAGTTTTAAAGAATCGACTATTTCAGGTGTCATCTCCATTCCTTCTTTAAAATGAAATCCCCATGCTTGGACGAGAGGTCCGACAGTAGGGTCAAAATATCCGTCAGAGAGTTCAGCAGCTTTCATCGCATAGTTGAAGTTATCGATAAAAATTTTATTCAAAACCACTGAAGTATCATTACGATTAACCCTTCTTATGATAGAATTCTCGTCCCACAAAGAGAGCGTGCTTTCTATCTCTTTAAAGATGGAATCGAACTCACTACTGAAGTCACGATTTTGCTCATCGAAATAAGTTATTGAATAATAAGAGCCTTGTGTAATTCCCATGAACTGCTGTTTCTTGACATTGTCACAACTAAGCAAGAAGCAACATATTAATAATGTATAAAATACTTTTCTCATTAAAATTTAATTTCTCTTATCAATAATCCTGGATAAAGGTTTTTTCCGCTTGTGACTTCAAATATAGTTCCGCCAAGGTCAGAGTTAGGCGCACCATCTTCCAATGCCATATAACGGTTGTCCCATATCTTATCTTCATAAGGTTTTATCTCACCCACTTTCTTATATTTCATTGTTCCGTCTTTAGTCTCGACTCTTTCAAGGACTTCATATCTTGATTTTTCCGACACACCTTCTTTAAGTCCTATCTTTGCGATTACATTGCCATCCTCGTCAATTTCATAAATAGGTTCTTTAATCTTGAATTCCTCGTAGTTCTTCTGCAGTTTCACAACACATTCGTCCATAGTACGATAGACGACTATCTTGATAAGCTGCGACAAGTCGTATGTTCCAACCAATACAGTCTCACCGCATACCACTTCTTGACTTCCGATATAAGACAATTTATAATCAGCATTTTGCCATGAATGGAACTTCTCATCATCATAATATGTAGAATCCAAATAATAGTTATCATAAAAATATTCACTATCAGCATCTTTCCAATTCAATCTGTATAGGTGTGTTTTTATCTTCACGCGAAAGCCTTCGAAATCGTCAACTATATCGGCTGTTGTTTTTGACAATTCATTAATGCTATTTCCTAAATCTCTGTATGATTTGTCGCCCGAGTTGACAGCTGTCGATTCCATCACAGAACCAATTATTTCACCAAAAACTCGAAAGCCTTCTGCCACTTTTTTGTTTCTTTCTCCTTTATCTATATAAACAACATCATGAACCAAAACGAAGGTATTGCCGATGAGGTCGGTGCCTGAATCCATCAATAATGACTTGCCAAGTTTTGCATGTTCCGATGTCTCAATCTGCTCTGTTGTCGCTCCTTCCAGACCTCTGCGATATATAAGTTTCATATCGCAATAACCTGTGGTCTCATTTCTGTTGAACCATTTTGCCACCAAAGCATTAGCGATGTCGCTGTCGAAGACATAATTATCTATGAGTTTTTTCTTGGCATATTTCTTTCCTTTCGTTGTAACGACATTTATTTCCAGAGAGTGATCGTTAAACTTATCACTTTTAGGACGAGCGTAATATGTGCTTAGAATTTCCTCAGCATATTTCTGGTCTTTATGAGAAACAAGAATATTATGCCACGAGCTACGATGATAAGTAGCATTCATATTAGTTCTTTTCCTATTGCCGAAAACAGCTTGCTGTATTGTATCTTGCGCCACGCTTGCAAAGGAGATGAACAGCAACAAAACGAAAGTAGAGATTTTTTTCATAATGATATTTTTAGAAGAGATAATTTAAAGGTTTGATGATATTATTATCTATCAGATATTTGCGCAGTTCATCTTTGTTTACCGATAAAGTCACGCTAATCTTATAGTCTTTTGAACCTTTTATCTTGACGATATTCTTCGAGCTATTGACGACAGAATTGATGAAATTGTTGTACAGTTTCTGTTCGAAGAAATTATTAAGAGCCTCTTCGTTGCCTTCGATGCGAGTATCTTTATTCAAGAGAGCGGGCTGATTTATCGAGCCGTTGCCGGCAGGTATTCCTTTATAGATGACGCAGTGCACTGCATCTTTCTTAAGTCCGTCGAGATAAACTCTTTCATCTGTAGTTCTGAAATAATCGGTCACTTTGATGAGATAAGTTCCATCGACGCCAACACCCATTGTCACTACATCATATTCCTTAACTGTTGTAGACATTTTTTTGGAAGATGAACAAGATGCCAAAAACACCATTAACACCATTGATAAATAAAGTAAAAGCTTTCTCATAATCTAATAATTTTATCAAACAAAAGTATGGAGTATAATTTAAAATGTCAAGTAAAAAAAAGTGCTTCAAGAAAATTTTCCTGAAGCACTTTACATGTTAATATTATACCTTGTTAGACGCATCAATGAGTATGCGATTCGTCATCGTTATGGTCTTTTCTTTTGCAGCTTCCGTCACCTTTACCGCCGCAAGTGCATTTTGCGTCAGGGTCTAAGGAGTGAGCGCATTTACGTTCAAATTGTCCGTCTTTTTTCACGAACATCTTGATTCCGATACCGACGAATACTACAACCATAATAACCAATGCCGGAATCAATATCAAAAGGAAAGTTTCCATGATTTTATCTGTTTCTTTTATTCAGCTATGATGAGATAATAGTTTTTCTTTCCTTTTTGAACGAGAATATATTTATCGTTGAGTAAACATTCTGTATTGACTACATCTGTTTCAGCGACTTTTTCTTTATTTATAGCTACGCCGTTACCTTGTAACATCTTGCGAGCTTCGCCTTTTGAAGAGAACACCTCTGTCTGTGTGAGGAAATCAACTATTGGCATGCCAGCTTCCAAAGATGACTTAGCTACGTGAGCTTGAGGTACGCCGTCCAAGATGCTCAACAATGTTGCTTCATCGAATTTATGAAGAGCTTCTGAAGTGCCTTTACCGAAGAGTATTTGTGTTGCTTCTTCAGCCATTTCGAGGTCTTCTTTTGAGTGAACCATTGTTGTGATTTCACGAGCGAGTGTACGTTGAAGTTCACGGAGGTGTGGTTCAGCTTCATGACGTTTGATGAGGTCGTCGATTTCTTCTTTGCTTAACAATGTGAATATCTTGATATATTTAGCTGCGTCATCGTCTGAGCAGTTCATCCAGAATTGATAGAATGCGTATGGTGATGTCTTAGCTGGGTCGAGCCAGATGTTGCCTTTTTCTGTCTTACCGAATTTACCGCCGTCGGCTTTGGTGATGAGAGGACATGTGAGAGCGTATGCTGTTTCATCAGCGCCGAGTTTGCGACGAATCAATTCTGTACCTGTTGTGATGTTACCCCATTGGTCAGAGCCGCCGAGTTGGAGTTTACATTTTTTATTTTGGTATAAATACAAGAAGTCGTAACCTTGTACGAGCTGATAGCTGAACTCTGTGAATGACATACCTTCGCCTTCGCCGCTGAAACGTTTCTTAACGCTGTCTTTCGCCATCATATAGTTAACAGTGATATGTTTACCGATGTCGCGGATGAAGTTAAGGAATGAATAGTTTCTCATCCAGTCGTAGTTGTTTACGAGTTCAGCTCTGTTAGGAGCATCGCTTTCGAAGTCCAAGAATTTAGAAAGTTGTTTCTTGATACATCTTTGGTTATGGTTTAATATCTCATCAGTAAGCAAGATACGTTCTGCTGATTTTCCTGAAGGGTCGCCAATCATACCAGTTGCACCACCGAGGAGTGCGAGAGGTTTGTGACCTGCACGTTGAAAATGGCGAAGCATCATAATACCACAGAGGTGACCTATATGAAGAGAATCTGCGGTAGGGTCAATACCGAGATAACCTGTTGTCATTTCTTTTTCGAGTTGTTCTTCAGTGCCTGGAGTCATGCTGTGAAGCATACCGCGCCAGTACAATTCTTCTACAAAATTCTTTTTCATAGACGTTAAGTTTTAATTCATTTAGAAACGCAAAGATAATAAAAAATCCTAATGGCAAAAAGTAATACAAAAGTTTTTTACTACATACTAAGAGCGAGGCGCATACCGATGCCATAACTTGTGCCACCTGGATGCAAGAAGTTACGAAGCGCCACACGGCAGTAAGTCGCATTGCTGAGGCAGCAGCCTCCACGGACGACGCGGTCAATGCCATTAGGACCAGTAGGATTTATCTGATGTTCACTGCTGTAATCGCCGAAAGCATCAGAGCACCATTCCATAACATTACCGCTCATATCATAGATTCCCAATTCATTAGGAAGTTTGGTCATCACGTCACTTGTTTTCTTGCCGTCAGCAGAATACCAAGCTATCTCATCGATATTATCGCTGCCACTATATTTGTAGCCATGAGATTCATTGCCGCCTCTTGCAGCGAATTCCCATTCTGCCTCTGTTGGGAATCTGAAATTCAAGCCTGTCAACTGATTGAGAGCATTGATAAAGTTTTGACAGTCGTACCAAGTGGTTTGCTCGACTGGTCTTTTATCGCCTTCGAAATGACTAGGATTGCTACCCATCACTGCTTTCCAAAGTTCCTGTGTCACCTCTGCTTCTGCGATATAATAGTCGGAGAGTGTCACCTGATGCACAGGAGCTTCCCTGCTCCATGCTTCTTCATCGTAGTTAGGAGCATTAGGATCATCTTTTTGAGCTCCCATATAGAAAGTGCCGCTCTTAACTAATATCATATTAAATGTCACTCCGTTTACTGTAACATCCAATATTTCAGCTTCACCATTATCATCACCGCCGTTATCATCGCCACCATTATCATCACCTCCGTTGTCGTCGCCTCCATTATCATCACCGCCGTTGTCGTCTCCACCATTATCATCACCGCCATTGTCGTCTCCACCATTATCATCGCCTCCATTGTCGTCTCCACCATTATCATCACCGCCATTGTCATCACCTCCGTTATCATCACCACCATTGTCATCACCGCCATTATCATCACCTCCATTATCATCACCGCCATTATCATCGCCTCCATTATCATCACCGCCGTTGTCATCGCCTCCATTGTCATCGCCGTCGTTATCATCGCCGTCGTTATTTTCTGCTAAAGTGACAAATCCCATTTTTTCTCCGTAAGAGACTCCAACGCTATTAACAGCATAAGACCTTACGTAATATGTAGTGCTAGGCAACAAATCTTGAAGTTGAGATGTAAATTTTCCAATTCCATTACCATCAATTGTTTTGGTATCGTCGATTGTAGGGTTTTGTGATGTGCTCCAGCAGACGCCGCTAGATGTCACTTCCGCTCCGCCATCAGCTGTTACGCTATAAGATATCTTAACTGAACTGGAAGTAATCTCCGACAGTTCATGAGTAACGACAGTAGGAAGTTCAGGTTCAGGTTTACAGCCGACTAAAAACAGACTAAGAAAAATCATTGTAAGAAAAGTTCTCTTCATAATTGTAGAATTTAATGTTAATGTTTTCGTTTTTCGGATGCAAAGATAAAAAAACTCAAAATATATTTTATGACAATCTCCACCAAACTGCAATTATTGAATTTGAGAAGTAATTAAGAGATTTTCAAATTATAAAACAACAGAAAATACTTAATATTTTTTAAGATTATTTTTCTTGACAAGTGTCTGTTTATGATATATTTTTGCAAAATTGAAACCTTAAATTTAAACACTATGGCACGTCCAATAAGAGAAACTCCAATTTTATATGGAGAAGCAGCAAAAAGATTCGAAGAAAGGATGAAAACTAAACGTTACGAAAGTCCTGAAGAATTAGAAATGCAAATAAAAATTTATAACGCATTAATAAAAACTATTGAATTGTAATTTTTGTGTTATGAATGATTTCTTTAAACATTGTAACGATTATAAGATTAGAAAATTATCGTTAGATGAAACAGTAAAG
Source organism: Bacteroidales bacterium (assembly GCA_045639025.1). Taxonomy (GTDB): domain Bacteria; phylum Bacteroidota; class Bacteroidia; order Bacteroidales; family F082; genus Limimorpha. The sequence continues at coordinate 27,239 of JAZUCH010000104.1, forward strand.
TCGTTTAATTGTGGTGACAATGATTTAAACGACATTGCAGTTTAGTCTCCAATAAGTTTTTCCTATCTTTGCAGAAAAATAAAATCATGGTTTTTGTTACAGGATGCACTGGATTGGTAGGCTCACATTTGACAGCTGAGTTGGTTAAAAGACAACAGTCAACAGACAACGGTCAACAGACTTTTTCAATAAAATTATTATGTCGCAAGAACAGCGATTTATCGTTGTTAAACAGAGTATTGAAACGTTATGGATTCAATGAGATTCCAAGCAACGTAGAGTTCGTTTATGGCGATGTCACCGACTACGACATCCTAGAAGAAGCCATGAAAGATGTTGACGAAGTATATCACTGTGCCGCCTTTGTGTCATTCAATCCCGACGACAGAAAAAACATAATGACCATCAATGTGGAAGGAACCAAAAACATGGTCAACGCAGCATTACATTGCGGAGTGAAGAAATTCTGCCACGTCAGCTCCATCGCCGCATTAGGACGCGCCCTTGAAGGCGAAGCCATCGACGAGGAATCGCCATGGTCGCAATCCAAGAACAACAGTGTCTATTCCATCTCCAAGCACGAAGCTGAGATGGAGGTTTGGAGAGGCATCGCTGAAGGTCTCAACGCGACAATAGTAAATCCTTCGCTCATCTTAGGAGCTGGTCGCTGGAACAGCAGCAGCTGCGAGCTGTTCACCACCATCGCCAAAGGATTTCCGTTTTACACCACCGGCGTCAACGGTTTCGTCGATGTGAAAGACGTGGTACGCGCCATGATGACACTGATGGACAACAACAAATTCGGTCAGCGCTACTGCCTCAACGGCGCTCTTATCTCATACCAAGAGCTCTTCAACCTCATGGCAGAAAACTTCGGCGTGAGAGCTCCATACATAAAAGTGGGCAAGGCTCTCAGCGAGATAGCATGGCGTCTCTTCTGGCTGAAGGGAAAACTGCAAGGCAAGAAACCGCTCATCACCAAAGAGACAGCAAGAACAGCAACAAGGTTATACTCCTATTCTTCAGCCAAGATTATCAAAGAGTTAAACTTCCAGTTTACACCTATTGATAAAAGTATTAAATATATATGTGAAATATACCTCAACGAACACAATCGTTAAGGTTATTTTAATATCTTTGCATCTGTTAAAAATAATTAGCAATGGTATTCAGCAGCAACGTTTTTTTACTCTATTTCTTCCCTATTTTCCTAGCATTATATTTCATCACACCGAAGAAATTCCGTAATTACACTCTCCTTCTGGCTTCGTTCATTTTCTATGCATACGGAGCTCCTGAGTTCGTGATTCAACTCATAGTGTCCAACATCGCCAATTTCTATCTGGTTAAATATATGCACCGGTCAGAAAAACCGCTCACCAAGAAAATACTCTGCGGAATATCCATCACCATCAGCATCGGACTTCTCTTCTACTACAAATACGGCAACTTCAGCATGCAGAACTTCAACTTCATCGCTGGTCTCTTCGGCCGCGAACCTGTTGAATGGATGCAGATTCTGCTCCCTATCGGTATATCGTTCTTCTCATTCCAAAGCGTCACCTACACCCTCGACACTTACCGCGGCATCAACGAACCGATGAAACGCCTCAGCGATTACATGTTGTACATCACCATGTTCCCTCAACTTGTCGCAGGCCCTATCATACGTTACTGCGACATCGCCGACCAAATCAGAGAACGTGAATCACTGATGACAGACCGTCTCCATGGTTTCTACCGCTTCGTGTTAGGTCTCTCGAAGAAAATATTAATAGCCGACGTGATAGGTTTCCAAGTTGACAAGATTCTAGGTCCTTCCAACTACGACGTCCTCACTTCCGCTCAGCTCAGCGACATCGCAAGCAAGATTGCCAACCTCGACTCAACGACAGCATGGATAGTGATACTCGCTTTCACCTTCCAGATTTATTTCGACTTCTCCGGTTATTCCGACATGGCGATAGGCTTGGGAAGAATGCTAGGATTCCGTTTCCCGGAAAACTTCGACAACCCTTACGTCTCAACGTCAATATCAGAGTTCTGGCGCAGATGGCATCAGACATTCAGCGTCTTCATCAAGAATTATCTCTACTTCCCATTGGGCGGCAGCCGCGTCAAGACCGAAGCAAGAAAATATTTTAACCTCTGGTTCTGCTTCCTCGTCTCCGGATTGTGGCACGGCGCTGCATGGAACTTCGTGATATACGGCGCACTGCAAGGCATCTTCATCTGTGCCGACAAACTCTTCCTCGTCAAATGGATGAGCAAACTAGGAAGAATACCTTCCGTAATAATAACATTCGCTATCGTCGTCCTGACACGATGCTTCTTCCGTATCGAAAGAATCGACTTGTCGTGGCTCTTCATCAAACGTCTGTTCGCCTTCGACTTCGTGCCTTTCCACTTCTCCGACAACCCTCATTTCTACACCACAATGCTCATCGCAGCATTCTTCTCTTTCATCACTCTCAGCAAGTTAGGATTGAGATGGCAAGAGAAAGTGTATTTCACAGAATACAACAAGAAGCAACATATCATCGCTTTCGTATTATCATTATTCGGATTCATCTTCTGCTTAGGCGCTCTTAACGCAACAGGATTCAGCCCATTCATTTATTTCAGATTCTAATGAAAGACAAAAGAATACATATAATACTCTTCGCAATATTATTGACGTTTCTCTGGCTGCCTCTGCTCCAAGAGCAATTTGATATTGTCAAAATCAATCCGCTCAAAGGTTTTACAGAAAAGACAGAAAAACCTGAACTGACATACAAGTCTTATTCCGAAGGAAAATATCAGGCACAGCTAGAGAAATATGTATCGGAGAACTTCGGATTCAGAGAAGATGTCATCCGTATTTATAATCAATATGTGTGGTCTTTTTTCAACAAGACATATATAAAATTCCTCGTGCCTGGAGAAGACAACTGGCTTTATTACTTCGGCGCCGTCAAAGATTATTACGGCACTGAACAATACAGCGCATTCAGCACTGCCGAGAAAGCCAAAGACTATTTCGACAAAAGCACTACTATGATGTGCCAGATAAGAAACATCTTAAAAGACTACGGCATCGAGTTCCTTTCTTTTATGGCACCAAGCAAAGTTTACGTATATCCTGAATTCCTCCCCAAAGAAGAGAAAGACACAACAACTGTCAACTCTATGGAATATTATTCCAAGGCGCTCGCCGACATGAATTTCCCCAACATAGAGATGACCAGCTGGTACAGAAATATGAGAGACACCTTCGATTATCCTGTCTTCCCTAAGATGGATAACCACTGGCAGTTCACAGCGGTCTATGGCTTCGACTCTCTCTTCAGATTTATGAACAGCCTCAACGACTTCGGCATCCCTAAGATAAAATACGGCAAACCTGAGCCTTACGACCTTAAGGTTCAAAACGATGAGGCTTCGTTAAATCTTCTCTTCCCAGTAAGAAACAAAAACATCGACTATAAACTCAATGTTGAAGTGGAATGCGACTCAAGCTGCAGAAAACCTAAGGTCTTGTTCGTAGGCGACTCTTTCATCTGGGCGCTGCACGAACAACTTCCATGGAAAGATATCCTGGAAGATGTTGAAGTGTGGTTTTATGAAGACGACGTCTTCAAAGGATTCGACCTGATACATTCAAAAAGAAAAGACGTCAATATTCTGAGAAGCATCATGCGCGCCGACTATGTCGTTTTCTATTCATCAGGTCACCAATGGTATAAAGCCACTTACGACTTTGCAGAACAAGCGCTCATAGCATTATGTGTGTCCGACAGTATCATGGAAAGCGAGACACAAAGAATAGCCGACAGCCTTAACATCTCCAAAGAAAAAGCAAAAAATAAAATCCTCAGCGAGCCTTATCTCGTAAAAGGAATAGAAAATATCGAGAAACCGCTAATTCGTAACGAAGAGAAAATCATGATGGCACAAACCATCAACACCATAGAAGAAGACAAGAATTGGGTTGAAGCTCTTAAGATACAGGCTTCCATACAAGGTAAGAACATCGATGAAATTTACGACATAGAAGCTTATAACATATTAAACGACAAACCTTTGCTCCGCGACTTCACCGATGTGACAGAAGAGACTATCTTCAATGCTAAAGTCAATAATCTCGTGAAGAAATGGAGAGGCGACGTAACTATGGTTGATTACCTCGAGAAAAAAGCGAAAGACAAGAACAAAGACTTCGAGACTGTCATCTATGAAGATGCCAGATGGGTCATAAGACAAGAACAAAACAAGCAGAAATAAACTGATGAAGAAATACATATACCACATATTGTTTGGAATATTGATGCTTTTCCTCTTCCTCCCAATGATTCAGGAAAAAGTCAAGCTTAACGTCAGGCCGCTTTATGGCGTGACTTACAAGACCGAATTCCCGAAACTCGAGATGGAGACTTTCAACAGTGGCAAATATCAGTCACAACTTGAGAAATACATCGCTGAGAACTTCGGATTCAGGGAGATTGCAATACGTTGGTACAACCAATATGTATGGACTTTCTTCAACAAGACTTACAACAAATCTTTCGTAAGAGGCAAAGACAACTGGTTCTATTACTTTGAAGGCATCCGCGACTATAAAGGCAACGAGTTCCAAGGCGTATTCAAGACCAAAGAGAAAGCGATAGAATGCTACGAGAAAAACATCGCCATGATGCTGCAGCTTCGTGAGATATTAAAAGAATACGGCATCGAGTTCATGACATTCATGGCTCCCGACAAACCTTTCATATATCCGGAATATCTCCCCGACACAAGCCAATGGAGAAAACCGCTGAGAGCCTTCGAATATTACGACCAACGCTTCACCGAACTTGGATTCCCTAATATTGAAATGACAAAATGGTTCACCGCAATGCGCGACACCTTGTCGCATCCTGTGATGCACACCATCGACAGCCACTGGGGCGTCAGCTCGGTATATGGATGCGACTCCTTGTTCAGATACCTCAACAGCCTCAACGACTTCGGCATGCCTCAGGTGAAATACGGTTATGCACGACAGACCGACAAGAAACCTACATGGGACGAAAAAGTGCTCAACCTGCTCTTCCCTATCATAAAGAAAAACTACAACTACGAACTCGACATCACCGTCGATACCGTCAACAAAAAGAAACCTCGCATCTTATTCGTCGGCGACTCTTTCATCTGGTCGATAACAAAAGAAATGCCTCTGAAAGACATGCTGAGCGATATGGAGATATGGTATTACAACTCCACCGTACATAAAGGATTCGACCTCAAACAGACCAAAAAAGAAAACATCAACAGTCTCGTCAGCATACTGAAAAGCGACTATGTCGTCTTCTACTCATGTGGACATCAATGGCATAAGGCAACTTTCGACTTCCTGGAACAAACATTGGCAGACTTCGGAGTGACCGACAGCACCACTAAGCACGACAGAGAGAAAGTCGAGAGAGCCTTGATGAGAATTGAGATTGAGAAAGACAAGGAATGGTCAGAGAAAATAAGATCATATTCCATAACAAACGATATCACTCTCGATGAAGCATACGACATAGAAGTCGGCAACATACTCAACAACGACACTTTGATTAAAGAGGCGGCAGTTCTTGACGAAGAAGCTCTCTTCAACTACGACGTGGAACAGCTTGTCAAAGAATGGAGAAACAACCCTAAGATGATGGAATACCTAAAAGAAAAGGCAGCCAAGAAAGGCAAGCCTCTGGAAGACGTCATCCTCGGCGACGCCAAATGGGTTGTGAAGCAGAGGAAGAAATAAACCCTCTTTTAAATACAAGAAATCCAGAATCTCAGAAGAACTTTGAACTTTGAACTCTGAACTCTGAACTCTAAACTCTGAACTCTAAACCTTTTTAGTAATGAAGTGATGCGAAAAACACCTCTAATCCCTCTAATCCCTCTGCCCCTCTGTCCCTCTAATTCCTATAAACCCCAAATTCCTGAAATCCTAAATCAAGGTCGCTGAGCTTGTCGAAGCGCCGGTTCTGGAGATTCCACGAAACCACACGAAAC
>JAZUCH010000105.1:0-4129 GCA_045639025.1 Bacteroidales bacterium
GCCAAGTATGTCGATTAGATTGTTGATGTCAGAAATATCTGGCAAATTGGTGATGGTAACTTTTTCTTCAGTAAGAAGACATGCACATAAAACTTGCATTGCCTCATTCTTAGCTCCTTGCGGTGTTATGCTTCCGTGCAACTTATTACCGCCAACAATTTTAAATTTTCCCATTTCTTTTAGTTTTATGACAACTGACAACAGTCAACAGACAACAGATTTTTTATTTTCATGTGACGCGCAATGTGCCTCTTGTATAGGACTAGGTCTGTTGACCGTTGTCCGTTGACCGTTGACTGCTGAATCACTGCAAAAGTAATGAAATTTTCAATACGAATCTGATACGAAGTTGGTACGAATGAGGTACGAATTTGGTATGATGTAAAAATCATCTTTTTTCAAGTGTTTTGATTTAACAAGATGCCTTTCTTTGTATTTTGTTAGGATGATTTCAATGATTATTTATTGTGTTTTTTGTTCTGAGGTGGAATGAATGTAGAGATGCGTCAATGTAACCATAAAAATGAACACGCATTGACACGTCTCAAGAATGAATAATGAACTTTGCGCTCCTCTGCGTCTCTACGAGAGAAATAAAAGCCCTGAAAGGGCGTAACATATATAGGATAAGGAAATGTATTATTAATTAGATGTAGGGACTAGGAGTCAGTAGCTCCCAATGCGTTAGGGATTGAAGCGGCATCCTTTTGGAGCGTAGCGGAAAAAGATATAGCGGAAAGCCCGACGGCGGAGCCGGAACGCCCATATAAAGAAAAGTGTAGAGTTGAGAGAGTAGATTTTATAGTTGTTGAAATCTGAAAGATGAAAATATGACAATAAAATTGATGGAAAAATATGGAAAAATTATATCCAAAATGATTATAAATTGCTATTTGTCAATGTTATATACTTTGTGGAATTGCAAAGTTATATATGCATAAAAATGCATAGATTATTGTCTTGACTAATTTTGGTCTTTTCGATAATTTTGAGTAAAATTTAATCTTTAAAAATTTAAAAATATGAAAAAAGTAGTTTTATTCATTTCATTTTTGATGATTGCATTATCGTTCTCATCATGCAAGAAAGAAGACGTCGACGGTGTTTATGATCCTAAGAAAAAGATTGACAGGATATACAAAGAAAACCTCAATGGCGAGAAATATCTCGTTGAACTCTGGAACTGGGACAAGAAACAGCTGAAAAGCATAGACCAATACGACTCCGACGGAAAAGTTTATAACACAGAGACATATTCTTATAATGACAACGGTCAGATAGAATCGGTTAGCGGTGACAAACATGATTGGACTGCATATTATCATTATAAAGATGATGTACTTGATTATGTTGAGACATATTTTACGGATCTTGTTATACAGAATGAGATTGGTGATGTGGTTGATACATTGAAAAACATCCTTGCTTTTAGAGTTGACTGTTTCTATGACGGAGAATGTCTTTCTAAAGTTGAATTTACTGAATTTTCTTTGTTTGACAATCGTGGGATTATAACTGATGCTTCCTTTAATCCTTTGCGTTTCGTTTTGCCAGAGCGTACACTTGAAGCTGTAAAGACTGTCATGAAAAAAACATCCGAACGTTCATCATCCAAAGAAGACAGGGTTACGGTTTTAGAATTTGAATGGGAAGGCGAAAATATCAAGACGCAGAAATCATATACAAAAGGCAGCGAGACTGTAGAATATACTGAGACATATAAGTATGACGACAAAATAAATCCTTATTATAATTTATATGACAGTTGGTCTGCAAGCATTTATAAAAAATTCTCTAATAAAAATAACCTGACATATTCTTCATATAAACGGGAGAATGATTCGTCATCAGGTGAAACCCATCATCAATATGAATATAAGGGCGATTATCCTATAAAGAGAACTACCGGAGGTGACGTGCATCCTCCTATCGGAGTAGAGGTCGTTTTCAGTGGAACATATCATTATGAGTATAAATGATTAAACGGGAACGGGAAATGGGAACGGGAAATGGGAACGGGAGCGAGATTTTTCTTTGCGTTATTATTTGATTACATCAAACAACTGCCAATTGTAAATTATAAATTGTACATTATCAACGTTTTACCCCCCCGAAAATTTTATAAAACACTTGCTTTTTTGAAATAAAATTATAAACTTTGCGGAGAGAGTTAAGAATTAGGAATTAGAAATTAGGAATTAGGAATGAATGTAGAGATGCGTCAATGTAACCATAAAAATAAACACACATTGACACGTCTCAAGAATGAATAATGAACTTTGCGCTCCTCTGCGTCACTGCGAGAGAAAAAAGCATACCCAAAGTCTGTTGTCCGTTGACCGTTGTCTGTTGACTTAATAAATAAAACCATGAAAAAACTACTACTTACAATAACGCTTATCCTCTGCGGAATGATGTCTTTCGCACAGAATGATTATTCTGTCATCAAAGGTAATGTGGTAGAGAAGAATGTTAATATTTCTATTATCAATACAAAATTCGGCGTGAGTTCCGACGATAAAGGCGATTTCATTATGATGTTGCCTAAAATGGAAAACAAAGTCGGACTGTTGTTCTCCTGTATCGGTTATGAAGATACCTTAGTAAGCGTGATTCCCAATCGAGATACAATAAATCTTAACTTCAAATTGAAGGAAACTTTTTACATGCTTGAAGCTGTCGGTGTGAGTGCTGAGAAAGTAACCAGATATGATGATAAAAACTATGTGATGATAGATTTTGAGATTGCTGATGACAAGTTTTATATTCTTCAAAGAAAGGAAAAAACGACAAAAGGTTTCAGAATTCTTGTGACTGATATGTTTTTTGAACCGTATGACACTATACCTTTGCTTGATAGGATAAAACCGACTAATCTTTTCTTTGATGTAGTGACGCAACAATGTCAGATTGTGGGACAAGATTCTGTTTATGTTGTATTTGAACATAATGACAGAACTCTATATGGTTATCCTGTTGAGATGAATTATTATATGAGAGTGATGAAGATTTATAACTTCGTGACGGATAATTATGTCTATTATCAAAAGAAAAAATCTAAAGGATATACCATTGAATTTTACAGGGCAAATGTTAATACCGGAGAGAATGAGATGATATTTTCAAGCGACGACTCGTATAAGCTAAATGAGATAAAAAAGGAGAGGAGTTTTCATAGCAAGAATAGAATCAAGGTGGAACTGGGACCTGGTGAAATAATGGAGTTAGGTCCTAAACCAAATGAATGGGAGAACTTTATATCCAAGGCATGGTATCAGTCTAAGAATGCATATCTCGCACATGTTGATGATACATTGTATTATTTCAATCATCTTAATGGAAGAATTGAGACTTACGATGAGGAATTGAATCTGATTCGTTATTGCGATATAACATATCCAATGAAAGAAAATTTCTGGAGACATACGATATATCAGGATAGGGCATGGGGAGCATTCTATACTTTTTTCGGAACAATGCTGAATGAGATTGATGTGATAAACGGCAGAACAACATCAAAAGTCAATGCGAATAGTCTGTTGAGCAGGAAAATGATTATTTATAAAGGCAATCTGTATCAGTTGAAAAGAAAAAGAGACACAAGCAATTCGGAAATATCATATATAGAAAGGATAAAACTATGAAAAAACTGTTTTTAATAATTTTTCTATTCTTCTGCGGAATGACGACTTTCGCGCAGAATGATTATTCAATCATTAAAGGAAATGTAGTTGAAAAGAATGTCAACATCTCCATTATCAATACCAACTTTGGCGTAAGTTCTGACAACAAAGGCGACTTCATCATGATGCTACCTAAGACGGAAAACAAAGTCGGACTGTTGTTCTCCTGTATCGGTTATGAAGATACCTTAGTAAGCGTGATTCCGAATCGCGATACGATAAATCTTAACTTCAAGATGAAAAAAACAACGTATATGCTTGACGCAGTAGGAGTAAGCGCTGATAAAATTAGACATTACAGCGACCCTAAATACGTGATGTTCGACTTTGAGATTTTTGACGATAAGGTTTTCGTACTTCAAAGAAAAGGTAACAGCATGAAAGAATGTCGTATCTTGGTTCAGGATTTATGGCTTGATGCCATTGATACGATTAATGTTCCGAAG
>JAZUCH010000106.1:0-23708 GCA_045639025.1 Bacteroidales bacterium
AAAGAGGCGATTTTCATCGTCTCTTTTTTGAGGGTGGAAGATGGGACTCGAACCCACGACCCACGGAACCACAATCCGGTACTCTAACCAACTGAGCTACATCCACCATCTGATTGCGAGTGCAAAGATACAACTTTTTTCTTTCAAAAAGCAAGTCCGACAATATTTTTTTTTATTTTTGTTTTTCAAAGAAAATAAAGATGAATAAAAACAAGATATTATCACCGAATCAGATTGCAATACAGCGTTTCAAGAAAAACGCAACTGGTGTTATATCATTGGTTTTTATATTATTATGCGGACTCATTGCCTTATTTGCATATTTCATCATTCCTGACAAAACACCTTACGCTAACACTCAGATTTTAGAGATAAGCACACAAAAACCAGGATTTGAAGTCGATATGCTTCTCGTCCCGAAACAAAATTCCGCAGAAAAAAAAGGATTTTTCGCACAAATGATGAACGGACAACCTTCCTCCTACCGACAAATCCCTTTCGACTCATTAAAGATAGACAAAGAAAAAACCGTCGTTTATATTTTCAATCCCGACAAAACGGCTATCATCAATGAAGAGACAATCTCAAACCAAGAGCTGACTTCCGGAAAAACATTCTCTTCTGATGAAGATGCCACACATTATATTAATAGCAACTGTATAGAACACCGAAAATTCATACTCGGCACCGACCAATTCGGAAGAGATTTTCTGAGCAGATTATTATTAGGAACGAGAATCAGTTTCTCCGTCGGTTTCATCGCCGTTTTCATGAGTATATTAATAGGTATATTGATAGGCAGTCTCGGCGGTTTCTTCCGAGGTCGCGTCGATGACCTTATGGTTTGGCTCATCAATGTTGTATGGTCGATACCGACATTATTGATTGTCATTGCGATAACATTCGTCTTAGGCAAAGGCGTCGTTCAAGTCTTCATAGCAGTAGGACTTACGATGTGGGTCGAGGTTGCTCGTGTCACCAGAGGGCAGATACTTTCCGTAAGGGAGACGACTTTCGTAGAAGCAGGCAAAGCATTAGGATTCAACAATATAAGAATCATCTTAAAGCACATAATTCCCAACATCATAAATCCTATAATTGTTATTTCCGCAGCCAACTTCGCCTCAGCCATTTTGTTGGAAGCAGGATTGAGTTTCCTTGGCATAGGCGTTCAGCCTCCTATGCCATCATGGGGCAGCATGATTAAAGAAAATTACGCCTACATCATCCTCAACGATGCGTATTTAGCGATATTACCAGGCATCGCCATCATGATTTTAGTATTGGCATTCATGCTCTTCGGCAATGCGTTGCGCGATGCCTTAGACGTAAAGAAATGATTATCTTCTATACTTCTTGTTACCAAAGTTTGATGACCAGCAAGCACTGAATTTGTCACTACATTTTCCTTTGGTCAAGTTAAACTTCATTGAAACAAAGACATCCACTCCTCTGACATCACCGAAACCTAGATATGAAGAAATATTTTGTGTTCCTATAGTAATAAAACCTAGTCTTGCAGAAGCGCCAAGCAACAAATGGCGGTAATCTTGTAAAGTAACAGGAATACTAAACTCTAGATATTCAGATTCATAACGAGGCTCTATCATCAGCTGCGGCAATGCCTCAACCGAGTATTTCATCAGTTTCAAAGGCTGTATATATGTAGCATTAATGTAAAAGTTGTCTTTTATGTTATAATCAAACTGAAGTCTCAAAGTAGTAGGCAAGCCAACACTGAATTCATTGGCAGCCAATGAAGCCAAGCTGTCACCATTATAATAAACCGCACTCATAAACTCCATCACATCCTTGAACTGCTTGACATCATCAAAGGCATACGTATTAAACTGCACTTTATCATCATTACGGAAACTGTTCACGGCTGCATTATTTTTGAAATGTATATAACCGACATCCATCAGAGAAACACCCAATTTCCATACATAATCCAATTTCGACTGCATACATGAAGCCAAAATACGTCTTTCATTAGAAGCTATGTTTCTCTTGTAAGTATATACGAACCCTAAATCGAAGGCAAGTCCTGCTCCTCTCACTATAGAATTATCAAACATCGATGAAGAAGAAAAATCGGCATTATAATTAATAGGTAATGAATACGCAATATCTGCATCAAACTTATTAACAACTATCGTATCTTCATAAAAGATATCATAGTCGAGATTATTGATATTGCCGACAGCAGCCGAATACCCTAACAGATATTTAGCGCTAAGTCCGAAATCAATCCTATGATGATACCTATCATAGAGCTTTCTCGAATACGCCAAAGCCACTTCAGCCCATTCCATAGTTGACACGCTCGCATCAGAAGAAACATAATTCCCATTAAAATTGTCATCATCAAGACCTTTTGTAATAATTTCAGGTATTTCGTATGGAATATCCACGCCACTAGTATATGCCCTTGCATTCAACGAGAAAGCAACAGACTGTCTTCCATCAAAATTATACATAAAACGCATAACATTGGCATCCAATGATTCATAAATATCATAAGGTCTCTTATCGTTGTTATTATATGTCAAAAAGTTAAAATTCTCGCCATCAATATTATATGTTGGGAAAGCATGTTCATTTGAAAAAATAAAGCTAGAGAAGTCATTGGCCTTTAAATAAGCATAATTGTTATATAAAGACAGACCTACATTTATAATAGAAAAATCAAAATAAACATCAGAAGTTGTCATAGAAGCCGGATTCATCGACAATGAATTAGAACCAGCATAATTGCTCTGCGTTCCTATTAAAGACTGTGATGATAGAATTTTAGAAATAAAAAATAAAATTATAAAAGACAGTGACTTATACAATTTAGTCATAACATAAAATTAAATATGGCAAATGTAAAGTATTTTTTATTTTTCGTCAACAAATTTTATTACAAAAAAATGTGTTTTATTTGAAAAAAAATTGTACTTTTGCAACTCCTAAAAAGATTCTGCGGATGTGGCGTAATTGGTAGCCGCGTCAGACTTAGGATCTGATGCCGAGAGGCGTGGGGGTTCGAGTCCCTTCATCCGCACAAAAAAATAATTTAATTATCAAATGAATACTACACAGACATCAAAAGGCGAACTTCTCGCTGGTATCCAAGTGACTTTAGTTAAAGCTGATTATGAAGCTGAAGTAACAAAAGCTTTAAAAGATTATCAACATAAAGCAACTATGCCTGGTTTCCGTCAAGGTAAAGTTCCTTTCGGAATGATTAAGAAAATGTACGGCCAAGGCGTTTTAATCGAAAAGATTAACCAAAAAGTTTCTGAAGCTCTCAACAATCACATCATTGAAAATAAATTAGACGTTATCGGTTACCCACTTCCTGACTTAGAACAAGGCCAACCTAACGATCTCGATACACAAGAAGAATTGAATTTCTATTTTGAAGCAGCTCTCAAACCAGAAATCAATGTTGTTCTCAAAGACCATAAAATCAACGACTTCAACATCAAAGCTTCAGAAGAAGAAATCGACAGAACAATAAAGAGCATCCAAGACAACAATAAAGTTGAAGAACAACCAGCAGAACTTAACGAAGAACTCTTCGCTAAGATTTTCCCTGGTCAAGAAGTAAAAGACGTTGAAACATTCCGCGCAAAAGTTGCTGTAGAAATGGAAAAACAATACGTTCTTGAAGCAGAAAGAATGTTCTACAACAGAGCAGTTGACCAATTAGTAGAAGAAATCAAATTCAACTTGGCTGACACATTCCTCAAACGCTGGATAGTTGAAAACAGCGAAGGCAAAATCACTGCTGAAGACGTAGAAAACAACTACGACAACTCATACGTTAAGTCTCTCAGATGGCAACTCATCGAAGAAGCTCTCGTAAAACAAAACCCAGAACTCATCATCAAAGAAGAAGAAGTACGCAACTACGTAAGAAGCATGTACTTCGGCCACATGGATGTTGAAACATTAGACGAAGAGACTAAAAAACGCCTCGAAGACATCATCGATGCTATCATTAAAGACGACAACCAACGTCAAGGCATCAACAACCAAATAGCTGATAAAAAATTAACTGCATACTTAAAAGAAAATATGACAGTTACAGTTGTTGATACCGACTACGAAGGTTTCGTACAAGCAGTTCTTCCTCAAGTTGAATTGGCAGGTGAAGCAAAACCTAAAAAAACTAGAGCAAAGAAAGCTGCTAAAGCAGAAGAAGCAACAGAAGAAACAGCTGAATAATATTTAGCATACAGTCATCAGCTATCAGCTGTCAGTGATTTTATATCTCTGGCAATTGGTAGCTGATTTCTATATAAATAAGTACCATACATACTCCTAAAATATAGTTTCATAAAAATACATCTATAATGAAACAAAATATAAATAATGGAGTTTATAAATAAAAAGATAATATCAATGAACAACGAATTCTATAAATACGCAACCAAACACTGTGGCATCAACAGTTTAGCATTGGAGAAATATACTTCAACAGTTACTAATTATATATCTCCTACTATCATCGAAGAACGTCAGCTTAATGTAGCTCAAATGGACGTATTCTCAAGACTTATGATGGACCGCATCATCTTCTTGGGCGATGAAATCAACGACTACGTAGCTAACATTATCCAAGCACAACTCCTTTTCTTAGAATCATCAGACCCTAAGAGAGACATCCAAATCTACGTAAACTCTCCTGGTGGTTCTGTTTATGCAGGCTTGGGCATTTACGACACAATGCAGTTCATCAGCCCTGACGTAGCTACAATTTGTACAGGTATCGCCGCTTCAATGGCAGCTGTATTGTTGTGCGCAGGCGCTAAAGGAAAACGCTCAGCATTGAAACACTCACGCATCATGATTCACCAACCAATGGGTGGCATGCAAGGTCAAGCATCTGATATCGAAATCACAGCACGTGAGATTTTAAAACTTAAAAAAGAACTCTACGACATAATCGCAACTCATTCAGGCCAACCTTTCGATAAAGTTTGGGCCGACTCAGACCGCGACTATTGGATGACTTCACAAGAAGCCAAAGATTATGGTATGATTGACGAAGTCCTTATTAAGAAAGTGTAATTTTTAATGACTAATGGTCAAAGACTAATGGCTAAAGAAGAAAGTTTAAAAGTTTATTAGCATACTTTTAAACTTTTTTCTTTAAAAATGAAAATTTCATATCATAAACTTTAAACTACAAAACTACTCTCAACCCTAAACTATAAAAATTAGCATGGCAAAAAAACAACAAGAAAACTTCTGCTCATTTTGTGGAAAAAGCGATAAAGAAGCAGCATTGCTTCTCTCAGGAATGTATGGTTTCATCTGCGACGAATGTATCGAAAGAGGTCATATCGTAGTACAAGAGGAATTGAAACATCTTAAAAAAGCCAACACACCTGACTTTAAATTATTAAAGCCTGTCGAGATTAAATCTTTCCTCGACCAATATGTAATCGGACAAGATGAAGCAAAGAAGATTCTCGCTGTTGCAGTTTACAATCATTACAAAAGAATCAACCAAGAGAAAGCAGCCGACGAAGTGGAGATTGAAAAATCAAACATCATCTTAGTCGGTGAGACCGGTACTGGCAAGACACTCCTCGCCCGCTCCATTGCCAAGATGCTTCACGTGCCTTTCGCAATAGCCGACGCCACTGTCTTGACAGAGGCAGGCTACGTTGGAGAAGACGTTGAAAACATTTTAGTCAAGTTGTTACAAGCTGCAGACTATGACGTAGCAGCTGCTGAAAAAGGTATAGTATTCATCGACGAAATCGACAAAATTGCACGTAAGAGCGACAACCCAAGCATCACTCGTGACGTCTCCGGTGAAGGCGTACAACAGGCAATGCTTAAACTCTTGGAAGGCACTATTGTTAACGTTCCTCCACAAGGCGGTCGCAAGCACCCTGAACAAAAGATGATTCAGGTCAACACCAAAAACATATTGTTCATAGCTGGCGGCGCATTCGACGGAATAGATAAATTAATCGCTAACAGAGTTGGCAGCAATGCTATCGGTTATGGCAACGACAACAAAAAACAAATCGACAAAGACAATCTGTTGAAATACATCACTCCTGCCGACATCAAGAGATTTGGTCTTATCCCTGAGATTGTAGGTCGTTTCCCAATATTGACATTCCTCAATCCATTGGATAAAGAGTCGTTAGTAAGAATCTTGAAAGAACCAAAGAACGCTATCATCAAGCAATTCACAAAACTCTTCGAAATGGACGACATCAATCTTGAGATAAAAGAAGAAGTTTTGGAATATATCGTTGACAAGAGCATCGAATTCAAGCTCGGCGCCCGTGGATTAAGAGCCATCATCGAAGCAATATTAAACGACGCTATGTTTGAGATGCCATCACAAAACAAGAAGAAACTCGTCATCGACCTTAAATACGCAATAGAAAAATTCGAGAAAAACTCAGTGTTCTTGGGATAAGAGACACAGAGACGCAGAGACACAGAGACGCAGAGACAAATGAGAAAATATAATAAAGGACATCACTTCACATAGTGGTGTCTTTTTTTGTAGATAACAGACCATCTAATCAGCTCACCACCCTCTCTTCCCTCTCTACCTTATAACAAAAAAAGAGCTCCTGAAATTTCAAGAGCTCTCTTCTTTTGTCTTTAGACTTTCGTCTTTAGCCAATATAAATTATTTAGAAATAACGAGTTTGTTTGTTTTAACAGCTTGGTTGTTTACGATTAAGCTGTAGAAGTAAACGCCGTCTGTTAAGTCGCTTACGTTAACATCTAATCTTGAACCGCCAACGCTAACATCTTGTCTGATGACTTCTTGACCCATCATGTTGTAAATAGCTACTGATGCTGATTGAGCATTGAATGGCATGTTGTAGTCGAAGCTAACAACGTCGCGTGCTGGGTTAGGATAAGCGTTGCTGAAGATTTCTTCGTTGTTGTTTTCTGGAATGAATTCTGGTACGTATGGACCAGCTGCTGGATCATATTTGAAGTAAAATTCAAATACCCATTCGCCTAATGATCTTTCTGAGAAAGTGTATTTAACTGTCATTTCTGAACCAACAGGCATCATTTCTAAGTTCCAGTTTTCATCATATTTATAAGGTTTGAAGTGAGCACTGAAATCAAGAGGAGAACCTGGTGTTAAATTAACTTCTGCTTGTGATGTGTCATCACCGAAGCAGTTACCAAAACAGAAGTTATTGCCTGCTTCGCTGTTTGAAGAAACGATTTCTCTTTCACAAAGGATAAGAATATCGCTATCTGTAAGGTTTGTAATTTTCATTTCAAATGCCAATTCTATCATTTCATTGACATCTGCAATGATTTCAAATCTTCCTGGTTCAATTTCACCGATTGCCTCAAAATCATGAGCTTGTTCAAACTTTAATGTTTGTGCAGATGCTATGCCAGCAAATGCTAAAAGTACTAAAGAAAGTAAAAATTTTTTCATCTTTTGATTTGTAATTTATTTGTTAATAATCGTTTAATTTATCCTTTTAATTTTCCAAAAAACACACAATAATCGTGCTATTTTTTTTAAACTTTGAACTTAGAACCAAGAACCTTGAACTTTAACTTATAGTTCAAAGTTCATAGTTCATAGTTTTTATTTTATAATGTCGTTAATCAATGAGTCTTCAGCGAAGTTAGGCATTGTGACTTTAAGTCTTGGCTCTACTTCCATAGCGCGTCTGATAGCGAACATAGCTGGTTCGTTTCTTGCCCAGCTTCTACGAGCGATACCGTTGTTAACGTCCCAATGTAACATATTGCGTAATCTTCTGTCTGAGTCGTCGCTGCCATCGAGTACCATACCGAAGCCGCCGTTGATAACTTCGCCCCAGCCTACGCCGCCACCATTGTGGATGCTGACCCATGTTGCGCCTCTGAAACCGTCGCCGATAACATTATGGATTGCCATGTCAGCTGTGAATGATGAACCGTCGTATATGTTAGATGTTTCACGGAATGGAGAGTCGGTACCTGATACATCATGGTGGTCTCTACCCAAAACAACAGGAGCTGAGAGACGACCGTCGGCGATAGCCTTGTTGAATTCAGCAGCGATTTTGGTACGACCTTCACAGTCAGCGTATAAGATACGAGCTTGTGAACCAACGACCAATTTGTTAGCGCGAGCGCCCTTAATCCATTGGATGTTGTCGTGCATTTGTTGTTGGATTTCAACTGGAGAATTCTTAGCGATTTCTTCAAGAACGTTGCATGCGATTTCGTCTGTGATAGCGAGATCTTCTTCTTTACCTGAAGTACAAACCCAACGGAATGGACCGAAACCATAGTCGAAGTACATAGGACCCATGATGTCTTGTACGTATGATGGATAACGGAACTTACCTTCTGCGTTGAGGATGTCAGCACCAGCGCGGCTGCTTTCCAATAAGAATGCGTTGCCGTAGTCGAAGAAGTACATTCCTTTTGCTGTGAGTTTGTTGACAGCAGCAACGTGACGACGCAATGAAGCGTAGACAGCGTCTTTGAATTTTTCTGGAGCTTCTGCCATCATTTGTTTTGACTCTTCAAATGAATAACCTACAGGATAGTAACCGCCTGCAAATGGGTTATGCAATGAAGTTTGGTCAGAACCCAAGTCAACTTGGATATCGTGTTCTGCTGCATATTCCCAGAGGTCAACAACGTTGCCTTGGTATGCGAAAGAACGAGCTATCTTATTAGCGCGGGCTTCGTTTACTTTAGCGAACAACTCATCGAGGTCGCTGTAAACTTCGTCAACCCAGCCTTGGCTGTGACGTTTGTCTGTTGCGCTAGGATTTATTTCTGCTGTGATTGAAACAACGCCAGCGATGTTACCAGCTTTAGGCTGTGCGCCTGACATGCCGCCAAGACCTGCGGTGATGAACAACTTGCCAGCAGGAGTGCCGCCTTGTTTTCTTGAAGCGTTCAAAACAGTGATTGTTGTTCCGTGGACGATACCTTGAGGTCCGATATACATATATGAACCTGCTGTCATTTGTCCGTATTGTGTAACACCCATTGCGTTGAATCTTTCCCAATCGTCTGGTTTGGAGTAATTAGGAATCATCATACCGTTGGTAACGATAACGCGTGGAGCATCTTTATGTGATGGGAACAATCCCATTGGGTGACCTGAATACATAACGAGAGTCTGCTCTTCTGTCATGTTAGCAAGATATTGCATAACGAGACGATATTGAGCCCAGTTTTGGAAGACAGCGCCATTGCCACCGTAAGTGATGAGTTCGTGTGGGTGTTGTGCTACAGCGTGATCCAAGTTGTTTTGAATCATAAGCATGATAGCAGCTGCTTGTCTTGACTTAGCTGGATACTCTTCAATTGGGCGAGCGTAAATCTTATAAGAAGGACGGAAACGATACATATAGATACGACCGTATTTTTCCAATTCTTCTGCAAATTCTGGAGCTAAAACAGCATGATGTTTAGCTGGGAAATAACGAAGAGCATTTCTTAATGCTAATCTTTTTTCTTCTTTTGTTAAAATGTCTTTACGTTTTGGAGCATGATTGACTGTTACATCATACTCTTTTACACATGGTAACTCGTCAGGAATACCTGCAAGTATCTCTTTTTGAAAGTCATTCATATATCTATGAGTTTATTTTAAAGCTTATTTATACAATGTGCAAAGATAAAAATAATTCATAATTCATAATGCATAATTCTTAATTTTACAGAAAAAAGATTGAGCATTATGAATTATCAATTATGAATTAAAAAATCACCATCCTTTAGGTTTTGAAATGGTGCTCCAAAATCCTATTATTGTCGTAAAAATCATAAAGAAACAATCGTAAATTGGTGTAAAAGCCAGTCCTAAATGCTTCTCTCCAAGTTGTTTTGCACATTTATGATAAATGACAAATTGTGTTATGTAATGTATCAATGCAAAAACTCCTATCACGACAAAATAATAAATCTTTCCCAATGAAATTTCAAATGCCGCAGGAAGCAAGAACAATGCTATCAACGATGGATAATAAATCAGACGGCTTCCGAGCAACAATCCCAATATTCTGTTGATGTTTGATTTATATTTTATTCCTGTTGAATAATGACGTCTTTTCTGACGAATCCAAGTACCCCAGCTTCTCTTTGGCTCCGACTCCACCCTATTCACAGCATCGATATAGACGCTAGTGTTATTCTTATTAGCCACCTGACTAATGAACAAGTCATCATCACCGGAAGGAATATTGTAATGTGAGGTAAAACCTTTGTTTTTCATGAAAGTGCTTTTTCTGTAAGAAAGATTTCTTCCCACTCCCATATAAGTTTTCTTAGACAAAGCCAGCGATAAATACTGCATAGCGATGTACAAAGTATCAAAACGGATAAGCTTGTTCAACAGACCTTTACGTTCAAAATAAGGACCGTATGCCACAACTATTTCAGTATTGTTTCTATAAGCAGAAACCATCTCCTTAATCCATTGGTTTGTATTTGGAACACAATCGGCGTCAGTGAGAAGTAGCAAATCATGTTTTGCGGATTTGATACCCATGCTCAAAGGAAATTTCTTGCCATGGAAGAAGTTAAGGTTTTGAGTAAGGTTCACCAAATTGATTTTCGGGTTATTTCTTGCCAATTCCTTCAGATATTCTTCAGTCTGATCTTGTGAACAATCGTTGACAATCACGAGTTCAAAATCAGGATAATCCTGTGACAAGACAGCAGGAATCAAATCAAGGAGATATTCGTATGAGTCGCGAGCGCACACAATCACGGAAACAGGTTCCATATCATCATTTTTTTTACTTTTTTTGTAAAACGCCAATCGTCTGAATAATATCCAATGATACAACATTTGCACCAGCCATGCCAATACAAACAATATCAAAATTATGAATGCCAACTGATTAAAATTAAAACTTATGCTCACGACAATATTATTTTTTTCTGAATATTTTTTTAATGAAATCTTTGAAATTTCACTGCAAATGTATGAATTTTTCACAGGAAAAAATAGTATATTTGCCCAAAAATTTTTATGAGATTTTCACTTGTCAAAAATGATACTTCGAGCAATGCTCGCGCTGGCGTCTTAACTACTGATCATGGTAATATTGAGACTCCTATTTTCATGCCTGTTGGTACATTAGGCGGCGTCAAAGCCACCCACATGAAAGAATTAAAAGAAGAGATTCAAGCTCAAATCATTTTAGGCAACACTTATCATCTTTATCTTCGTCCTGGC
The DNA here is from genome assembly GCA_045639025.1 of Bacteroidales bacterium. Lineage (GTDB taxonomy): Bacteria > Bacteroidota > Bacteroidia > Bacteroidales > F082 > Limimorpha. The sequence goes on from JAZUCH010000106.1 coordinate 11,201, forward strand.
CTCGACGTACTGAACAAAGCTGGCGGTCTTCATAAGTTCAACGGCTGGGAGCGTCCTATACTCACCGACAGCGGAGGCTTCCAAGTTTTTTCTCTGACAGGCATCAGAAAGATGAAAGAAGAAGGCGTGGTGTTTCAATCTCATATCGACGGTTCCCGTCACACCTTCACTCCTGAAAACGTGATGGACATCGAACGCACCATCGGGGCCGACATCATGATGGCTTTCGACGAATGCACTCCTGGAACTGCTGATTTCAAATACGCTAAAGAATCGATGGAGAGAACTCACCGCTGGCTCGACAGATGCTGGAAACGCTTCGATGAGACAGAACCTCTATATGGTTACAACCAGTCGCTTTTCCCTATCGTTCAAGGCTGCGTCTATCCAGAACTCAGAAAACGCTCTGCAGAATATATCACCAAACACGAAGCCGACGGCTACGCCATCGGCGGTCTCGCTGTGGGCGAACCAACAGAACAGATGTACGAGATGATTGAAGTGGTCAATGAAATCTTGCCACAAGACAAGCCTCGTTACCTCATGGGCGTCGGCACTCCAGCCAACTTGCTCGAGGCAATATCACGCGGCGTTGATATGTTCGACTGCGTAATGCCTTGTCGCAACGGACGCAATGGCATGTTATTCACTTCAGAAGGTATCATCAACATCAAGAATGAGAAATGGAAATACGACTTCTCGCCTTTGGATGAAAACGGAATCACTTACGTTGACAGAGACTATACAAAAGCATATTTGCGCCACCTCATCATCTCTAAAGAAATGTTAGGCCCTATGATAGCAACAGTCCACAACCTCGGTTTTTATTTATGGCTCGTGAAAGAAGCAAGGAAACATATTATTGAAGGCGACTTCACATCATGGCGCGATATGATGCTACCTAAAGTTACACGTAGAATTTGACATGAAAAAGTTAGACTGGTATATCATAAAAAAATATCTCGGCACATTCCTATTTTCTATCAGCTTGCTGATTCTTATCGTCATCGTGTTCGATATCTCCGAAAATGTCGATAGTTTCATAAAAAACAATGCAAGCTTCAAAGAAGTAGCGTTGCATTATTATGTGCCGTTCATACCTTATTTTATTAATCTTTTCATTTATCTGTTTGTCTTCATCTCCGTCATTTTCTTCACATCAAAGATGGCTGGGCATACAGAAATCATCGCCATTCTAAGCAGCGGCATAAGCTTCAGGAGATTCCTCTACCCTTATATGCTGGCAGCCTCATTTCTTGCCATCGGATCTTTTTATCTAGGCAACTTCTTGATTCCCAAGACCGATTCAATAAGAAGAGAGTTTAAAGATAAATATATTGAAAAATTAACCAAAAGCTCAGGCTCAAACATACACGTCCAAATTGAAAAAGGCGTCTATGTCTATGTGGGCAACTTCGACATCAAAAAGAAAATAGCATACAAGTTCTCTTTAGAAAAAATAGAAGATAACAGATTAAAATACAAGGTTCTAGCCGACAAGGCTTCTTACGACACCATCAATGGCAAATGGACTCTCACCAATTATGTGGAACGATTCATCCTACCCGAAGAAAGCCTAAATCGCGGCAAAACCAAAGACACGACTTTGATGCTAAAGCCTCGCGACCTATATAATATTAAAGAAGAATTCGAAGAGATGAATCTTTTTGAGATTCACAACCATATACAAAACCTCGAAATGAAAGGTGCAGACAACACCTTGATTTACAGAATAGAGATGCACAAACGTATAGCCTCGCCTGTTGCCATTCTAATCCTCACCTTGATAGGCGCAGCTCTATCAAGCAGAAAAGTACGCGGAGGAATGGGACTTCACCTTGGAATTGGAATTGTCATCACATTCTCCTACATCATCTTCATGGAATTCTCACGCGTTTTTGCTTTGTCGGGAGTCTTCACACCTTTCATAGCAGCATGGCTGCCCAACATCATATTCTCATTGATAGGAGTATATTTCTTCGTGAAAGCACCGAAATGATGACTAATGGCTAATGACTAAAGACTAATGGCTAATGGAAAATGAAATTAATTACTACCTCATAACTTCATTACTAAAAAAACTTGTAGTCTTGTAGTCTTGTGGTCTTGTAGTCTTTTTTTTATTATTTTAGCAAAAAAATATTTTTCATTATGCATATAGCTATCGCTGGTAACATAGGCTCAGGAAAGACAACTTTAACACAATTATTATCAAAACATTTTGGATGGCAGCCTCATTACGAGGAAGTCGATAACAATCCTTATTTAAGCAGCTTTTATGATGATATGTTGCGATGGTCGTTCAATCTGCAAATATATTTTCTAACAAGCAGATTCAAACAAATACTCAACATCAGAAACAGCGGCGTAGATGTTATACAAGACAGAACAATTTACGAAGACTCATACATTTTCGCATCAAACCTTTACGAGATGGGGCTGATGTCAACACGCGACTATGAAAACTATCAATCGCTGTTCGAACTTATGAGCTCATATATGCAAGCTCCTGACTTGCTTATATATCTGAGAGCCGACATCCCAACATTGGTAAGACAAATCGCAAAACGCAACAGAGCATACGAACAATCAATACGTATCGACTATCTCAAAGCGCTCAACGATAAATATGAGAACTGGATAGCCAACTACGACAAAGGAAAAGTCCTTATCATTGAAAGCGACAAACTAGAATTCGAAAATCCAGAAGACTTAAGCAAGGTGATTGATAGCATCAACGCCTCTCTGAATGGACTCTTTTAATATGAAACTCAAAAATTCAGAATCCCAGAAACTCAAAAAATATTCTGAGATTTTGAGCTTCTGAATTTCTAACACATTATAACCCTTAAACATAAAAAAATGAAAATATTAGGAATAATACCAGCTCGCTTTGCCTCAACTCGTTTTCCAGGCAAGCCTTTAACAATAATCAACGGAAAAACAATGATTCAGCGTGTTTACGAACAATCTCTTAAAGCCGAATCACTTACAGACGTGGTTGTTGCAACCGACGACCAACGTATCTATGATGCAGTTATCGCTTTCGGAGGCAATGTCATGTTAACATCATCTGAACACAACAGCGGCACAGACAGATGTTGCGAGATTGTAGAGAAAATCAGCAAACAATACGATGCTGCAGTAAACATTCAAGGCGACGAGCCTTTCATCAATCCAAAGCAAATAAATCAGATTGCATCTCTTATCTCGACAGAAAAAAGTCAGATTGCTTCATTATGCAAGCCTATTAAAGATGAAGATGAACTATTTGATGAAAATGTAGTGAAAGTTGTCTTTGACAAAAACTACAAAGCATTGTATTTCAGTCGCCAGACAATTCCTTTTCTAAGAAAAGCTGATAAAGATGCAAAGACATGGATGGAACAAAGAACATTCTACAAACATATAGGAATTTACGCTTATAAGGTAGATGTTCTGAAAGAAATAGCAAGACTTCCACAGTCGGGGCTCGAACTTTCCGAATGTCTGGAACAACTCAGATGGATAGAAAATTCATACGAAATAAAAATGGGAATTACAGAGTTTGAAAGTTATTCCATTGATACACCGCAAGATGTAGAAAAATGTCTAAAATTCTTCAAAGATTAAAGTATTTTTCTTAAATTCGCAAACAGAAATATCCTATTATTGAAAATTTCTAATTATATGATTATTAACCATTTGATAGAATTATTAAAAGACAATGAATGTGTAATTGTTCCAGAATTTGGCGCTTTTATTTCCAAAAGACATTCTGCTACAATAGATTATGCAAATCATCGTTTTATGCCTCCATACAAAGAGTTAGTTTTCAATAATAAATTGACAAACAACGACGACTTACTCCTTAATTATATTATGCAAAAAGAAAATATAACTAAGGATGATGCTCTTGTCAAAATACAGAATTTCGTAAACCAAAGCGCTGCTATACTTGATGTGAACTTCGAACTCGAAATGGAAGGTCTTGGCAAATTGCGCAAATTCCATGACGATTATATATTCGAAACACAAAAAGATGTCAACATACTCGGAGACGCTTTCGGTTTGACAAGTTTCAACTATCAACCTATTTTCCGAACTGAAACATATCAAGTAATAAAGGAAAAAATCGTTGTTGAACAAAAACAAAAAAACACCGAATATTCAATAGCAATCGACAGCGTTGAAGAAGTAGCAAGCGAAACACCTTCAAGAAGAAAACCAAGTTTATTCAGAACATTCGCTTATACAACATTAGCGTTTTTATTGATATTCGTAATCAACTGGACAACAGACAAGTCAGAATCACAACTCGCAAGCTGGAACCCATTCTTGTACTCATCTCCTAACGAATACCTTATAAAGGTTTTAGAGGTTGAAGAGGGAGAAGAGGTATTAGAGGGACAAGAGGTTTTAGAGGGACAAGAGGAAATAGAGGTATTAGAGGAAATAGAGGTTGCTGAGGCAACTGAAGTGACTGCAGAAATTGAAGTCGCTGAAGAAACTGTAGAAGTTGAAGTAACAGAGGATACTGAAATCCTGAATTCCTCAACTCCTGAAATCCTTAAATCCTACTACATCGTTGGTGGTTCTTTCCAAACTGAAGAAAGTGCTGAAAAATGTGTCAACAGTTTGAGAAAGCAAGGTTTTGAAAACGCATCTTCATTAGAGAAAAATAATAAAGGTAATATTCGTGTTTATTATGAATCATTTGCAGAGAAAGCTGACGCTTTGATTCGACTTGAAGAAATCAAACGTGACTATAACGCATCTGCATGGTTATTATTCCAAAAATAAATAATATGGGAAAAAATAAGTTAGAACGTTTCGCAGAAAATAAGACTTTCAACAATCTTTTTGAATATTCATTTGAAAGACTTAAAAATGAAGGATTTCCATTAAAAGGAAGATGGAAACAAGATTTCTTCAAAAACGACAACCCTATAGTTTTGGAATTAGGATGCGGTAAAGGCGAATATACCGTAGGGCTCGCCCGCGCTCATAAAGACATCAATTACATCGGCGTCGATATCAAAGGCTCACGTATGTGGGTTGGTCTATGCCAAGCTCGCAACGAAGGCCTCGACAATGTTGCGTTCCTCAGAACTCACATTGAATTGATAGACGGATTCTTCGCTGAAAATGAAGTGGATGAGATTTGGGTGACATTCCCTGACCCTCAGCCATCAAAGGCACGCAAACGTCTCACTGGCCCTAACTTCCTCGAACGTTATCGTACATTCGTGAAACAAGACGGCGTCGTCAACCTCAAGACCGACAGCGACCTTATGTATGAGTTCACAGTAGAGACAGCTCAAGAAGGCAAACTGCCAATATTCTATAATTATGATAACTTATACGCCAACGACGACGATTTGGAAGTAAAGAAAATCAGAACATATTACGAACAAATCTGGCTCGACAAAGGATTGACAATAAAATATATCAGATTCGGAATAAACAAAAAAGAGGATTAACATAGAAGAACCTCAGAATCTCAGAATCTCAGAATCTCAGAAATATAGAAATTTAGAACTTCAGAATTCTTTTCTGGAGTTTTTTTGTATAATAGACAACTTCATAAGAAGTCAGCACTCAAAGTTTTTCTGAAGTTTTGAGGTTTTAAGATTCTGAATTTTTATAATAGGAGTTTGCGTTAGGGATTGAAGCGGCATCCTTTGCGAGCTTTTTCGGACAACAGACAACAGACAACAGACAACGGAATTTTTTGAGTGAGGTGGAATTTAAGCGAGCAAAGATATAGCGGAAAGCCCGACGGCAGAGCCGGAACGCCAAGAAAAAGAAATTCAGAAACTCAGAATCTCAGAACTTTTCAGGTTTTCAGGAACTCAGGAGTTTAGGTAATGTAATAATATCATTACGGACTACATTACTCCATCACTCCATTACTAAAAAAAGTTCAAAAGCCAAAGTTCAAAAAAACTTGTAGTCTTGTGGTCTTGTAGTCTTGTAGTCTTTTAATCATCTCCCAGATTTTTCAGCATCGGCACGAATCTGAAGTCGCCGTATTCTTCTCTTTTCATGCTGCCGTCTTCTTGTTTGGTGAGTCGCAGCATCGTCTGACTATTTTCATTTTCCGACAAAGGAATAACCATCATCCCTCCCACTTTCAACTGATCTACTAGTGCTTGCGGTATTTCCATAGCCGCTGCTGTTATCAAGATTCTGTCGAATGGTCCGTATGTCGGAAGTCCTTTATAGCCATCACCGAGAAACATTTTTATGTTATAAGGAAAGTTTGTCAGAAAAGATTTTGTCTTTGCATAAAGCTTTCTCTGACGTTCAATAGTGAACACTTTCGCGCCCATCTCAGCCAGCACACAAGCCTGATATCCAGAGCCGGTTCCTATCTCAAGAACTTTCATATTTTTATTTATTTCCAAAAGGCTCGATTGGAAAGCAACCGTAAAAGGCTGCGAAATGGTCTGTTTAGAACCAATAGGAAATGCCATATCCTGATAAGCAAATTCCAAAAAAGACGAATCCAAGAAAACATGACGAGGCACATTGCTTATTGCGGCAAGAACTTTTTCATTGTTAATACCCTTATTCTTAAGTTCTTCCACCAAATTTCTTCGCATTCCTTTATGTCTGTAATTATCTTCCTGCATCGCCTTAATTTTATGTCACAAAATTACAAAAAAACCTTATATTTGCGAAAAAATAATCTAATGTTAAAGATAGGAGTTTTAGGTGCAGGACACCTCGGAAAAATACATATCAACTGTATAAAACAATTGTCAGTTTATGAGTTTGTTGGCTTCTACGACCAAGATGCCAAGACAGCAGAAAAAGTGTCGGCAGACATGCAGATAAAATGTTTCTCTTCAATAGAAGAGCTCATCGATTTGGTTGATGTTGTCGATATTGTCACTCCTACGGTATCTCATTTTGAATGTGCGTCAATAGCTTTGAAAAAAGGCAAACATGTTTTCATTGAAAAACCAATAGTAGCCACTGTTGATGAAGCCAATGCGCTTATTGAGCTGGCCAAGGAAGCTGGCGTCAAGGTTCAGGTTGGTCATGTGGAGAGATTTAATCCTGCCTACATAGCAGCACGACCTTATATCGACTCGCCATTGTTTATCGAGGCTCATCGTCTGGCCTTGTTCAACCCACGCGGCACCGATGTCCCTGTTGTCCTCGACCTTATGGTTCACGACATCGACATCATTTTAGACGTCATTAAATCACCTATCAGCAATATCAGCGTTAGCGGCGTCTCTATCGTAAGCCCTACACCTGATATCACCAACGCCCGTATAGAATTTGAAAACGGTTCAGTGGCTAATCTCACAGCAAGCCGCATATCATTGAAAAATATGCGTCGCCATCGTATCTTCCAAAAAGACGCTTATATCACAGTGGATTTCTTGGACAAAAAGACCGATATAGTGAGAATAGACAATGCAGAAGGCGAAATCAATCCGCTGGCAATGACGATAGACCTCGCCGACGGATCTTGCAAACAAATAACCATAGAACAGCCAGAAGTGACACCAATAAACGCAATTATGACAGAACTAGAAAGTTTCCATAATGCGATAATAAACAACACAGAACCGCCTGTAACAATACATGATGGCGTCATGGCTTTGAAAGTCTGCTATATGATTCTTGATAAAATTGTTAAAAATCAAAAAATTGTTCAAAATCATTTGAAGTAAGCAATATATATATAATTCTTACGTTCAATTTTAAAATTATATTTATGAAATTAACTCGATATATATTTTCTTTGCTTATTGCAACATTGTTCGCAACAATGATATCAACCTCATGCAAACGTTTTGAGGGAAGCCAAGAAATACCAGCTTACATTCATATAGACACTTTCTTATTAACAACAGATTACGAATTTGAAGGCGCTGCTTCTCATAAAATTACAGACGCTTGGATTTATATAGATGGAAATGTACAAGGATGCTACGAATTGCCAGCAACTATTCCTGTTCTTGAAAGAGGCAAACATGAGTTAAGAGTCTATCCTGGAATAAAACTCAACGGCATCAGTTCCACAAGAACCGTCAATCCTTTCTATTTGCCATATATCATTGATGAATATGAATTCGTAGAAAAAGTAATCGACACTATTCATCCTGCCACTACTTATTACCCTATAGATGATAGCAATATAAATTTCAGATTTATAGAAGATTACGAAAGACAAACGATGCTTGAAAGCACTAAAGACAGCGACACAACAATAGTAAGAACAGAAAGAGACGATCCTGAAAGATGGGATGACATTTACAACAACTCACATTATTCAGGTTATGTTCATCTCAACCAAAATGATTCAATAACATATTTCTGCGTAGCATCAGACGAATACTACGACCTTCCTAATCAAGGCAATAGTATTTTCCTGGAGATAGATTATAAATGTACAGAAACTTTTGAAGTAGGCTTGTTTGCAAAAATAAGCAATGTGGAAAATATGCCATTGGTATATGTCAATCCATCTCCTGTCTGGAACAAGATTTACATCAATTTAGGACCTAATATCACAGACAATCAATCTGCTGAATATTTCAAATTCTATATTGCAGGCAAGATTGATGAAGAAACTCCTGAAGCAGAATATTATTTTGATAACATTAAACTCGTTTATCGTGAATAAAAGCAAAAAAAACAATAAGACAACTCAAACATTAAAATACGTTATTGCTGATTGGCTATGTGCTATAATAGCATGGAGCCTGTTCTTCTTTTACAGAAAAATCACAGAAGACGCCCAATTTCTCAATAACATAAAAATGGTGTTTGATGACTCTAATTTTATAATCGGAATCATATCAGTACCTATCTTCTGGCTTACATTATACACCATATCTGGTTATTACAACAACGTATTCTGCAAATCACGACTTAAAGAGTTAGGACAGACTTTCTTCGTCACACTTATAGGCGTAGTAATTTTATTCTTCGCCACTATCCTCAACGACCTAATCACCTCATATAAGTCATATTATATTTCATTTATAATGCTCTTTGGACTTCAGTTCACCCTGACTTATATGTGCCGTTTGATTATTACTACCAGAACTGCGAGAAAGATTCACAGAAAAGAGATTGGTTTCAACACACTTATCGTTGGCAGCAACGGAAACGCCTGCGCAATTTACAACGAGATTGAGAACCAAGTATATTCATCAGGCAATATTATCGTAGGTTTCGTCAATGTATTTGACATTAAAGAATATAAGGTTGAAAAATATATTCCTCATCTAGGTTATTATAAAGATGCGGCAAAGATAATCAAAGAACACGAGATTGAAGAAGTAATCATAGCTATCGAACGTTCTGAGATTGAAACGATAGACAAGATTCTTGTCATGTTAGGCGAGCTTGATGTTGTTGTAAAAATCATCCCTATCATGCAAGACATACTCTTTGGCACTGTAAAACAAGAAGCTATTTGGCATGCGCCACTCATCAGAGTGACACCTGAATTGATGCCTGTATGGCAACAAGTAGCCAAGCGTGTCTTCGACGTCGTTGCATCCTTGATGGTCATTATAATCTTCTCTCCTTTGTATATCTTCACTGCTATCATGGTGAAATGTTCATCACCAGGTCCTATTTTCTACCGTCAAGAACGTATAGGTAAACATGGTAAGCCTTTCAATATGCTTAAGTTCAGAAGCATGTATATCGATGCGGAGAAGATGGGGCCACAGCTTTCAAAAGACAACGACCCACGTATCACTCCATGGGGACGTTTTATGCGTAAGACACGTTTGGATGAGATTCCACAATTCTTCACTGTCCTTGGCGGCAAAATGTCGATTGTAGGTTATAGACCAGAGCGTCAGTTCTACATCGACCAGATTGTACAGAGAGCTCCGCACTATCTTATGCTTCTCAAAATAAAGCCAGGTATCACCAGCTGGGGCGAAGTGAAATTCGGCTATGCCTCTAATGTAGATGAAATGGTAGAACGTCTCAAATACGACATCTTATACATAGAAAACATGAACCTTGCCCTCGACATCAAGATTCTGATTTATACAGTCTTGATTGTCGTTCAAGGAAGAGGAAAGTGATGTCGCATCTATGAGACGACTTGTATTATATATATTACTTTTAACCTTCGGTTGTCAACAGACAACAGTCAACGGACAACAGACTTCGTGTACGGTGCCTGAGCCTGTCGAAGGCACAACTCTCGGCGCTTCGACAAGCTCAGCGACCGCATATACACGGACTGTTGACTGTTGTCCGTTGTCTGTTGACTTTTACGAATCCCAAATTCGTAAAGCCGACTCTTTATATAAAAACTATCTCCCACAATCGAATTTCGAAGAAGTAAAAGCAGCGATGGAGTTTTTTGATAGCCTACGGCGGTCAACAGACAACAGTCAACGGACAACAGACTTTGTGCACAGAATTTTTCCAAACAAAAGACAAAGAACAATGTGCACGGTGCCTGAGCCTGTCGAAGGCACAACTCTCGGCGCTTCGACAAGCTCAGCGACCGCATACCCAAGGACTGTTGACTGTTGTCTGTTGTCCGTTGACTTTATCTGCGCTAAAGCGCATTACTACCACGCTGTCGGTCTCACCGAAAAAGACGATATTGTTGGTGCTTGCGAGCATTATCTCACAGCCTTGGAGATTATGGAGCCCCTGGTAGAGACGTCACCCCTGTGGCGTCTCAATATAGAAGACAAAACAAAAACGTCACCCCAGTGGCGTCTGATGGCTAATGACAAAAGGCAAAAGGAAAAGCACTCTGCGACTCCGACGAGGATTACGAAAAGATAAGGTTTGTATCATTAATTTACACGAGATTAGGAGAGTTGTTTCTTAATGAGAATTATTGTGACCTAGCTATCATAAAATACAGGAAAGCGTTGGAATATACTGAAAAACTAGGAAAAAATGGTTATAAGTCACTAGTCTTTAAATTCATAGGTAATTCATATCAACTTGCCAATATTCCTGATAGCGCTTTGTATTATTATAATGAATCATTAAGATGCAATTCAAGTCTGAATAACAAATTGGATGTAGAGAAAAATATTGCTCAGATATTATTTTATAAAGGAGAAAGAGATAGCGCTTTTATAATGATAAAGAATAATCTTGACAAAATAGAGAATATAAATGTTAAACATTCTTATTACAACATATTAGGTGAAATGTATTTTGATGCTGGGAAATATGAAAAAGCCATAATTTATTTTGAGAAAAGCATAAATAGTATCATACCAAGCATAAAAGTTACTTCTGCCATAAATCTTTCATCAATATGCGATTCTATTAAGGACTATGACAAAAAAGTGTTTTATGACAATATTATTTCAAAATATACGATTAAGGATATAAATAAAAACGTTGAAAGATCTAAGCTTCAATATATTTATAACAACTACAAAGAAAGAAAACTGGAAAGAGATAGGTTCAAGGATCTGAAGAAAACATTTTTTATAATATTATCGCTCTTAAGTCTATTGGTTTTAACATTTATTGTTGCAATGTCTATAAAGCGTAAATATAAGATAAAACATATTGAATTATCATCTTCATTAAATAATAAGGAAATAGAGATTTGTATAAAAAATGAGGTTATAAATCAAATTAAATGCGAGATTGAGGTTAAGGAAAAACAACTTCAAGAACTTAAATTCAAGCAATCACAAATAGAAGGCAAGATAAGAAACAGAAATGTTGAGCTGCAAAAAAAAGATGACATTATAAAAAAATGCGAGATAGAAATATCAGAACTTAAGAGCAAATTGGAAAGAGGACAGAATGGTGTAAAAAATATAGAAAAATATCTTAGTTCGGAAGTATGCTTGAAAATACTTAATGAAATAAAGGAATTGTCAGACAAAAATATTGATACTTCTGAGTTGTCATCATTGGAACAAGGCGATTTTGTGTTGTTATTAAATTCAGCGAACCAAAACTTTAATAATCTAATAAACAATATAGCCAGCATCCACACTAAATTAAAAAAAGAAGATTTATATTATGTATGTCTGATAATAATAGGATTGAATGACAAGCAAATTTCGTCCTTGTTTGGTGTGACTTATACAGCAATAAACAAAAGAAGAAACAAAATATCAAATATTATAGGTGTAGATATAAAAGAATATATGTATAAGCATATACAAAATATCATTTAAATTCATTGAAAATCAATTTTATAACACATTTTGGTTGAATTATTTCTACTTGACAAGGAATAACGCCTGTTGTATCTTTGCATAAAAAATGTGTGTAATATGAAAAGATTATTTTTATTGATTTTGCTGTCGCATGTATTATTAATTGAAGCGAAGCAAGTAAACATTAAAGATGGTGTAAATGTATATAGTGTACATTCTGCTATTGTCAATGGTGCAGACTATCGCTCCGAATCCATCTCCGCTGACATTACCGGAAACACTTTAACTATCACCTTTAATGACAATGTGGGAATAGCTCATATCGTTATAAAGGATTCCAATGGTGTTTACATCGACAGAGAGAATGTCTTCTCAACACC
>JAZUCH010000107.1:0-3616 GCA_045639025.1 Bacteroidales bacterium
AGCATTTTTTGACAAATTACTCATCAGATAATCGTTGATTATCGTTAATTTTTCTTCTCGTGTGTACTTGTAACCACTTTTAATAAATTGTTGTCCTATCATAACTTTACTTTTTGTGTAAATTTATTTCAGGACAAGTCAAACTCAGAACCTCAGATTTTTTGAGATTCTGAGATTCTGAGATTCTGAATTTCTATTATAAATTCTTTTTATTTGTTTTCTTTCTTTGCGAACAATGTAATCAATACGCTTCCTAAGATACCTGCAGCCAATGAAGCAGCTAGAACGGCTATCTTACCTAAAGAACGTAATTCATGTGTTATTTCAGGAGCGAGTTCGCCGAATGATAATGTATCGACGAAGATTGACATTGTGAATCCGATACCGCCAAGGCATGCCACTGCGAAGAGCATCTTCCATGATGCGTTTTCTGGCATTTCACCTACTTTCATCTTGATTGCAATCCAGCTTGCTATGGTTATGCCTATAGGCTTGCCGAGTAACAATCCGAAGAAGATGCCTGTGCCTGCTGAACCCATTTCTGCTGAATATTGGAAGAAGTTGAGATGCTCGATGCCTGGTATTTCAACGCCGGCATTAGCTATAGCGAAGATAGGCATAATCAAAAAGTTGACCCATGGATTGAGTGCGTGTTCCAAACGATAGCTCATGCCTACGGAACCTCTAGCGATATGACTGATGTTTCTTAAATATGTGCGTTGTTCTTCGTTAGGTATTCCCTCATTGCTATTATTGTGTTGAGTAATCATGCTTTGATAATGAGCAGTCTTTCTATTGAAATAGGAACGTGAGTAACGAGCGTCCATAGGAATCATCATTGCCATAACAACACCTGACATTGTTGCGTGGATGCCTGCATAATAGAACAGGAACCATATGCCAACTGCAGGTATCAGATAGAATATCATGCGTTTTTCACCTAACTTGTTGAGTAGGAATACAAAGCCTAACAATAAGAATGAGATGAGCAATAATACTATACTAACATCGCCTCCGTAGAAGAATGCAACAACCAAGATGGCGCCTAAGTCATCGGCGATGGCAAGTGCTGTGAGGAATATCTTCAAAGAGACAGGGACTCTGTCGCCAAGAATCGACATGATGCCCACTGCGAAGGCAATGTCGGTGGCTGTCGGGATTCCCCATCCGCTGCTAGCTGCTGTGCCGCCATTGACAAATGTGTATATAAGAGCTGGCATAAGCATACCACCAACGGCAGCTATAACAGGAAGCATAGCTTTTTTTACAGACGAGAGCTCACCGCAAACAATCTCGCGTTTTATTTCAAGACCTACGGTGAAGAAAAATATAACCATCAGAATGTCGTTGATAAATTTTTCAACGGTCATTTCTTTTGGGAAAATCCATGTCTCACCAGAATGGCTTTGGATAGATATAGAAAGACTGGTTTCTAAAAATGCATGATAAAGTTCTTTTGTGGCAGGAAGGTTAGCCAGCAACATCGCGATGATAATGCATATTATAAGAAGAACGCCTGAAATCCATGGCTTGTTCATGAGACGAGTGCAACCTATCTCAAGAGCGTGCATGTACTTTGTTCGTGAATAGTGAGGAATAATGTTCATAATGTTTATGTTTTTTTTAAATATTTTTACGACTGACGTGACTTCTGATTTTAATATAAAATGTTAGATGTTTTTATTAATGGATGTTTTTATGATAAAAGTCTTTTATTTTCTGAAGCTTTGATTTTCTGAGTTTCTTGTTGAACATCCATCTTACATCTGATGCCCATTTTCTGATGAATTCGTTGAAGTCGACGAAATACATGTAGCAGAAGTAATATAAGACACTGCCTGCTAATGCTAATTCCCATGGGAGAAGAGAGAATGTTGTTATGATACATGCCAACATCATCAATGGATGTAAGATTAACTCTACGCCAAAGCTGACGGTGTTGCTCCAAGCCTTATCTTTGATGCTTTTCTTCAAAATCATTGTGAGCAGCCAGATAGGCAGTGTTGAGATAGCTGCAACAGCATATAATGGAAGTCCTAAAATTGCAGCAAATGTCTTCCACAAAACAGAGAGACATGGTTTTTCTTTTGTGACTGATTTTATGGAGATTCCTTTTTTCTTGCGTTTCTTTGTGAACTTGTTTACTTTTTCGAAGAGTTCCTCTGCTTTCTCAGGTTCTCTTTCTTTGAATTCTAGGATTTCTTTTATTGTCTTTTGGTTGCGTTCTAAACGTGATTCTAATGAGCCTGATGTTCCGGCTTTAATCTTTGTTAGTTCCCATATTGCATCGTAGTTTTCTTCGTTATCTGGTATGAAAGATATCAGTGATGCCATGTTTTGGCTCAATAAATCGCGTAATCCGTTCATGATGACAGCCTCGTTTTCATCTTTATGTTGATTGACGAATTCTGTCACGTTGATGGCTTTGCCGAAACTGATGAGCGCTGAAGAGCGGTAGCGGAAATAATCGCCGTATTCGATGCCGGTAGGGATGATATAAATAGGTCTCTCATGGCCGAATTGCTGGTTGGCTTGCAATGCGATATGGAAGATGCCTTTGCTCAGCTGGCGCAAAGAGTGTTTTGTTCTGTGTGCTGCTTCTGGATAAAGGAAGAGCTTTACGTTGTCGTGTACAACATCGACAGCCTTGTCGATGATTTCAGAGTTGTTGTCTTTCACATTTTTGAAGCCATCACGTATTCTATAGATAGGAAGAATACGGCAAAAATGCATGAGCTTGGCTATGAAAGGATTCTTGAAAATGTCGCCTCTAGCAATGAACACTTTCTTCTCTTTGCTTGAAGTGATGAGGACGAGAGCATCCATCAAGGTGTTGGTGTGATTGGCAGAGAAGATACATGCGGCATTCTCTGGGATGTTCTCTTGTCCGACTACTTTATAATGACTATATGATTTTCTTATATGAATATCAACTATAAACTTTAATAAAGTATATAATGCATTGTCATCTTGAATTTTAGCCATAATCTTTAAATTTTACATTCAAGATACAAAGATATAAAAAAAGTCAACAAGACTACAAGACAACAAGACAACAAGTTTTTTTAGATACAAGAAATTCAGAACTTCAGAATCTCAGAACTTTTTTAGGATTTCAGGTTCAATGGTTCTTAGTTCAATAGTCCGTGATTGTATTAAAATTATTAAGACAATCTCACGTAGAGTCGCACGTCGTACGACTTTAAAAAAAAGAACCCCAGAAAAAATTCTGAGGTTCTGATATTTTGAGTTTTTGAATTTCAATTATTCAGCAACAACTTCTTCAACTGTTTCTGTTTGAGGTTCGCTCTTGACGATTGTTAATTCGTCGATGAGGTTTGTTGCGCCAGCGAATTTGTCGATAACGAACAATACGTAACGAGCGTCAACGTTGATTGTACGTTGTAATGTTGGTTCGAAGTTGATGTCGCCGCTCATAGCTTCCCAGTTGCCGTCGAAAGCGAGACCGATGAGCTCGCCTCTGCTGTTCATGATAGGGCTGCCTGAGTTACCGCCAGTAATGTCGTTTGTTGAAAGGAAGCAAACGATTAACTCGCCGTTTTCGTCAGCATATTGACCGAAGTCTTTAGCTTCGATGAGGTCGAGGAGTCTTTGT
>JAZUCH010000108.1:0-23048 GCA_045639025.1 Bacteroidales bacterium
CAGTCAACTGCATACCGTCTCCAGAGTCACCCGCAAAACGGATAACTACTTGTTCGAGTTCTACAACTTTTGATATTTTTGTCATGATAAACTATATTAATGTTGTATTAATTTTGATTAAGCAAATTTTCTGCAAATGTAATTATTTATTGTTATCAAGAGACAAAAAAATGAATAAAAAAATAAAGAAAAGTTTTTTCATTTTTTTGAGCTACATACCGATTATCTTTATATCTTTGCAGCAAATTCAAAATTAAATTAAAATAATTATGGCTTACAAAATTTTAGACAATTGTGTAGCATGCGGTACTTGCATCGACGAGTGCCCAGTAGGTGCTATTTCTGAAGGCGACATCTATGTAATTGACGCTGATTCATGTGTTGGTTGTGGTTCATGTGCAGGTGCATGTCCAAACGATGCTATCGTCGAAGATTAAGAATTAAAATTTTATTCGTTAAAAGGGGAAAAAGCTCGGCAGAATTCTGTCGAGCTTTTTTTAGTTTATGTCAACGGACAACGGACTACAGTCAACAGACTTCTTCCACTGATGGCTGACAGCTGACAGCTAAGCCTCCTTCTCCGCTTCGTCTATATTTTCCTTAATCTGATTCATGACTTTATCCAATGCCATCAGGTCTTCTTCTTTGATGTCTTTCAAAACGTTTCTCATCATGCCGATGGCGACTTCCGTTGTCTTAGCCTTCAGTTTCATTCCTTCTTCTGAAACAACTATATTGTTGACACGACGGTCTGTCTTGTTGACCTGACGATAGACTAGACCTTTCTTTTCTAATGAGTCGATGAATTTTGTAACTGAGTTTTTGTCTTTCTGAATTATGTCGGCAATGGCTTGCTGCGACATTACTTCAGCATCCCACAAAATATCCATCACAAGATATTGTTCAGGTGTGAGATTGATATCGTTACGACTGAGTTCTTTGGCAAAATATTTTATCAAAGAACAATTGACAATGTTAATGTAAACTGCTATTTTCTTAATTAATAACATAATTATTTTGTTTTTTAAGCGGGCTGTTAGGTTCGTTAGCCATCATTCTATATTCAACTTTATCTGTAACTCTTGGCATGTTTCTACTCACAAAAAGTGTAGCTTTGCCAAGAGGTGTCAGCACCATCTGAGTTCTTCTACGTACTATGCCTCGCGCCAAAATCCGTGCCACCCTTTCGGCCGACATCATTTTTTCCTCATTTCTCGGCGTCTCCCCTTGCGGACTGCCATCTGCTGTCAAGGCTACGTTACGAATATTGGAGGTCGTAAAGCCCGGAGCAAAGACCATAACATGCAATCCGTCGTATAAATGTTCGATGCGTAAGGTCTCTAAAAAGCCTCGCACTGCGAACTTGGAAGCTGAATATGCTGTGCGTGCCGGAAGTCCGACATATCCTGCAGTAGAAATAACACCGACTACAGTACCCTTACTTTCAAGAAGATACGGCAAAGCGTATTTCGTACAATATACCGTCCCCCAGAAATTGGTGTCCATCAACGAGCGCATAACATTCAAGTCTAAATCCTTAAAGACAGCCCTCATCGAAATGCCTGCATTATTCACAAGAATATCAATCTTGCCAAATATCTCGATTGTCTTTTCTATAAGATTTTTACAATCTTCTTCTTTTGTGACGTCGGTTTTAATGCATAAGAACTTTGACTGTTGACCGTTGACCGTTGTCTGTTGTCCTAATTCATCTGCTATTTTTTCGAGCTTGTCAATGGAACGTGATGCGAGCACAACTTTTGCTCCTAACATCGCAAAATTTTTGACAGAAGCCAACCCAATTCCTGAGCTGGCTCCTGTTACTATAACGACTTTGTCTTTATAAAAATTTGTCATATTAATTAATGTGTTACCAAATTGCCATATCCGGAATCACATCAGAGTCATATTTTCCTTCAGACAATTTTTTCTTCACATCAGCAAACGCATTCAAAGTGTAGTTAACATCTTCTAATGTGTGAGCTGCGGTTGGAATAATTCTGAAGATAATCATTCCTCTTGGAATAACCGGATAAGTAACGATAGAACAGAAAATCTTGTAATTTGTTCTAAGGTCTAATGCAATTTGTGCAGCTTGCTGTTCATTGCCTGGCAAGAAGATTGGTGTTACACATGCCTCAGCAGGTCCGATTTCGAAACCTAAGTTACGGAAACCGTCTTGTAAAGCGCGTGTCACTGTCCATAATTTCTTACGTAACTCATCGCCTTCAGCGCTTCTGATGATTTCGAGACGTTTCAAGCAGCCTTCAACGATTGGCATTGGCAATGACTTGGCGTACATCTGTGAACGCATGTTGTAACGTAGATAATCAATAACATATTTAGGACCTGCGACAAAACCGCCGATGATAGCCATTGACTTAGCGTATGCACCGATGTAAAGGTCAATTTCATCCATAACGCCGAAATGTTCTGATGTACCGCGACCTGTTGGTCCCATGACGCCGAAACCATGAGCGTCGTCGATGAGGATACGGAATTGATATTTTTTCTTCAACTCAACGATTTGATCCAAGATGCCGAGAGCACCTGTCATGCCGAAGACACCTTCTGTAATGAGTAATATACCGCCGCCTGTCTTAGCGACTATTTCTGTTGCACGTTTAAGAGCGTTTTCGCAACTTACTATATCATTATGTTTAAAGTGGAATGATTGTCCGAGGTGGAGACGTTTACCGTCGATGAGACAAGCGTGAGCTTCAGAGTCGAAGACGATGACGTCGTGGCGTGTTGTCAAAGCGTCGATTGTAGAGACGATGCCTTGATAGCCGAAGTTAAATTCGTAAGCAGCTTCTTTTCTTTCGAAGTCAGCGAGTTCTTGTTCAAGACGTTCGTGGAGGCGAGTGTTGCCGCTCATCATACGAGCGCCCATTGGATATGCCATGCCCCATTTTGCAGCAGCTTCCGCGTCAACCTTTCTGATTTCTGGATGGTTGGCTAAACCTAAGTAGTTGTTCAAACTCCAATTTAAAACATCAACTCCATTGAATCGCATGTGAGGTCCCAACTCACCTTCTAATCTTGGGAAAACAAAATAACCGTGTGCACGGTCTCTGTATTGACCAATAGGACCGCCTGAGTCCTTCGCTATTCTTTCAAAAATTTCCATATTAATTCTTAGTTAAATTAGATTTTATTTTTTAGCCTTGCAAAAATAGTAAATATATTTACTTTACCAAATTGATTTAATAAAATATTTTATCATTTTTTTAAATGTTTTTAAAAATTGTTATATTTTTGCGACTCAAATTGACATCGACACGACACATTATGGACAATGACTGTTGTCCGTTGTCCGTTGACTGTTGTCTAAAAAACATAACTATGATAAACTTCAAAGACAAATACGCGCTTGTAACAGGAGCAAGTTCCGGAATAGGAGCTGCAATAGCCAAACAACTTTCGAAAGAAGGTTGTAATTTATTCCTGACAGGTGTCGATAAGAACCGTTTGGAAGAAACCAAAAAATCATGTGAAGCCTTAGGTGTTAAAGCATTCGCTATAGAAAGCAACTTCGAAGAATATTCAAGCATAGACAATTTCGTACAATTTGTTAAATCATACAACATCAACATCGACCTTTTTGTTTTAAACGCAGGCATTTCTCAAAGAGCAAAAGCATTTGAAACAGATTTCGAGACAGACCAGAAGATAATGCAAATCAATTACTGGAGTGCGGTATATCTCATCAAACAATTCAAAGACGAAATTCTCAAATCGAAACACACCAGCATTTCCGTCACGACTTCGCTCGCCGGATTATTTGGTTTCCCATTAAGGACATCATATTGTTCATCAAAACACGCTTTGTTCGGTTTTTTCGAATCAATGGATTTGGAATACGACAACGTGAGCGTCACCTTCCTCATCCCTGGAAGAATCAACACCAACATCAGCAAGAGCGCGCTTCTTGGCAACGGACAACGATACGACAAAATGGATCCAGGTCAGGCAAATGGCCTCGACGTTGACAAAGCAGCGAAGGTCGCCGTCAAGGCAATCAAGAAAAAGAAACACAGAAAACTTATTGGAAAATACGAACTATTGATGGCACATATTAATAGGTATTTTCCACGTCTTTATTACATACTTTCAAAACATATTTCACCAACTTAATTTTAAAACAATGAAAGAAAAAGTTATATGCGGAATTCAACAAGTCGGCATCGGCGTTGAAGAATTATTAGAGCCATGGAAATGGTATAACAAAGTTATGGGCTTCGAGATGAAGATTTTCGACGACGAAGGCGTTGCCGAACGCATGCTTCCATACACAGGCGGCAAACCACAACCTAGACGCGCTGTCTTGGCGTTCAACCCACGCGGCGGCGGCGGATTCGAAGTGTGGCAGCCTAAAGGCAGAAAAGTAAAATATCCGGAACGCCCTCTCCTACTCGGCGACTACGGCATCGACATCTGCAAGATTAAAGCTAAAGAAGTGGAGAAAGCTTACGCCAACCTTAAAAACAACGGAGCTACTATGCTCAGCGAGGTCTGCGTCTCTCCTTTCGGATTCAAGCATTTCTATTTCAAAGACCCTTGGAACAACATCTTTGAAGTGGAACAGAACGATTACGCTTTCATCGACGACAAAAATCTCTGCAATGGTGGCGTCAACGGCGTTGTTATAGGGGTTAAAGACATGGAAAAATCTATTGAATTCTACGGAAAACTATTAGATTACGATACAATTGTCGGCGATGTAACAGGAACCTTCGACGAGTTGAAAAACATCAACGGCGGCAATGACGAGTTCCGTCGCGTTATGTTGAAACGCTCCAAGCCAATCCAAGGTCCTCTCTCTGATATGATGGGAGACTCACATATTGAATTAGTCAAGAATTTAAATTCAGAACCTGTCAAGGTTTTAGAAAACAGATATTGGGGCGACCCAGGCTACATCCACTTATGTTTCGATGTCCGTAATATGGAATGTATCAAGGAAGCTGCTGAGGCATTGGGACATCCTTTCGTCTGCGACGGCGGCCGCGACTTCGACATGGGCGATGCCAACGGACACTTCACTTACGTTGAAGACCCTAACGGCACTTTGATAGAATTCGTCGAGACTTTCAAGGTTCCTGTCATGAAGAAGTTTGGCATCTACCTCAACTTAGGAAACAAAGACGACTACAAGCCACTTCCTAAAATCATGACAAAAGCCATGAGATTTAGCAAGATTAAACCAGAGAAGATTAAATAAGAATTCTAGAACTTTAGAATTTTAGAACTTTAGAACTTTAAAGGGTGCCTTCGACTAACTCAGGCACCTTTTTTATTTCCACGAATCTTTATAAACCTCCACGAATCACAAGTATCGACACAGATTTTTTCTGAGATTCTGAGATTCTGAATTTATGAGTTTTAAATTGGCGAGCTGTTCTTAAACGCTATTCCTGTAGTATCTTCATAAATGCCAGTCCGCAAGAATCCAATTATACTGTTGACAATCTGCGTCAACGGGTTCTCCACCTTAGCCATTCTTCTACCATAATAAACATATTCATCAAGACGGACTTCATCATGAGGTTTGAAGGTGTTTCTTCTCATTTCCCTTCTGACAACAACACTTAAATTATATTCGCTGTTAGCATTATGCATAATATATTGTTCTGCATTTGCTTGATGATTGGTAATTCTCAATGATGCTTGTAAAAAAACATCATTACCAGACAATATTGTCACCAATCCATATTTACTAGCTCCAGGTGTATCAGGAATTCCTAAAGCAACTCTCAAATCCGTAAGGAAACCTTGCGGATTTTTTATACCGACATATTTTTTTGCAATTTTCTGCAAATTAGTTATCGCCACCTCAACATTTATATTTATATTTGCGAAACCATTCGCTTGAGAAGGATTGTGAGATTGACTCCCCTTATGAAAGTTCAAGCGAGTGGCTTTTTTGTTTTTATCTTCTCCCATAACAAACAATCTGCATTATAATAAATTCCACTAACTTCATCATTTCATGAAAACGCAACGTCCTCATGCAAGAAAACACCTTACACCAATTAATCTTAAATACAGAAAAATTCACTAGAAAAAATGACATTTTCTGTTTCACAAATCATTTCCATTGGTTTTTGATTCCGCAAAATTAACACTTCGCTTTTGAATAAAAAAGTTAAAAATTGTTAATTTTATCTTCACGGATTTTTAAAACCTCCACGAATCACAAGTATCGACACGGATTATTTCTGAGATTCTGAATTTCTTAGTTTTAAAAACAATAAAAAACCTCCCTTCAACGTTTTCCCAAAAAAACTTGTAGTCTTGTTGTCCTGTAGTCTTGTTGTCTTAAAAAAATGAAACATCTTGTCATAATCGGAATAATTATTTTAAGCTGTCTTTCATTGAAAGCTCAGAACAAATATTTCCCAATATATGGAAAGATTCTTTCTGCCGATAGCCTCGTTCCTGTTCCTGACGCACATATATTAAGCGAGTTTTCATATTACGGAGCAACATCCGACTCTGAAGGAAATTTTTCTATGTTAATAAGAAAAGCTGATAGCCTGAGGATAAGCTGTATTGGTTTTTCAACAAAAGTGATATGTGTAAATTACGACAGTATCAATGTCAACAACTACGAGATTGTCATGCATAGAGACACCATTATGTTACAAGAAATTGATGTTTTTCCTTATCTTGACAATCATACCGTTGAGGAGATAATCAGCAAGATTCCTGTAATGAAACCAATGATAATAAAAGGCGTGAATGAAAACATAGAATCTGTCTTATATCAAAAACCAAAGAAAACACCTGACGACAAAGGTATCATAAGTCCTATTCAGACTTTATATAATCGTTTCAACAAAAAGGAACGACTTAAGAGAAAACTTGAAAGAAACAGAAAGAAGTATTTGGAATCTGAATAATATATTTATAAAAACTTTTTCTGAGATTCTGAGTTTTTGAATTTCTTAGTTTAAAAAAACCTTGCGTTGCTCTGCTGTTTTACGAGAGAATCCTCCAACACAAAAAAAGAGCCGCTTATAAAAGCAGCTCTTCCCTTTAGACTTTTGTCTTTAGCCTTTAGTCATATTAAAGTCCTAATTTAGCTTTAACGTCAGCTGTGATGTCGATTGCATTTTCACCGATGAAAACTACAACGCCAGCTGTTTTATCTAAAATGTATGTAAAACCTTTTTCTTGACCAACTGCATTAACAGCGTTTTGAACTTTTTCAATGATTGGATTCAACAATTCAACTTGTTTATTTTGCATTGCGATTTCAGCATTGCCTTGGAATTCTTGAATTCTTTTTTCAAGGTCAACTATTTCTTTTTCTTTTGATTGACGGATTAAGTTTGACAATGTAGCTTGGTTAGCTTGATAGTCTTGAAGTTTGTTTTGGTACTCAGCTGCCATTGCTTGTAATTCTGATTGTAATTCAGCAGCATAAGCTTGAAGGTCTTGTTCTACTTTTGCTGTTTCAGGCATAATTTGCATAATAGAACCTGAATCAACGTGACCAATTTTTACTGATTGTGCATTAACGCCACAACTAACACCTATTGTTAATACAACAGCGAAAAATAACTTAACTAATTTTTTCATTTTTATAATTTTTTATTGTTCTAATTTTCTCGTGCAAAGATAATAATTTTAACTATTGTTTATAAATAATTTTCCGTTTTCAGTTCTCAATTATCAATTGTTTTTCTTTCTATCTTCACGACGCACAGTCTGCATAACATTGCCAATTTCATCGAGGACATCATCGCTGATGTCATTTTTTTCGTTGCAGTAAAGCATTGTTGTTCCTGAAGCCTTGTCAAAGACGAAAGCATAGTTTTTCAACTGAGCTAATGAATTGATAGCGTTATACACTTTCTCTTGAATAGGCTGGATAAGTTCAGCTCTTTTTGAATACAACTCGCCTTCTGGTCCGTAGTACTGCATTCTGAGAGCTTCTGCTTCCTGACGTTTTGCTGTGATAGCTTCTTTTTTCTTTCTTTTTTGATCTTCTGAAAGAAGCACTGATTCAGCTTGATATTCTCTGTCCATTTCTTGTGCTTCTTGGAAAAGCTGTGTAATCTCTTTTTCCCATTGTTTTGAAAGTTGATTGATTTCTTCTTGAGCATCACCATACTCCGGAATATTCTCCAAGATATAATCTGAATCAACGTATGCTATTCTCTGATTTTGCTGAGCATTAACAGTTGTCATTCCCAAGAATAACATGAATGCTAATAATAAAATTGACTTTCTAGTTTTCATATTCTTAATATTTTAATTGTTATACATTATATATTCTTAATTGTTCATTATGAATTGTGAATTATGAATTAATCAATAGAGCCTCCGATTGAGAAATGGAACTGGCTCTTGTTTCCTCCACTTACACCAGGAATATCATCAAAGCCATAGCCCCAGTCGATACCGAGCATACCAAACATTGGCAGATAGATACGTAGGCCAAGACCTGCTGAACGATAAACATCAAACGGATTGAAGTTTTCTACACCGAACCAGTCGTTACCAGCTTCCAAGAAACCGAGCGCATAGATTGTTGCGGTTGGATTAAGTGAAAGTGGATATCTCAACTCCAATGTATATTTTGTGAAGATGTTACCACCAAAATCCTCATCAATATAGAAATTAGGTGTAAGTCTATTGTTAGCATAACCACGCATACCAATAATTTCTCTACCATCAAAATTATAGTTTGAGAGTCCGTCACCACCAAGATAGAATCTTTGGAAAGGTGTAATTCCTATACCTTGATTATAACATCCAAGGTATCCGAAACGCACTCTTGTCATGAGGACGAGTTTGTCGTAAAGTTCGTTATACCAAGCAAGTTTAAATTTCCATTTATGGAATTCAACCCAGCGATACATATTATCTTCACGTTTAGCTCTCTTATCTTCTCCTGGGAAAAGTTCTTCATAATTCTTATTAGAGAAAGCTGAATATGGAGGAGTCAATTCCAATGAAAGCACCAATTCTGAACCATAACGAGGATAAAGCGGCTGACTTACAGAATTACGACCAACACTGATGTTGTAGCTTATAACATTGAAGTAACCGTTACCAGTACCGAAATTAAATATAGAAGAATAATTTCTCAACTGATATCTCATAAGGTTAATTCCGTGATATACTGTAAAATAGTCATCCGGCCATGTCAAACGTTTACCAAGACCGAATGAAAGGCCTGTTGTCTTGAATGTTCCGTAATTTTCACTTGTTCTTTCGAATTGTGTTGCGAATGTTGAGTGATATATTGATGCTGTGAATGAGTTAGGTTTCTTACCTCCAAGCCATGGCTCTGTAAATGAAAGTCCATAGTAAAGATATTGTGTACCATAAGTCTGTACTCTCAATGAAAGTTTTTGTCCGTCACCACCTGGTATTGGATTCCAAGCATTTTTCTTGAACATATTTTTTAACGAGAAGTTATTGAGGGTCAAGCCAAGAGTAAGGATAAGGCTATTATATCCCCAACCTGCAGACAATTCAATTTGGTCGGAAGATGTTTCTTCAACCATATATTCAATATCAACTGTTCCATCTGTCGGGTCAGGCTTGATATTAGGGTTCAATGTTTCTGCGTTGAAGTATCCTAATGCGGCAAGTTCTCTTGTTGTTCTGATAACGTCGCTTCTGCTGAAGAGCTGTCCTGGTTTTGTGTACATCTCACGAACCACAACATGGTCGTTTGTCTTTGTATTACCTTTGACCGACACCTTTCCTATTGTTGCCTGATCACCTTCATACATTCTGATTTCCATATCTATGGAATCATTTTCCACTCTAACTTCAACAGGATCAACTCTAAAGAAAAGATAGCCATCATCCATATAAAGAGAACTGATGTCATAACCGCCTTCATTATATGTAAGGTTAGTTTGTAACAACTCCTTATTATATACATCGCCTTTATGAATACCGAACACTTTATTAAGGACTGCTGTATCGTATTTGGTGTTACCTACCCATGTGATATTGCGGAAGTGATATTTGTTTCCCTCATCAAGATTGATAACTATACCGAGATTTTTATCATCTATTCTGTATATTGAATCACTAATGATTCTAGCATCGCGATAACCTTCCTGATTATATTTAGAAATGATACCTATTTTATCGTCTTCATAATTCTTTTCAATATATTTGGAGCTTTTGAAAATGCGAGGACGATAATTGTCGAAGAAATAGTTAGTTATTTTTGTAAAGCCTTCTTT
The DNA here is from genome assembly GCA_045639025.1 of Bacteroidales bacterium. Lineage (GTDB taxonomy): Bacteria > Bacteroidota > Bacteroidia > Bacteroidales > F082 > Limimorpha. Next base: position 10,221 of record JAZUCH010000108.1, read on the forward strand.
TGGTTTAAGTCTGAGCATATCCCATATAGCGCCATAAACTGTTGGAGCAAGAGGGTCAAGAGGGTCAAAATTACCTTTGACTTTTGTCTCTTTCATTGCTTTTAGCACTTGGTTATCTGAAAGTTCTTCATTACCATTGATAATAATTTCAGATATACGTACTTTAGAGCCTTTATTGATATCGAGTATAATATTTACATAATTATCGCGGGTTGTATCGTTTTCTGCCTTAACATCAACAGCAACATTATGGAAGCCTTTGTCGAAGAAATAATCTTCAATTATTCTTGTTGTCTTTGTGTATGTATGTTCTGTTGCCACGTCGCCACGTGTGAGGTTGATTTTCTTTCTAAGTTCTTCAGCTTCTGATTTCTTCACGCCTTTGAAAGAAAATTTAGATATACGAGGACGTTCTTTAAGGTCGATATTGAGGAATATCTTTCTTCCTATTTTTGTTGTACAAGTGATGGATACGTCTTCAAACAGACCTTGTTCCCATAATTTTCTGATAGCATTTGTAATTTTATCGCCAGGAACATTTATTGTCTCACCAGGCTGCAATCCAGAAATCATCACTAGCACTTGCGGGTCGAGATATTTCACGCCTGTGACAGTAACACCTCCAATTTCATATTCACGAGGTAAAGAATAGTCTATTTCAGACATATCATTTCCAACTTGAATCTGAGCAGAGACCTTAGTGTTGAAGGTCATCAACAAACAAAAAACGAGCAATAATTTATTTATGTATTTATACATCACTATTTATTTTCTTTTAATTGTTCACTTGTTTTGCCAAATCTACGTTCGCGACTTTGATAATCGACGATAGCTTCATATAAATCTTCTTTTCCAAAATCCGGCCAGAATTTATCTGTAAAGTAAAATTCAGAATATGCGAGCTGCCACAACAAGAAGTTGCTTATTCTTTCTTCTCCGCTTGTTCTAATAAGCAATTCCGGATCTGGCATACCATTAGTATTCAAGAAATTAGAAAAACATTTCTCATCGATTTGTTCAATATTTAGTTCGCCTGATTTAACTTTTTCTGCTATTTTCTTTGCAGCCTCTGTTATTTCCCATCTGCCAGAATAACTCAAGCATAGCGTCAATGTCATTCTGTCGTTATTCTTTGTTTCTTCGATGGTTTTCATCAAAGCATCATAATTATATTTTGGGAGGCGCTCCAAATCGCCTATAGCATTAAGGCGAATATTATTATCGTTCAATGTCTTAAGCTCTTCAAATATTGTTTTTGACAACAACTTCATAAGAGCTTCAACTTCTATTTGCGAACGATTCCAATTTTCTGTTGAGAATGCATATAAAGTGAGATTTTTAACGCCTAATTCGGCGCATGCCTCAGAAACGGCACGTACAGACCCGACACCATTCTGATGTCCGAAAATACGCATTTTGCCTTGTTCCTTTGCCCATCTGCCATTGCCATCCATAATGATTGCAATATGCTGAGGCAGTCTTTGTATATCTATTTTTTCTCTACAACTATTCATCTCCTTGTATCCAAATGGTTTTATAAACCGGTATGACAATTATCCTTTTTAGGAAGGTTAAATTTAAATAATATTGACAATTGCACCGTACTGAACCAGTCGCAGTTATATCCGAATCCAGATGCCGTTCCATTGCCTCTTTGCATTCCTGGCTGATATAAGCCAGATGGGTCGGTATAATTCACGTCACCCACAACGACAGGATTTTCTGGATATAAGCCATGAATATCATCAATATAATCTGTAAATGTCTTATGAATTGTCCATTCCAATGTAACACCAATTCTTTTGTTCATGCTATATTTCACGCCAATTCCAAAAGGGATTGAAAGGCTTACATTACTATACTCAACGCCTTCTGTTTTTAATGGTCTCAATGCTGTGCCGTCAGGAGCGTATGTGTCGAAAGTAAACACAGAAACGCCTCCACAAATGTATGGAGTGAAAAAATCTCTATTGCTTCCGGTCCAATATTCCAGGAAATTAAATTCTGCAATGAGAGCAAAATCGTTCAGTTTTGAATTGAATGCGAGTCCTCTTTCTGGCTTAAATCCCACATTTACATCTGAAGCTTTCAAATTAAGATTTGTATATTGAAATCTGAAAGCCCAACGAAAGTTCTCATAATATTTAACGACTCCACCAAATCCATAATCGTTTTCTACAAAATGCTTGCTAGGATTTATATCGCCTATATAATATGACAAACCTCCAGAAAAGCCGACTTCAATTATCTGTGCCTGTGATTTTTGCGGCATTAAAAAAGATAACGCCACAAAGAAAAACATCGCTAAAAACTTATTTCTTTTCATCAATCTACTTACTTTTCACCCTGATTTGAATGCAAATTACACATTTATCAAGAATCTACAAAATTACGACAAATTTGTTAATTTATTATATTTTATTTTAAAAATAATTTCTCAAGTCATTTCCCCAAAGAAGTTTCTTTCTTATGGTTTCAAAAAAGTTTTTGTCAGGCATTCTTATCATATTAAACGTGAAATCTGTTTTTCTAATTTCTATATCCATAGACTTGTCTGCCAGCACAATACGAGAGTCAAGACCTAAGGCAAATGTATCGCACCTGCCACCAACCTTTATTTTCACATTGCTTGTGTCTGGAATAACGACAGGACGTACGCTTAAATTGTGTGCAGCAATAGGAGTAATCAAAAAACTATCGGCATTAGGCGTCATGATTGGTCCGCCCACGCTCATAGAATAAGCCGTAGAACCCGTTGGAGTAGCTAGAATAACTCCGTCGGCCCAATATGTATTCAGCAGCATATCATCAATATAAACTTCTACAACTATCAGAGAGCCATTGTTTTTACGACAAATACTTATTTCATTCAACGCGTAGTTTATACCATTGAATACATTGCCCGCATCTTCAATTTGAATCAAAGATCTTTTTTCGATATCATAGTTTCCATCAATGATATTTTTCACAGCTTCAGCCGTTCCCTGTGGCGACACACTCGCCAAGAATCCGAGAGTTCCCGTATTTATCCCCAGCACAGGTATTCCACTGTCGCGTATCAAAGGCACAGAGTCCAATATTGTTCCATCGCCGCCAAACGAAAACATCACATCTACTTTATTTCTAATATCTTCAGATGTGTTAAAGAAAGCATATTCACACGATTCATCAAAACAATGTTTAATATCTTTCCAAAATGGCTCATATACCATTATATCAATATCATACTCTTTCAAAAGGCGCAGCACGTCACGCATAAGTTCATCGTAATCAGAGCCAAATGCCTTTCCATATAATGCTATTTTCATATTATATTTTTCTTTAAATTGGGGCTACAAAATGCATAAACAAGCCTGTTTCTCCCATATCATTTATTCCATATTCAAGACGAAGCACCTTGTCGTAATATGTAACAAAATCAAGGCCCACTCCAGTTCCAAAAATAAACATATTATCCAAGAAAGATGTTGGTCTTTCCGGAATTTTCCATGAGTAAGCACAATCAAAAAAGATGTTAGCATATAAGGCAATGTGTATCTTTCCGAAACGCTCATTTTTAATCAAAGGCAGATACCTTGTAGTAGGATTAAGAATGGCAAACTTCAAATTATTCTTAACCAACGCAAAATTCATTGCATCAACAACATATAATTCGTATGTCCTTACATAATCGTTCCTATATCCCAATCCTTGGCTAAGGAAATACGGAGCATCATAATCATTTGACATTTTCAAAGTCAGATTAGATGCCCAATACCAGCGGCCTTTTATCGGGAGATATAAGTCAGCCGTAATTTTTCCATAAAAGACATCCGGACTTGTCTCAAAAAAAAACAATCCATTTTTTTCCAACAACAACTCGAGATAATGTCCGTTCAGAGGATAATTCTGCTCATCTCGGAAATCGTTTTTAAACATTGCCGACAATGTAAAATACCGAAAACAAGAGCCTTTGACATTAACAAAATCATCATTCAAAAAAGCCAACGTGTCATTAAAACGAGTATCACTATATTCCAAACGAACAAACAATTTATTCCTATGTCCGAAACGATAATATGGTTCGATGAATAAGTTTACAGACTGTTTTGCATACTCATTGCCAGCATTGAAATAAGATATTTTATTTGCTTCTGTCGAAAATGCAATTTCCTTGTCTCTTTTATAAGCAGCGCCAATCTTTAATCCAACATTGTATTTATCAATAAGATATGGTATATCGTAAGAAAAGCCATAATTCTGATTATAACCAGAAATAAGGGTCAAAGTCATATTATGCTTCAAGCCCCACACATTCTTATATTCCAAATCCACGCCATAACTGAAACGCCGCATATCATCAGCTTCATACCAAGCATTAACATTTCTATCGGCGTATGCAATGTAAGGATATGCCCACAGATACCATCTTTCAGTAAGTTTAATATTTACGATTATGGAATTATCAGAAGTCAAATCGCCCACGCATTCAAAATCCACGAAGTTAAACAATGTCGTATTTTGAACATTCTCTTTACTTAATCGCAGTTCATCTTCTAAGCATGAAACATCAATTGTATCGCCGACCGCAAACGTCAGTTCTTTAAGTATTATTGACGACTTTGTAACCCTATTACCATCTATAACAATATCATTGACGACGACATAATCAGATTGCGCCATCATGACAAAAGGCAAGAGCATCAACAAAAATGACAAAAGTCGTTTCATATAGATATTAATCTTCCATCATATTGCAATAGTCGGTATAACGCCATTCGGCAATAAGATTTTGTTCTACAGCAGCTTTTATTGCACAATGAGGTTCGTGAAGATGCGTGCAGTTAGAGAACTTGCATTCATGCATAAGATTGCGCATCTCTGGAAAACGCTGAGCCAATGTATCTTTTTCCATATCATACAAGCCAAACTCCTTAATTCCAGGCGAGTCAATAATATAACCTCCAAAAGCAAGAGGGAACATCTGCGAGAATGTCGTGGTGTGTTTTCCTTTTTCGTGTACTTCAGAAATATCGCCTACCCTTACATTCAGATTAGGGTCAAGTCTGTTGATGAGAGCTGATTTTCCGACGCCAGAGTGTCCAGAGAAAAGATTCACTTTACCTTTCATTATTTCCTTAAGCTCTTCACATTGGAAACCTGTCTTAGCAGAAAGCATAAACGAATTATACCCAATATTTTTAAACACAGAAATCAAATCTTCAGCAATCGCCATCTGCTCTTCGTCATACAAATCACATTTGTTAAAGACAATTGTCACAGGAATATGATAAGCCTCAGCTGTGACCAGGAATCTATCTATGAAACCTGTTGAAGTTCTAGGATGTGCGATTGTTGCCACCAATATAGCTTGGTCTATGTTAGAGGCTATAATATGCGATGCCTTTGAAAGGTTCACCGACTTTCTAACTATCACATTATAGCGTGGTAAAATCTTGTTAATCACGCAGGTGTCTTTGTTATTTTCTTTTTCGTATATAACCTTATCACCCACCGCGACCGGATTAGTAGTTCTCAATCCGTCAAGACGAATTTTGCCTCTCAAGCGGCACAACACGACTTCACCGGCATCGTTTCTAACTTCATACCAACTTCCCGTTGATTTAATTACAACTCCTTCTTGCATTTATGCTTATTTTGCGCAAAGGTACATATTTTTATTTTATAATTATAAGTCCGTTACAACTTTTGATAACGTTTTCCAGGCAAAGCCGACAGCACGCCGTCAAACTCCAGAGAAAGCAGTATAGAAGCTATCTTGGTTGGCGACAATGTTGTCTCTGTTATTATTTTATCCAAATATATAACATTATCATTTCCAAAAACATCCATCACTTTCTGTTCTTCCTCGCTGAAGTCGCGGAACATACGCATTTGTTTTGCAGTCACTTTCTTTTCATCACTCCATCTCATTACGGAACGAAGGTCATCAACATTAGTCAATATATTAGCTTTATTTTCCTTTATGAGTTTATTGCAGCCCTCACTATACAAATCGCCTATTTTTCCTGGAAAAGCAAACACTTCTCTATCATAAGCATTTGCTATTTCTGCGGTTATGAGCGCTCCTCCTTTTGCAGCGCTCTCCACGACAATAAGACAATCTATCATTCCGGCTACAATCCTATTACGCTTCGGGAAATTCTCCCTATCGGGTTCTGTACCGCTGATATTTTCAGTCAGCAAACAACCACCATCATCAATTATTTTTCTAGCAAGATTTTTATTGACTGGTGGATAAATAGTCTGGAAGCCATGAGCTAAGACAGCCACAGTTTTTAGACTGTTTTTCAAAGCAGCATTATGAGCACAAGTATCAACACCATAAGCCAAGCCACTTACAACAAGCGCATTGTCGTATTTAAGTTCCTCAACGATTCTCTCCGTAAGCATCTTGCCATAATCAGTAATATTACGCGTTCCAACAACACCAACAATCTTATCTACGTTCAAATCAGTGTCGCCTTTACAATAAATAATTATAGGACTATCGTAACAATGCTGAAGACGTTTAGGATAATCTTGATTGAGATAATATAAAACACGTATTTTGTTACGCTCAACAAAAGCCAGCTCTTTTTCCGCTCTCAACAATACATCCTGCGAGGCAATACTCTCCACACTCTTCTCTCCTATCCCTGGAATCAGAAAAAGATTCTTCTTTTTTTCTCGAAAAACCGCTTCCGCTCCGCCACAATACGCCACCAGTTTCTTGCCATTCACGTCGCCAATGCCAGACACCAAAGTCAACGCAACCTCATATAATAATTCATAATGCATAATTCACAATTCATAATTTTGATTTATAATTCCAGGTGCAAATATAAAGATTTTATTTTACTGATAACCAATAATTTATGTTAATTTTTATTAAGAATTAGAGATGAAGAGGAATTAAAGGAACAGAGGAATTAAAGGAACAGAGGGACTAGAGATGCAGAGGGACTAGAGATTGTGACACCTTCCCCTCTACTCCCTCTTATCCCTCCATTCCCTTTTATTCCTCCACTCCCTCTACTCCCTCTACTCCCTCTACTCCCTCTTATAACCATTTATTATCTTAAGACAACCCGATGAGATATGTTTAATTTTGTTTTGAAGTTCAATTCGTGTTGCTTTATCGCACAAATTAAAATCTTCACATAAATACAACATCGAACTAACCTCAGCACAACTACCTCTAGAAACTTTTAAATGAAAAATAAACCTCGCCGTAGATCCTGAATCCAAACCCTCAGCAATATTATTCATAATACTAATCACAGCCCTTTGAATCTGATCTTTGAACCCATAATCTTTACATACAGACATCATTTTATAAACATCATTCACAAGACTCCTCGACATCTGCCAAATGTACATTTCTTCAATACTTTTTATCATAATTTTAATTTTTGCAGTTACTCAATCATTATAACTAAATAATTATCAATTTATTATAGTTAAAAATAATTAACATTCATCTACGCCGAACAACCCTATCACACCCCTCTTATCCCTCTATTCCCTCTTATCCCTCTACTCCCTCTATTCCCTCTATTCCCTCTTATCCCTCTCAATCCTCAAAAAAAATCGTATCTTTGCAAAAAATCAAGGAGTTGAAAAAGAACGTATTGATATGTCCGTTGAATTGGGGATTAGGTCACGCCACCCGATGCGTACCGATAATCAGAGGGTTACTGAAATCGGGCGACAATGTTATCATTGCAGCAGACAAAGCTCCTTTAGCATTTCTTAAAAAAGAATTTCCGAATTTAGAATTCATAAAACTTCCTGGCTTTGAACCTTTATACAGCAAAAGCGACTCTCAAGTATTTCAATTGTTAAAATCTATTCCGAATGCCTTAATAAATTTTAACAAAGAACACAAAGCCTTAGAAAAAATCATTGACGAATACAAAATAGACCTCGTCATTTCCGATAATAGATTCGGATGCTGGAGCAAAAAAGTACACTCCATTTATATCACTCACCAACTCAACATCCAGGTTCCTAAATTTTTCAAATGGACATCTCCTATTATAAATCGACTACATAAACACTACATCAAAAAATACGACGAACTATGGATTCCAGATGTTGAAAACGAACCTTCGTTATCCGGAAATTTATCACACCCCGCAAATATTAAAATCAAGACTAAATACATCGGTTTCCTGAGCCGTTTTTCTTCTGAAATAAAAAACGAAATCAAATCAATTGATTATCTGGTAATTTTGTCAGGTCCTGAACCGCAACGCACTATTTTCGAAGACATTATCATCAAACAAGCCAACGACATTCAAGGAAATATCGTCATTTTAAGAGCAAAACCAGAGGATGAACAAATTCCAGCTAATGCTCCGAAAAACATCATTTTCTTCAACCATGTCGATGATGAAACATTTGTTGAAATCGTTGCGAAATCAAAAAACATCATCTGCCGAGGTGGTTATTCTTCCTTAATGGACTTAATAACTCTTAACAGAAATGCATATCTTGTTCCTACGCCGGGACAAACGGAACAAGAATATCTAGCGAAATACCTTACAGAAAAAGGATTATTCAACTACTGCAAGCAAAAAGACTTTAAGTTAAAAAACGTTAAGATTAATTCATAATGCATAATGCATAATGCATAATGCATAATTCATAATTAAAAAATCTTTAATCATTAGTCTTTAGTCTTTAGTCTTTTATTACTTTTGCAAAAAATTAAATCATTATGTTACTTAATTATGTTGTTTGGGATGTTAATCCTTATATTTTTTACATAGGCGAGCGTCCTATTGCATGGTACGGACTTTTATGGGCAATGGTTTTCATTGTCGGCTACTACATCATGAAAAACATTTACAAGAGAGAAAAAATGGGCGAAGAACAGCTTGACAAATTATTGATGTACATGTTGGTTTCAACTATCGTCGGAGCTCGTTTAGGTCACTGTCTCTTCTATGAACCAGAATATTATTTTTCCAACCCAATCAAATTCTTATATGTATGGGAAGGCGGACTTGCCAGCCATGGAGGAGCGATTGGCATATTGATTGGCCTTTACATATATGCAAGAAAAGTCAACAAGCCATATATCTGGATTTTGGACAGAATCGTGGTACCGGCAGCTATCGGCGGTGCTTTTATCCGTATTGGAAATCTCATGAACTCCGAGATTTACGGCCAACCCACAACGCTTCCATGGGGATTCAAATTCGTGAGAGATTTCCCAATGGGAATGCCTATTGAAGACATACCTGCATGTCATCCAACTCAGATTTACGAAGCGCTCTTCTGCGTGGTTGTTTTCATATATCTTTTATACGCATATTACAAGCAAAACATGGGCACAAAACGTCCAGGTTTTATGTTCGGAATATTTCTAATCGTTGTCTTTGGTTCAAGAATATTGATTGAATTCATTAAAAACCATCAGGTTGCATTTGAAGACAATATGGTTTTAGATATGGGACAATGGCTCAGCATTCCATTCGTAATTGCTGGTATGTGGCTCGTGTTTTTCTACAAGACTAAAAAATCTTAAAACCTATAAAAACGTAATTTAAACAGGGACTATCATTTTTATGTTAGCCCCTGTTTATTTTTTGTTATAAAACTAATTTTATTTAATTACGATTTTTTCTGTAAATACACTACCTTCTTGTAATCTTATTCTTACGAAGTACACGCCTCTAGTCAAAGCACTTACGTCAATATTTTCAAAGTCTGAATCCTGCGATTTGAGCATACGACCGTCTATACTATAAATTGCGACATTCTCGCATTTATGTTCATCAGCAAATTTAAGAACCAGTCTGTCATCTACTGGGTTAGGATATAGGCTATAATAATTAGCAGCTGATATCTCCGCCACGTCTTCCGTAAGCGACTTCTGTCCGAATTTCAGAGGGTAGTTAGGGATGGTACAATAAGCCATATCATAAATTGTTACTGAAGGGATATGATCATTGTTAACCGTATTATCAACTCTGATTCTCATCCATCCATAACAATATGAATTATCGCCGTTCATATACCTAAAGCCAAAACAATAATCACCATACGGCAATAAAGTATATTCATACTTCCAAGGACCGACATAATGTAATGGCGTTTGTGTATTAGGTTGGAGTTTTACAATCATTCTATTCCAATCCTCTTCGTAGTTTGCATCTAAAATTCCCCATCCATTTTTAGATTCTCTTCTAAATACAAAATCCTTTACACCATCATAATTAATATCTATAGGGTTACCTGCAAACCATACCGGAAAAATTGTAGAATCTGGTTCAAAGTCTGTGTAAATCAATTTACCTTTTTCTTGCGAGAAAAGGCAAGTAGAAAACAGACACGCAAACACTGCTAAAAGTAAAGTTTTTATTTTCATATTTCATATTTTTTGAATTACTGTAAATATAAGTTAAAGATAAATATAATCCAATACCTTTTTGATAATTTTATTCTGGACATTTTTGCATTGCTATGGAGAATTCTGCGCCTGTATTTATTTGAAATGGTCCTGTTATAGAAACAAATTCGGAAGCCATGATATCTATTTTTGTATTAGCTTCAACTATTATTGGAGTATTGTTACTTGAATCAATTATTACGGATTTTTTTATTCCATATACATAATTATCCAGATCTTCTTGCTCGTCAATCACAACAGAAGTACAATCCCATTGGGGTTGATATACTCTAATGTAGTCTATATACATAGTGTCATTTGTTTGATAAAATACGTCATAATCAGTATCAAATTCAGCAACAGAATCCATTCTTTGCTCTGTTGAAGTATTGTAAAGAACCACATAATCATCTATCGCATAATTGGCCATCAAATACATAGGGTTGTGAGGTATGTTGTCTGCATCATAATATGAATTTACTATTTCACCATTAAAATACCATTCCACCTTATCTGGCATCCACAAGCAGCCCCATGTATTCCACTGATCTATACTCGGATTCCCGTCAGGTATTCTTGAATAAATTCTAGCAGTACGTTGCCACCAAAGACTATCACCTAAACCAGTATCATTTATATAAATCCCAGCTGTAAATGCACAACTGTCTCCCAAATATTCAGCTTCACTATTTTTATACAGAGACGTATCAGTAATAAACCATGAATACTCAAAAATATCTATTTCCTCATAATGTGGGTCATCGCAGTTGGCTTCAGTTTCATTGCAGGCACTCCATAACCAAAAAGCAGGGAATGCACCTCTATGTACTGGCAACTTGCATCTTATTTCAAAATATCCGTATAAAAAACTTTTTTCTATAGATTGAATTGCTCCGGAATGATAACGTATACTATAATCTGAATTTATACTACAATTCGCTCCAATTGGGATTTCAAGGTCGTAGCATTCTAAGTCAGTATTACTTACATAATCTGCTATCAGTAACAGCATTTCATTGTTCTCATCAAAAACAGCCTGAGATCTCTGATATGCCTGATGTTCATTGGCGCCATGTGTTATACTTCCTTTAAAATGAGCGCGCCAATTGCCTTCGCTTTCTATGTATGAGTTTGCATCCCAAGTTCTACCCGATGTATTAAAATCATCTTCAAATAGGATGAAATTCTTATTCCCATCATATTGAGCCATAATGTTTATGCACAACAGAATCATGGCACACAATATTATTATCCTTTTCATAACTCAATCATTCTTCTGGTTTCAACAATCCGTGTTCTTCCAATGTCTTGCGGAGCAACTCTATCTCAGCTTTTTGTTCCTTGTAAGCTTCTATTAGAACCGCTGTCAGTGCTTCATAGTCAACATACATCAAGTCTCTGTCATCTCGAGACACTGCCTCAGGCAAATTTTTTTCAATATCTTCTGCAAACACGCCTACTCGGCGATTTCCTTTTCTATCATTGGATTCTGATTCATCAATAGGTATATAATATACCCCTGTAATGTTGTCAAGTATCGCTCCTGAATTAGTTATCTCCTCACGACTTTCTTGTAATCTTGCGTCAGCCATTCTCCAACTACCTCTTTTATAAATATACCCCTGGCCTGTAACAAAGAAACGATGATCATTTTTTTGACTGCTTGCATGATCTTGTCCATTGGGATGACTTACTATCCAACATTTGCCATTTATATGTTTTGGGGATGCCATTGTGACCCAATGCCAAGCATCTTCCCTTTCAGAATTGAAAACCACAAAGCCATTAGGATAAATTTGTGTTCCAAAATTCCAGTTGTCTGTTTGTGTTTGAAGACTGATTTGTCCGTTTTGGTGCACTTTGATTTGAGCCTGTGATTTGTTGCTTGTTGTGAATATGCATAAAATTATTGCAACGATTGTTATTATTTTTGTTTTCATATGAAATAAGATTTTGATATTAATAAATATTTTTTTATTACTAATAACTCTCTGCATAATTCAATATAATTAACATTAATTCTGCAGAAAGCTGTGTTTAATGAACTTGTTTTTCCCTAATATGTAAATGTTTTTCATAGTTTTATTGTGATGAAGTTATTAATTTATGGGGTAATGAAGTCGGCACTTCGGCAGGCTCAGTGACCGACTTCGCTGAATTCTTGAATTCTCAAATAATTCTAAAGTTCTAAAATTCTAGAATTCTAAAGTTCTACTCTAAAATATCCATAATACTGCTCGCCATTACTTAATGTGATGTCCATTCTGTAATAGCCGGCATCATTAATAAAGAAAGTAGCGTAATCCGGTGTTGAGAAGACATTCTCTCTGTCGATGTAAACACCATTGGAATCCTTTATAACGATATGAGCTATTCCCACATTGTCATTAAAGGTGATAGTTAAAGTGTTTCCGGTAATGTCAGCGGAGATGGATTCGGAGCGATAG
>JAZUCH010000109.1:0-1515 GCA_045639025.1 Bacteroidales bacterium
TAACTGCTCTACCAGGCATCTCGCCTTTAACAACACCATCTTTTATATTGACTATTATTTTATAATCTCCATACCATGCATGAAAATGCGGAGGCTGATGGTCTGAAAAATTCATCAATATAAAGATTCCATAAAATCTGCAAATTTCTGGCATATAAATTTATTTTTAAAGTTTCATATAATTTTGATTATGATTATGATGCCAAAATTATACAAATAATTTCAAATACAATTACATTTATAAGAAAAACAACAACTATTTTTTTAAATTTAACAGATTTTCAATATTATTTAACTTTTCCTATTAATTTTCATTAAGATAATTTTATAAAAACAAAAAAACATCTTCCTTTTGCAATAAAATTTGCGAAAACGTTTTTAAAACAATTGCGAAATAAATCTTAATTTTGTCGTTATCTTTTTTACAATCTATTTAAAATTATTCAAATGGTAACTTTTATAGAAATAATAGCAAACCTTATCATCATAATTTTCATGATGATAATCATAGGTTTATTAGCTTTAACAATTTCGGGCATCGCTCATCTCTTTGGAGCTAATTTCAAATCATTTTTCAAAAAATCATTATGGTTCACGCTCCTCGCTCCTATCCTATTCTGCTACGGATTTTTCATAGAGAGAAACCAATGCCAGATAAAGAATATCGAAATCAACAGCGACAAGCTTCCTCAGTCATTCAATGATTATAAAATAATCCAGATCTCTGACCTTCATCTTCATTCTTTTAAAGGCAGAGGAAAGACATTGCAAAAATTCGTTAACGAAATCAACGAGCAAAATGCTGACCTTGTGGTTTTCACCGGCGATTTGGTTTCATACGGTCCTTGGGAATTAGACGGTTTAGACACAATCCTTTCAAAGATAAAAGCCAAAGACGGAGTCTATTCCGTTTTAGGCAACCACGACTACAGCGCGTACAGCAACTTCCCAGATTCCGTCCAATGGAGATACGTCGAGGAATTGAAAGACAGACAATTCAAAATGGGATGGAACTTACTTCTTGACGAAAACGTAAATATAATTCGCGGCAACGACACAATATCTTTAATCGGAGTAGAAAACATCTCGACACACAGAGCTTTTCTTTCTTTCGGAAATCTTAAAAATGCGATGAAAGATTCTTCCGGCGATTATAAAATTTTGTTAAGCCACGACCCGACACATTGGGAATTAGAAGTCAAAGACACGCCAGAAATCGACTTGATGCTCTCAGGTCACACCCACGCGATGCAGTTCTCATTATTCGGATGGTCGCCATCATCATTTATCTTCGATGAAGTAGCAGGACTTTTCAAGCACAACGAACAATATCTTTATGTAAACATCGGATTAGGAGAGACACTGATGAAGACAAGAATCGGAACGAAACCGGAAATTACGGTAATTAAGTTGATAATGAACAATGTAGAGACACATTGAATGTATCATTCCTTAAAACCTGAATTTTACTGAAAGAAAGATTTCCATCGGTCGTATCTCATAGATAGATTCCAC
>JAZUCH010000110.1:0-106944 GCA_045639025.1 Bacteroidales bacterium
TGTCTTAGTGATAGTTTCGCGATAAGGAACTTTAGGAGCTGCGAATTCAACAGCGATTTTGTGTACGTTATCGAGATACCATTTAATTGTGTTGAGGTGATATTCACCTTGACATTGGAGGATATTTTGTTTTAACTCACGTGACATAGATGTGATGACTGTTGGGTCGATCTTGTGGTAATCAGCGAGGATACCGCCGAGTTTTTCGTCTTCTTGTGAGTTAACGGCTTTGATAGCTGTTGAGAAGATAGGTGCTGGGAATGGAACGCCTTCAAATGCTGTGTCAGAAATCTTAGCATCAACTAAGCTGTCGTTAACGCGAACGTCTTTCAATTTGATAGTTGAGACGATATCACCTGCGCAAGCTTTTTCTACTCTTTCGCGTGTTTTACCATTAGAAACTAAGAGTTGAGAGATACGTTCTTTGTTACCTGTACGTGGGTTAACGAGGTCTTGTGATTCTGTGATTGTACCGCCATAGATACGTGCCATAGCAACGTCACCAACGTTTTGTTCGTTAGAGATTTTGAAGAAGAACATTGCTGGAGCTTCTTCTGTGCTGTTATGGAATTCTGTGCCGTTAGCAGCTTTTGTTGCGTGAACGTGAGCTGGTGATGGACATGCGTTGATGATGAACTCGAGGAGACGAGTTACGCCAGCGCCTGATTTAGCAGCACCGCATAATAATGGGAACATGTCACGGTTGATGATACCGAGGTGGAGACCTTTTTCCATGTCTTCAGCTGAAAGTGTACCTTCTTCGAAGAATTTTTCCATGAGTGCGTCGTCGCCAGCAGCTGCTTGCTCGATGAGTTGTTCGTGCATTTCTTGAGCTTTGTCAGCGAGGTTAGCTGGAATATCTTGTACTTCAGGAGCGCCGTTACCGTTTTTGAAGACTAACATCTTCATTGTGATAAGGTCGATAACTGAATTGAAACCTTCACCTGTAGCAACTGGGAATTGAACTGGAGTAACTTTGTCGCCGAAATATTCTTTCAATTGACGAACTGTGTCTTCAAAGTTAGCGTTGCTGTGGTCTAATTGGTTCATGAAGAACACAACAGGCTTGTTTGTCTTTGTAGCATATTTCCATGCATTTTCAGATGTTGCTTCAACACCTGATTGTCCATTGACTGTAAAAACAGCCATGTCAGCAGCTGTTAAACAAGCAACGATGTCGCCTGAGAAGTCGCTAAAACCTGGAGTATCTAAAATGTTGATCTTTTTGTCGTTGTAGATAGTATGTAACAAACTGGCGTTTACAGAAATACCACGTTCTGTTTCAATTGGACGATAGTCTGATACAGTGTTTTTACCTTCTGTAGTACCTTTTCTGTTGATGAGCTTACCTTCGAAAACCATGTTTTCAGCAAGCGTTGTCTTACCGGATTTAGCTGCGCCAATAAGGGCAACATTCCTGATGTCTTCTGTTTGGAATATCTTCATGTTTTTACTTAAATTAATTCTTTAATATTAGTAAGGACGTGGCTTGCCGCGTCTTACGGATAATTTCCCAATTTGGAGTGCAAAAATACATATTTCAATTGAATAATACAAGTATTTTTATCACAATAAATTAAGAAAAGTTTAAGGATGGAAGCAATGAGCACTGAGCAGTGAGCGATGAGCAATTTAATTATGATTTAAAGCTCATAACTCACAACTCATAGCAAAATAGTTCTTAGTTCAAAAGCCAACAGCCTTGGTTCTTATTTAAATTTGAGCTAGTCTTCTGAATTCGTTCCAACGATTTTCATCCATCTTTGCGCCAATAACTTGGATGATGCTTTCTGCCAAAAGGTTTCCTATAGTGCCGCATCTTTCCAAATCATAGCCTTGGATGAGGCCATATAAGAATCCTGCTGCATACATGTCGCCAGCGCCTGTGGTGTCGATAACGTTGACTTTGTTACAGCCTATTACTGCTCTCTCCTCGCCTCTTTTTATTAAAGAGCCTTTCTTTCCAATCTTCACTATAGCAGTATCTACCTTTGAAGCAATATATTCCAATGATTCTTCTGCTTCTGTCATTGTCAAGCTCTTGGCTTCTTCTTCGTTGGCGAAAATGATGTCAACCTGTGAAAGAAGTTCGTTCAAGAAGTCACGGTTTGCTTCAACAACATTGTAGCTTGCAAGATCTAAAACGACTTTGCATCCGCTTTCTTTAGCTGTCTCTATCACTTTCTTGAATAATGGTCTGTTGGCTATGAGGTAGCCTTCAACGTAGCAGTAGTCCCATCCTTTGAATAATTCTGTTGTGATGACGTCTTCGTTGAGTTCTACAGAAGCTCCGAGGTTGGTGGCAAATGTGCGTTCTCCGTCTTTTGAGATAATTGTGCGTGCTGTGCCTGATGCTGTGTCGGTGTGGAACATCATTGGCTTTACGCCTACAGAGTTCATTGACTCTTCGAAGAACTTGCCTGTTTCGTCATTGCCTATATATGAGATGAATCCGCTTTCGATGCCTAATTTAGCCAAGCCGTGAATCGTGTTAGCTGCTGAGCCGCCTGGCGCCATCGAGCTTTCATAATTTTCAAGCTTCTTTTCTATCAATGCTGATGAGCTCTCGTCAACAAGCTGCATCGAGCCTTTAGGGATGTTTAATTCATTGAGTACGCTGTCGTCGTCGATTCTTGTCAGAATGTCAACCAAAGCGCTTCCAATTCCAATTACTGACTTTTTCATAATGATTATTTTTAGGCTTTGGGTAATGAGCTGTGAGAAGTGAGCATTGCTCGTTGCTCATAGCTCACTGCTCAAGGCGAGTTTAATATGATCAACTAGGTATAAAAAAAGAAAATGATTGCTTGAGCGGCAACCATCTTCTTCAATTAATAACATGAAACATAAAAAAATTACACTTTGTAATCTCTCTCTTTGCGCCCCCTTCAGGACTTGAACCTGAGACCCCCTGATTAACAGTCAGATGCTCTAACCAACTGAGCTAAGGAGGCGTTTGCAACGTTTTTGTCTCCGTTTTGCGATTGCAAAGGTACATCTTTTTTTTATCCCGACAAGTTTTTTTTTAACTTTTTTTAAAATATTTTTATTTTGTTTGTAATTTACTGATAATCAAACTATCGAAAATTGCGGGAATGCTCTTCCATCTTCAAAATAGCTCTGATATTTCTATTTTTGATATGATTTCTTAGTGGAAAAAGCGATTTTATGACGACAAAAAACCACCATTTGTAAAAAATATGGATTTTACAGAATGCTTTTCTGAACCCAAAATTATGCATTAAAAACTCTTGAATGTTGGAATGTTCTGTCATGGAACGGCTGCCGTCACTCACATATTTCAACTTTTTTTCTTCAAGATAATGCTTGTTCATAGTGAAAATAAGTCCGTAATAAGGATATGTTCTGTCTTTTAATGCTTCTGTTTTGCATTTCATATCGTCATATTCGCAACTGTCGTTCTTTATTCTATTAATAGAAATAGCAACTATTTCTTTGTTGTCTTTGCGTTCAACAGCCCAAAATTCTTTGTCAGATTCATTTTCATAGTTTCTTATCATCTCATCAAATTCCTTTTTGTTTATTACATTACATTTGATTTTGTATGATTGTTGGGCTGACGTTATTATTGGGAATGCTATTTCTGAAAATTCTTTAAGATTTATTTTCTTAATGTTATAGAATCTTAATGCTCTTCTGATGTTTCTTCTTGCAGAAAAAGGCAATTCGGAAATATCTTCTATTTTATCTTTTATGACAAACCAGAACGTTGTTTCTTCCTTGCAGTCAAAATCATAGATATTACGAACCATCAAGCCGCCTTTTTTGAGCAGCTGTTTGCTTTCTTCTTTTGAAAGAAGCGTTTCTTTGTTTTCTTCCAAAAAAATCCACGCACCTTTATAATATCTATATTGATTTATGTTCATCAGTATGATTGTCTGTAAATTATTTTTTTAATTATGCCGAAGAATAAGTTGTTGATAGTTAATATTACTGATGTAATCATGCTTTTATTTTCAGATTTTCTGAACATAAGATAATGCCATTTAATCAATCTGAAATACGATTTATTGCTTAATGATTTTTTGTGTCTGCGATATTTAGCCAAATTTTCTTTAAGAAGATGGCAATTGGTTAATTTTGAGATTTTAATCCATATAGCATATTCTTCATTAATTTCTAAATCGGCACTCTGTATCAATCCTGTTTTATCGACATCATACATCACTGTTAAGCAACCTGGCCAGCAATAAGCTTTCATCATTTTTTCCGTTATTTTTTTAGGTCCGCTTATTAAAATGCCTTTTTCTTTGGAATTCTCGTCGATTTCACAATAGTTGGTATATGAAAAATGATAGTTGTTTTTTTTCATGAACTCGATTTGTTTCTCGAGTTTTTTCGGATGCCATAAGTCATCGCTGTCGAGAAAAGCAATCCATTTTCCTTTAGCTTTTTGTAAAGCGACATTGCGAGAATAGGCTGAGCCTTTGTTTGTTGAGTTGTAGATATATTTTATCCTCGAATCCTTTTCCTGAAACGATGAAATGATTTCAGCGGTTTTATCTGTGGAACTGTCATCAACGATAATCATTTCCCAATTTTGGTACGACTGTGCCAATACTGAAAGAATCGTTTCAGCGATATATTTCTCACTATTATATGCTGGTGTTATTATGGAAACCATTTTTAATTAAGAGTTAGGAATGTGGGATTTCCCCTTAGTCATTAGCCTTTAGCCATTAGTCACTTTCTGAATATTGTATTAAGTATAATTCTAATATCTCCCCAGAAAGTTCTGTTATAATAGTATTCTAGATTTATTTTTACTTTATCAGGAAAAATGACAGTGTCGTTATATAGTTTTGGATTCTCTACATGAGCAAGAATTTCTTCTTCATTTATATATTTAAGAGAAGCCGGACCTGTTATGCCAGGACGAAGTTCTAGAATTTTTCTGTCTTCTCCATCCAGCATGTCGGCATAGCCTTTAACATCAGGACGAGGTCCAACCAGACTCATATCTCCTTTTAATACATTGATAAGTTCTACAATCTCATCTATCTTTGTTCTGCGAAGCCATTTGCCAAAAGGAAGTATTCTGTCGTCATTGGCTGTTGTGACGAAATTATCATTTTTTTCGCAATTGTTTTTCATCGTCCTTATTTTATATATGTTGAATATTTTTCCATATTGCCCTACTCTTTCTTGTTTAAAGATAAAATCACCATCAGACATAAGTATTTTATGGATTGTAAATATTATCAACATAAGTGGAGATAATACGATTATTCCCAACAAGGCTGCAATCTTATCGAACGTATATTTTATATAAAGTGAAACTTTGCTCATATTGGTGTCGTCAACAATTTGTTATAAACTGTTGTCAGTTCTTTGTCTTTTGTTGACAGAAATTATTGTGGAATAGTATAAAATAGAAAAATACGAAAAACATGATACCCATTTGTCGTTCCAGGACCGATTCGAATAATGAGTTAAAAGCAATGATGAACAATAGCGAGAAAAATGTGATGTCGAAGTTTCTGTTTTTTATCCATAGATAAATAGGACAAGCGAACATCATAAGAAATAGAATCAATCCAGGTAATCCAACAGCTATTATAATGTCAGAAAATTGATTGTGGGCATTGCATTTACTATCTATAGCAACATTAATATTTATATATGAGGCTAAAATCTCCTTCAGAGAATTATAATCGCACCCAAATTCCTCTGCCTTTTCTTTTGCATATTCGAAGGTTTTATCATCTAATATGCCTCCTGATTTGTTGTCAATATTTTCAAGGCATTCACGTCTATTACGAATAAATTCTTCAGAATATATACCATGTACAGGTTTTACATTATGCATCAATTCTTCTTCTTTTTTCAAATAACTTTTCAAGGTTTCGTCAGAGCGATCGCCTGCTCCGACACCGAACCAGAATTTATCAATCAATAAATCCTTATACCCTATTGTTATACCTATACGCCTGTCTTGTCGTTCAATATTGTTAAGATTAGATATTGTATTTGTAATTCTTTCTACACTTTTTCTAAATACAAGACCACATACTATTACTAAACATAATATTATTGTGCCTATACTATATCCTATTTTCTTTTGTTTTTTTACAAATGTCAACCACAACCACATTGTTACAAAAATAGTTACTACACATAATAATCCAGCCCTTGAATTAGAAAGCGCGATAAACAATATCAATAATGCTATTGATATAATGTTATACAGCTTTATTTTAATATCAGTTTGTACAATTAATTCGTAAAAACAAAAACTTATTCCTAAACATGAATATATGGATGTATATGTATGATGAATACTTCCAGTTCCTTCATTCAATAATCTTGGATCATAAAACCTGCTTATACCTTTATCTTCAATAAGAACATCATATCCAGCCCAAATAAGATTGACAAAAAACATGGCTAATATTCCCCAAACAAAACAATACATTATCATTTTGACCCTATTTGGGGTGAGATATGACAAGTTAGAGGTTAGGAAAAATAGTGAAAACAAGAAGAAAGGCAACTTCTTGCCTATCTGAATCCTCGCTTCCTCTGTATTTTCAGAATAGAAAAAACTGATTGCATAAAGTAACCAGAAAGCAATAAAAATAAAATATACAATTTTATTCTTATATTGTAACAGATTTGTTTTGAATCCTTCCTCGAATATTCCTTTTAAAATTGTGCTGACGAAAATCCCAATCATTATATAGGATGCTATTCGCCACGAGAAAGGAATACAGAAAGCATACAAGATGAGTAATACAAACTCGCTTAATTGAAATGACTTTAAGTTTTTAAATGATGTCAACATATCTTAAAAATCGTAATATTTTCTATCTAATGTGGTTCTTATACCAAAACTTACTATGAAATTGTTGAAAGTGTCCCCACTTTCTATATTCTGACTTCTATGTGTCACTTCTGTAAAAACATTTAGATTATATGAAGGATTTACGAGCCATGAGATAACAAAATTATTCATCATCAACGAATTCAACTCTCCTGTTAATATATAGTGTCCATAATATGGTTTTTCGTAACCTTCAATTTGATAGTAGTCATAATAATTATGATATATATCATGACCAAAATATTGAAATTCACCGTTTTCTGTTGTGATGTCGTCGCCCCATTGGCCGAAATTCATCTTGTATTGTAAATATAATCTTTTGTGATTGTATTGTGCTCTTGCAACAATTTCGTAGAAATTAGCACCCCAAGGATGGGCTAATGATTGGTTCAAATGTGCGTAATTATCTTCACCATCATAATGAGAATACATATATGGTCTTACGACGTTCAATTCTCCTTGAAGGAATAAGTTTTTAACACCAAAACAGTCATAGCTTTTTATACCAAACTGATATGATTGTTTGTTAGCCCAGTAACCATTACCTCCGATAAATTCTTTGACAGTCATCTCGTCCAAGATGAATTGTGCGTAGAATGTGGTGTGTTTACCTGCAATGAAGCTTGCCGTTGCTCCAAGCAATGCATTATCAGGAGATGCTCCTACGTAATAATCTGTCGTTCTTAAGAATATCAATGGATTTATATATTGGAAGTCTAATTCTCTTCTAACACCGTTTTCATCCTGACCTCTGCATACTATAGCATCGAATAGACCAAGGTTTATACGTTTTGTAACAGCCCAATCCAAATAATGTATTACTATATTTTTTCTTGCGAAAGTGTCGTCTTCAAGGATTCTGTTCTTGTCAGACATTTGTGCATAAAGACATGTATATTGTATATTCCATACATCGGCTGTTAATTTTACGTAGGGATAAGCAAATGCGTTGTCTGATAGTATCAAAGACCTATAGCCATCACCGATGAAATTCTTGCCGTAACCTAAAGTGGCTTGTAACCAATTGATGGGACGCATGGCGATATAAGCAGAAGCATTTGCATAATCGAAGCCTGTTTCTTTGAAATGTCGTGCGTGACCTTGTCCTGGAATGATGGTGTTTTCTCTTGCGAATTTATCTATGTAATCTGGAAATACAGCTTGGTTTTCTCTGATGTTACTGTAAAAAGCGAAGTTGTCTCCGATTGTACCTTTCACTTCAGCGCCGCGCGTGTTGACCCATGTAGTCTTTCCGTTGTCATTGCCCAAATTGAAATCTATGATAGGGTTGATAGCAATGTAATAATCATTAGATTTGAATCCAATGAAATCGGTGTTGAAAATAGAATTCCATGCATAGTTTTTCCATTTTCTGTTGAATTTCTTAACTATAAATTGAGATTTGTTAAGGCTATCTATGTTTATAATATCTTTAAACTGATGTTCTGACCATGACTTCACTGCTGTATGAAAACGATAAGCCGAATTGTAGGCAGCGGCTTGTATTTCCATTTCATAATCGTCGTTGAGAGGAATGAGTGATTCTTGGGATGATGCTTCCCCCAATGTCAGAAGACAAATAAATAATGTAAAGATATATCTTTTTAAATTCATTACTTTTACTTTTTGTCGAGGTATGAATAAATAGAATTGTTGCTAATAAATTCAGGAACTATCTTTTTCATCTGAGCGACAATTTTGAAATTGTCGCATGTAGGAATAAGATTTATGAGTGTGTTAATAGACTCATCAACTTCTTCTTGACTGTAGCGGCGTACCTTAGCCCTCATGATTTTAGCATGTTCTGTAGGTATGGTATTTTCTTTTGTAGATAGCAATTCTTCATAAAGTTTTTCTCCTGGGCGCAGACCTGTTATTTCTATCTCAATGCCTTCTTTTCTAGATAGTTTTATCATTTTCTTAGCCAAATCATAAATCTTGACTGGTTCTCCCATATCAAAAACGAAAATATCTTCTTTGTTGCCCATCACGCCAGCTTCTAATACAAGGCTGCAAGCTTCAGGAATTGTCATGAAATAGCGTATGATATTTCTGTCGGTTACAGTCAAAGGTCCGCCGTATGCCAATTGTTTCTTAAATAATGGAATGACAGAGCCATTTGAACCTAATACGTTACCAAAACGTGTTGTTACAAAAGCTGTCTTATCGGTATTACGACTTTGAGTATATATTTCGGCTATGCGTTTGGTGGCTCCCATTACGTTTGTAGGGTTAACAGCTTTGTCGGTTGATACCATGACAAATTTTTCAACCTCAAATTCTATTGCCAAATCTGCAATGTTTTTGGTGCCTAATACATTTACGAATACAGCTTCGTATGGAAATTCTTCCATAAGAGGAACGTGTTTGTAAGCGGCAGTGTGATATACAATCTGAGGACGATATTTTTCAAAGACCTCTCTCATTTTAATATTATCCTTCACATTGCCAATCACAAATTCCATAGGGATATTTAAAGAACGGTAAGGCTCATTGTTTTTAAGTTCAAATTGAATATCGTACAATGGCGATTCGGCCTGGTCCAATAAAATAAGCTTTCTAGGTTTATAATGAAGAACTTGACGACATATCTCACTTCCGATTGAACCAGCAGCGCCAGTTACCATAATGACCTTGTCGTGTAAGCCTATTGTAATATTCTCTTTGCCAAGAACAATAGGTTCTCTGCCGAGCAAGTCTTCAATCTTGATGTCTTCAATTTGATTTGCGGTAAGCTTGTTGTCTATCCAGTTGTTAAGATGAGGAACGGATTTTACATTAATACCTAAATCGATGATTTCATTGATGATTCTTGTTTTTTCATTATTGCTAAGACTTGGAATTGCCAAGATTATATGTTTGATGTTATTCTTCTTGACGAATTCTTTATCTTGAATTTTAGTAGGGTTAAGAACAGGAATTCCATTGATGGAC
This sequence comes from Bacteroidales bacterium, assembly GCA_045639025.1. GTDB lineage: Bacteria > Bacteroidota > Bacteroidia > Bacteroidales > F082 > Limimorpha. The sequence goes on from JAZUCH010000110.1 coordinate 9,779, forward strand.
TTGCCTATTTTATTAGGTGAGTTGTCGATGAAAGCTATAATGTTGTAACAAGCTGAAGTATCTTGTTCTAGAGCGTTTTTTGTAATGATTCCAGCATCGCCAGCTCCATAGATAATAGTATTTACTACATCATGTTTATGAGTTATGTTTTCATTATAGATACGTCTGATTATCAATCTAGATAATGTCATTATCAAGAAGGTTAACATTGATATGAAAACCACCTCTGTATGTGATACAAACCATTTATGGATTAATTCTAATGGTAAATTTAACCTTATTGCTAATGATTTTGTCATGAAGGCAAGGACGAAAGTACTCATGCTGACGTATGCGAGTTTTTTGATGTCGCTGAAACCGCTGTATCGTACTAGTCCTTGGTAAGAACCGAATATAAATACATTTATTAAGAATATGATGAAAAGAGGTATAAAATGAATGAATTCAATGTGGATAATCTTACCTATAACACTAAAATTGTCGATGTGGTAGATATATTTTATGAAAACATACATCCAGAATGAGGCGAAGAATATGCAGCAGTCGAAGAGTAGCACCAGCCATTTGGAAAATGACTTTGGAGCATATCTGCCTCTGAAAAGAGCAAGGGCTAGTCTTTTAATTAGTTTTCTCATAATCTTAATATTTATGTTTGTTTTATTTTTGCCAATCTTTAATAAGCTGTTCGTCTTCTTTTTTACAGATTAACAATGTGTTGTCACTCTCAGCAATTATATAGTTATCTAGACCTTGAATTACCACCTTACGTTCAGAAGGTGTGTGAACTATGCAGTTTTTGCAATCTACAAGATTGATGTTTTGTCCTACTGTGGCGTTTCTGTTCTCATCCTGATCGAGATGAGTGTAGAGGCTGCCCCAAGTTCCGAGGTCGCTCCAACCGAAGTTGGCTGGATAAACGAACACCTCATCTGATTTTTCCATCACGGCATAGTCGATGGAGATATTAGGACATGTTGGGAAATATTGATTTACGATTTCTTGTTCTTGTTCTGTATAGAAATAAGGTTCAATTTTATCGAAGACAGAAGCTAGGTCTGGAACTAAATTAGAGATTGTATTAACAACCATTTTAACATTCCAGATAAATATTCCAGCGTTCCAAAAATATCCGCCTTCATTGAGGTAAGATTTAGCAGTCTCTAAATTTGGTTTCTCTTTGAATGCCTCTACTTTGTGGATATTAGATGCCACAGGTGTGACGTCTCTACATAAATTAAACTGCTGACCGCTGACCGCTGACCGCTGACTGCTGATAGCTTTTATATATCCGTATCCAGTCTCTGGACGAGTAGGCATCATTCCAAGAGTCAAGATGGCTTCACGATCTTTGGTAAACTCTAAAGAGTTTTTAATGACTTCGCGGAAAGTATTTATGTCTAGTACTATATGATCTGCAGGAGAGAACACCAGATTAGCATCTGGATATTTAGCATAAATTTTGCGGCTTACATATTCTATGCAAGGAGCTGTGTTTCTCATGCAAGGTTCTAAGAGAATTTGAGATTCAGGCACTCCTGGAAGTTGTTCTCTGACAATGTTTTTATATTTTTCAGATGTTACAATCCATACGTTTTCTATTGGAATCACTGTATCGAAACGTTCCACTGTGAGTTGAATAAGAGATTTACCGATACCCAATACGTCGATAAACTGTTTAGGTCTTTCAGGAGTGCTCATAGGCCAGAAGCGAGAGCCGACTCCACCAGCCATTATTATAAGATGATTTTTGTTCATAAGAGACAATTTTTGCAAAGATAAGGATTTTAGTTTATAGTTTAAAGTTCATAGTTGATAGTAGTTGTAAAGTTTATAGTTTAAAGTTAATAAGTTGATATTAAGATAAACTTTAAAACTAAACAACTTTCAACTTTCGAACTACTATTAACTCTAAACTATTAACTCTAAACTAAAATATCCTTGTCATCAACTGCCATTTCTCATCAGAGCGGGCATCGGCTTTGCATCCTTGAAACTGAGCGACGTAAGCTTCCCACTCTGCTTGACGAGGGAGAGTGGCGAGCCGAGCCATATCGCGTTCCCAGTCGAATTCATCGATGGTATCACAAATCATGAAAAGCAGATTGTCTTTAATAAAAATCTGCATATCAAGGATTCCCACTTGACGCTGACCTTCAATAATCTCAGGCCATACATGAGAATGGGCTTCAACGTATTTCTGAATTAATTCAGGGTCGTTGACGAGAGAGAGAGTTTGGCAATAGCGTTTCATAAACTTAAAATCCCGATCTTCTTATTTTCAATTTAATAGCCTCTGGATGTTTCTCGCAGAATTTTTCTGTGTCTTTGACAACGCATGCTAGATAGCCTCCGCCTCCTGCGCCAGGCATTTTCCATGCGAGAACGTCATCCATTGCGGAATATTTATCTATATATTCTTGAACACAACCTTGAATCATTGCTGGGAACATTGCCACTTGAGCGTTGAAAGAATCTTTATATGCTTTAGCGAATAATTCTAGATCGGTATTCATAATTGCATGCCAGCATTCATCTGCAGCTTTGGCAAGTGTTTCAACTTTCGTTTTTGTTATATTCATCCCATCCACTACAGAGCATCCTTTTTGGCGCGGTTCCATTGGTATCATGCAGAGATGATTTTCTAACCACGACAAAACTACTTCATCTTCACAAGTCTCAATCTTATCAGGCCAGAAGTGATTGTCATAATAATGGCGACATAATCCAGGAACGCATATACCTATAGCATCTTGAGCACCACTGATGATGCCATCTTCTCTTTCTGGATGATTCTCGAAACAGAATACCAAGCGAGCCAATGTCTCTGGATCCATATTAGGAAGCTGGTAAGGCCATATACGTTTTATGACATTACGAGTTGAGGTGCTTAAACCGCATTTGTCGCGAATCTCGAATGAAGGCTCGAGACTTATTGTGAGAGCCCAACCAGGTGCATGATAACTGACGTATGGCTGATCAATCCATGTGCCTGCAATATCTAATCTTGTTGGTATGAGGCAAGGACTTTTTTTTAGTTCTGTGCTGCTGCGAGCTTCCAATCCTTCATGAGGGTCTCTTTCTAAGACTATATATTCTATGCCTCTCTCTTCGCAGACCTTACGCTTTGAATCAGAACCGCCGTCGCTGTTAACAACGAGAATATCAGGTTTTACGATATCTAAAGTAGGAATAAAATCCAATATTCCTCTACCGGCGTTGATATATGCATCTTTCACATATTTGATGCTCTTTACCATAAAAAGACGTTCCTGTTCTGAATAGACAGTCTTATGATTTTTATAATGTAAGATTGTTTGGTCAGAACCGATTCCGACATATAATTCGCCATATTGAGCTGCCTGACGGAAAAACTCGACATGACCACTATGAAGAAGGTCATAGCAACCAGAAACGAAGACTTTTTTCATATTATATTTTCAACTATACACTTTACAATATATCTAACATCATCCTCACTCACACATGGTCCAGAAGGAAGACATAATCCTTTTTTGAAGAGTTCCTCGCTAACACCGTTGACGTAAGCTGGAGCATCTTTATAAACAGGTTGTTTATGCATAGGTTTCCAAAGAGGACGAGCTTCGATGCCTGCTTTATCCAAGGCGATGCGTAAGGCTTCCACATTATTGTTTGGCTGGCAATCTGTTGTTAATGTAGTTGTAGCATGAGTGACGCTTCCTGCACCTCCTACGGCTCCATTTAATGTAGCGGCGTATGCATTTTCCTCGCCTCTCACTTTTACCCAAGGTTCGATGGTAATGGTGTTGAGCCAGTAGTTGCTGTCGTAATCTGAAGAAGGATTCTCTTGTACTTTGATGCCATCAACATCTTTAAGAAGTTCTTTATAAATTTGGAAAAGACGTTGATGATGTTTTATATGTTCATCGGCCACTGTCATCTGACCGCGACCAATGCCAGCGCAGATGTTAGACATACGATAATTGTAGCCAATTTTCTCATGTTGGTAGTAAGGATAATTCTCGCGAGCTTGTGTTGCGTAAAACATGATTTCCTGTTTGTCGGCATCGTTGTTACAGATGAGTGCGCCGCCACCTGATGTTGTTATCATCTTGTTTCCGTTGAAGGAAAGGACGCCGAACTTGCCGAAGGTGCCCAAAACTTTACCTTTATATTTAGAGCCGAATGAGTCGGCAGCATCTTCTATGATAGGAATTTCATAACGATTAGCTATTTCTGCTACTTCTTCCATTTTATATGGCATTCCATAAATAGAAACCATAACGATAGCTTTAGGTTTTTTACCAGTCTTAGCGATTCGATCTTTGATAGCTACCTCAAGAAGCTGAGGGTCCATGTTCCATGTTTCAGTTTCTGAGTCAACGAAGACAGGAGTCGCTCCTAGGTAAGTGATAGGATTTGACGAAGCGCAGAAGGTGAAGCTTTGTACGATGACTTCATCTCCGAGACCAACGCCGCAAGCGAGCAGTGCCAAATGGATAGCGGCAGTACCTGCTGATAAAGCCACGACTTTTTTATTTTCACCTACGAAAGCCTCGAGGTCGGCTTCGAATCCGTTTACGTTAGGACCGAGAGGCACCACCCAATTGGTGTCGAAAGCCTCTTGTATGAATTTCTGTTCGTTGCCGCTCATGTGAGCAAGGCAGAGATATATGCGATTTTGTGACATAATTTTTAGTTATTAGCTGTCAGCGTTCAGCTGTCAGTGGGGTGATTGTTTTCTATTTTTAAATCAAATTCTTTTTAATATTTCTTCTGGAGTGAATCCAAGTTTGATAAGCATCCCAAACGCATCCGGTAGAAAAAAGCTGTTCTGTAGTTGGCTGTTCCTTCTGAATAAGGAAATCTATTTTTTGTTCGTGATTATCGACACGTGATTCTAGAGATGAGAAACGATTGTCAAAATGTTCTTGCAGAGATATAAGATGCTGATTGATAGAGAAGCCTCTGAGCATATATTCTTTCAATATACGAGTTGCCCAACGCCTGAATGCCACACCTTGACGACTATTGACTCTATATCCTACAGAAATAATCATATCTAATGAATATATACTGATAGGTTTGTCAGAATTAGGAATTTGCATTTTTTGCAAATTGCTATTTTTATCCAACTCGTTGTCTTTAAATATCCTAGATATATGTCTAGAGATAACGGATACATCTTTGCAAAACAATTCAGCCATCTGGGCTTGTGAGAGCCAAACTGTCTCATCTTCTATTCTTACTTCCAGACGGATGCTCTCATCTGGTTGGTAAAGGACTATCTCTCCTTTTTCGACTATTGTCGGTAATGTGTTTTTGTTTTCAGGTTTCATTGGTTTTGGGGTTTGGGCTATGGGCTCTGAGCTTTGAGCTATTTTATTTTTAAATTAAATTCTTTTCAATATTTCTTCTGGAGTGAATCCAAGTTTGATGATTGTGCACAATCCTCTTCCCATATCTTTCACAGAAGCTCCTAAGAGCCACACTTCATCATCGATGATAAGATAGCGGTCATGGACGGCTTGTGGCAATTGAACTAAGGCAATAGGACAACACTGTTGATTATGCTTTTGAATATCAAGTTGCAATTTTGAGTTGTAGCGAGTATGTATTGTGCAGTCTACTCCGTCAGCTCGTTTATCTAAGATAAGCAGAGTGCGCTCGTCTACGAAAGAGTCAATCAGAACGATTCTCTTTGCTGCTGAGCGGATGAGATTAGAGACGAAAGTATAAGCATCCCAAACGCAGCCTGTTGAAAAAAGCTGTTCTGTAGCAGGCTGTTCTTTTTGAATAAGGAAGTCTATTTTTTGTTCGTGGTTATCGACACGTGATTCTAAAGACGAAAAACGATTGTCAAAATGTTCTTGCAGAGATATGAGATGCTGATTGATAGAGAAGCCTTTTATAATATGACTTTTTAGAATCTCGTTAGCCCATGCTCTGAAAATGATACCTTGAGCAGATTTGACTCTATATCCAACAGACAATATTACATCAAGTGAATAATGTTCTGTTTGATAAACTTTTCCATCTAATGCAGTTGTCGCAAATTTTGCGACAACTGGTTTTATTTCTTTGCCGTAAAATTTTAATAATTCAGAACTAAGTTCTTCTTTCAATGCATTATTTACGTGCTTACCTATAGTTTTTACATCTCTGCCAAATAATTCAGCCATCTGTAAACGTGTAAGCCAAACTGTTTCATCTTCAATTCTCACTTCTAGACGGATGCTCTCATCTGGCTGGTAAAGGACTATCTCTCCTTTTTCGACTATTGTCGGTAATGTGTTTTTGTTTTTGGGTTTCATTGGTTTTGGCTATTTGAAAATCTGTTTTATTAAATTATCCAATTATCTCAATTAGATTCTCAACAATATACTCTACATCTTCATCTGATAGGCGAGTATGAAGCGGCAATGTAATTTCGTTAACAAATTGATTATATGCATTTGGATAGTTTTTGATATCGAAACCAAGGTTTTTGTATGCTGTCATCATTGGAAGTGGCTTGTAGTGAACATTGCATGCAATACCTCTTTCTGCCATTTTGTTTATTGTCTCGTTACGGAATTCCATATCTCTATCCATCAAACGAACGAGATATAAGTGACCGCTCGATGATTGTTCATCATTATAATGATTTAAAACCTGGATTTTATGTCCGTTCACTTCTCCGAAAGATGTACCTTCTTTCACTCCAAGAGTTTTGTTGTACATATTGATAATCTCGCGACGACGGTTAAGTAATTTTGGATAACGTTCAAATTGAGCGAGACCGATACCAGCCATAATGTCTGTCATATTACATTTGAAGTTAGGAGCAATGATATCATATTCCCAAGCACCAAGTTTAGTCTTTGCAAGAGCGTCTTTATTTTGTCCGTGCAATGACAATAGCTGGAATTGTTTATAAATATCTTCGTTATCTATGCCATCATGATTTCTCCATGTGAGAGCACCGCCTTCTGCTGTTGTAAGATTCTTCACTGCATGAAAAGAAAAAGATGTGAAGTCTGCTATTGAACCACATCTTTTGCCATTATATTCCGCACCGAAAGCATGTGCAGCGTCTGCGAGAACTACAACACGGCCAAAGGCTTTTTGTATCTCGTTATTAGCTTTGAAAAGCTGTTTCTTGCTTTCTACAGCAGCGAATATTTTATCATAATTGCATACAACACCGCCTAAATCTACTGGAATAATGACTTTTGTATTTTCTGTAATAGCATCTGCGAGTTTGTCGTAATCCATTTCGAAGCTATCAGGAGCTGTATCAACCATTACGACTTTAGCACCTACATGACAAGTAACACTTGCAGTAGCTGTATATGTATAAGCAGAAGTGATGACTTCATCTCTAGGACCGACGCCAAGAACACGAAGTATCATTTCCATACAAGCAGTAGCAGAATTGAGACATACGGCCTTATCTGTGCCGCAGTATTCTGCTATCTTTCTTTCAAATTCTTTAGTCTTAGGACCAGTTGTAATCCAACCTGAGAGAATAGCTTCTGTTGCCATTCTTGCTTCTTCCTCACTCATATCTGGAGGTGAGAAAGGTATATTACGTTTCTTTAATTCTGAACTCATATTATTTTAACTATTTATTTTATTAGCCACTTCTTTCACCACTTTCACATACTTGCTCGTTCCTATTTCGCGAGTAAGATTTTCCATGATGAATTGGCGGCCGTTCTTACCAAGTTGAACAGCTTTGTCTTTATTGTTATAAAGTTCTAATATAGCATTTTTTAAAGCCTCTTTATCACCAGCTTTGGTGAAGATGCCACAGTTGTTTTCTGAGAGAATTGTTTTTATTTCGTTTTCATCGAAGTTAGCGATGACAGGACACTCAGCCGACATGATACTCCATGTTTTGCTTGGAACAGAGTTTTCTCCAACACCAGGTTTTGAGATAATAAGGCCTGCGTCACCCAAGCTGAATACATGGGAAATGTCTTCGTAAGGCTGGAATGGAAGGAAAGAAATATTATTGATATTTTCGTTTTCCACTCTTGATTTCACTCTCGCTTTATCTGCACCTTCACCAACTAAGACGAAATGAATATTCTCTTCTGTAGAAAGTTCTTTAGCAACATCCAAGAGAAGATCCATATTTTGGGTAAGACCGATATTACCGCAATAAGTGATATAGAATTTGTTAGGATCTAAGTTATATTTCTCAAAGAGTTTATTCTCATTTCTTGGAATGTTGACAACAGCCTGCTCATCCACCCAGTTATAAATGACTTCAATTTTTTCTTCAGGCACGCCTTTAGCCATGATATTACGTTTGAAGTCTTGCGAAATGACGATAATCTTATCTGCATTACGATAAGTGAAATTCTCTATCACACGGCCAATTTTCCACAGTAAGCCATCTTTTTTAGCGAGACCTGTACCCACGAGAGAATCTGGGAAAATATCCTGAAGATTGTAGATGAATGGGATATGGTCTCTACGGAATTTTTTAACCAATGCCGCCATAGCACCTTGGATTGGAGGAGTGCTGGCGATAAACATGATATCGCAAGAACGAGCATCTTTGGCGAAGATACCTATATATAATTGCTTGATACAAGACATTGTATATCTCCAAGCTCTTAGTATTGGATTCTTCTTTTCTCCGATAAGATTAAAACGATGAACTATCATCTTACCATCATAAAGAAATTCCATTTTTTTCTTTTTGTATTCTTGCCTAATATCTTCGCTAATACCTCTTGTTGGAGTTGGTGTATAAACAACCATATCATATCCAGCATCTGCAAATGCCTGATTACGGTTTTCTCCTAAGTATGGACTAGCTGCCTGTTCAGGATGAAAATAAGCTGTAAGAAATAGAATTTTCATAAGGGATAATTATTCTGCCATACGTAAAAATTTAGCTGGATTTCCAGCCCATATTTCTCTTTCTCCAACATTTTTAGTTAATACTGCACCCATGCCAACTGTTGCGTAATCACCAATTGTAAGGTGTTCACGAATTGTTGCGTTCAGTCCAACATGTACACCTCTTCCTATATTCAAAAAAGAACCAACGCATGCATGACTAGATATATGACAATAGTCACCTATTACATTATCATGTCCAATATTTGCTGAATTCAATACCAAACAACATTTACCAAGCATAGTATTGGATGACATTGTGACCATTGGCATAATTACACAACCTGGAGATAATTTTACATTAGGAGCTACGTATGCTAATGGATGAACAAATGTAGCTAGACGTTCTTCTGGTATATGAAGGTCTTCTATCATTTGTATACGTTCTCTATTTCCATCAATACGTAATATTGCATTAATGAAATAATATCCTTCACTGAGAAATCTTGTAAAATCTTTTTTGATACTACCTTTAACCTCAAATGAATCAATTATAGTTCCAACTGGATTTCCATCATTTAATATACCGCAACATACATATTCATTATAACCTCTATTATTCGCATCTAACATTGCATTAGCAATAATAGTTCCATTACCCTCTCCACCAAGTATTAAAACTTTTTTGTACATAATTATGAATTTATACTTGTAGTATTAGTGATTATTATTTCTTTTACCTTTTCACAAATATTAATAGCTTCCTCAACTGTTTCAGCTTGTGCTATTACAAAACCTATTCTGTCGTTGCTACAATGAATCGGTGTTGATTCTTCTCCAATATTCTTAGTAAAACTAATTTGTTTTACACCATCTATCTTCAATGCTTCTTCAACGCCTTCAATAGATTTTATCTTGCCAAAAGGAGCCTCAAAATATCTTATGGCTGAACCGCAATTTAATTTTGGAGTAACATCAACAGTTTCTCCTAATGCATTTTTTATTGTGCATTCAACCATATCAATGCCAGTGCTTAATGGAACTAAATGTGTGGTAATATTGTCACCACCCATTCTGGCACCGAGTTCTATCATTTTAGCTTGTCCTTGTGATGTTACTTTCATCTCAACATGAGCTGGACCATTGTTAATTCCAACTGCCTTGCATGCTTTTTCTGCAACATCTTTGATTTTGTTCTGAATATCTATATCCAATCTTGATGGCTGACTATGACCCATCTCAACAAAATAAGGAGCTCCCGTTGTAAGTTTGTCCGTTATCTGGAGAATATTCACTTTTCCATTAACGACCATCACTTCAACAGAGACCTCCTCACCATCTAAGTATTCCTCAACTATCACATTGCCACGACGTGAACAGCTGTGACTATATTCATATTTTTCGATAAGTTCTTCGAAGGAATTTATTTTAACAACACCATGACTGCCGGCATTGTCAGTCGGTTTCATAATACAAGGGTATGTAACTTTATCTTTTATTTGGTTTAGTTCTTCAATGTTTTTAATTAAATAAAACCAAGGTGCAGGAACATTATGCTCTTCAAAAGCCTTAATCATGTCATATTTATCTGTAGCTTTCACAGCAGTTTCGTATGATATACTATGTAAACCAAGAGTGTCAGATACTTTTGCAACACCTCTCATTGGCATATCTGTTGCGAGAGTCATAATGCCATCAGGTTTAAATCCTTTTGCTACTTCAAGCACTGCATTTTCATCCATTGTTGAAGCGTTGAAATATTCATCAGCGAATGGAATTCCAATAGCACTAGGATTAAAGTCAAGTACAGCAACATATAATCCCATTTCTTTTGCCTTTTTTATAGCAGGCAATTGAAGGATAGATGCGCCAATGATTAATAACTTCTTCATATTATTTCTTATAGCTTTGTTCTGTATTTATGTTTTTGCGTGCTATTACCGACCAGACAGTCTGGAAGATAATCTTGATATCCATCCACATACTAATATTATCTGCGTAATAAGCATCCCACTTTATTTTTTCCTCATTAGTTATACTATTCCTATAATATGCTTGAGCATATCCTGTAACGCCAGGTTTTACACTATAACTTTTCTGACGATTAACATCCATTTCAGATAATTTTCTTTCTGAATTATAAAGTTTTGGTCTTGGACCGATGAAACTCATATCGCCAATAAGAATATTCAAAAACTGAGGAAACTCATCTATAGAAGTCTTACGCATAAACTTTCCTATAGGAGTAACACGTGGGTCGTTATCGCTATTGAATGTTGAGCCATCGGCATTTCTAATGTCTGGTGAATTAACATACATAGAACGAAGTTTGAACATCTTAAAAGGTTTGTAGTCTTTTCCTGCACGTGTTGCGTTGTAAAAAATAGGGCCTTTATCTGTAAAATAAATTATCGGGCCAAAAATAATTATTACAATTAGCACAAAAGGAAGTGCTACTAAACCGATTAAAATATCGATGATACGTTTTAAAAAATGAGTGTACATGAGAGATTTCTTGAAATTATATTATTTATAAATAGTTGTATCCCATATTTTACACATTTGTCTCCAGATGACATATATTGAATACATATTTTTAACTCTTTTTTGAGCATTTTGTCCAAAATTAATGGCTAATTCTTTGTTGTCTAACAGTTTAATTATACTGTCTTTTAATTCTTGAACTTGTCTTGGCTTAATACAAATACCATAAGCATTATCATTTTTAATATCTAACATTTCTGGAATTGCTCCAACGTTGGTTGTTACTATTGGGCAAGAACATGCCATACTTTCTAAAATAACATTAGGGAAACCTTCTGTATATGTTGGTAATGCGAAAACAGTACAAGATAACATTTCTTTTATAACATCATCAGCAGGTATGTTTCCTGTAAACTCAATTTTACTAATGTTGTTATTCTTTTTGTAAATATCTAGCAATTCATTTCTTATAATATCACTATATAAACCAACGATTTTAAGATTTATATTTTCTATTGAACTACATGCTTCAGCTAATTCATATACACCTTTTGTTTTAATAACATGACCAACAAATAATATAGTATTATCACTACGGTATATATTATGATTTTGTTCTATTAATTTTTCAATATATGGAGATAATGGATTAGGTAAATACTCAACATTACTTATTCCATTTATCTTAAGAGTATCGTATGATGCCTGATCTATAACAATTATTTTAGATGCTAGTTGTGCTATTTTCAATAGAAATTTCCATTCCCAATTATTTGCTTTTGCAAGTTCTGGTATACGTCCAAAATGAAAATGTATTATTGAGCTTATTTTTCTTTTACGTAATTCTTTTATGCAAATATAATCTTTATATAAACTTATTGATGCACTTGACGCAATATGAACAATATCGTAATTGTCTTTATCTAATTCTAATTTTATATTATTGAAGATTCTATTATAATCAGAAAGCCCGTGAGCAACCCTTTTAATGAAATTGTGACTACCAGAACTATTTGTGGTTCTATCCATTGGTAATAACTTTATTTCATATTCAGACTGAATTTGTTCATTGTAAAAATTCATAATGTGATTAGAACAACGAGCGATTCCGCTACCTTTAGATAGGTCGTACGGAGTACAGAAAAGTATTTTTCTTTTTTTATTCATTTGTTATTAATAATTTTTTCTAACTTTTCTCTAGTATATCTATTTGATTCCTCATATAACAATTTCTCATGTTGTAATATTTTATCAATACTCCAATAATACTTTAATACTTTTGCTGGAACACCTCCAACGATACAATATGGAGGAACATCCTTATTTACAACAGCACCAGCTGCAATAGTAGCTCCTCTACCAACAGAAATACCAGCTAACAATGTTACGTTACTACCAATCCATACATCATTTTCTATTATAACATCACTATCGAAGCCTTCAGGTTTATCTTTGTCTGTTATATCAGAAACAAAGCGACCAACAACACGAGCATGATTTCCCGTATGTATTGTTAATCCTTCAGCAATTGTTGTATTGCTTTTAATTATAACTTTGGCATTGGGCGTTGAAATAAAACTATTTGGACCAATACTAACATTTTCATATAGAAATGTATTTTTTTTATGTATAGTATATGGTGGTGTAATTATGACACTTGGTGATATATATCCAAATTTTGTAGTTTTGGCTGAGAAATAACAGGTCCAAAGTCTCCAAAATCCTCGTATAAACCTATTCCTTTTTATTTTATTAATAATATTCATTTTATATTATCTAACAACTCTATGTATTTGTTTACAAAGTTACTTTCTGATAATAACTCTTCAGCTAAAGTCCTACTATTTCTACACATTGTATAATAATCTTTTGTTGATAGTAATAATGCCTGTTCTAATTTGTTTGCTATATCTTCTGGATTAGTTGGGTCAAAAAGAAATCCGTTATAATTTTCCTTTACGTATATTGAATTATCACATACATTACTACATATTACAGGTCTTCCTGTAGAAATTGCTTCACAAATAACGTTTGGAGTGCCTTCATAGAATGAAGGTAAGCAAAAGTAATCACATGATTTGTATTTTTCATGGATATTATTCGTCTTAGGTAGAAGTTTTATATAATTTTGTAGATTATGTCTATTAATTAATTTATTACAATTATCCAAATATTGTTCATGGCCTTTAACTATGCCATACCATTCTATTTTAAATAAATATTTTTTTTCAGATAAGATTCTAACAGCGTCGATAAGACCTAAAGTATTTTTGGGTGTCCATACAGATGCTGCAACAACTATTAATGGTTTTGCACCACTTTTTTTTTGATGATACGAGAACTTATCTAAATCAACAAAATTAGTAATAGTTGTTATTTTATCTTTCATCCATGGATAATGCTCAACGAGAAATTTTTCTTGAGAGTAGCTATTGGGAACAATTACATCAGATAATCTGTAAAGAAAAAAACGTATTTTTTCTTTGATACCAATATGCTGGGTTGTGCTTCTTTCACTTACTAGCAATTTATATTTGCACCCCAATAATTTATTTAAACAAACAATTACAGATGGGGATTCTTGATATGCTATAACCCAATCAGGTTTTTCTTTTATTATATATCTGCGTACTGAAAAGATTCTATCAAGATAGCTTTTATTAATAATGATCTCATTTTCGACATTGTTTTTATCAAGAATATCTTTATAAAATCCAATATTGTGGTATGTGCATACTTTTACGTCATACATTCTGTTTTTTAGCAAAATAGCTAATCCAACTAGTTGTCTTTGAGCGCCACCAGAACCTAGCGAATCGGTAAACAATATGATTTTCATTTTGAAATAAAATTATTTACTATAAAAAAATCTAAATTTATTAAACTTCTTATTTTTTATTTTTCAAAATATATACCTGCTTTTTACTATTAACAGTTTTTTCATGTATATAGAAATCCTGTCATATTTAATATAATATACTTTTCCATACCATATATAGTATTTTACACGTTTTTTGTTAATGTGTTGGACTTAAATTATCCCTTTATGTTACCTAAAATAATAAATATTTACTAAGTAAATATATAGGACTAGAAATAAAAAAATCGATATTCAATGTTTCTATATATAATTTAAGTGTCTGATAAATCCTCATAAAAAAATATAATGGTACAAACGCAATTAAAAGCGAATACATTTTCTTGTAATCTTTGATACATAATAAAAAAATATACGCAATCAATGGATATGTAAACATAACAAATCTTGCTCCTAACGATGGTACTGTTGAAACAAAATTAGCAAATGTAATCAAAACTAATAGTAAACCAAATATATTCTTGGTTCTTGAGTCTTTTATAATTTTTTCTTTATTGCTAATAATGATCATCATAGCTATGAAGAAAAAGATATCAATTAAATATCCTAAAAATATTCCAATAAACGAAAAACCAGTTCCTTTTGATGTAATACGTTCTATTTGCGCTTCTGTAGTATAATCATTTGCGAAGTTTTGTAAAAACGTTGGGAGGTACTCTGTAATCTCTCCTATAATAGTAAATGCTACGTGTCCGATAAAGAAACTAACAAAGTACAACATAATCCATATATTGTAATACTTTTTGGTAAGTATCGTCACTATTACTAATGCTAATAAAATCCATAATGAACCATGAAACAGAGTAGCAATAACAAGCAATATAATATATTTATAATTATTATCTCTAAAAATTTTAAATAAAGCAAACATTGCTACCCAATATCCAGTCCAAAAACGAATACCATTGATATTGAAAATAGTAATGTATACAAATAAATAACAAAGTATAAGACTTATATATGAATTATCAAATTCTTTTTCTTTTACTAAGTACTTAAATGTTTTGAGCTGAAAAAATGAAAAAATTATTGAGGCAACAAAAAAGAATAGATGATAATTATTACTAATTCTTGAGATATAGAATGATAATGCTTCAGCATATATATCCTTCTCATCGCTATTAAATGTAATATACTCTTTAAATTTATTCTCAAATGTTATATTATTTATATTAATGCTCTCCAAAAATAACTCTTGATAATTTTGTCCATCTATATACATAGAACATTTACTTGGGGTAAAGCACATTCCAAAACATAGAGAGAATAAAAAGAAAATAATAAAGGATGATTTTGTATTAATTCTTTTTAATGAATAAATAAATCCTAATAGTGGTGATAGCAAAAATAAAAGAAACTTTGCCATCACATCATCTTTATCTTCTCGCAGAAAACCTGCTGTTGTTCTGATAACTATCATAAATTATTGTTCAAAAGGTAACTTGATCCAATCTCCAAGAATATTATTATACTTTTTAGGAGTAAAATTGTAAAAGCCTCCCCCATCAAAGAATGTTAATTCTCCACAATATAACTTACCATTTACTTCATAGAAATCAACTCTCAAATGATATGTATCTTTTGCCAATATAGTGCTAAATTCTATCATTTTTGATAAATTCTTAGGAAGTTCAGGAGTAATAGGATTATTATAATATCCTTCTTGATTTAATTCCATAAGTTTACCTTCAACATCAAAGAAATCTTCTTTTAGTCCACCTTCACAACCTCTATTTGAAGTTGTATAAAAGAATTTAGCTGTGCCATTAAATGTATAAAATTTATAGTCTGTCAAATAATCCCCTTTACCATCTTTCAAAAGTGGTTCTGCGATTATTCTATGTTTCAAACCTTTATAAGGCCATTCTCTAGAAAATACATAATAATCTACTTTGCGAGAATGATCATCTATCATCAATCGTTTGCGAACTTCAGAAATATCTAATTTAGATTTATCATTACAAATAAAATATGTGCCACTATCATAGGTGTTTTTGATAATAAATTGATTTGGCAATGAATCGAAGTTTATATCTTCAAATTTATCCCAAACTCCTAAAGTTGGTATAACATATTCTTCTCCAACTTTTTCTTTTATAAATTGCTTAGCATCGTATTTATCGACCATTTGATGATAAATATCTTTACGATCATTCAATTTAATCCATTGTAGCTTTTCTTGAAATGTTTTAGGATTATCTAAATTACATTTTTCGCCTAATGTCAACCAATATTTCCATTTTATATACATTCTGTCATTTGATATTAATGATGCATATCGATTAAGTAAATTGATTGAAAACCATTTAGGATGTGTTATTGCTTTAAAAATTCTTGTAAAAATATTTTTAGTCATATTATATTATTTGTTTAATTCGTATAGTTTTATAAACTCCTTTGTAACATTTTTTATATCATATCTTTCAATGTTATCAATAATCATTTGATTGCTGTAATCTTCATTTAAAAAAGCATTGAGAGTATCTTTTTCTAAATCACTAAAATCTGAAGAAATATTTATTATAGGTCGTTTAGTACTTACATAGTCAATCAACTTACTCGGTTGTTGAACACCGGATTTATTTTTAATATTTATCAAAAAATCAACTTTTGACAATTGGTAAATAAGTTCGTTTCTTTCAACATATTCTCTCAATTCTATTTTATCTTTGAGTGAACTTGTGTACCGTTCAAATATAGAACCTTTTACAGTGTAGACTATCAATTTAAATGGTATATCTAGAGTCGTCAGATAGTCAAGAAACTTGGACGGATCTCTTAAATCTTTATAAACAGCACCAGAATAAGCAAATGTAGGTATGTTATTTTTTTGATACTCGGCTAATTTGATATCATCAAAATTAAAACCTTGTGGAATGACCTTAATTTTATCCTTAAATTCTTCCAAGTAACCTTTTTTTGCTTCTTCAATAGGAACTACAATATAATCTGTTTTTTTGCTCCAATGTTTTTCTATGTATTTAAAATATGAAGGGAATTTGTGAAAAGGATTTCCTGTAAAAGGATCCCCACAATCTGATATCCAGCATTTGGCGTTTGTTTTCTTCAAACTAGCAATAGCGAAGTGGTTTATGTATGGGACCGCAATTGAAATTAGAATATCAATATTTTTTTCCTTCTTTAAAGCTTGCCTAATCATTGGAACCATCTCAATGTCAGGATACATAAAGACTTTCCAAAATAGTTTTTTCATACCTCTATTAAAAATAGTATATTTTGAATCATTATCACTGTCTTTTAATCCCAGTCTTGACTTTCCTAAGTTTTTAAAGTTTATATTCCTGTTTACTTGATATTTGCTATAATTGTAATTGCCAAGAAGAGCGTAGACTGTAACGTCGTGACCAGCATCTGCTAGTCCTAATGCCAATTGTGTAGATCTGTGCGATCTTGGATCTAAAGCTGGATAAATAGTCTGTGTAACAATTACGATTTTTAGAGATTTCATATTATTATGTTTATATATCAATATATTTTTTTCTATTTTGTTCAAATTCTTCTTTTGTCAGATAACCGTACCATTCTTCTTCGTAATGCCATGGTACGAATTTATCTTTATCTAGGTGTTTTACAACTTTTGCTGGTGTTCCTGCAATTACACAATATCCATCTGGGAAACTTTTTGTTACAACCGAACCGGCACCAACAATAGTTCTTGGTCCTAACTCAACTCCAGCGGTAATTACACTATTCATCCCAACCCATGAATAATCCCCTATTCTTATAGGGGCATTATTGTATCTATTTTGATCATATAAATCATGATTCGATGATAAAATTCCCACGTTAGGTCCGAATTGCACATAATTACCAATGTATACGTTACCAGCTCCTTGTATGTAACAACCAGGTCTGCCAATGAGACAATTTACTCCAACGTAGATTGTTCTCGGATTAGCAATAGTACATCTTTCATGATGATACCAATATATCTTATTTTTATTGAATATAAATTTTAGAAAACTAGGATAACTTATTGGAATCTTTGTTTTTGCAAGTTTCTCGAATTTAGAATAATATGGTAACAGTTTTTTTATAATTATTTTTACAATTTTCATTTAGATAACAATGGCTTTATTATGGATTTATAATCAATTTTTAAAATGTTAGAAATCATATAAAATAATGCTATATATATACTGAAACTAATGATTAGAACTAGTATATTGTTGATATTTAGTATATTTATAAATAAATAATGTTCGGAAATTAATATTATGCCAGAAGGTACTAGTATTTTTATAATTAAATTGATTGGAAATAGTTGATGTAATTTAACATTAAAATATTTTGATACAAAAATCAACATGCAGAATATTCGTCCAATATGGCAGATTACGGATATTATTGTTATTGCATAAGGGTTGTGTATTGTTATTACGCTTAAATATTCTAAAACTATCAAGATTATGGCACCATACATATGCACGTTTGAGTAATATTTTACTTTTCCAATATTGATGATTAATGGAGCATAAACTATTACCTTAAAAAAATCAACGGATGATTTAATTCTAAAATATGTTGCTGAATTTTCATATTGCTCACCGTATAGAACTATCATAATTATGTCGGCGAAGACAATACAATAAATTACTAATGGATATATTAGTTTTGCAGATTTTTCAAATGTAGATTTCCATAGCGGCAATATTTCTTTCTGAGGATTTAAATTTTCATTACTCATTTTAGAAAATATCGGTGACAAAACAGTTGCGCAAGCTCCTACTATCATACCAACAAAAGGTAATTCCATAGAACCGTTTGAAAATTCAGCAAACACTTCATTGCCAAAATATCTGCTTATAAAGAATTGGTCAGCGGATGTTATTAGGATTCCCCATAGGCTTGCGTAAAGAAGTGGTAATGCGAATTTGAATATCTGATTGTATGTTATTTCACATTTTTCATTGCCACTATTTCTAACAGGCATATATTTTAAATACAAAGCAAATGCAAAGGAAATAAATGAAGAAATAACAAATCCCCAAATAGCTTCAATGTATCCACCATTGAAAAATATTATCGGTGTCGTAACACATACAAGCATGAATAACCTTGTAACAATAGTGTACAAAGTCATGAACTTATTCTTTCTATAAGTTGAAAGAATACCTTCAAGTCCCATTGTAGGGAGCATCATCAAAGGTACAGGAGAAAATACTCGTATAGCATCTTTTAAATCTTGGTTATTCATAAAGTCTGCTATAGGTTGAGCAAAGACATATAAGATTATCGAAAATACAGCGCCTAATATGAAGAATAAACGTGTTATTTTCTTAATCAGATCTTTAGCTTGAGATATATCTACTCGTGGTAAATAGTATGAAAAAGCCTTTGGTAATCCCAATGTGAAAACTGTCAACAATGTATTATATACATACATGACTTGTTTGTATGTTCCATAATCTCCTTTGTCGAAATAACGACTTAGAATCATGGAACTAACAATTGCAAAACCAAATGAGAATAAACTTCCCAATGCAACCCAAAAAGCTTGTTTTGTATTGTTAGTTGACATTATTTATTTCAATCTTTCTACTATTCTACCGCAAGCCAATCCGTCACCATAAGGATTGACGGCCTTGCTCATTTTTTCATAATAATTTTCATCTTCCAATAATGCGGAAACTTCTGTAACTATCTTGTCGTAGTTTGTTCCGACGAGTTTCACTGTTCCTGCTTCCAATGCTTCCGGACGTTCGGTCGTGTCGCGCATCACCAAAACCGGTTTTCCCAAACCTGGAGCCTCTTCCTGGATGCCGCCGCTGTCTGTCAATACGATAGTCGATTTCTCCATCAGATAAACAAATGAAAGATATTCCAAAGGTTCAATAAAGAACATGTTTCCTAAGTCGCTCAAGTCTTCTCCAAACACTTCATGAATCGGTTTGCGGACATTAGGGTTCAAGTGCATCGGATATACGAAATCAACATCAGGATATTTGTTTGTCAAGTCTTTGATAGCTGTGCACATATTGATGAATCCGTCACCGAAGTTTTCACGTCTGTGACCAGTGATTAGAACGAGTTTCTTACCATTATCCAAACGGCTGACATCATAACCTGCATTGCGTAATATTTCTTTCAGTTCGTGATTTAATGCTTCGTCGTTCTTGATTTTATCTACCACCCAGTATAATGCGTCAATAACAGAATTTCCTGTGACAATGATAGATTCATCAGAGACATTTTCCTTCAACAGATTCTGACGGCTTAACTGTGTCGGTGAAAAGTGATATGTTGCAATGCGTCCTGTTATCAGACGATTCATCTCTTCTGGCCATGGACTGTATATGTTATGAGTACGGAGACCCGCTTCGACATGACCTACAGGAATCTGCTGATAGAAAGCAGCTAAAGCAGCAGCTGTACTGGTAGTTGTGTCGCCATGAACCAGAACCACGTCAGGCTGAGCTTCTTTGAGGACGTCACGCATGCCGACTAAAACGCGAGCGGTAACATCGTACAAATCCTGTCCTTGCTTCATGATATTAAGGTCGTAATGAGGTTTTATCTCAAAGAGATTCAACACCTGGTCGAGCATTTCGCGATGCTGACCTGTCACGCAGACTATGGTTTGAAAATCGTTAGGATATTTTTCGAACTCCTTTACAAGCGGAGCCATCTTGATAGCTTCAGGACGAGTGCCGAAGACGAGCATTATCTTTTTCATAAAATTATTTTTTGAATGTTCCGCAGAAATCAAGAACCTTTACATCATTGCGATAGTTGAGTTCTGAGAATTCTTTGTGATTTACCAAGAATACAACTATATCAGCTTTTTCGTAAGCTTCTTTATAGTTAGTCAATTTGAATACATTATGTTCAGGCACATTAGGCTCAATAATCATAATTTGAGCATTATTGCAGCTTTGCATTACTTTTGTCGTGATGCTCTTTGCAGGAGACTCTCTCAGGTCATCAATATTAGGTTTGAATGCGAGACCCATCATTGCGACCCATGGCTTACGACCTTGTTCAAGTTCAAATTTGAGCATTTCATTCTGAACTTTTTCTGCGCACCAGAAAGATTTATAGTTGTTGATTTCACGTGCTGATGCGATGATTTTAGATTCCATTGGGAATGCTGCTGTGATGAAATAAGGGTCAACTGCTATGCAATGTCCGCCAACACCACAACCTGGTTGAAGAATATTTACTCTTGGATGTTTATTAGCAAGTTCTATAAGTTCCCAGACATTGATGCCTGCTTTATCGCAGATAAGAGAAAGTTCATTAGCGAAAGCAATCTGTACGTCACGAGATGAGTTCTCTGTAAGTTTGCACATTTCAGCAGTCTTGCTATTTGTACGATGCAGAGTACCTTTAACGAATTGGCTGTAGAATTCTATTGCCTTATCTGTAGAAGCCTCATCAATGCCACCGATTACACGATCGTTGTGAATAAGTTCATAAATCACATTGCCAGGAAGAACACGTTCTGGACAATAAGCTATGAATATCTTGCCTTCTAGTTCTGGTCTTTCTGCAAAGATAAGGTCTCTCATTTTATCAGTAGTACCAACTGGAGAAGTTGATTCGATGACATAGAGGTCACCTTCTTTGAGAAGAGGCAAGACAGCTCTTGTAGCTGCCTCAACGTATGAAATATCAGGTTCATGGTTGCCTTTGAAAGGAGTTGGCACGACCATAAAATAAGCTTCGCTAACTTCAGGTGTAGTTGAAGCTTTCAACATACCTGATTTAACGACCTCCTGCAAATATTCTTCCATACCTGGTTCAATGATATGGAGTTTGCCTTGATTTGTAAGTTCAACAACTTTAGGGTTGATATCAACACCTGTTACTTGTATGCCGTGTTTAGCGGCGATTATTGCTGTTGGAAGGCCGATGTAGCCTAATCCCATAAAACATGCTTTCATATATTATTTATTTCTCTTTACAATCTTCCGTCAACTAAATCTTTATCTAAAAATCCTTTCACATCAAAAATGACATGGTTTTCTTTGCTGAAGTTTTTGACATCGAGTTCTGCAAATTCTTTGTGTGATACTGCGAGAATAATAGCATCGTATTTGTTTGTAGGAAGTTCGTTTGTGATATCAATATTGTATTCGTGTTTTGCTATTGCTGGACTTGCCCATGGGTCGTAGATGTCGATGTTTAAGTTGTATTCGTTTAATGCTTTGACTATATCAGCTACTTTTGTGTTGCGACAGTCAGGGCAATTCTCCTTGAATGTGAAGCCTAAGATCAGGATATTTGAATTTAAAATTTGGATGCCTTTTTTGAGCATTAATTTTATTGTTTGGTCAGCAACGTATGCGCCCATGCTGTCGTTCATTCTTCTGCCAGCAAGAATGATTTCAGGGTTGTAACCATATGTCATTGCACATTGTGCTAGATAATAAGGGTCAACACCAATGCAGTGCCCGCCAACAAGACCTGGTTTGAATGGCAGGAAGTTCCATTTTGTAGATGCAGCTTCTAATACGTCGTTAGTGTCGATACCCATTTTTGTGAATATCTTTGAAAGTTCGTTGACGAAAGCGATGTTGATATCTCGTTGTGAGTTTTCAATCACTTTTGCGGCTTCTGCAACTTTCATAGTTGGTGCCAGATGTGTTCCTGCTGTGATAACTGAAGCATATACATCATTCACAATCTTGCCAATCTCTGGTGTAGAACCAGAAGTAACTTTCTTAATTTTTTCGACAGTATGAAGCTTGTCTCCGGGATTGATACGTTCAGGAGAATAACCAGCGAAGAAATCGACATTGAACTTTAAACCTGATACTTTCTCAACGACAGGGATGCATTCATCTTCAGTTACGCCAGGATATACGGTAGATTCATAAACTACAATATCGCCTTTGTTTATCACTTTACCTACAGTAGTAGAAGCTCCGTATAATGGTGTCAAGTCCGGATTGTTATGTTCATCGACTGGAGTTGGAACTGCTACCACGTAAAAATTACAATCACGGATTTCTTCAATGTTAGCTGTACATTTGAATCCGTGATTCTTGATAGCGTCTTGCAATAATTCATCAGACACTTCTAATGTTGCATCATGTCCTGCCATGAGAGCCTCACAGCGTTTAACATTCATGTCGAATCCGACAGTCTTATATTTTGTTGAGAATAAACGAGCTAATGGAAGGCCTACGTAACCAAGGCCAATTACACAGATTCTTATTTCATTCATATATGTTGATTTTATTTTTACAAATTGTTTTTATACCATTCTATGGCTTCATTGAGTCCTCGGGCAAAGTCATATTCTGGGTCGTAACCGAGCATTTGCTGAGCCTTGCTGATGTCTGCGTTTGAGTGTTTGATATCACCTTTACGGTCAGGTCCAAAGATTGGTTCTATGTCTTTGCCAAGGGCTTGGGTTAGAGAATGATAAATGTCAATCAGATATTCTCTTCCACCATAAGCTATATTGAAAGCCTCACCTGCATATTCTGAAGAAGCGAGACATGCCTTGAGGTTGGCTTCTATAACGTTTTCGATGTAAGTGAAGTCGCGACTTTGTTTGCCGTCGCCGTTTATTGTAGGCTGTTCGTCGTTAAGAAGCTGCTTTATAAATTTAGGGATAACGGCAGCGTAAGCTCCATGAGGGTCCTGACGTCGTCCGAATACATTGAAGTATCGCATTCCGTATGTGTCGAGACCATAGTGTTTAGTATATTGTTTGGCCCATTCTTCATCACATCGTTTTGTCAGTGCGTAAGGAGATAATAAATTACCTTCGCGGCCTTCTTTCTTAGGAAGGTTAGGTTCATCGCCATAGACAGATGAGCTTGATGCATAAACGAATTTCTTAACTCCACATTGGCGAGCAGCTTCCATCATGTTCAATGTTCCTTGTATGTTGTTGGCACAATAAAATAGCGGCATCTCGATACTACGAGGCACGCTTCCCCATGCTGCTTGATTAAGCACGTAATCAACGTTTTCGCAGGCACTCATACAAGTATCTAGATCTTTGATGTCTCCTTTAATGAATTCGTAATTTGGATTATCTAGAAACATGTCAACATTAGTTTGTTTGCCAGTTGACAAATCATCAAGACAACGTACCTTATAACCTAGGTTGAGTATTGCTTCACAAAGATTGGAACCGATAAATCCAGCTCCACCAGTGACTAAAAATAACGAATCTTTTGGAAATTGTAAATGTTTATATGACATGATTCTAAATTTATATTAACATATAAATTACTATTTATCAAATTTCTCTGCACAGCTTCGCCTTCTCACTCACATGTTTTTATGTTAATGTGTTGTAAAATAACATCTTATGTATGCGAGGAGAAGTGAAGTCTTTCCCTAAATTAATCTTGCTAAAATAAATATATTTTATAACAAATCAAAAGGAAAAATTGTTTAAATTATTTATAATTTTTTTAAAAAAAAGGCGTAAAATGCATCTTTTTACAAATACATTTTACGCCTCGGTAAATTTATTATGACTGAATGTCAAGACCTGTGATTATACATCTCTTCATAATATTTCTGATAGTCGCCGCTTGTTACATTATCCATCCATTCTTGGTTGTCTAAGTACCAGCGTACTGTTTTCTCAATGCCTTCCTCGAATTGTAGCGATGGTTCCCAACCGAGTTCCTTCTGTAATTTCGTCGAGTCGATGGCGTAACGTGCATCGTGGCCTAATCTGTCGGTAACAAAGGTAATGAGGTCCATGTCAGGAAACATTTTATCTGGCATTGAGCTGAGAGCTGAGAGCTGAGAGCTGCTCATTGCTCGTTGCTCATCGCTCAAAGCAACTCTACCTAAGGCGATGTCTACAGTCTTTATAATTGTTTTAATAATGTCGATGTTTTTCCATTCGTTGAAGCCGCCGATGTTATATGTCTCTGCTACTTTTCCTTTATGGAAAATTAAATCAATGGCACGGGCATGGTCTTCAACGTATAACCAGTCGCGTACGTTTTCGCCTTTGCCGTAGACAGGCAATGGCTTGCGATGGCGTATATTGTTGATAAATAAAGGAATCAATTTCTCTGGGAACTGATAAGGACCGTAGTTATTAGAGCAGTTGGTCACGATGGTAGGCATGCCGTATGTGTCGTGATATGCTCTTACGAAATGGTCGCTGCTTGCTTTCGATGCTGAATATGGTGAGTGAGGATTGTATTTTGTAGTCTCATAAAAGAACTCGTCACCGTAAGCCTTGTGGCCTTCCGAAGAAGCTACGGTCTTGAAAGGAGGCTCGATTCCTTCTGGATGGTTCATTTCGAGAGCGCCATAGACTTCGTCGGTGCTTATGTGGTAAAATCTGCAGTCAACTTTATCTTGGTCAACAGACAACGGACAACAGTCAACAGTATTTGAGTCTTTTTTGAGTTTTTGAGTTTCTGAGTTTCTAACAATTTTATATGGTTCTGGTTGACTTTCCCAATATAACTTCGCTGCTTGGAGTAATGACAAAGTCCCCATTACGTTGGTGCGAGCGAAGGTAAATGGGTCTTTGATGCTTCTGTCAACGTGCGACTCTGCAGCGAGGTGAATGATGCCATCAACTTGTTCATCTTGCATAAGCTGATATACTGCTTCAAAATCGCAGATATCCATCTTCACGAATTTGTAGTTTGGCTTGTCTTCAATGTCTTTGAGGTTGGCCAAATTACCAGCATAAGTGAGTTTGTCGAGGTTGATAATTTTATATTCTGGATATTTGTTTACAAATAAGCGAACGACGTGGTTTCCTATGAAACCGGCGCCGCCGGTGATTATGATAGAGCGTTTCATATTTTTGCCGTGAGTTGTGAGCTATGAGCTGTGAGCTAAGCTGGTTAATATTAGTTTAATTCAGACTGATATTTGATAATCATCTTTCTAATAGAAATAATCTCTTCTGAAAGATGTTGATATTCTTGTTCTTCTATATATTTCAATTCTTTTGCTAATAGTAATTCATATTCCACTTCACAGGCAGAACCTATGGCAATTTGTAAGAATCTTGCAAAATCCTTATTCGATCCTCTTCCACAACCTTCAGATATGTTTATAGGTATTGAAGATGAAGCTCTGCGTATTTGTGAAGTTAATCCAAACAATTCACTTTTAGGAAATCTGTTAGTTATATCATAAATTGACATTACTAACTTATGGCTTTTCTGCCAAATAATTAATTTTGAAAAATCTCTCATGGTTTCTTACTTTGGGGATTGGTTTATAATTGGGTTTTGGGTTATGAACTATGAGTTGTGAGCATTTGTTCTATTATACGTAATGGCTCAAAGCTCACTGCTCAAAGCTCACTGCCTTGAGCTACTCTCATCAAATACTGTCCATACTGGTTTTTAATCATCGGTTGTGCGAGTTCGATGATTTTTTCTTTTGATATCCAGCCTTGGGTGTATGCTATCTCTTCGAGGCATGCTACTTTGAGTCCGGTTCGTTTTTCCAGCACTTCGATATATGTTGATGCTTCGGCTAATGAGTCGTGTGTTCCTGTGTCGAGCCATGCGAATCCTCTGTCGAAGACTTGTACTTTGAGTTCGCCGTCGTTGAGGAATGCTTGGTTCACCGATGTTATCTCGAGTTCGCCTCTTGCAGAAGGCTTGATGTTTTTCGCCACATCAACGACTTTATTAGGGTAGAAATAAAGTCCTACCACGGCGTAGTTGCTCTTAGGATTCTTCGGTTTCTCTTCTATCGAGATGCATCTGCCTTCTTTGTCGAATTCGGCTACTCCATAACGTTCAGGGTCGCTGACCCAATAACCGAATACTGTAGCTTTGTTGTTTTGTTCAGCGTCGATGACGGCGTTTTTCAATAATGATGTGAAACCTGCGCCTTGGAAGATGTTGTCGCCCAAGACGAGGCAGGCGCAGTCGTCGCCGATGAATTCTTCTCCTATGATGAAAGCCTGGGCGAGGCCGTCAGGAGAAGGCTGTTCTGCGTATGAGAAGTTGACGCCGTAGTCGGAACCGTCGCCGAGTAGTCGTTGGAATCCGGGAAGGTCCTGTGGAGTTGATATTATGAGGATATCGCGAATACCAGCTAACATAAGCGCTGATATAGGATAATAAACCATTGGTTTGTCGAAGATAGGAAGCAGCTGCTTGCTGACTCCTTTTGTTATTGGGTAGAGGCGTGTTCCTGAACCGCCTGCGAGTACGATGCCTTTCATGATAATAAAATTTTGGGGGTCAACAGACAACGGACAACAGTCAACAGACCTAGTCCATATATTAAGATTTAATTTTCAACTTTTAGTTTCCAGTTGCATTTTGGTATAGCTTCGCCGCCTCACTCACATAATTGCTTATTAACGCATTGAGAATAAGCTTGATATATCATTGTGAGTAAGTAAAAAAACAATCCCTATCAACTTACAAAGATAGGGATTGTTATTTAAAAAGCAAAGATATTTTTTCTTAATTTTTGTTAACTTTTGGGCTGATTACGTTAGTGCAGAAGTCATTGTCAGTCTCTCTTGAAGATGTCACGAGTATATACTTTTTCTTTGACGTCGTCAAGGATGCTGTCGTAACGATTTGCTATGATAGCATGGCTTTCTTGCTTGAATTTGTTTATGTCGTTAACGACTTTACTTCCAAAGAATGAGGTGCCGTCTTCTAATGAAGGTTCGTATATTATCACCGTAGCGCCTTTGGCTTTCACTCTCTTCATCACGCCTTGGATGGAGCTATGTCTGAAGTTGTCGGAGTTGGATTTCATCGTGAGACGATAAACACCGATGACTGGTAGTTCAGAGCATTGGGCATTAAGTTTTGAGTTGTATGTATTGTTGTTTGTGTAATCATACCATCCAGCTTTTTTCAATACTTGGTCGGCGATGAAGTCTTTACGTGTTCTGTTGCTTTCCACTATTGCCGACATCATGTTCTGAGGCACGTCTTCGTAGTTGGCCAGCAGTTGCTTGGTGTCTTTAGGCAGACAATATCCGCCATAGCCGAAGCTTGGGTTGTTGTAATGTGTTCCTATTCTTGGGTCGAGGCAGACGCCTTCTATAATCTTTTGAGTGTCGAGGCTTTTCAGTTCGGAATATGTGTCTAATTCATTGAAATAGCTGACGCGGAGTGCGAGGTAAGTGTTAGCGAAGAGCTTCACTGCTTCTGCTTCGGTGCTGCCCATGAACAAGACAGGCACTTCTTCTTTCAGCGCTCCTTGCTTGATGAGTTCTGCAAACTGATGTGCCGCTTTTTCAAGTCGTTTATCGTCTTGTTTATAGCCAACGATGATACGGCTTGGGTATAAATTGTCGTATAAGGCCTTGCTCTCTCTCAAGAACTCTGGCGAGAATATGATGTTGTCGCTGCCAGTCTTCTTACGGATGGCTTCTGTATAACCTACAGGTATGGTGCTTTTTATCACCATGATGGCGTCAGGGTTATATTGCATCACCTTGCTGATGACGTCTTCAACGGCCGATGTGTCGAAGAAATTCTTGACGCTGTCGTAGTTGGTTGGCGCTGCTATCACCACAAATTCTGCATCTTTATATCCAGACTCGGCGTCTAAAGTAGCGCGAAGATTCAATTCTTTATTGGCAAGATAATCTTCTATATAATCGTCTTGTATCGGTGATTTCTTGTTGTTAATCATCTCAACGCGCTCAGCTACAATGTCAACAGCTGTGACTTCATTATGCTGAGCCAATAATGTCGCGATAGATAATCCGACGTAACCAGTACCTGCGATGGAGATTTTCATAATTCTTTTAAGTCAACAGTCAACGGACAACAGACAACAGACCCTGGGTATACTTTCCTGTCAACGGACAACAGTCCTTCGGTATACTTTTCAGTCAAAGTAAATAGTCCTAGGGTATACTTTTTATTGTCAGTTTTTCTGATTATTTTCTAGGAATTCTATTAGTTTATAGATTTTACTAGATATGGTTAATAATTTAGTTTGTAATTCTATGCGTTTTTCCGAAGTGCAATATTTCATATCTTCACAAAGATACAACATACTTTTTACTTCAGAACAACTTCCTTTTGATATATTTAAATATCGTATATAAGCCTTATCAGTTCCACTTTCAGAGCCTTCGGCGATATTGTTCATAATTGATATTGACGCTCTTTGTATCTGATCTTTGAAGCTATAATCATTACATGATAGCATCAGTTTATAAATTTCATTGACAAAGGACCTAGTCTCTTGCCAAACTCTCAAATTTTCAAGGTTTCTGTTTTTCATGATTTAAATGTTTTTGGTTAATAAATTTTTACAATGTCTGTTTGCCCTGACTATTGTCATCAATTGTGGACAAAGTCTGTTGACCGTTGTCTGTTGTCTGTTGTCTGTTGACAGCAGCTAGCAAAGCTAGCTGCTACTTCCATCCAAACGGATGCTTGCTCAATTCTAATTTCGCCAATGGATGGTAGTCGCCTTTGAGTCCTATCGGCTCGGCGTTTCTTATGTCGTAAACCATCTCGATGCAGTTTCTGGCTTCTGATATTCTGAAGCCTTCTCCGGAGAGTATCTTTTTATAACTTTCTGTGTGAAGTTCTGTGAATCCTTGGCTGAACTCAAATTCGCTGCCGTCTATCATGATGGTTCTATATGTTCTCTTCTCGCCTTGTACTGCGTTTGCTGGCAATGTGTCGGCGTTGATGCTTAAGAAGTAACGTACTCTTGCCTTCTCCAGTTCGAGATAACCTGCTACTCTGTCGTGACTAGAGACATGCACGATGCTTTTTTGTACTTTACCGAATACCCATTGCAGCATATCGTAGAAATGAATACCTATGTTAGTCGCTACGCCGCCGCTCTTGTTGATGTCGCCTTTCCATGAGGTGTAGTACCAATTACCTCTAGCGGTGATATATGTGAGGTCGACGTCGTAGATTTTATCCTTTGGACCTTCGTCTATTTTCTTCTTCAATGCTACGATAGATTCATGAAGACGAAGCTGTAATATAGTGTATGCTTTTTGTCCGGTAGATTTCTCCACTGCTTCGAGAGCGTCGATGTTCCAAGGGTTGAGCACGACAGGTTTCTCGCATATCACATCGCAGCCCAATCTTAATCCATAACGAGTGTGAGCGTCGTGGAGGTAGTTAGGGGTGCAGACGGAGATGAAGTCTATCTTCTCACCTTTCTCGATGAGTTTGGTGTTATGACGGTCGAAGAGCTCTTGTTCGGTAAAGAACGAAGCCTGGGGAAAGTAGCTGTCCATTATCCCGACGCTGTCGTTTTTATCGTATGCGGAAACCAAGGTGTTTCCAGTGTCTTTTATCGCTTTGAGGTGACGGGGCGCTATGTAACCGCCGACACCGATTATTGAGAAATTCATAGTTTTAATGGCGAAAGGCTAATTATTTATTGATTTTTTTATTTCTGATTCCAACTGACGTAATTCATCTTCTTCAATTTTATCTGCCTGCTGCGCTGCATAGATTTTTCTACGATTATTAAAGTCTTCATATACTTCATCAACATAAAGTTCCATCTGTTTATTGGTGATAGAACCACTCCCTTTTAAAACATCTTTGTTCTGAAAATCTAACAAAACATCAATATTATTACGCCAATAACTTAGAGTCAAATCTCTACGTTCTTTTACACGTAATTCAGCAGAATCTAAGAACAAAACAGTCAATCGATTCAGTATATCTATCTCATCATTTTGCAAATAATTTTTTGCAATATAGATATCATGTTTTCTAACGACACTCCCTTTCCATGAAGTTAGTGCCATATTTGGTTGAGAAGCATCGGCACGACTGACTATTATTTCTGCAGCAGTTTTATGCGTCACAGCATATAAAAACTTGTTTTGCGTCTCTGCAAAAAACATCTGAGTAGCCTTGTCATTTTTGTCGTAATCGCTGCTCAACGACATCAAATCCCGAATTTTCTGATAGAAACGCTTTTCGCTTGCACGTATGTCGCGAATACGTTCCAACAATTCATCAAAATAATCAGGACGACCATCGGGATTCTTCAGACGCTCATCGTCAACGACAAATCCCTTAACCATGTACTCTTTCAGATTTCGATTTGCCCAGATTCTGAATTGCGTTCCTCTCTTACTTCTTACCCTAAACCCAATTGCTAAAATCATGTCAAGAGAATAAAATGTGACATTGTAATTTTTGCCATCAGAAGCAGTTGTAAAGTAATTCTTTACAACTGAATTTTTACTCAATTCATTATCTGACAATATATTAGCTATATGCTGACCTATATTTTGCTTAGAGGTGTCAAAAAGTTCTGCCATTTGATTTTGGTTCATCCAAATGTTGCCATCCTGAGCATACAAAACCACCTTGGCTTTACCATCTTCGGTATTGTAAATAATAATATTGTTTTGTTCCATAATTTTTTGATTTAGGTTTTAACTAATTATTTATTGATTTTTACTTCTCTTCCACATTCACATTTCATATCGTAATTTAATTTCTTTCCGCACTCGCAAACCCAGCCAATCCTTCGTGCCGGCACTCCTGCCATGAGGGCGTTGTCGGGGACGTCTTTAGTCACTACAGCTCCTGCTGCTATCATGGCGTTCTTTCCTATGGTGACGCCGCATACTATGGTGCAGTTGGCTCCTAATGACGCTCCTTCTCTGACCAATGTCTTCTTATAAACCCCATGAACCGGATATTTCGCTCTTGGCACGGTAACGTTGGTAAAGACGCAGCTCGGACCGCAGAAGACGTAATCTTCTAACTCGACGCCTTCGTAGATAGAGACGTTGTTCTGTACCTTGACGCCATCGCCGATTCTTACATTATTGCCGACATTGACGTTCTGTCCGAAAGAACAGTTCTTGCCGATGACAGCACCAGATTGAATGTGACAGAAATGCCATATCTTAGTGCCTTCACCGATAGTTACGTTTTCATCTATGTATG
The DNA here is from genome assembly GCA_045639025.1 of Bacteroidales bacterium. Taxonomy (GTDB): domain Bacteria; phylum Bacteroidota; class Bacteroidia; order Bacteroidales; family F082; genus Limimorpha. The sequence goes on from JAZUCH010000110.1 coordinate 41,813, forward strand.
ATGATTCGTGTATGAAATAGTTTTCAGATGCCATATAATTATCTTGAGATTATATAGCGGTCACTGAGCTTGTCGAAGTGCCGAGGTCGCCTTCGACAGGCTCAGGCACCATTTATAAATTTTCTTTTTCGATATCTTTGAAATAATTGACGGTACCGACTTTAAGTTCGTATGTTGCGAGGTCGTCGCAGACGATGATGCCTTTTGGATGCAGCTGCAATGCGCTGACGGTCCATAGATGGTTGACGCTGCCTTCGATAACTTGAGCGAGCGCTCTTGCCTTGCCGTGTCCGTTAGCCAGAATCATGACTTCTTTAGAATCCATCACAGTGCCGACGCCTACTGTCAAGGCTGTCTTTGGAACTTGGTTGATGTCGTTGTTGAAGAATCTTGAGTTGGCAATGATAGTATCTGTTGTCAATGACTTGACTCTTGTTCTTGAAGTGAGAGAAGAGCCTGGTTCGTTGAAAGCGATATGTCCGTCAGGACCGATGCCGCCCATGAACAGTTGGATTCCTCCGTATGATTTTATCTTGTCTTCATAACGTTGACATTCTGCCTCGAGGTCTTCAGCGTTGCCGTTGAGGATATTGACGTTTTCTTTCTTAATGTCGATATGGCTGAAGAAGTTGGTCCACATGAAAGTGTGGTAGCTCTCAGGGTGGTTTTCAGGGATGCCTACATATTCGTCCATATTGAAAGTGACTACGTTCTTGAAAGATACTTTGCCTTCTTGATGAAGTTTTATCAAGGCTTTATATGTTCCTATAGGTGTTGATCCTGTTGGCAATCCTAAAACGAAAGGTTTCTCTTCTGTTGGGTTAAACTCGTTGATTCTTCTTACGATATGATTGGCTGCCCATTGTGACAACTTATCATAATTAGGTTCAATAATGACTCTCATGTATGTTGTATTTTTAATTTCTAATCATAGCTTCGCCCCCTGAGTCACGTTTCGATTTTATGACCAGTAGGTGATACTTAATGTTAACCCGCAAATTTACTTAATATTTTCCATAACTAAAAATAATAAGGATTAAATTTTTACCTTTGCAAAAAAATATATCAATGATACTTTGTTTAGAAACTTCCACTGCTGTTTGTTCGGTGGCTCTCGTAGAAAATGGTAAAGTTATAGCTTTAAGAGAAAGTCTCGACGGTCAGAATCATGCCGAGAAGATTACGATTTTTATTGATGAAGTCATGAAGGAAGCTAATGTGTCTTATCGTGACCTTGACGCTGTCGCAACAAGTATGGGCCCTGGTTCATACACTGGATTACGTATCGGTGTAAGTACCGCAAAAGGTTTGTGCTATGCAATGGAAAAACCTCTCATCGCTGTTGACACTCTTGCTGCTATGGCGCATGGTTTTAAAGACTACAAGACTACAAGACTACAAGACTACAAGGAAGTCGCAGAGACGCAGAGACGCAGAGACGCAGAGTTCAAAACTCAAAGTTCAGAGTTCAAAACTCAGAGTTCAGAGTTCAAAGCTCAGAGTTCAGAGTCTATTCTGTGTCCGATGATTGACGCTCGTCGTATGGAGGTTTATTCTGCTTTCTTCAATGAGAAATTGGAGAGGGTTTCTGAGACAAGCGCTATTATCATCGATGAGAGTTCTTTCATGGAGATGAAGCAGAACAGTCATCTTTATCTCTTTGGCGACGGTGCTGACAAGCTGGCTTCTCTATTTGAAAATGACGAGAATATCACTGTAGTTGAGAAGTTTCACTGCTCGGCATCATATATGGCAGAACTCGCCGACAGAGCATTTAAAAACAAAGACTTCGTTGATACAGCATATTTCGAGCCTTTCTATCTCAAGAACTTCGTCCCAGGAATGCCGAAGGTGAAAGGACTGGAGTAAGACTACAAGACCACAAGTAGAGACGTATCAATGATTCCTATAAAATTAAACACTCATTGATGCGTCTAAAATGTAAACGTATCAACAATGATTCCTATAAAATTAAACACTCATTGATGCGTCTAAAATATAAACAAAGAGGCTGACCAAAAATCATTTTTTAGTCAGCCTCCTTGTTTTTAATAAATCTCGTAACTCTTAAGTTCTATCATAGTGGCGTTCATCTCATATTCCGCTGAATATAACTCCAACATCGAGTTTTGGTAATATTCAACTTCCATAAGATAATCTACGATATTCATCTCACCCGATTCGAATGCTTTCAAGAGTAATGATTGTCCGTCGAATTGTTGTATTGAGTTAGCCAGACTTTCGATGTTTGCTTTCAATGCCTTGGCTTTAGCAAACAGGCTGCTGAGATAATTGTATGTCACAGCTTTCTCGTTCATGAGTAATGTCTCTGTTGCTTCGGCATGCATCTTGGCGCTCTTTACGCTGCCTTTGTTGTGCCATAAAGGAAGCACCAATCCTATCGATGGTCCGTGTTCGCCTTCTTCATTTCCTTTGGCTATCTCTGCGCCGTAGCCGATGCTGAATTTAGGGAACCATTCTGCCTTGCTCAGCTTGACTTTCTGTTGGTCGATGGCAATCTGCTGACGCATCTGCTCGAAGACAGGATTCTTCTGCTCGACACTTGCATACCATTCGTCGAAGTCTTCTGGCAATACTACAACGTCATAGTCTTCATATTGAAAGTCAATGTCCTTGCCGCCATTCATTGTCTTTAATGATGCCATCAGATTGTCATGATGAATCATCTCCAAGTCATAGTTGTTTTTGGCGTTGGCGAGGTTTATCTTCGATTTGTTATAATCGAGTATGTTGATTTCTCCCACCTCCATCATCTTCTGGTAAGCGTCGGCAATCTTTACCGCATTGTCGTAGTTCTGTTTGTAAAGAGTGAGTTTCATCTTACAGAAAATCAATTCTGTACATATAGTTTGTGCTTCTGAAAGAACAGCGACTCTGTCTATATCGTATTGAACATCTATGATTTCTGATGTCATCTTTCTTATCTTATTTTGATGAGAATAGACTGTTGGGAAGTCGAATTCTTGAGAGATGCCGACTTCAATCTTGTCGCTTTCGCCGCCGTAACCGAATTTGTATCCAGCTTCAATCTCAGGATTCTCTACTAATGCGTGAGCCTTGTTTTCAGCTTTTTCAGCTTCCATCTGTTTATGATGTGCTGCCAAGACTGTGCTGTTGGCTTCTATAGTATCTAAAATATTCTGATATGCATATTGTGCAAAAACTGTGTTGATACTCAATGCAAATAATAATGTCAATAAACTCTTTTTCATGGCCTTAGTCATTGTTTTGTGATGAATGTTTTTTAGCATGAATCATTTCGTAAACGATAGGGATGACATACATATTCAATAATGAAGATGTCAAGAGACCGCCGAGAACTACTACTGCCATAGGGCTTTGTATCTCGTTACCTGACTGGTTGCCGTTCAATACCATAGGGATGAGCGCCAATGCTGATGTCAAGGCTGTCATAAGGATTGGGTTGAGACGGTCTTTGGAGCCATCGACGATAGACTGACGTAATGAGACGCCAGCGCTTTCTCCATGTTGATAACGAGAAATCAATAAGATACCGTTACGTGTTGCGATGCCGAACAAGGTGATGAAACCGATGATGGCAGGGATGCTGATTGTGTTTGATGTGATGAATATCGCGAAGACGCCGCCTATCAATGCTAAAGGAAGGTTTAGCAAGACGATGGCAGAGAGCGTGATGTCTTTGAATTCTCCGAACAAAAGGAGGAATATCACGAAGATAGCGATGATTGTCATGATGATGAGTGTTCTTGATGCTTTCTTAGCGCTTTGGAACTGTCCACCGTATTCAACTAAATAGTTTTCAGGAATATTGACGTTATCGTTGACTCTTTGTTCTATTTCATTGACGATACTTACAACGTCGCGGCCTGCTGTGTTGGCAGAGATGACAATCTTACGTTGTACGTTCTCGCGGCTGATGCTGTTAGGACCGCCAACAGAGACTATCTCAGCTACTTCTTCAAGAGGTACCATTGTGCCTTCTGAGTTGATTATCATAGCCGACTTGATGCCTTCGATGCTTTCTGTATAGTTTTTATTAAGACGTAAGACGAGGTCGAAGCTGCGTTGTCCTTCATAAACTTCTGATACTTTTTCGCCTGAGAAAGCGAGGTCGATGTAGTGGTTGAACTCTTCCATAGTTATCTTATGACGAGCCAACATCTCGCGGTTAGCACGAATCTGAAGTTCAGGTGTCTCTGTTTGTTGCTCAACGCTGACGTCAACTAAACCTTCTATGCCTTCTATCTCAGCTTTGATGTTATTGGCTGTCATGAACAACTGTGTCAAGTCAGGACCGAAAATCTTGATAGCGATAGACGCTCTTGTGCCAGTGAGCATGTGGTCGATACGGTGACCGAGAGGCTGCCCAACAGTAGAGGCGATACCTGGAACTGAGGCGAGTTTTTCACGAACTTCGGAGAGGAACTCTTCTTGTGAACGGTCTTTCAAATCGAAGTTGACGTCAATCTCGGCGCCGTTGGTTGACTGTGAGTGTTCGTCGAGTTCGCCGCGTCCTGTACGACGTGCTGTCGATGTCACTTCTGGAATAGAGAGTAGCTCTCTTTCAATGATTTTACCAAGATTATTGTTTTCATATAATGAAACGCCTGGCTTGCAGACTGCTGATATTGTCAATGAACCTTCGTTGAAGTCTGGCAAGAAGCTTTGTCCCATATTAAAGAACAAACCTAAAGCAATCAACAATACTACTATTGTTCCGCCCAAGATTGATTTCTTGTGTGTCAATGCCCATTCCAAAGAACGTCCGTAAACGCGTGAGAGGTTCTTAGCCAACCAGTTTTCCTTTTCTTGTTTTGTGAGATATTTGTCGGATGTGAGCATCATCTTACATAACAATGGAGTGATGGTAAGAGCTGTCACGAGCGACATCAATGAAGCGATGATATAAGCGATGCCGAGTGGTTTCAACATTCTGCCTTCCATTCCTGAGAGGAAAAAGATAGGGGTGAAAGCAACGATTGTGATCAAGGTAGCGTTTAAGATGGAAGTACGGATTTCGCATGAGCCGTTGAAAACGATATTGAAAGTAGAGTCGCGTTCTTCTTTTGGTTTTAAGTAATTTTGTCTCAATCGTTTGTAAACGTTTTCCACGTCGATGATAGCGTCGTCAACCAATGATCCGATAGCGATACACATACCGCCTAATGTCATAGTGTTGATGTTCATTCCGAGGAGATGCATCACTATGAAGCTGCCAAGGAGCGAGAGTGGTATTGCGATGACAGAGATGACTGTCGTTCTGAAGCTACCCAAGAAGAGAAGGAGGATGACGATAACCAAGACAGCACCTTCTACCAAAGCGCGTGCTACGTTGCTTACTGAAGCCTCGATGAAGTCGGCTTGACGGAAGATTTTAGTGTCCATCTTAACGTCAGCAGGGAGTGACTTCTTTATTTCTCTGAGGTTTCTCTCTATGTTTTTAGTAACCTCTAAAGTATTGATGTTAGGTTGTTTTGATATTGAAAGGATGATAGCGTCTTCAGCGTTGAGCGAAGCATAACCCATCTTCACTGCGCTGCCGAGTCTCACTTCTGCAACATCAGAGACATATACTGGTTTGTCGTTGATAGTCTTGATATAAGTCTTTCCAAGTTCTTCGAGGTCTGTTGTTCTTCCCATTCCTCTGAGAGCGTATTCGTTGCCGAAGTCACGGATGACGCCGCCCACTGAGTTGACGCACATGCTTTGGCAAATCTCTGCCATCTCGTGCATTGTGATGTCGTAATGAGCCATCTTGACAGGGTCAACGAGGACTTGATATTGTTTGAGGTCGCCGCCGATGATTGTCACTTGTGAAACGCCGCCGGTAGATAAGATAGCTGGTTTCACCACCCATTCTGCCATGGTTCTTAAGTCCATCATGGAAGTGGTATCTGCTTGAAGACCAACGAACAGAATCTCACCCATAACACTCGACTGTGGAGCGAGCACTGGAGTAACGCCGTCAGGGAGTGCTTCTTCCAGAGTCACCATTTTCTCACTCACGATTTGACGTGCGAGATATACGTCCATGCCCCAGTCGAATTCAATCCATACGAAAGAATAACCCATCATGGAAGCGGAACGCACGCGGCGTACGTTAGTAGCGCCGTTCATGGCTGTCTCTATAGGGAATGTGACGAGACGTTCCACTTCTTCAGCTGCCATACGATGAGCGTCGGTCATGACGACGACGGTAGGTGCTGTGAGGTCAGGGAAAACGTCGATGTCCATCTGACGCATTGAAGTGTAACCGCCTATTATTAATAGGAGCGCTCCTACGAGCACGAATAACTTGTTTTCTAATGAAAACTTGATGATTTTATTTAACATAGACACCTCCTCGAATTAATGAACGTGACCTGCGTGTGGATCTAATGCTGCTGAGCCTTGTGCCAATTTCACATTGATAGCGCCTTTGCTTACGACTTTCTCTCCTGCCTTGATACCGTTGAGAATCTGTGTGTGTTGTCCGTCAGTGACGCCTTTAGTGATGATGCGTTTCTCAAATGAATCAACACATGTCTGTACGAATACGCAGTAAATGCCCATTTCTTCAACGATGGCGCTGTTAGGTAACATTATGCCCATCTTGTCGCTCTCTGCTGTGATGAACATCTCAACGAAAGAACCAGGTATGATGATGCCGTTGTTCTTGATTTCGAAAGTGACAGGGATAAGAGGATTGCTGATGTCTGTTGTCTTGCCGTATGACAAAACACGACCTGACAAGTCTTCTAAACTATAAACATTTCCGTCGTTTAAAGTCTTGATATTAGCAGTTTTGATGTCTTTCAAGACAGGATAGTATTTTGATTGTAAGTCGGCACGTACATAAAGTCTGTCGTTTTGTGCCAATGTCATGATAGGCTGACCTGCTTCTACGAAAGAGTTGTTAGGAACCATGATTTCGCTTATAGAACCAGTGATGGAAGCTCTGTGGAGAGTCTTGCCTTGTGGGAAGTTCTGATTCATGTTTTCGTAATGTTTCTTTGCTATGAGATATTCTGTCTCAGCGTCTTTCAACTCGCTTTCTGAGATAATCTTATCTTCTGCGAGAGCTTGCTTGCGTTCGTAATTTGATTTAGCCTTTTGATATTCAGCTTCAATTTCTTCACGACGTGTGCTGAGATTGTCGTCAGCCATATTGCTGTTGTCGATGCTGAATAATATCTGTCCGGATTTGACATCGAGACCTTTTACGATATCTTTATTCTCGAAATTAATGATGCCGCTTGTTGTTGCTGTTAAAATCTTCTCGCCTTCTTGTGCTGGAACAACCTGTGCTGAAGTTCTGATGATTTGGTAGAGAGGCTCTGTAACTACTTCAACAACTTCAAAGTCGATTTTGTTTTGTTGTTCAACTGAGAAAGTGATAGCGTCATCACCATGGTTATGATTATGGCTGTGAGCTGTGGGCTGTGAGCTATGAGCATGGTTGTGGTCATGATTGTGGTCATGGCTGTGGTCGTGGTTATGATCGTGATTATGACTGCAGCTTTCTGAATGCTGATGACTGACAGCTGAATGCTGATGACTGTGACTACAGCTTTCTGAATGTTGATGTGTTGAATGATCGTGATTATGAGCTGATTGTTGTTTGTTGTTTGTGCAAGAAATCAAGCCAATGATTAATGCTACAACTAAAAATATTCTTTTCATTTTGATTTGTTTAATTATTGATTATGATATAAATTCAGACGCATCAATGCGTGTTTATTTTTATAGGAACATTCCTAATTCCTAATTCCTAATTCCTAATTAAACCGGCGGCGCTCTCAGTCCAAAGATGGAGCTGACATGCGGATTATGATATATCAAAGGAATGAATTCTCGTCGGAAGTCGATGCCTTTGTTTTTAAGAATATTTTCTAAATGAATTTTAATTAACGATATGATATTATAATCAGAGAATAAGACATTTACGTCGAGGTAAACCTTTACTTCTTGATTATCTTTAGCTGTAAACAAATCATCTATTATGCAGTCTGATTCTTCGCAGTCGTTGCTATGGTCGGTGGCGTTGTGAGAATGAGTGCATGAATTTTCGTCATGACATTCTTTATGGCTTAACTTGCTAAGGCATACAGTGTTGTTATGGTGATGATGCGGAACCACAGCATGAAGCAGGAGCACCATGCAAGCCAAGAAAAGCGATATTTTCTTAATATTCCTCATCATCAAACCTTAAACTCTGAACTTTGAACTTTGAACTCTGAACTTTACAAATCATCTAGAACCGTAACCTGAGACAGGATAGAGCGCTACTGCATAGCAAGCGCCGTAAGGTGCGCCAGAGAACTTGATGGTGTGGTGTGTCTCATGGACGCTTACTGCATATTCGTGTAATACAGGCTCTTTAGGTTCTGTTGTCATATCGTCGGAGTCGGTAATCCAGATTCTTGTGAGCAAGCCTGTTGCGTTGTCAATTTCATAGCCCCATAAAGTTGTGGCATGATGCAAAGTACCGAGATTTGAGCCGAGTGACACTGCGAGAGAGACGATGCCTCTGTCCATAAATTCAACTACTAATTCTGTGAATTTTCTCAAACGTTGCTCATCGGAAAGTCCTGAGCCGTTGCCCCAGAGGTAATAGTTGTTGTATTCTGTTGAGATAAGGTCATTATACTCTACTATTCCAGGAACGACGACATAATCGTAATCGTGATATACGTAAGGTAATATCTGGCTTTCCCAGATGCTTGAGTAATAACCTCCTGTGTTGTTGCTAAGTGGTTGGGCGTGTGAGCCTGCAGCTGCTTCTTTCATGATGTTGCGTCCTTCGAAATACCATGTTATGCCGTGACTTGTGGTGCCGCCGCGTGAGTTGTCCCACAACTCGTGATACATTTCCATGAGAGCGAGTTGGTATGTTGTTCCAGGTCCTGTCACAGCGCCTGCTGGCAATGTGTTGCCTGCTTCAACGTAGCGGTCTTGCCACCATTGAATGATGTTGGCGCATGATGCAGCCCAGCACATATTGATATCGCCGTTTTGTTGTCCGTTACCTATTTTATTTACGTCGTACCATCCTGAAGTAAGGGTGACGCCATCAGCGAAGACGATAGTCTTTCCATCGGCTGCTGCTTCAGCTGTGATGGTAATCTGATTGGAAATGACGTCGTTTTTCTTGGCATAAACATTATATGAACCTGGAGTTGTGGTTGAGAAACTGCTGCCGTTGATTTTATTTCCATTGACATAAATCTCTGATTGAGCTGTTACGTTGACATTGTCTTGTGTCACTGTGAATTCTGTCTTGTCAGCTCCGTTTGCAATGATATTGTTCTTTGAAGCTGTGAGTTCGATAGGTTTCTCTGGTTCTATATATTCTTCTGCAACAATGCTTATCTCGTTGGAAATCAAGTCGCCTTTCTTAGCGTATGCTTTGTATGTTCCATGAATTGTAGTTGTGAATCTATATCCTTCAATCTTATTGTCGTTGATATAAATCTCAGTCTCTGTTGTTACATCGATATTGTCTTGTTTCACTGTAAAGTCAACATATTCATTGCCGTCGGCTATGATTGTGGTGACAGAAGCGAACAATTCGATAGGTTTCTCTGGTTCTATGTATTCTATGGCTACGAAAGACACTTCGTTGGAAGTGACGTCGCCTCTCTTTGCATAGGCAGTGTAGTCGCCTGCTGTTGTGGTGGTGAATGTGTTGCCTTCAATCTTATTTCCATTGACATAAATGTCGATGGCGTTTGTGATGAGAGACTTACCTTCTGTAACAGTGAATGTTATCGCGTCGATGCCGTCGGCAACAATGGTGTCGGTCGATGCTGTAATGACGATAGGTATTTCAGGTGCGATATATTCTTTAGCGAAGAAAGTGATTTCGTTTGAAATGATTGTGTCGTTTTTCTTAGCATAAACGACGTAATTTCCAGAAGACGTTGTTGAGAATACATTGCTTTCAATCAAACTATCGTTGACGAATATTTTAGTCAATTCGGTAACGTTGATGCTGTCTTGCATTACTGTGAAGTTGACGGCATCGATGCCGTTAGCTACTATAGTATCTGTTGATGCTGATAGTTCTATAGGACCTTCTGGCAATTCAGGCTCTTCAGGTTCCTCAGGGTTTTCTGGCTCTTCAGGCTCTTCTGGATTTTCAGGTTCCTCAGGGTTGTCAGGATTTTCCGGGTCTTCTGGTTCTTCCGGATTTTCAGGTTCTACGGCTTTGGCTTTCACTGTCACTTTGTTAGAAGTGTGACTTTTGCGTTTGGCATAGAATGTATAAGACTTTGCTTCTGATGTTGAGAAAAAGCTGCTGCCGAATTCTCCGTCCTTACCTTCAAGGAAGAAGGTGCTTTCGTCGGTTACGTCTTTGCCTTCACATAAGACGGTGAATGTAGCGATGTCTTCTCCGTCAGCTATAATCTCAGTCTTGTTTGAACTTAATGTTATCGGTTTGTCATCTCTGTTGCAAGATGTAGCGATGCAGTATAATGCTATTATCGCAAAAAAGTATATTAATCTTTTCATACAAATGAATTTTAATTTGAAAAAAGTCTGCAAAGATACTCATAATTATTGAATTACAGATAGATTGTATTAATTATTATTTCTTTAAAATAAGGTAGGGTAAACATACATTTTCTTGTGATTTTTTTGTAGTTTTGCACGCTCGAAAATACTATGTATCTTTAAGTTATTTTCATTGAGACATTTGCAGAAATTTATTTACTATGGTCTTCAATTATTGGGATAATGTGGTTCTGCCCATAATGAAGCATAAATGATGTATTGAACCCGTTTTATTTTTTTTATGAAAAAGCTTTTTACATTTTTGATTGCGTTGATGTCAACGCTGATGGCTACATCTCAAGAAGTCGTGTATTTCTACGATTTTACTGTAGCGGACAATTTGAATGAATGGACTGTTATCGACAACAACAATGACGGTCGCAAATGGGAATTGATGAACGGAATGAAAGGAGTCGTTTATAACGGCAACACCACAGAAGTCGCTGCCAACGACTGGTTGATTTCTCCTTCATTTGCAGTTGAGAGCGGTCAACATTATATTATAGAATATACCGTGGCTCAAAGAGGAGCATTCAGCACAGACATCATCAACGTTCACTACGGCTCGGAAGTGACAACTTCATCCTCAACATTATTGATTGAAGAAAGATTCGACCATCACGCTGGAATGGTAACACGCAGATTCCACATCACAGCAGAACAAAGCGAAAACGTACAATTAGGTTTCAATATCCTTTCTGCTGCATCAAACGGCCTCGTTACCTTGAAGTCTGTATCAGTAAAAGAAACCACAAGCCAAATACCTGCACAAGCACCTGCTATCGCAGTCAGCTCTAACTTCACAGACAAGACTGTCACTGTCAAATGGGTGAACCCTCAACGTGACATCAACGATATCATCATCGCTCAGCCAATGACAGCCAAGATTTATGAAAATGGCACAGTAGTGGCAACTCTCGAAGATATGGAAGCTGGCGTTCAAGAAGAATACACATACAGCCCAAATAATTTCTATGGAATGGTTGTCTATGGCGTTACATTGTCTATTGACGGCATCGAATCAGAAAGCGTCGAACAAGAAATAAATCTCGACGACTATCAAGGTGAGGTGACAACTTTGGTTACATTGCCTATCAACAACTCTTCCGATTTCGCTGAATGGGAAGTTGAAAACATCGACGGCGGCACAACATGGGAATATTATAACAAAGGTGCTTCAATAGGTGGTTTTTCTAATGTTAACGACTGGTTGTTCTCACCAAGTATTGAACTTGAAGCTAACACACGTTACGTCCTTTGCTACAAATTGGCTTCTTCACAAGCATTATGCGCTGATGTAGAAATGACAATTGGCGCAGGAACATCAGTATCATCACACACACAAGTCGTTGACAGCTACGACGACTTATATCAAAATGGTTTTGCTGAATTCCAGTCACCTCAGTTTACAGTAGCAGAGACAGGCTCTTATAACATTGGTTTCCACGCCACATACGTAGGTAACTATTTAGATGTTAAAGATATCTCAGTAGGATACGTCATGCAGTCAGGCAACGGCGGCGAAGAAACAGGCGACCTCGAAGTAGAAGAATATGTAGAGACAGTATTGCCTGATAATGACAATGGCGACTTGACATATACAACAGACTACTTCACACCTATGACTATGGAAGGCGTTGATTTCTTCGGCGCATACTCACACGCTCAAATAGATGCCTATACTTTGGCAGAAAGCGGAATTTATGAGATGCCATTCGAAACAGGTTTCACTCCAGACCTTGAATCTCCATTGTTGCAGGCTGAAGTTACCGGCGGCGTTACTTATTACAACGGCAAGATTTATTGCAACACATACGACGACAATAGCAATATTCAAGAGCAAAAACCAGTATGGAAAATCTACGACGCTACAACATTTGAATTGTTATCAGAAAATGAACTCAACGACAACTGTGAAAACACAACAGTATGTCTTGCTTACGATATAACAACTCATAAAATCTACGGATTGGTGAAAGACTATGTCGATACATGGCTCGTCGAGATTGAACCAGAAACAGGCGAGATGACAAGAATAGCAGACCGCCTCGACTATACAAAACGCTTCCTCACATTAGGATGTAACGCAAAAGGCGAACTCTACTGTATTTACATGACAGAACACAGTGTCACTGGTGAACAGCTTCATTATCTCGGCAGAATCAACAAAAACGACGGTTCTATCGCAGAAGTAGGCTTGATGCAAGCAGCTAACTTCATGAAAGACGACTATATCTATAACATGAAATATCGTCAAGTGCTTTTCTTCGACAACTCATCAGATACAATGTACTGGATGTTCTGCAGCTCAAGCTTGGCATTAGGTTCACAATATGCTGCCATCGCTGAAGTCAACAGATATAACGCAGTAGTAACTTTGAGAGCATATCAACTCGACTTGTTCTCTATCACAGGCGGTTATTTCAACGAGCCATTGATGGAAGCCCCATCTGTCATCACCGACTTCGAATTCGTTGACGACCTTGACGGCGCTAACAGCGGAACAATGAAATTCCGTCTCCCAGCAACATCATACAATGGTGAAGAATTAACTGGCACTGTCGATTATAAAGCATATGCCGATGGTATCTTCGAATTCACAGGCAGCGGCGCTCCTGGCGAACAGATTTCTATTCCTGTACAGGCTAACAACGACATCATCACTGTCAGCCTCTACGCTTCTAACACTTATGGCAGCAGCCCTACAATAGAACGCGACATCTTGGTGGGTTACGACTTGCCTGAAGCTCCTAAAAATATTGTCTTGACCAAAAACGAACTCGAGACAACATTGACATGGGACGCTCCTGAAATTGGCGTTCACGGCGGAGACTTCGACGTTGAAAATCTTAGCTATACTATCGTAAGATTCCCTGGCGAAGTGGAAGTTGCAACAGGTCTGACAGAAAGAGTATTGGTTGAAAAACATGGCGGCGACATGACTCGTTATGTCTATATGGTCTATTCTTGCATAGGCGACGTACGCAGCGAAGGCGCTTATTCCAATAACCTAATCGTTGGTAATCCTCTCAAAACTCCATACGGCGGCGTGTTCAACGACGTTTATGATATGTACAACTACTACACAATCCTCGACGTCAACAAAGACAACTATACATGGATTTATGACGAATTGAACCACGCTGCTGTATATCGTTACAACTGGCAATATGGCGGCGACGACTGGATGATATCTCCTGCTATCAACTTCAGAAAAGACGCTGTCTATACATTGACATTCGGCGCATTCTCTTCTCAAGAGAATTATCTCGAGTCATTGCTGGTCACTTTCGGCGACGGATATACCCCAGAATCTCAAAAAGAAATACTCCTCGATATACCAGAATTGCCTGCTATAGAAGATGGCGTATATAACGTTTATAGTCTTGAGATAACAGTCCCTGAAGATGGCGTATATCACTACGGCTTCAAATCTTATTCTAAACCTTATCAAGATTACTTATATCTCTACGACATTAAACTTACTTCAAATAAAGACGGTGAAGTGATAAGCGATATGACAACTAGCGGCAGCAAAGTCATCGTTACTTCAGAACATAACGTTCTTAAGATTTTCAATCCTGAAAATGAAGATATAACAATATACAACGCATTAGGCGTGATGTTATATAAGTCTAACGACAATTATATCGAGACAAGCCAAAAAACAGGTTTGTATATCGTGAAATATAATAATGGAAGCAGAAAAGTAATTGTTAAATGATAAATAAAATAGTCATGAAAAATATCGCAAAAAAATTATCATTATTGATTTTAGGTGTTCTTTTATGTACAAGAATCACCGTTGCACAAAGTTATGAGTCTTTTGAAATCTTCGAGAATTTCGACGATGACTCTCATTTTACAGAAAGTTCTGTAGTTCCTGACGGATGGAGTTCTATAGGCACATCACCAGCAGTTCGTACTGAAGCTGGCATGTATATGACAGGTTACAATTCACACAGCGGCACATACGTGTTACATTCATCTGATAACATTTCTGTCGTACGCGACGAAGTCATCTTCACTCCTATGATGGAACTCGCTGGCGGAAAAGACGCTGTCTTGTCATTCTATCTCTACGCTCCAGGCGGAAGTCCAGCTGCATTTTATTCTTATGTGGAAGTTAAGGCTGGTACAGATCAATCAATGGAATCACAGACAATAACATTGGGCGCTACTAGTGCACCTTATTCATCATGGACTGAGTTGGCATTCTTGTTCACTCCAACTACTGACGGCGAATATTGCTTCTCTATCTCTCTCAAACAATCAACAGAACTTGTACGCGACCATGGATACATCGGAATTGACGACGTGACAATCACAGGTTATACAAATGTCGGCGGTGGCGATGATGACGATGATGACGAAGGCAATGACGAACTCGTACCTAATCCTGACAACTACGTGAATGCAAAGTCAGTTCCTTATTTTAACACATTCGATAATTACGACAACGACTATGACGGAGAGTCATACTTACCATCAGGATGGTACTCATCAGGAACATATCCTTTCTTCACAGCTAATATCACAGACCTTGATGCTGTTACAGGTACTTATTATTTAGTGACCACTGAATCAGATTGGGATAACCGTGACGAAATTCTTTATACTCCATTCTTCCGTTTAAGCAACGAAAATGAATATGTTATCTCTTATTATCTTTATATGCCTGGCAATTCTGGCGGCGGCGTGTTGAGAGCAACAGATATTGCTGTTACTGTAGGTACTGAACAAGATATCGACTATCACCCTATTGTTAAACATGCTATAAAAGACCTATCAATAAGCGAATGGGCATACCAAGAATTTACCTTCAAACCTGAGTTGAGCGGCGCTTATTGTTTCGCTTTCTCTTTGAGTTCAGATGTAAACTACTCTGGAATGGTTGGTATCGAAGACTTCAAAATAACTGCTCCTGGTCTTGTTGAAAATCCTATCGCTGAATTCGCTATCGGCGGAAACTTCAACGTGATAGACAGTAGAATGATAGTGTACAAAAATCAATATATTGACCTTACTAACTTATCTGAACATGGTGAAGAATACTTATGGGAAATAACAGATCCTACTGGTTCTGTTCAACAATCAACAGATGAAAATCCTTCTGTTTTGTTCAATAAATCAGGCGAATATAACATTGAGTTGACTGTAAGCAACAGTTCTGGAACTCGTTCAACAAGTCATAAAGTTGAAGTTGAATACATGGACTACGACAATCAGGATTATACTATCATGACAATGAATCCAAATCAAGATGAATTGTTAGAACGTGGTTCTATTCCTGCTTATTCAGCTAATGGCGTTGAAGATTATGACTACGACTTCGTGACAGGATATAACCGTTATTACAAAAAATATGCTGAACGTTTTGAAATTCCATCTAGCGTTAAAATGGAAATTTCTGTAATTAACACATGGTTAGCACACTATCGCAATCGCGCTTACACAACAGGTTCTGATAGCGATAAACCATTTGAAATAGTATTCTACGGTGAAACTAACGGTCAGCTTGACGAGGATAAAGTATTCGCACGCATTTCTATGACATTGAAAGATGCATTCGGATCTACAGGCATCGGTGCGGGAGCTGGTGAAGGTCGCACAATAAACTTAGTCGATTTCTATGGCCAGCCAGTTGAAGTGGAAGGCACTTTCTACGTCGCCTTCGAATTCGCTGATGACATGACAATAATGGCCGATGACCCTAACATAGGACGTTCTTATATCGCATTGAATACGATAAAACATGCTACAAAAAATGCTACATTGTACGTCAAACCTACTTCAGTACCAGCAAATTCAGAAGTAGAAGCTGATGGCAATTGGTATCCTGTCGATATGTTAGATAACACAATGAGTGGAGTCGGCGCTTACATAATCCTCTGGGTAGCTAACGAGATAGAAGGCGGCGATGATGATGACGACGACGACGATACTGAACTTAATCCATCAGTTGAGATAACTATGGGCGAAGTGACAACGACAACAATAGAAGCTACTTTCACACCAAACGACGACTGCGCATCATATCATCTCTTGTCAGACACACAATCAAACATGGAAATGTGGATGGGAATGATGGGAACATCATTGGAAGAATTAATCGTAATGTGGGGAATAGAAAAGACTTCAGAATATACCCACACATGGGATGACTTTGCACCAAATACAGAATATACAGTCTATGCTCTTCCTAAAGACGCAGACGGCAACTTCGGTGAAATTGTTACAGCGAACGTCACAACAGAACAATCCGGCGGAACAGGAACTTCTGTGATAGAACTCGTCGTTGAAGTGTTGTCAAATACTTCTGTTAAGACAACAGCGACACCTAATGCAGAGACAGCAGTATATCATTACGGCCTGATAGAGAAATCATATTTCGAGGAGATAGGCGAGGAAGCATTCGTGCAATATTTACGCGAAGAAGACCAGTATCCATTGTATGAAGTTGACGTATGGGAATGGATAGACCTTGCACCAGAAACAGACTATTACGCAGTGGCGACAGGCCAGAACTCAGAAGGCGAATGGGGCGAGACAACGATAGTTCCATTCAGAACAGAAGTGGAAGGATGTGAAGAATTAGTAAAGGCAAACTTCAGCATCTATCCAAATCCAGCATCATCAACAATAAACATTGTTAGCGAAGCAGAAGGCACAGCCAAGATTTACGATATGACATCACGCTGCGTTAAGGAAGTACAGATTGATGGTGCAACTACAGTAAACATTGAAGATTTGAACCAAGGCGTTTATTTCATCAACATCAACAATAGCGTTAAGAAATTGGTTGTTAAATAAACCACATCTTAGATGTAAGTAGTTTAGAAAAAGATATTTACATTGATAATAAAAATGCAGGTATAGCAAAATTCATTAAATAATTGCAACCTGCATTTTTTTCTAAATTATTTTTATATTTTTGCAGTATAGAATTAACAAACAATAAAAAACATAAATTATGGCATTCAACTTAAGAAACAGAAGCTTTTTGAAGTTGTTAGACTTCACTCCAAAAGAAATTCAATACTTTTTAGATTTAGCTCGCGACCTCAAACGCGCTAAATATGCAGGTACAGAACAACAAAGATTAAAAGGCAAGAACATCGCTTTGATTTTCGAAAAGACATCAACACGTACACGTTGTGCTTTCGAAGTTGCTGCTTATGACCAAGGTGCTCACGCAACATACTTAGGACCTTCAGGTTCACAAATCGGTGTTAAAGAATCAATGGCTGACACAGCACGCGTTTTAGGTCGTATGTACGATGGTATCGAATATCGTGGCTTCGACCAAGCAACAGTTGAAGAATTAGCTAAATACGCTGGCGTACCAGTATGGAACGGTTTGACAAACGAATTCCACCCAACACAAATCTTGGCTGACTTCTTAACAATGACAGAACACACAGACAAACCTTTAAACAAAGTTACTTTCGCTTACGTTGGCGACGCTCGTTTCAATATGGGTAACTCTTTGATGGTTGGTGGCGCTAAGATGGGTATGGACGTTAGAATCGTTGCTCCTAAATCATTACAACCAGATGCAGAACTCGTAGCAACATGCCAAGAAATCGCTAAAGAAACAGGCGCTACTGTTACAGTTACTGACAACGTTGAAGAAGGCGTTAAAGGTTGTGACTTCTTATACACAGACGTATGGGTATCAATGGGTGAACCAGCTGAAGTATGGGCAGAACGTATCAGCTTGTTAAAACCTTACCAAGTAAACGGCGAAATGATGAGAATGACTGGCAATCCAAAATGCAAATTCATGCACTGCTTACCAGCTTACCACAACTTAGAAACACAAGTTGGCCGCGACGTTTACAAACAATTCGGTCTCGATGGCGTTGAAGTTACTGAAGAAGTTTTCGAATCAGAAAACTCAATCGTATTCGACGAAGCAGAAAACCGTATGCACACTATCAAAGCTGTTATGGTAGCTACATTAGGTGACTGATTTATATAAGACAACAAGTCTACAAGACTACAATACTACAAGTGGGGAGCGTAATGCTCCCTATTTTTTTGTTTTAAAATCTGGAACATTCTGCGCATCTGCCTTTCTTCTTCTGAACATTGATAGGCTCGTATGCTCTCGAACAAGACGATATTAAAATCAAAAAGGCAATAAACGCTATAATAACTTTAATTCTCCTCATTAACTATAAACTATTAACTAAAAACTCTAAACTTTACTTCCTAATCCACAAAGAAGGATTTACCGTGGTTCTGTTCTCATGCCATATCTCAAAATGCAATATGGTTTTGCCGTCGCTTACATTTGTGTGTATTCGGCCTATTTCTTGCCCTGTAGCCACTTTCTCCCCTACTTTGACATAAACCCTTTCGAGGTTGGAATAAAGCGTAAAATAAAGCCCGTGACGTATCAGGATTACACTGTTGCTTCCTTGGCTTGTGCTGCCGCATACCACGCCTTCAAAGACAGCTCTCGCCTTGGCTCCTTTGGTGGTGCTGATGTCAACGCCGTCGTTTTTCACCTTCACGTCTTTCTGTGTGGGATGCTGGCTCACTCCATATCGTCCTGTGATGATGCCTTGTTCAACTGGATAAGGCAGCTTGCCTTTGTTCTGAGCAAAACTTGAAGAGAGATTGTAGTCGATAGAACTGGTATTGTTTTTCTTGGCTGCAGCTTCTCTTTCTTTAGCTTTACGAATCTCTTCTGCAATTATCTTGTCAATCTGTTTCTTGAGCTCTTTAGTCTCCTTCTCTTTCTTCTTGATGTCTTTCTTGATTTGGCTTTCTTTCTTCTTCAGAGAGGCAATATCTTTGTTGAGTTTGTCACGTTCTTTAACTAAGACAGCTCTTTCTTTTTTCTCTTCGTTAAGTATTTGCTCTATCTCTTTCTTATGTTTTTCATTATTTTCTAACTGATTATTAATCTTGGTTTGAGTTGACTCAATCTCTTCTATTTTGTCTTTTACCAGACCATTTAGTTCTTGTATGTAACGCATTCTTCTCATCGCTTGGTTGAAATCGTCGGCTGAGAAAATGAACATCAGATTATTGGCTTTGCCCTTGTTTCTATAATTGATAACTAACAAATTGGCATATTCTTTTTGATACAAGGCGAGGTCTTTCTTTAAAGATGTAATCTCCTTTTTGTTTGCCTGTATCTCTTTGTTAATCAAGTTTACCTGATTCTGATATGTCTTTATAAGATTCTCGCGTTGGTTTATCTGTGTTTGCATCAGAGCTACTTGATTGAGAGTCACTTCTTTGTCTTTGGAAGTCTCTTTAAGCAGTTTCTCTGCCAGTTTAATGTCCTTCTGTATCGACTGTATCTTATTTTCCAGCGACTGCGTTGTTTGACTTCTTCCCGACAAAGCGATAAGGAAAAAGAATAATAAGGAGACTAATATCTTGTTATTCTTTACCATACAAGTATCTGTTCAAATTTTGATGAAATGTTAAAAGGAAAATCCAGTTTCTCCACTTTCTTAATATCAGAATAATTTATTTCTACGTTAAACTTGTAGTCTTGTAGTCTTGTAGTCTTGTAGTCTTCAAAAATTATTTTCGATGGTATAAGTTTGCCGTCAACATTATCAAACTCATCATATTGAATTTTGATGCCTAGTTCGTTGTTGCTATCTTTGATATTGTACTCGCTAATCTTGAATGTCTGAGGTGTTACAAAAACATTTTTCGCGAAGTTGTTTTCTTTTGATGTTAGCTCTAGATTATATCTGTCATTGTCAATGACAACTCTGCTTCTGTCGGCATTTCTTAGATTATTGTCGTTGCCAATCAGTAAATCTTGTAGATTTTGTATAGACAAATCTATAGGGAAATTTTTCTTGAAAGTGTCGATGCTCTCAGCAAGATAAGTCTTGTTGCTTCTGTTGATATATTTTATTGAGTCTTGTGTTATCATGACTCTTCCAACTTCAATGCCTAGTTTGAGCGAGAGTGAAATCCATATCACGCTGTCTTTCTTCATTCTTAGTTGTCCTTTCAGACCAAAGCTGTCGTTGCCTTTGAGGTTCACTCCTATCTTAGCTTCAAGATTGTCGAAATCAAACTTATTGTCTTCAATCTCTCTGATAAGATGATTAGCACTCAACGACTTAAGATTAGATTTTCCTAAATGTTTTTCTGTAGAACAAGAACTTACAAAAAAGACTAATGACAAAAGGCAAATGACGAAAACGCCTTTCCAAGTCTTTAGTCTTTTGCCTTTCGTCAATTGTATACACAAGGTCTGTTGTCTGTTGTCCGTTGTCCGTTGACTTATATCATTCATAAATCTTCTCATCCTTTATTTTCTGGTCTATGAATTCTGATGTGTTGCCGCGTCTTTTGGCTTTTTTCCAGTTTTGTACTGCTTTGTCGGTGTCGCCTAATTTGTATAGAATGTCGCCGTAGTGTTCATAGTAGATACCTTGAGGTAATTTTTCGTACGACAGCACTTTCTCCATCCATTTCTTAGCGTCTTTGTAGCGTTCCAGTTTATATAGAATCCAGGCGTAAGTGTCGAGATATGTGGTATTTTTAGGTTCTTTTTCTATTGTTATAGCCGACATCTTCAGAGCTTCGTCCAGACGTTTTCCTTCTTCAGAGAGGAAATATGCGTAGTTGTTAAGCACATAAAGGTTTTCCGGGTCGTTTCTGAGCACTCTGTCGTAATATTCATACATCTTTTCCTTATTGCCTAATTCGTGGTATATGTCGGCGATATAAGTGTCGAATGAAGCGGTGAGTTTCTTGTCGGCCGACATCTTTCTTCCTCTTTCAAACACTTTTATAGCCTCTTCGTGTTCTTTTTTGTCGATGAGAGCTAGTCCGTTGAAGAGATAGAAGATAGGCTGTTCAGGATAGAAACGCATTGCGGTATTGGTATGCTTATATAAAGTATGAGGCATATTCAGCTCTGCGTCGGTGAAAGTGAGCTGATACCACGACATGAAATTGCTGCTGTCTCGTGCAATAGCATCGAGATAATATTCTTGAGCCTTGTCGAATATCTCGTTGTTAAAATATACCGTTCCAATGATATAATATCCTATCTCTTTATCAGGATGTGTCTCTATGAAGGCTCTTCCAGCTTGTTCTGCTTCTTTTGCTACATTCTCGCTATCATCTTTATCGTTGAACCAATATTCATAAATCTGTGTCTTGGTATTATAGTCGAGGTTTTTGTTTGTTATTGAAGATATGAATTCCTCGAAAGCTTTGTCTATATCTCCTTGTTTCTGATAATATTCCAATAAAGAGATGTTGATGTAAGGATTTTCCGGGTCTAGTTGTTTTATCTTTAGATATAAAGGGAGAGCTTCTTTATCGCGACCGTTTTGCACGTAAGTCTCGGCGAGTATCGACATATAACGAGTGTCGTAAGGATAAGCATTTGATAGTTTCTCCATCTCGCTTATGACTTTGTCTTTCTTGCCTAAGAGGTTGTAAATTTCTATCTTCTGCATTGATAGATATTCGTTTACTCCTATATTTTCTTCATATACATCAAGTTTCTCTGTCACTTTTTCGTAGTCGCCAACATTAAGCAATGCCTCTATGTATGCTTCTAGATATTCCAGATTGTTTGGTTCATCTTCAAGAAGTTTGTCATAAATGCTGATGAATGCTTCAAAGTCGCGGTTTTGTTTGTGAAAATCGGCGAGTCGAATCTTATACCATTTGTTGGTGCTGTCGAGTTCTACGGCTTGTTGTATCATCTCGAAACCTTTGTCTTGCCTGCCATTGATGGTATAAAGAGCGCTTAGCTCATACATGCTTGCATGATCTTGTGGAAATGCTGTCAGAGCCAACTCGAAAAAATCTATAGCGGCATTGTAGTCTTCGTTGTACTTGTATTCAATGCCTTTAGAGAAATACTCGGCATTCTGGGCAAGACTTTTCTTTGGCTGTATCGTATCCTGCGCCAACGCAACAGAATCCGCCAAAAACAATGATAATATTATGAATAAGATTCTACGCATATAAAGTTTATAGTTTATAGTTGAGAGTTTAAAGGAGTTTTGAAGTTTAAAGTGTATAGTTTAGAGTGTATAGTTCAAAAAATTCCTATTTGATTAGACGCATCAACGACATATTGTTTATTTTTATAGTGTCGTGTGATACATCTCTACAATTCCTAATTTTAAAAAAACTTGTAGTCTTGTAGTCTTGTGGTCTTGTAGTCTTTACTTCCCTGTATGACCGAAACCGCCTGCTCCGCGTTCTGTCTCGCTTAATGTCTCAACGTTGACGACTTCCATCTGTTCGCATTTGGCGAAGACAATCTGTGCTACTCTCTCGCCGCTGTTGATGGTGAAGTCGGTGTCTGATAAGTTGATGAGTATGATTTTAACTTCGCCTCTGTAGTCGGCGTCGATGGTTCCTGGAGTGTTCAAAACTGTGATGCCGTTCTTGATAGCCAAGCCGCTGCGAGGTCTCACCTGTCCTTCATAACCTTCTGGAATCTCCATGAAGAGTCCTGTTGGAACTAATGTTCTTTGCATCGGTTTAAGAACGATAGGACCTTCTGGCAAATATGCTCTTAAGTCCATACCTGCTGAGTTGACTGTTTCGTATGCTGGTAATTGATTGTCTGATTTGTTGATGATTTTAACTTCCATTTTATCTTGTTTTTTAATTGTTATTCTATTTTAAGTGGGTTCTTTCTTTCCATAATGACTACAACAGCCATAAACAACAAAATCATTATAGTGTTGAGACTTAGTTTCAAAATGATGTTGAAGTCAATAAATAAACTGCTTATGAAATATAATATTGCAGCAAGCGCACAATAAATTGCGATTCTTCCAATCTGATATGGTATTGGGAAGTTTTTCTGTCCCCAGAAGTACGACACCAGCATCATGACGATGTAACATGCGAGGTGTGCTATCGCTGCTCCCAGATATCCTATTCTAGGAATCAGGACGAAGAAACATGTGAGTGTCACGATAGAACCTATTATCGCGATGATGGTTCCGTAATATGTCTTGTCTGACAGTTTGAACCATATCGAGAGATTGAAGACGATGCCGTAAAGCATATTGGCGATTAATATTATCGGGACTATGACCAATCCTTCGCGGTAGTCGCTGCCGCTTCTTCCTACGAAATGTTGTAAGATGTCCATATAAAACATGACGCCTAAGAATATGAGGAGGCAGAATATCACGAAATATGTCATTACTTTAGCGTATAAAGAAGGCGCGTTGCGGTCTTTGGCGTGACCGAAGAAGAACGGTTCCGAGGCGAAGCGGAACATCTGTATGAAGATGGTCATGAGGACGCCGAGTTTGAAATTGGCAGAATAGATGCCGAGTTGTTGCATGGCGTACTCCTGCCCTGTCATGTTCATACTTGCCAAGACACTTTCTTCAGGAATAGTGACGAGATATTTGATTAAGATTTTATCTGCTACCTCGTTGACCATGCCGACAAGGCTTATCAATAAAATCGGGAAGGAATATTTCAACATCGATTTTACAAGTTCTTTGTCGAAGCATAATCTCAACTTTGAAAGTTGCGGTGTTAACATGATAAGGTTGATAAGACTTGCCAAGATGTTGGAGATGAAAACCCAGATGAGCAAGGATGTCTGTTCTCCTAAAATCCATTCTGCAATAGCCATCGATTTCTCAGGAATGACGACCAAGAAGAATATGTTAAGAAGTATATTAGACAGAACGTTGATGGTTTTTATCAGACTGAAACGACCTGCTTTCTCTTCTTTTCTCAGCATGGCGAAAGGAATAGCTGCTATTGCATCAATCGCTACTATTATTCCAATGAGAAGTACGTAATATGAATTAAATTCGTAGTGAATCAGCTGTGCGAACGACTTATAGAAAATGCCGTATAAGACGAGGAAGGTGAATGTGATGAGAAGGACGACGCTTTCTGCATTATTGAATACTTTGCTGCTGTTTTCTTTCTGTGAGAAACGGAAGAAAGTCGTCTCCATTCCGAATGTCAATATCGCTAAAAACAAGGCAATCCATGCGTAGAGTTCTGAAATCTGTCCGTATTCGCCGGAGACGAAGACTCTTACGTAGAAAGGTGTGAGAAGATAATTAAGCAGTCTCGGAACAATTGTTCCGAGACCGTAAATCACTGTCTGTCCTGCTAATGCCTTGATAGGATTCTTCATGTTAATATTTTTTAATATTTAACAATCTTTCTGACAGCGCTGCCGTTTTCTGTCTCTATGTTAACGAAATATATTCCGCTTTCAAGTCCGTCGATTTCGTATGAGTCGCCATTGACTTCTCTTTCTATGACTTTCTCTCCCATGATGTTGAAGACGACTAAGTTTGTCATTCTCTCGCATTTCACAACGAATCTGTCGTCAGATGGGTTTGGATATATGTCGGCGTTTATTGTATTGATTTCAACTGTGTTGACATTGAAAGTGACCACATCGCCTACGAGTTCTCCGTAGCTGCCTTCATATACAGGTCTCACGTTATAGAAATATGTTCCGCTGCTTAAGTCTTCGTCGAAGAATGAATGTTCTGCTGTCACTTCGATGAGCATATTGTCGCGATATAATTCGTAATAAAGTACGTCTTGTGTCTCAGGAGCTTCCCATTTCAATTCGACGGAATAATTCAGTTTGATGATTTCGAAATTGTTGACTCCTTCGCCGTTTTGGAACATTGCGTTTTGGCATGAGCAGTCGTAAATCCAGTTGAAGAAGACTCCGTCCTGACGACCTTTGCCGCTGAAAATCTCAGTGCCGTTGGCGTAGTTTATTGAATAGATACATTCATTATCGACGCCGCCTTTCTTCCATTCTAAGGAGACGTTTACGCCTGAGTTCAATGTCTTTGTATATGTTGCAGATGTTCCGCTTGTGATGGTGTAGGTGTCTGATTCGGAGCCGTCGCTGTAGTGTACGAGTATCTTCGCTCCGTTCCAGCCGTCGCCGAATTCGTCGATAAGATTGAACACCACTTCGCACGTGCTTATGTAGTTCATGCTGAAGTTATTTGTTTTGTTGTATTTGTCTTTCACCTCGATAGCGAAAGGAATGTCGAGGCTGCTGCCAGCGTTGCTAGCCAAGGTGACGTTGAAATAAGCTGTTGCGTTGCCATCTGGAGCTATGCAGTTGAAGTTGGCTTCGTTTTCGTTTATTGTTATGAGGTTGCTGCTGCTCGATAAGATGCCGCTCAAATCCACGGCCATTTCATTGCCTGTGTTGATGAGTGTCACTCCTAAATCTGCTGTCTCGCCTGCTTCTAATGTTCCGTTGCCGTTGTCGTCGTTCATGACGATGAATGAAGAATATCTTACATCGTTATCGTAAATAATTGAAGAGAATCGTGTGGTAGAAATTTTTTCATCTCCTTGATAAAACTCTAAATCGAAATAGAGAGGTGTCTTGCTTTCTGCTTCTTCGTCTAAAATGAAACGGAATTGTCCGTCGATAGATGTGAATTCTGTTGTGCCTATATTTCCTATTTCGGCATTAGGATTTGTGAAGTTGATCCATTCATTTTTGCAAGTCAATACTGCTGTTACGTTGTTATAACTTTCTGAAGAAGTGTTGTCAACAACGACATCTATTGTTATTTCTTCTCCTGGATTTATGGTATTGTTGCCATTTTCGTCATTGATAGAGAAGCTGATATATTTTATCGGACCCATGTCAATGCCATTCACTGCTGCGAGGGCATCTACTCTACCTGAGCCGCTGTCGTTGTTTTTGTTTTCTTCCAACTTCATTGCTGTTGTCTCGAGAATCATGCTTATCTCTGCCGGTGTCAATGTGTTGTCTTTTGAGAGCATGAGGCACATCACGCCTGCTACGCATGGAGCTGCTTGTGATGTTCCAGTCTTTTTTACATAACCATTATTTGCGCTGTTGAGTGATACTATATCAACGCCTGGAGCGCATACGTCGGGGCGAATCAATCCGATGCCTGGGTTGTAAGGATAGTCGCCGTATGAGGTGTTCTGCCAGGTGACAGGACCGCGTGAAGAGACGCCTGCAACAGCGTCGTTGTTGGTGACAGCGCCTACTGATACCACGCATGATGTCTCGCCGGGATTGACTTGTTGGTCGGGATGAATCCAAGGTGCAGGGCAGCTGCCCGGTACGCGTACGTTGTTAGGAATTGTATTGGAAGCTGAGCTACCTTCGTTGCCGCAAGCTACTGAGGCGATGACGCCTGCTTCCAATGTGTTGACGCATGTCTGACGTAACATTGTTCTTTCTGATATGGATGAGTTGGCGATGCCTAACGACATGCTTAAAACTTGTGCGCCGTGTTCAACGGCGAATTCCATGCCTGAGATGATTGAGTTGACGTTGGCATTGCCATTGTTGATAGCTTTGATGCACATCAGAGTAGCTTCTGGAGCGATGCCTGTTTGTTTGCCTCCTGTTCCGTCGCCGCAGATGATTCCTGCGCAGTGTGTTCCGTGACCGCTATCATCCATAGTTTCGATATTATCGTCGAACGAGTTGTATCCGTGGTTTGGATATTGTGCGCCGCCGTCCCAGAGATGATCGGCGATGTCAGGATGTTCGTAATTGACACCTGAGTCTAAGATGGCTACCAAAACACCTTCGCCGGTGTAACCTTGTTCCCATACTTCAGGAGCGTTGACTTGTGTCACGTTAGATGTGATTTCTGGCTGACCGCTGACTGCTGACTGCTGACCGCTGTTAGCTAAAATAACGTTTTTATCAGCATTGAGACCTATGACGAAAATGTCGTCTCTTTGTGCTAATAAATCAATGACTTCTTTTGTTGCGTTGCAAGTGATTGAATTAGAAAGCCAGTGACTTTTTATTTGTGACGATTTGCCGTTTCTTTCTTCACTTCTTATGATTGAAAGAACTTCTTGCTGAGCGTTCTCTGAGAACATCTTGAGTTCTTTTATCGTGGCTTCACGTCTTGCTGTTTTGTTGTCTATATCAGCGACTCTTTCTCTCAGTTTTTCTGTATCCATCTGTGCTTTAAAAACGATGTTGATGTTAATCAGTTCATCGCTTTTTAAATTCATGACTTCTTGTAAATCCTTTTCAATAATGCTATTTTGGGCAAAAGCATAATTGCAGATGAATAATGCAATTATTAAGCTGTAAATCAATCTTCTCATATTGTTAAATTTTTACAATTTGCAAATATAAGAAAAAAAGACTACAAGACTACAAGACCACAAGACTACATGTTTTTTTTGATACAAGAAATTCAGAATCTCAGAATCTCAGAAGAACTTTGGCCGTTGAACTTTGAGCTTTGGCTTTTGAACTTTGAGCTTTGAACTTTGAACTTTGAGCTTTGGCTTTTGAACTTTTTTTAGTAATGGAGTCAGTAATGATATTACCTCCAACCCTGAAATCCTAAATTCCTGAAATCCTGAAAAAGACGCATCAACGACATATTGTTAATTTTTTTGTGTCGTATGATACGTCTCTACCTGAGTTCATGAAATCCTGAACTCCTTAATTCTTAAAAATCTTCTAAAATTCTAAAGTTCTAGAATTCTAAAGTTCTTCATTTAACCCATTTCCCCGTTTCCACTTCCTTCATTCCTAATTCCTCATTCCTAATTCCTAATTTCCAAACGTAAGTTCCCGAATTCCAACCCGAAGCATCTACAGAAGTGACATCGTTTGTTATTTCCTGTTCATGGATTTTTCTTCCTTGAATATCATAAACAGTTAAAACAGCATTGCGCAAACCTGTTCTGATATTCATCACATCTCCGCCTGGGTTTGGATAAGCGACAGCAAGATGAAGATTATGAGCGTGGGCTTCTTCTATGTTATCAATTCCAAAGACTGATGGAGGAAATTTGGAAATTTTAGAGAATCGTTTGTTTTCATCTAATAGATATTTCGATTGTGTTACGAGTAACACTCCATCATCACTTGTCGTTTTTATACATGATGCTGTTATGGATGTGCTTACATTATCCTTATAAAAAACTGTTGATATTGTATCAAATACATTATCAAGCAATTCTATCATCACATACGATTCTCTATCTGCCATGAAACCAACATTCAAAGTATATGCGAAATAAATATACCCGCCACTTGTCATATCAATACTGCGCAAAGCTATCTGGTCATGCACATCAGTCCTTCTTTCTATATATCGACAGACAGGAAGTACATCTGTTGAGTTATCTAAATCATCATCAAACTCATACAACCTAACGTCGTCACCATTTCCTAAATTCAGATCAGGAGATATCGTTGCCACGTATGAAGTGTTATGATTGCTGCGCATCACCGTATGATCACCGATATTACTTGCATGATAAGGAATATGCTCTGGTGCTATAATATATCTAGTATCTATATGATTGAATTCATTATCATAATACTCAACAGTGCCGTGTTTATCCATTTCATAACCTGTTGTATATAAGACATATCCGTTATTACCTTTAACCATCTGCTGCCTTCTATAAACTATTTTATGATATTCATTTCCTGTTGAGCGCATTTCATATCCTTTTTTCAACAAGATATTTCCATCGAAATCCATCTTGAAAAAGAAAAGCGAGTCATGTCCTCTCGGAGCATCAGATTTGCTGACAGATTTGATATAAGAACCTGTTATGTTCTCATCATCTTCAAATGCCGTGAAAATATATAAATACCCACTCAGAATATCAGGACGCATAAACCAATTTTCATCTCTTCTCTCAAATGTATCTATAGGAATTATATGTTCATAACTTTCTTCAACATTTAGATAATTATCTAATTTATATAGTCCTAAAATAGCATCTGCAGGAGGATTGTCGAAGTTTTTAAAATAATTATCCGAATTCACATCATGATCTGGAGTATAAGTTGTAAGCATATAAGCTTTCCCATTCTTTTCAAAAAGATAAGGCATACTCGATTCACATAGTCCATCCTTTATATATTCTTTCCTGAATAGCTCTTCACCTTCTGATATTAATGCTAATGCCGGTTGAGTGGAAATAATTCCTCCTAACTTATTTCTAGGATAATATCGTAACGCAACCAAAACATTATCATTTGACAACTCAATAGCTTCTTCATAATCACAAGCCTCAATACTCTCATCACTATAATAAACCGCTTCCCATTCTTGGGAAAAGGCACTATTAACTCCGCTGAAAAGCAGAGTTATTAATGCTATTATTGAGATAATATTATTCTTGTTCATAGTCTTGTTTTTATTTGGTTAATAATTTCTTTCCGCCTTGTGCTATGAGCCTCGAGCAATGAGCAATAGCTGAGGGCTAACTTGAGACTTAATTCTTAAAAATCTTCTAAAGTTCTAAAGTTCTAGAATTCTAAAGTTCTTCATTTAATCCATTTTCCCGTTTCAATCTCCTTCATTCCTAATTCCTCATTCCTCATTCCTAATTTCCAAACATAAGTTCCCGAATTCCAACCCGAAGCATCTATAGAAGTGACGTCGTCTGTTATTTCCTGTTCGTGAATTTTTCTTCCGTTTATATCATAAACAGTTAAAACAGCATTGCGCAAACCGGTTCTGATATTCATCATATCTCCGCCAGGATTTGGATAAGCGACAGCAAGATGCAGACCATGAGCGTGTGCTTCTTCTATGTTATCAATTCCAAAGACTGATGCGGGGAATTTAGATACTTTTGACCAGCGGTTGTATATATTATTTACATTATACGAAAATGAAACAAGTAAAAGTCCATCGTCTTTTGTTGCAGTCAGACAACTTGACCTATTATACACTCCTGCTTCATTATAGAAATATGTCGCTAAAGTATCAAAATCAGAATCCAGTCTTTCTATCATTATCCATGAATCATAATTATCACCTTCAAAACCACAATTTAATGAATACGTAAAATAAATATCACCTTCTTTTGTCATATCCATAGAACGCAGTGCCGTACGATCATGATCAGCAGCGCTTCTTTCAATATAATTAAGAACAGGTATCAACTCGTCAGAATTATTCAAATCATCATCAAATTCATACAATCTTATATTAGCCACTTTTTTACCGCCTGCTGGATTATACTTGTAATGCATTGTCGATACGTATGTGGTATTGTGATTGCTACGCATTACACAATGGTTATCCAACATATCATCAAACCAACCTTGAGATCCTGGCATTAAAACATATTTTGTTGTTATGTGATTAAAATCGTTATCATAATATTCTATAGTGCCATGATAATCAAGAGAGACACCTCTGTAATATACAATATATCCGCCATCTGTTTTAACTATCTGCTGCCTATAGCAGCTAAACTGTGACATTCCGTGACGCGGAGGCAACTCATATCCTTTTCTAAGCAAGAAATTCCCTTCAAAATCCATTTTAAAGAAGTAAATCGAATCGTGTTCTGATGAATTGCTGGAAGCACTTTCCAAACTAATATATGAACCTGTTATGTTGCCTTCATCTTCAAAGGCAGAATAAATATACAAATATCCACAGTAAAAATTAAGAAAATTATACCAATCTTCATCCCTTCTTTCAAAGGTATCTATAGGATAAATATGCTCATAACTTTTAGCAATATTAAGATGGTCATCTAATTTATACAGACCTAAAACCGCATCTGTAGGCGGATTATCGAAATTCTTAAAATAATTGTCAGAGTTCACATCATGGTCAGGACTATATGATGTAAGGAAATACATTTCTCCATTTTTCTCAAAGAGATATGGCCAAGTCGTTTCACAGAGTCCTGGTTTCACATACATATTTCTGTACAATTCCTCACCTTCAGAAGAAATAAGAGACAATGTCTGCTGATGTGAAAACATCATTCCGACACGGTTCACGGGATAGTTCAAGGAAGCCGCTAATACATTGCCGTTTGACAATTCAATTGCCTCGTTGTAATCGCAACCACTAGCAAATTCATCGCTATAATAAACGGCTTCCCATTCTTGGGAAAAGGCATTGTTTCCAAATAAGAAAACCAATGCTAAAATTGTAAACAATCTTTTCATATTTTTGTAATTTTTAAAAGTCTACAAGACTACAAGTCCTAAATTCCTCTAATCCCTCTGTTCCTCTAATCCCTCTGTCCCTCTCCCTCTCAAAAATATACAAAAAAATCCTATGAAAAAGATTGTTTTGGGTGTTTCCACCATTTTATCTGATGTTATGCTTGAAATTCAATAAGATATAAATAGAAATTCCACCCTTTTATTTAATGTTTTGGGATGAAAATGGAAATTATGAGGGTGAATTTTCTCTCGTTTTCATAAATAATCTTTCATTATGTCTTCTATTTCCGTCGTGCCAATCTTTTTGACAATAGAATTGCGGTACTTGCTGACGGTGTTTTCTTGTATGTTAAGAATGATGGAAATTTCTTTTCTGCGGAATGAGAAGAACGACAGCAGACATATCGCCTGCTCGGTTTCCGTCAACTCAGGATGCGCATTTTGGAATTTTTCATAAGCATCGGGATAAACAGCGCTGAACTCCTTTAAAATGCTTTGATATACATTGTTTTTCTGATTGCGGAAAATAGTATGCACATGTTGCTGCAATGCGCTTCCGGTAATAACTTTCTGTTTGTTTATTTTCTTCTTGTTTTTGTTAGAAATTATAACGATAAAAAGTGCAACGACTGCTATCACCAACAATGTTATGGCAAATATTTTGATATTTCTTTTTTGTACAGCTCGCTGCTCGAGTATAGAGTTGATTTTAGAATCGCGTTCTGCTTTATAATCGTTATACAGTTTTGTTATATATACGATTTCTTGTCTTCTGTCAAATTGAGCTGCGACGTATGGCTCAAAATATTCCCGACATATTGCCACACTGTCTAAATTGTTTTCTTCTTCATAAATGCTTGCTAGATATTGCATTGTCAGTCCTCGAGAAATAGGCTGGATATCACCTTCTTTTATATCGAATACTTTTAAAAGATAAGGTTTGGAACGTTGTCTGAAATTGGCGTCATACATCGAAATGCCTAAACCCAAAGAATCGTTTTTAGTATCCATTCCTCTTCTATGTTTAAAATATATGTTTTGCTGGTTGATGAGAAAACTTGAGTCGTATTTTTCTTCAAACCACAAAAGATACTCTATCGAAGTTCTTGTTTTTAAATATGGTTCCACGAAATCTGAGACAGTATCTAGATATGGTGTTGCTAGGTCAATATAATAACGAGTGTTTTTAAAATCACCTAATGCTGCATATATTATCGCCATATCGGCAGTTTGTTGTGCCATCAAATTTGAGTCATTGACGAATTTCTGATAATTAATGGCTCTTTCATTGGTTTCAATTAATAAGAATGGTTCTTCCATTGTAAAGAAAACCTGAGAAATGGTATGATATGCCTTTGAAACAATTAAATTCTCGTCTCTGCTCATATCTTCAGGTAAACTTTCCAACAAACTTAGAGTTTTAATCAATTTAGGAAAAGCATAAGTCATGCTGTCGTTTTTTAGCAAATCAATAGCCTTATTATAACAACTGTCAGCCTCCAGATATGCTTCTGAATGTTCTTTCTTCAAATTATTATTACAAGAATTGGAAATAAACATAAAGAAAGAAACGAAGATAATGACAGATATTATTTCAATGTGCTTTTTCATAATCAGATAGATTTTTTACAAAGATACTAAAAGTTCTCAATTCCTCAGTTCCTCAGTTCCTCAATTCCTTAATTCCTCAATTCCTCAATTCCTCAGTTCCTCTCATCCTCTATTCCCTCAAATCCCTCTTTACCTCAACAAAAAACGTTGTGCCTTTTCCGACTTCGCTCTCAAAAGTGATGTTGCCTCCTAATGTCTCTAAAATATCGTAAACGATGGAGAGCCCCACTCCCATTCCGCTGGATTTAGTGGTGAAGTTAGGCATGAAGATTTTCTTCTTCTCCTCCTCGCCTATTCCGCATCCGTTGTCGCTTATCTCAATCTTATATCTGCCTCCATTATCCGCTATCCTAAATTCAATGCGGCCGTTTTCTTTCTTGCCGATGGCTTGGATGGCGTTCTTCAGAATGTTTCCGAAAACGATGCTTAAATTGTTCTTGTCGGAATTGATGAAATAGTCGCTTTCGTTTTCTTCAATAATGTCAATCTTGATGTTATCGTTATTGTCGTAAAGGTTTATCGTATTGACAATCACTTCTTTCAGATTGAATGTCTCTATGTTTTTCTTAGGTAATTTTGCGTAATCGGAAAATGCCGTTGCAATATTGGAAAGTATGTCAATCTGTTCGAGAATGGATTTCGTAGTCTCTCTTAATTTTCTGTCGATGTCGGGGTTTTTCTCATCCCATGCCATCTGCAGGAATTGAATGTTGAGTTTCATCGGCGTGAGCGGATTCTTGATTTCGTGCGCCACCTGGCGTGCCATCTCTCTCCAGGCGGTCTCACGTTCCGAACGCATCAGCTTGTTAGCGCTTATCTCTAATTCCTTGATGAGTTTGTTGTAAATTTCTATTAACTCTCCTATCTCGTCCTTGCTCTTCCATTCTATGGCTTCGTTCTTGCCTCCTAGATTGATTTTCTGCATCTTATCTTGAATCATCTCTAATGGCTTGATGGTTCTTCTTGTCATGAGAATTACGATGAATGCCGAGATTCCCATCAATACTAAAAATATATTAAGATATGTTATGATGAAATTGGAGATGTTGCTATTGTTCGACATGTTATTGTCGAAGAAAGGAATGTTAACGATTGAATGTATATTTCCTTTCTTGTCATATATAGGGAAATATGATGAGTTGTATTCCGTTCCTTCAATTTCTTCTGTACATGTGTAAAAGAATCTCTTTCTCAATTTGATTCTCTCGTATGCTTCTCTGTTGATAATCTTCGACTTGAATCCTTCAAAAAGTTTCGGTTGCGTGCTGTTGACGAGGTTTCCGTTAATGTCGTAGATGTTGATATCTGTGAAATAGTTTTCTTTATATTTTTTAAGATATTCAGGATTGTTAATTTCTATTTGGTTAATGTCATTCTCAATGTTTTTAACAATCGACTTGTTCTTTTCGTATTGGTGTTCCGTCGTTTTTCTGTTCAGCGAATTGCGTATGAAGAAGAATGAAGTGAATCCTGCTACTAAAAAGGCGAATCCTAATGTCATGATGATTGTGAGCTGCATCTTGGTGTGGAAACTTTGTCGTATGTTGAGCAATTCTTCTCTCTTGCTGAATCTTATGTTTATGTAATAAATCAGCGAAAGAACGATGAAGATGTATGAAAATGGAGCGATGATTTCAATGAATCGTGGTTTCTCAACAGTGACGATAATTGTCTTGCTGTTGTCGAATTCTTTTGTCAAATGCTTGAAAATCTTAGTCTTGACGAATTCTTCATCTTTATATCTGAAGTTGCTTAACTCGTTAGGATAGTTGTAATGTCCGAATTTGTATTGTAGAATGTCTTCGTCGTAGCAACTGAAAGAATAATTGACGAGATTTGGCATCAGTACGTTTTCGTATGAAGTGATAATCTCTGGAATGCCGATGTAATTTAAGATGTATTCTTTGTAAAACTCGATGTAACAATAGTTTAGATGTGTTGAGTCAATAGGAGAGAGGTCTAGTTTCAAAATATAGTAACTATCGGTTGTAGGGTCATCGACTAATGTCAGTTCATCGGTGACTTTCTTTGTGTCTGTATAATCTAAAATCTCGTTGAATAATTCGTTGCAGTTTATCTCGTGGTTGTCCAATTCTCTCACGAGAAGGATTGTCGTTGTGTCACATAGAGTCACGACTCTATTGTAACCTTCAATTTCTTCTACGTTAAAATATTTTTCGTTAAAATAATTTAAGATACTGTCGTCGGAAGGGAATTCGTTTTCTTTTTGCCATTTGATGAGATTGTCGTCTTCCTTGATGTATTCTGTAATCTCAACGATTGCGTCTTCAAAAGTCTTGTCTGATTCGTCGCCAATAACATTAGCGAACCATTCCATTTCTTCGCGTTCTCTTGTCTCGTTGATGAGATAAAGAATGTAAGTCAGCTGTATGCTGATTAAGGTAATGATTCCGATATTGCAAACGACTTTCTTTATCTTGATTCTGGATTTTCTTTCCCAGATGAAGATGAAATATATTAATATTGTGACGATGTTGGTGATGATGGAGAAATGTAGTTCGATGAACAGGTTTGAAATTATCTCGAAAATTGCTCCTGTTATCAGTAATGCTATCAATGACTTCAGATACGATTGATTTTCTGTGATGAATATCTTCATCAGGTTTTGTAAAAGAATTATAACAGAACAACTTAAAATGCAGACAATCAATAAGAAAATGTAACTTTCTGTTGTGGTGTTATAAATTTGTAGGAAAGAGAATGGAATATTGATTTTAGAGAATAATTCGTATATTAAAAATGTGTAAATCAATATGATAGATGATAAAATTGCGCAGCTTAATGATATTCTTATATAAGGTTTTAATTCGGGTTTATTTCTGAAATATGATGTGAAAACGATAATGTTGCTAAATAATAATGTTGTGAATTCGGCGAGTTCTCCGAGGCTGAATGAAAATATCGAATCAGGAATTAAGCATGATTGCCCGAATAAATCTGATGTGGATACGAATAATTTTCTTTGAAGTAAGATTGTTGTGAAAAATATTAGGGTGGAAATGAAGAAAAACAGCAGTGAGTTGTTTTTGTCTTTT
The DNA here is from genome assembly GCA_045639025.1 of Bacteroidales bacterium. Lineage (GTDB taxonomy): Bacteria > Bacteroidota > Bacteroidia > Bacteroidales > F082 > Limimorpha. Next base: position 77,963 of record JAZUCH010000110.1, read on the forward strand.
CTTAATTTTTGTAAAGATTTATATGTAAGTGAGAATGTCTTGGCGAGAATTATTATTAGTAGAATTCCTAATATGTAAGAAATGGAATTGTTCATTTGGCCTTGATGGCTCAAATTGAATTTTATCTCTTCGTTTTCGATGAAGAAATCTATTTCGTAGTGTCCGCTGATTTTTTCTGGGACGAATGTGTTTTTTTCTTGATGTGGATTTTTGTGGTAGAGTAGGGCAGAGGTGAAAATTCTGACTGAGTCTATTTCCGATCTTGCGACGTAGAATGTTTTGTTTCCTTGCTGGAAGATGTTTTTTGTGGAGTGGATTTTTTCTAACAATGAATTTGGGTCGTTGATGTCGGAGCTCCAGTAAGCGAGGCTGTCGTTTATGAAAACGTATGTCGCTACATTTTTGTCGTTGAGATTGACTGATGAAAAATCTTCGACTTTGAAATTTGCCGAGATGCTGTCGATTTTGTCTTGTGTCTCTCTCAGCGATTGTGAGATTTTCTTTGTGGCAATTTCGTGACTGTTCCTCGACTTGATGATTGTATCTCCGGTAATGAGGATGATGATTAGGAGAAGGAGTGTGAAAATTTCCTTAAAAAATGTATTTTTTTTCATGTTTTTCGTTATTTTGGTCTTAAGTATTCATTATCAAGTAATTGGCGTTGTTTTTTAATGTCTGAAAATTTCTTTCGATTTAAGCGACGATTTTTGATTTTTTGAGTTGTTGTTCGTTAAAAGGTCAAAATCGCTTAAAACGCCTAAAAACGGCATAAAATCAAAAATCGTCTAATTTGCCTTATTTTTGGTAAAAACATAAACCAGGCTTGAATATTCGCCTGATTTTCTTGCTTTACAATTTGATTTACAACCAGTTAGTATTCCTTTTATGAATGAGTTGCCTTGTTTGAGGTATTGTTCGCTGAGCATTGAGATGTAGTAGCTATCCCATTTAAGTGGTTTAATATCAATAAGTTGGAATGTTGTTTTGCTAAAAATGTTCTTTATAGAAGTACGTGAAAAGTGGTTAAGATGTCTAGGAACGTCGTATGCTGCCCATTTGTCTTTGTAATATTCTGCGTCGAATGATTTGTAATTTGGTAGTGCTAATACGAGTTGACCGTTTTTCTTCACAATTCTTTCCAGGTGTTGGATTTCAGTTTTGAGATCTGCCACGTGTTCTAGCACATGCCACATTGTTACAATGTCGTAAGATTCATCTGGAATATTTTGTAATTCGTCAGGGGAGAATATTTTTGTTCCGAGTTTCTCTTCTGCTATTCTCCTTGCATCTTCGCTTGGTTCTATTCCTGTGACCTTGCAACCTTTTTCTTTGGCATAATTCAAAAAATCTCCAACGCCGCAACCAATATCTAGAAGACTTAGGCCGTTGGCTATTGGCTGTTGGTTATTTGTTGCTATATTGAATTTGTTCTTGATATTAACCTTTTTGACTAAGTTGTATATCGTTGGAACGATACCTTTTTTATTTTCATTATGACTTAAATAATCTTCCGATTTATAATAATCCCCGATTTTGTCAGGAGTAGGGCTGGGACTAGTAAATAAAAGTTTACAATCGTTGCATTCTAGAATCTCGAAATTTTCTTGTGTGAGGAAATAATCTTTCAATTCTATATAGCGACTGTTGTTTTCGGAATTACACCAAGGACATTTATTTGCCATAATATTTGTTCTTCAAATTGTTATAAAATCTTTTCACGTGAAACGGTAAGACTATCTTCCTAAGAAAACAGCAATTACAGAGATGTCGGCAGGGGAGATGCCGCTTATACGACTTGCCTGACCTAATGTCTGTGGTTTGTGTTTTGTTAATTTTTCTCTTGCTTCCATTGTTAATGAATTAAGAGAATAATAGTCGAAATTAGGGCTTAATTTGACGTCTTCAAGGCGATTTAATTTGTCAGCGACCTCTCGTTCTTTGTCTATGTAGCCTTCATATTTTACCATAATTTCTGCTTCTTCGACGATGTTACGTGTAGATTCGTTGCTTAAATCGTATCTGTTTTTAAGTTCGTCTAATGTATTGATGATTTCGTTTAAATATATCTGAGGACGTGTCAAAATCTGTGCGAGGCGCATTTTATTTGCAATTCCTGGTGTTCCTTTCGATTCTAACAATCCGTTTATTCTTTCAGGAGAAACGTTGGTGGTTTTTAAGAAATCTACTAATTCGTGAACTTTTTCGTATTTGTTTTTATAATGATTTAATCGTTCTTCTGTTGCTAAGCCAATTTCATAACCTTTTTCTGTGAGACGAGCGTCGGCATTATCTTGGCGTAATAAGATACGATATTCTGCGCGGCTGGTGAACATTCTATATGGTTCATCCACACTCTTTGTGATTAAATCGTCGATTAAAACGCCGATATAAGCTTCGTCGCGGCGTAAGACTACAGGCTCTAAATCGTGCAAATAACGGTGTGCATTGATACCTGCCATCAGTCCTTGAGCTGCTGCTTCTTCATATCCTGTGGTTCCGTTTATCTGTCCAGCGAAGAATAAACCGTGGATTTTGTGTGTTTCTAAGCTATGATAAAGCTGGTTAGGAGGGAAGAAGTCGTATTCGATAGCATAACCTGGACGGAATATTTTTGCGTTTTCGAAGCCTTCTATGCGGCGCAATGCTTTATATTGGATATCTTCTGGCAATGAGGAACTGAATCCGTTGAGGTAATATTCTACAGTAGTTCTTCCTTCTGGTTCCACGAATAATTGATGGAAATCTTTGTCTGCAAAACGTTCGATTTTATCTTCGATACTTGGGCAGTAACGTGGTCCGATTCCTTTTATTCTACCTGTGAAAAGAGGTGATTTTTCGAATCCTGTTCTTAAGATATCGTGTACTTCTTTCGATGTATATGCGATGTGGCAGCTGCGTTGTACTTTAGGTTTTTCTATTTCTAGGAATGAGAAACCTGTCACATCTTCGTCTCCGGCTTGTTCTGAAAGCTTGCTGAAATCGATGCTTCTGCCGTCGATTCTCATCGGTGTTCCTGTCTTCATTCTGTCGGCTTCGAAGCCTAGAGATACGAGCTGTTCTGTGATTCCGGTGCTGGCGCTTTCTGAGATTCTGCCGCCAGTGAATGATTTTTCTCCGATAAATATTCTTCCGTTCAGGAATGTTCCGTTGGTGAGGATGACTGTTTTTGAATAAATTTCCCCTCCCATAGAGCAGTGTACGCCCTTAATCATATCGCCTTCTACGATGAGAGAATCGACGTGATCTTGCCAGAAATCTAGGTTGTTTGTTCTTTCGAGCACGTTGCGCCATTCTTCAGCGAATTCGAATTTGTCGCTTTGGACTCTTGGACTCCATACAGCAGGACCTTTCGATTTGTTGAGCATTCTGAATTGAATCATGGTCTTGTCCGCAACAATTCCCATCTGACCGCCTAAAGCGTCGATTTCACGAACAATCTGTCCCTTGGCGATGCCACCGACTGCTGGGTTGCATGACATCGCTGCCATGGCGTTCATATTCATCGTTACGAGAAGTGTCTTGTTTCCCATATTGGCAGCAGCTGCAGCGGCTTCACAACCTGCGTGTCCGCCTCCTACAACAATAACATCATACTTGTCGAATATCATATCTTTTATTTTTTATTTCACGTGAAACTAATAGTCTAACTTCTTAATTGTCATTAATTAACTTTGAATCCTAAATATTCTTTTTATCCTTGTTGTCTTGTAGTCATGTTGTCTTGTAGTCTCATGCTAAGACAAATGTCTTCTTGTTTTCTCATCTCCATTTCATCTTCTTCACAGAGGTCATCGAATCCGATTAAATGTAAAACTCCGTGCGCCATCACTCTGTGCAGTTCGTCTTTGAATGTGCGGTTAAAAGTCACGGCGTTGTCTTTTATTCTATCGATGCTGATGTGAAATTCAGCTGACAGAATCGTATCGCATTCGTTGAGCGGGAATGTGATGATATCGGTGTAAAAATCATGTCCCAATAAATCTACATTCATTTTGTAAAGATATTCGTCGCTGCAGAATGAATAATATAATTCTCCAACTTCCTTGTCGTAGCTTCTGACAAAATCTCTAATCCATTCTTTTACGCCCGACATTTCTCCTGTCAGGATTTCTGTGTCGATGAATTGTAAACTGATCATATTTTTACTCCTTTGTGTTATTCGCGTTTTTCTTGAAGAAATAATCATTGATTTTTGACTTGTAGAACGGCTGGTATTCTATGCTGTTCTGTTTCAAAAATTCCTGTTGCTTCTTTAGGTTTTCTTTATATTCTATCTCGTCGATATTACGTTTCTCGTAAGTTCCTTTGAACTCTTCCGATTTACGTTTCTCTTCTTTCTCACGTTCCTCTTGTGCATTCTGAGCTTTTAGCATTCTGGATAAAATCTCTTTATTGCGATTTATGGTCTGATTGGTGATTTTCTTGTTGACGAGATCTTCTTCCAATTTTTCCATATCTTTAATAATCTCGTTAATGCCGTCGTCGCCGGTGAGACCTTCTTTCTTCATTTCTTCTAGCATCTTCTGCATGCCTTCGCGCAGCATTTCTTGTTCGGCAGCCATTCTGGCAAATTCTTCGCTCATAGATTGTTGAGGGTTGCCTTCTTTTTGTTGTTGCTGTTGCTGCTGCATCTCCTTGCGCATTTGTTCCAGTTGCTTGCCAAGTTGTTCCTGAAGGTCTTTCATGTTCTTCATGCTTTGGTTGCCCTTTTTAGGTTTCTTGCTGTTCTTCTGCTTTGAACAAGAACCGCTCGATTCCATCATGCTCTCGTTCATGTTATTAAGTGATTCTGAGAGCATTAAGGCTAAATTGTTCATCGCCATCATAGCTCTTTGTTGACGTGATGTAGCTGATGATGTCAACGACTCGTTCATCTCTTTCATGGCGAGACTTAATTGCTGGTTGATGAGTTCTAACTCATTGAAAACAAAGTTTTTAATCTCTGGTTGACGCATTGCCATTTTTCTTAATGAGTCTTCTACCATCGCGAAATTATTGACGATTTCTTTCTGTCGGCTTATTTTATCTGATAGTGAAGGGTCGTCTTTCTTCATCTTTGCCAACTCGCTCATGAGTTTCTCTTCTTCGTGAGAAGAACGGACTACGTTTTCAAGTAAAATACGAATCAAATGTGAGTCTTCGGCTAGTTGTTCCATGCCCGACATCGACATATCTAATGAGAGTTTGTCAGCCATTTCTTTCATCTTCTTGCTGGCGTCTTTTTTCTTCTCATTCGCGCCTGATTCGTCACCGTTGTTTTCCTTTTCTTCGGCCTCATTTAAGTCTCCGTTTATCTCTTCAGATGTTTCTTCGTCTTTTGAAATATTGAAAGGTTCTTCTAAGCCTTTGTTTTTCTGCATGATAGAGTCGAGTTGCTGATTTAGTTGATTGAATTGCTCTTTTGCTTCGTTTGCGCTTAACGAATCGTTTTCAGAGTTCTGTAACTTCTCTGATAATTCGTTCATCTTGTCAATCAATTCGTTAAGGTCTTTCTCGACTTTCAATTGTTCTAGCAACGCGAGATTTCTGTCCATCATCTCTTGCAGTTCCTTGTTGCTTTTCTTAAGATCCTGCATCATCTGCTGCATCTTCTCACGAGGCATCTCGTTCATAAGACGCTCTATCTCTTCCATGAGTCTCTTCATCTCGTCAGGGATGACTTCCTCGAAAAGCTTGTTTATCTGTTCTTGTTTCTTTAACAATTCTTCCGAAGTGAGTTCGTTTTCCTTCATGAAATCCTGGAGTTCTTTCTGCTCTTCCTTGACTTTCTCCCATTCTTCTTGAATCTCTTTCTGTTTTTCCAGAAGTTCATTCATTTTTTCCTTGTCGCTCCAGTCGAGTTCTTTCTTCGACATCAAATCTTTAATCATTTCGTCGAGGTCTTTACGGAGATTTTCTAGTTCGTTGGTTTTCTCTTCCAGCTGGGAGATGATGTTTTCTTCTGAAGTGTCGGCGATGGAGTCGAGCATTTCGCGTGTAGGCATGCTGATGAAGAAAAATTCCGAGCGTCTCGATTTGGCGCCGTTAATTCCGTCGTTGTCCCAAATCTCGAAATAAGATTTCACCTCATCGCCTGGATATATTTCGATAGTGTCCAGATTGATGCTGTAATAGAATGAAGTGCGAGTCGCTTTTCTGTCGATGTCGATTTTCTTTATGAAAGATTGGTTAGGTTTGTTTTCAACTTCGAAATGATAAAGGAGTTTGCTGAAACCATAATCGTCGGCTATGAGTCCAGAATAATATGTCTGTTTTGAAAACTCTTCGTTGAAAGGCTGCACCTGAATCTCCGGATAAGCGTCAGGAATCACCTCAATGATGAAAGGAACAGGATTATCGCTATGACTCCATTGATTGGAAATATTAACATAAAGTTTAGAAGAATGTGAAGCCTTAAAACTGAACGAGAATTTGTTGTCTTCTGGTTTAATATCGTGATTTATGGAGTCGTGGAGGATGTTCATTGAAGCGGCGTCCTTGGTGTGGAAAGTGAATTGAACTTCTGTTCCTTCTGGAATAAGGAGACGAGTCTTGCCGCTTAGTGTCTCTTTCTTTCTGTTGATATATTTAGGGAAAGTCAGCTCGGATTCATAATAAAGCAGAGTAGGAGAAGGGTTGACGATGATATTTATCTCCGGACTTAAATATTTGCCTCCGCTTATCTGAAAACTTTCTGATTGATGTATTTTGTTAAAAATGAAACGGAAGTCGTTGTTTGATAATTTCGTCATCATACGAGTTCCGTTAGAAGTGATGACATAAAAAGATTCCGGGATGTTTTCTCCGGTGACGTGAATCTTGAATTCCAGGTCGTTGCCTTGAATAACTTCTATGTCGTTGGTGTTTAATTCGACTTTGAAAGGAAGCGGTTTCTCGTAATGAGTGTCGTAGTTGATGATTCTGCTTACAGGCTGCTTGGAAAAATCAGGGAAGAAAATTATCAAGGAGACGAGTGTGACGAAAACGATGCCGAAGATTTTGAGATATTTGTAGTTATCTTTAAGATTTACGGCTTCGCTGAATTTTATCGGTTGAAGATTCTGTGTTCTCTGTTCAATAGTAGCGAGAAGAAGCTCGTTGTCGGAATCGTTCTTTATCTCATTGGTAAGCTGAAGCGTATTAAGAAGCTTGTCTTTTATCTCAGGGAAGAATTTTCCGATAAGCACGGCGGCATGTTCGTTCGACATTTTCTTTCTGAAACGGATGAGATTGAAAAGCGGCACGATGAAATAAAAACAAACTACTGCAGAAAATAATGTTATTGACGTGATGAGAAGAATGAGGCGAATCTTGCTTGATGTCCATGAGAAATATTCTATAGCATTGATTATAAGGAATGTCAGAATAAGTAATACGGAGCCTATTAAGCATCCCTGAATGAGTTTGTTGAGATAAAATTTCTTTATGAAAGATTCTATTTTATCTAACAGGACATTTTTATATGACATCTTCTCGTCTGAAAACATTTAACCCAAAATAATAATCTGCAAAGATAATGAAAAGACTAAAGGCTAAAGGCTAGAGGCTAAAGTTTTTTTTAATGGGTATTATCGATTCTCACCTTTACTTTTCTTGCTTTTTTTCTTAGGTGTAGAACTGCTTATCAACATGAAATCGAGTTGTTTCTTGATAAGGTTGACGCTTTTGACTTGTACCTTGACTTCATCGCCGAGTTGGTAGATGTTGCCATAGTCTTGCCCTATGATGCGGAAATTCTCTTCGTCGAGGTAATAGAAGTCGTCGTTGAGGTCGGCATAACGTACCAAGCCTTCGCATTTGCTGTCTTTAAGTTCGACATATAATCCCCATTTGCTTACGCCGGAGATTAAGCCGTCGAAGACTTTTCCGATATGGTCTTGCAGATATTCTGCTTGTTTGTACTTAACGGATTCACGTTCCATCTCGGCTGCGCGTTTCTCCATATCACTTGCGTGCAGACAAAGGCTTTCGTATTCGTCTTTGTCGGCGCTAGGCTGATTCTCTAAGAGGTACCTCTCCAGTAGGCGGTGAACCATGAGATCTGGATACCGCCTGATAGGAGAAGTGAAATGTGTGTAATAAGGGAATGCCAGTCCGTAGTGGCCTATATTATTGGTACTATAGATGGCCTTGGCCATGGTTCGTATCGCCACCGACTCGACGAGGTTTTTCTCGCCTTTGCCATCGACGGCGTCGAACAGTGCATTATAAGATTTGACGAGTTTCTCTCTCGAGCTGATATTCATGCTATAGCCGAGTTTTGAAACAAGTTGTATGAAATTGTATAATTTCTCTGGGTTAGGTTCGTCGTGAACTCTGAATACGAAGGTATAGTCTTTGAATCGGCTGTTTGGTTTCGCCATTGTCTCGGCGATGGTCTTGTTGGCTAGAAGCATGAAGTCTTCGATGAGCATATTGGCTTCTTTCTGAACCTTTACGTAGGTGTCGATAGGCTTGCCGTTCTCATCGAGGATGAACTTCACCTCTTCGGAATGGAAGTTGATACAACCTTCCTGCATTCTCTTTACTCTTAATTTAGTAGCTAAATCGTTGAGTGTCATGAGTTCTTTTTTGTTGTCACCGTCAGCGCCTTCTATCATAGACTGAACTTCTTCGTATGCATAACGACGGTTTGACTTTATGACTGTCTTGCCAATCCAAGTGTTGAGGATGTCGGCATTTTCATTCAATTCAAATACGGCAGAGAAAGCGAGTTTCTCTTCATCAGGACGAAGCGAACACACCATGTTACACAGTTTCTCCGGCAGCATCGGTATTGTTCTGTCGACGAGATATACTGATGTTCCGCGTTCTTGAGCTTCGTCATCGATGGCAGAACCTGGTCTTACATAATGAGACACGTCGGCTATATGGACACCGACTTCAAAATTGCCATTATTCAAATATCTCAATGAGAGAGCGTCGTCGAAGTCTTTCGCGTCGTGAGGGTCTATTGTCACGGTGAAAATATCGCGGAAGTCGCGTCGTTTCTTTATCTCTGATGATGGTATCTTATCGGAAATGTTTTTGGCTTCTTTCTCGACAGCTTTAGGGAATTCCAGAGGATATTCATATTCTGCGAGGATTGACTGCATCTCTACGTTATTCTCGCCTGGGTTGCCGAGAACCTTGACGACTTCACCAAAAGGATTGCGGGCGTTGTCAGGCCAGTCGGTAAGATGAACGATGACTTTCTGTCCGTCTTTAGCGTTTTTGTATTTTCCTTTAGGTACGTAGATGTCGAGAGGCATGTTCTGGCGGTCGGAGATGACGAAAGCGAATCCGTGTGAGAGGCTGAAGATACCGACGAAGTCGGTCTTGGCTCTTTGTATGATTTCTATAATCTCGCCTTCGTTTTTCTTGCTCTTGCGTTTAGGGAACATCGCCACCTTGACTTTGTCGCCGTGGAGAGCCTTACCTGTGTTGTTGGCTGCGATAAAGATATCTTCGCCTTCTTCATCAGGAATGACATAAGCCTTGCCTGTGCTTTTCATATCGACAGTACCTGTGATATATTGAGGCTTAGGACCATATTCGTGAACGAAGTCAGGATGAAGCAGATAACGATACGGACGGTCTTCGATGAGTTTACCTTCTTTATGGAGAGTGACGAGAATCTGATATATCACGTCTTTACCGGCAGCGTCGCGTACCGACATTATCTTGGCGATTTGCTTATAATTCATTGGCTTGAAAGGATGCTCGCCAAATATGGTGAGTATCGTGTTTACAAAAGTGCTAAGGCTATTCTTGACTTTTTTCTTTGCCATATGAATATAAGATTAAGAAAAGTTGCCCAACCAGGGTTCGAACCTGGACTTTACTGATCCAGAGTCAGTCGTGTTGCCAATTACACCATTGGGCAATTTTTTCAGACCGCAAAAATAATATTTTTTTTCATATATTTGCAAAAAATAAAAAATTATGACAAACACATATTCTATAGGCGTTGATATAGGCGGCACCAATACAGATATTGGCTTAGTCCGCAACGACGGTAAAATCGTTATGCGTCGTAATATCCCAACAAACAAATACTTCGACATTGAGGTTTATCTTAAAGACATCACCGACCTCATCAAGGAGATGATGAAAGAAAACGAAATTGATGCTATCGACGGCATTGGCATCTGCGCTCCTAACGGTAATTATTACAAATGTACCTTCAGCGGAGCGACAAATCTCAACTTCAAAGGCGACTTCAACGTACAAGAAATCGTCAATAAATACATGAAAGTTCCTGTTGTCGTCTCTAACGACGCCAATGCTGCGGCATTCGGTGAGATGGTCTATGGCGGCGGCAAAGGCATGAAACATTTAATCACTTTCACTCTTGGAACTGGAGTTGGCTCAGGCATCATCATCGATGGCAAATTGGTTCTCGGTTCAACAGGTGGCGCCGGCGAGTTAGGTCACGTCATCACCATCCCTGGCGGTCGTCAATGCGGATGCGGCTTGAAAGGCTGCCTCGAGACTTACACCTCTGCTACAGGTATTCGCCGCACAGCATTAGAGATGCTGGAAAACAACCCATCATACGACGGCGTCTTGTCTAAGATTCCTGCTGAAGAACTCACAAGTAAGGCTGTAGGCGACGCTGCCAACGCAGGCGACCCTCTCGCATTACAGATTTTCGAAGAGACAGGTAAAGTGCTCGGCCTCGCAATGGCAAACGCATGCTCCTTCTCATCACCAGAAGCAGTGTTCCTGATGGGCGGCCCTGTTAAAGCAGGCGACGTGCTCCTTAACCCAGTACGCAAATCATTCGCAGAAAACTTATTGTTCGTATATAAAGACTCTGTAGAAGTCAGAGTGTCAGAACTTCCTGATAACGACGTAGCTATCCTGGGAGCAGCAGCTTTAGCAAAAGCTTGATTTGAAGTCAACAAGACTACAAGACTACAAGACAAAAAGTAGAGACGTATCAATGATTCCTATAAAAATAGATATGCATTGATGCGTCTCAAATAAATCTACACATTAATTTTTTATACTATGAAAAAATCACTATTACTCATGGCTATGTGCATCTTAGGATTGTTGGGAACAGTCAATGCACAAAAGGTATTACCTAAAACAACGTATTCACCTGTTGCCGATGTGGCAGCATCTGTCAACGAAGAAAATAATGTTGACGTTATCTGGAGCTGGAACGAGATAATCCCTAAAAAAATCGTCGTCGATTTCGAGACGGGCAACTTGAACCAGGCCGACTTCGACAATAATGGTAACGCTCCTTGGGTTATAACTAACGACGCTTACGAAGGCGACTACGCCATCAAGTCTTCTTGCGAAGGAATTGAAAGCGGCAGATCGGAAATATCTATCACTATCGACGTCCCTTTCGATGGCATAATGAGCTTCTACCATAAAGTGTCGAGCGAACAATTCTTCGACAATGGCTATTTCTACATCGACGGCGTACAGAAAGCTGTCGCTACAGGAACAGCCGACTGGAGCTACAGAGAATATAAAGTCAAGAAAGGTGTTCATACTTACAAATGGTCTTACCAAAAAGACAATATGGACTCTGCAGGACTCGACGCTTATTTCGTTGATAACATCGTTTTATATCAAGAGATTCCTCCTTTCGAAGGCGGCTGGATTTATTACGACGAAGGCGATTATGCTAACGCTGTCGGCTCTGAAACAGGTGCTCTCTACTGGGGCATCAGCTTCCCTGACACAGAAGAATACGCTGGCTATTCCTTGACAAAGGTCTCTTACTTCGACCAAGATCCTTCTCTCGATATCACCGCTAATATCTATTTCGGCGGAACCGACGCTCCTGCAACTTTGGTGTCGTCTCAAGATTTTACAACATCAGGATCTAAATCTGTTATAGAAATTGAACTCGATGAGCCTGTCTTCATCGACGGAACTCAGCCTCTGTGGATTACATTCTATTCAACGGATGCTTTCCCTGCAACAGGCTGCTATCACGTGGGCGACTCTAACAGCGACTGGATCTCCTTTAACGGTGTAACATGGGGCCACATCATCGACTATGGCGCTATATATTCATGGCTCGTGAGAGGTTATCTCGAAAATGTTAAAGGCGAAACAGCAGTGTTGTCTAACGTCAAATTCAATGGCGAGACTTCAACAGGTCCGGCTATAGCTAAGGCTGACGCTAAACCTTACGGAATAGGCGTGCCTGAGAGAATGTCAAACAGCAACCGTGACTTCTTAAATATTTATAATGTATATAGAAAAAACATTCACACTGATGAAACAGTGAAACTTGCTGAAAACATCAGCGATACAACTTTAGTAGATACACAATGGAGCACATTGAGCAACGGCGCATATCAATGGGGCGTTGGTGCGATATATGAAGACAATAAAGCAGAATCTGAAATAACTTGGTCTAATACCTTAGACTTCGGCGAGATGTTCACTTCTGTCGATATGAATATCACTACAACAGGCAATGAAGTGGCAGCAGGTGCTAAGGTGAAATTCACCAACATCGATGAACCTGGAATGGGTTACGATTATAAAGCTACTGTTGACGAAAACGGCAACTTCCACTGGGACAGTTTCCGTAAAGGTAATTATTCTTACGCCGTCATGAAAAAAGGCTACGACACTTTATATGTCAACAACGTCACTATTTGGGACGAGATAACATTAGAAGCAACTATAGACGAAATCCTCGCTCCGGTAGAGAACTTGTCAGTATCAGCAACAGGTTGGGCTAAATGGGAAAATAAAGACTTCAGCAATGGCGGAGGCGAGTTTAACTTTGACTTCGATAACGGTTTCCTCGACGGATGGCAGACAATAGACGCTGACGGCGACGGTTTCAACTGGCGTCTCACAACAGAGATTTTAGGTCCGGGCAACGGCCATGATGGAAGTAGGTATTGCGTCATTTCACAATCATTCGACAATGACTTAGACGCTGCGCTCACACCTGATAACTACTTAGTCACTACTGACAAATATCTCATCAAAGACGGCTCTCAACTTTCATTCTATGTCTGCGCTCAAGACGCTACATGGGCAGCCGAACATTATGGTATAGCTATCTCAACAACAGGCAACAGCAGTCCTGAAGATTTCACCATGATCTGGGAAGAGACATTGTCAGCTAAAGGCGGCGAAGGCACACGCGACGGCTCTAAACAAGGTGCCTGGTATAAAAAGATATTAGACCTCAGCGATTACGCAGAACAAGAGATATACATCGCTTTCCGTCACTTCAACTGTACAAATCAGTTCTATGTCAATATCGACGACATCGTTTTAGTTAACGAATCTAAAAAAGATGATAAAGCAGTAGTTTCTTACGACGTCTATCTCGATGATGTTCTCGAAGCTACAGTGACAACAAATTATTATCAACATAACACAGAAATATCTGAAGGTCATCATGTGACAAAAGTCGTCGCTAACTATATAACAGGTTCAAGCGAAGCTGTAGAATATGACTGGACTTATTCAAGCTGCGAAAACCTTCAAGGCGTCACCAACTTCACTGCTGAATATTTCAAAGGTAAAGCCGTCTTGAATTGGAATATGTATGGAGAAGAACTTCCTGATGTCAGCGACTCTTTCTTCTTCGACTTTGAAAACGGCACAATTGAAGGTTGGGCTACCATCGATGCTGACGGCGACAATTACACATGGAGAACTTCGGCAGAATATATGGAACCTGGACAAGGTAATAACGGCAGCCAGCACTATGTCTTGTCAGAGTCATTCAATAATCAGTTTGCTGAAGTGCTTTATCCAGACAACTATTTCGTCACAGTAGAGAAATATGCGATAAAAGAAGATTCAAAACTCTCATTCTATGTCAGCGCTCAAGACGGCGGATACGCTGCTGAACACTACGGCATCGCTATCTCTTTGGCTGGAAATACAAATCCTAATGACTTCACTATGATTTGGGAAGAAACATTGGAAGGTGATGGAACACGCAGCGACCGTCAGACAAAATGGTCGTTAAGAACCATCGATTTGGGCAACTATGCCGGACGTGAAATCTATATCGCATTCCGTCACTTCAATTGTTACGACCAATATATGCTCAACATCGATGATGTAACATTGGCAACAAGCAAGACAAGAGAAGATGTATTGACTCCAATGGGAGTATTGGTGTTCCGCAACGGCAAACTCATCACTCCAGAACCAATAACAGAAAACTCTTTCGCTGAGCCATTCGTCGGTGAAGAAGCTGTTGAATATTGCGTAAGAGTCGTTTATAACCACAATATAGACCCTGAGACAGAGCAACCTGGCGACATCAACTACACAGGTTCAATGTCATGCCCTCAATGTGCAACAGTAGAATATGTAATGGAATGTGAAGCTCCTGTTGATATTACTGCAGAAAACATGTATTATAATGGAACATACGGAGTGAAATTGACATGGTCTTTAATGGCTGAACCTAAACGATACAACGTCTACAGAAGCACAGATGACGTTAACTACGAACTTGTAGCTCAGGTGTCATCAAAATCATATACAGAAGGAATAGAGGTTAATGGAACATATCATTATCAAGTTACAGCTGTATATGTAAATGGTGAAGAAGAATGCGAGTCAGAACCAATTCATGTTTCAATATTGGTTCCAGTAAATGTAAATGAAAACATGCTTGATGGTATGATGATTTATCCTAACCCTACAAGAGGCGGATTGAACATCAAGGCTGAAGGCATCACACGCATTACAATCAGCAACACATTAGGACAGGTTGTCTATGATATCAATGTCAACAGCAATGATGAAATAGTGGATATGTCACAATATGAAGCTGGCATTTATATGGTAAGAGTCATGACAGGCAACGGCGTTTCAACAAGAAGAATCACCTTGGTGAAATAAAGAAACTCAGAATCTCAGAAACTCAGAAATTCAGAAGCTCTGAATTATAGAAAAACAAAACCTCAGAATTTTTCTGGGGTTTTGTTTTTTTATGGTAAATAAAAAACCCCAAAAGTTTGAAAACTTTTGGGGTTACTTAACTCTAAATTATTAGAGTTATTATTTTACAACTGTGATGCGTTCTACTGCAACACCATTAGCTGTTACGATGCGTACTGTGTAAACTCCTGCTTCGTATTGTGACATGTTGAGAACTTTATTGTCTGTATTGACAACTTGGTCCATTATCACTTGACCTAATGCATTTGTTACTGTGATATTTTCGATGCCTTCAGCCTTGATTGTTACGTTATCCTTTGTTGGGTTAGGATATACCATCATGCCTTCTACACCGTTTTCATCGATAGCTGTCACTGTTACTACTACATATGTTTCATCGCTGCCGTATGCGTTTGCTGGTTCTGATTCACATTCTTCGCCTGCTTCTTCGTATACTGCTGTCATTGCATAGTAATATGTATTTTCTGATACGTTTTCGTCAACATAAGTCTTTGTTGTTGTTTCTCCAATGACTTCCATATTTGTTTCTGATGTACCACGGTATACATTGTAATGTGACAATGTGCTTGTTGTATTTGCTCTGCCTGCTGACTTGACTTCGCCTGTATTTGTTGTGTATTCGTAGTCTGCTATTGGTTTAAGTGATGACACTTCGCCCTTAGCGCTTGTAACGTATGCACGTATCATCCAAGTGTTGCTTATGCCGTAGCTTGCTATGTCTTCCCATGTTGCGCCGTCCATTGATACCCAACGTCCGTTTGGATCGCCTGTATTTGCGCTTACTGCTGCTGGATAGTTAGTACCTTCGTTTGTTGAGAATACTACCCATACGTTCATTGTTGGGTCAATTGGCAATGCTGCTGTCAAATCGAATTCTACGAATGCTCCTGTTCCGCTTACTGAATATGGTTGTGTGTGTACCAATTCACCTGGTGATGTTGTGCCGCCGTAGTAAACGAGGATGTCGCCTGTTGAAACAGCATAGTCGAATAATGATACTTTTGTGAAGCTTGAGCCTTCGTATGCAGCCAAGTTTGCTGCTGGGAACATGATGCCCCAGTAGAATGATGCTGGTCCGCCGATGCCGTCTTCGTTTGTGCCGTTATCATAGTATAACCATTCTGAGTTTGGATTTGGGTTGTATGATAATGTCAATGTTACGTCCTTGTCTTCAACTTCTGCGAATAAGTCTTTTGGAGCTTCACAGTCGATGATGAATTCAGTTTCTACGCAATTAGGTTCAGACATTGCATAATATGTTGAATCGAGTTCGCCGCCATAAACAACTCTTACGCAATATTCGTCGTGAGTACCACCTTTAATATCTGAGTAAGATTCACCAGCTACAGGTTTAGATGTTATAACTTCTCCATTACGGTAAATCATGACGCCGAGGACTTCAGCGATAGCGTAATCTTCGTCTTCTGGTTGTTCAACTTCTTCGAAGTAGCCGCGGAGCATCCATGTGCATGGGATGCCTGCTTCTGTCACGTCGAACCAGCCGTCGCTTGCCAAGTAGATCCAGCGTCCGTCAGCGTCGCCTGTGTCAGCGCATTCTGCTGCTGGGTAGTTTGTGCCGTCGTTGGTGTTGAATACGATCCATACGTTTTGACCTTCTGGGTCGATAGCTTCTGTCAATTCGATTTCAACGAAGTCGTTGATGCCAGTGAATGTGTAAGCCTGGTTGAGCACTGATGCGCCTGGTTCATTGTCGCCGCCTAAGCAGATGTCGAATGTGCCGTTTGTTGCTACTCTGTCGAATGCTGCTACCTTTGTCAATGCGCCGAGTTCAGCGATGTCTGCTGCGCGGAGCTTGATAGCCCAGCTGAATGATGCTGGTCCGCCGATAGCGTCTTCGTTAACGCCGTTGTCATAGTATGCCCATGTGCCTTCCTTGCTGTCTTTTGCATCATTGTTGTTGTCTTCATCGTCATCTTCTGGTGCTTGTGCTGGTAATGTCCATGTAAGTTCTACTGTTTCGTTTTTATAAGTAGCTTCGAGGTCGTTAACGCCAGCAAAGATTTCGTCAGCTACTTTTGTCCATGTATATGACATTTCTTCACTGTCGCCCATTGTGTAAGAAGCGATAACTGTTGTTGTGTATTGTTGTCCATCTACAACATTTTGATGTTGGTAGTAAGGAGTTGATACATTTTCAGCTTCAACGATGCCGTCTAACAAGACTTGATATTTTACCAAATCTCTAGATTTAGCGATATTTGTTAACTGAATATCGTCGATAGTGAGTATGTATTGGTTTGAACAGTTGAAGTGACGTATTGCGAGATATACATATTGACCTGCATAAGCGCTGAGGTCGGCTGTGAATTCATACCAAGGAAGTTCTTTGGCGTTGTCTATTGTCAATGTCCATTCAGCTATTGTTGTGAAGTTGTCTGCTGAAGTATTATCTGTTGTTGAAACAGCTACGCCGAAATGTTCTTCTGGGTAACGAGGGTCGATAGTGCCAGCCCAGAATGTCAATGCTGATGATTCTGTTACGTAATATTTTTCAGCTGTAACCATGTAGTTGTCTGGTGAGAGAGGTCCTAAGCTGTTATTATAAGATTCTGATACAACATAGTTTTCACTATTGTTATGACCATCAGATTCTGCCAAGCCTAAATCTTGAGCACTTTCGAATACGTGACCGTCGCCGTCAGCATCGATGTTAATCCAGTCGCCCATTGTGCCATCTTCAAAGTCATATAAGAATTCGTCGCCATGACCTATTGTAGCGCCGTCCCACATTGCCCAACCTGTTGGTGATACATACAAGCCTTCTACTGCTGCGAGTTCTTCTGTCAACAAGACATTAAACAATGAGGCATCCCAAATACTTACTATTTCGTTATCAACATTTGAGATATAACCGTTTTTAGAGACAGTCATTCTATATTTACCTTTGTGGAAATCTTCAAATGTTACATCACCTGTCTCACCTACTGAAGCAGTATATACGTAATTTGTTTCTATGAGATTTTCGAATATAACTTTAGCGCCTACAGCTGGTGTTTCACTGTCGGTAGTAGCATGAACTGTTACAGTTGTATTCATGTCTTTATCAACAGCTTTAGACCATACTATTGAAGATTCTGGAGATTCGAAAGAGAGCTTGAGGTTATCGATGCCGAGTGAATTGCCGCCATAACCGTAGTTAGGGTGAGTTTTGTGAGCGAATCTAATGCAGTAAGTTCCAACGTAATCTGACAAGTCTATTTCAACATCTCTCCAATCGTCGGCATTTAATGTTGTATGTTCTGTTGAAGCCCATACTTGTGACCAAGGTCCTGATGTTGATTCGGCGAGTTCGATGACGAGTTGTGAGCCGTAATATGATGATGCAGGAGCGGTATAGATTAAGCTCAATGTAGATTTAGGCTGGATGTTGATCATTCCTGTTGTGATGTATGCAGCGAAGCCATAGTTAGGTCCGAGCAAGTTGTCACCTTTAGTGGTGAATGCTGAATAATTGCCATCGCCAGCTGAATAGTCAAAATCGTAGCTTGAGTCAATCTTATCACCGATATACCACATGAATGGAGTGCCGTAGTAAGATGCGTATGAATAGTAATATGATGTTGTCCATCCTGTTGGCATAACGCCACTTTCAAAGTCTTCTGTATAATATGTTTCAATGCCACGGTTGCCTTCATAGAGAGCAGAAATACCCCATTGATAAGCGCCTGGTTCTTGTGATGCCCATGATGCGTCTGCATAGCATGTATCTGCAATGTTTTCAACTAAGAGCTCTACTTCATCTGTTGTGACGTTTTTCTTGTATAAGTTATATGCTGTGAAAGCACGTGATGGTTCAGCACTTATTGCTGCTGTTTCTTCTTTTTCAACAGGAAGTCCTACGAAGACAGGAGTTTGGTTTTCCAAAGCTGCTACAGCACCTGTTGATACGCCGCCATGGAATTCTGGAGTGTCAGATTCTTTTCTGAGCATCATTGGTTTTCCATCGACTTTTTCCAAGAAACCTCTTACCATCCATGTGTATAGATAGTTGTAATCAGAGACGTGACCCCATGTAATGCCATCTAATGACAACCAGTCGCTATTAGAATCACCTGTGAAGTCACAAACAGCTGCTGGATAAGCCAATTCATCGCAATAGAAAGCAATCCATAATGTTTCTGTGCCATCTAAAGTTACTGGTGTTTCTAATTCATATTCCACGAATTCGTGAACGCCTGTGAAGTTGATTGTTTGAGAGCTTACCAATGTGCCAGGAGCTGTCTCGCCACCGATGTGGATATTGACAGTACATTCGCCAACATTTTGGTAATAATCAACCATAGCTATTTTTGTCAAGGTGTAGCCATTATAAACATCTTTTGGAGGGAATGCTACTGCCCAGTAGAATGGTTCTGGAGCACCCATACCGAATGATGATGATGTTACGCCATTGTCGTAATATAACCAACCGCCTGAATATGGGTCAGCTTCTTTATAGAATGTGATATGGTCGATATAAACGACGTCGTCACCACCAGCCCACATCAAGTCTTTTTGATATTCCCATCTGTATGTGTGAAGACCTGCCTCGACAGTGACTTTCATTTCTGTCCAGTCTTCTTCACCTGACATGAAAGCTCTAGCATTGCCGTCGACATAGAAAATACATTGGTCGTAGTTCTTTTCACTTGACACTTTGTAGAAGAATGAGATAACACCATCAGCAGGTGCTTCGTATTCTACTTCAATAGCAGAAACGCCTAATTCAACGCCAGCACATGTAGATTTCATAGAATAAATGCCATCGTAAGCGTGTTCTGTTGTGATAACCCATGGATAGTCGCTTACTTCATTATTCCATTCGTATGATGAAAAGTCGCCTGTTTCAAAATCTTCAACGCCAGTAACATCACTTGGTTGGCTCCATACTACATTCACCAAGGTGTCGCCAGATGCTTCTGCTCTGACAAATTTTACAGGGAAATAAAATTCGTACACTGAAATGCTAACATTAGCTTCAACGCCATATTCAGCTTTGAATTTTGATTTTGAATTTTGATATGAACTTACGGTTGCTATTGCTTCATATTGACCTGCAAGAATATCTCCTGAGAATGAACCTGTTTCATCAACGATAAAAGTATATGATACAGCTGCTCCAAATTCGTCAGAACCATTAACAACTACAGTGCCTTCACCTATTGGTGTTACACCATCTTGTTCATATAGGTTACCAGACAATGATGTCATGCCTGTTACGTATGCATAAACACTTGAACTGAGAGCTGATTCACCTTCTTCATAAACTGCAGTGACGTTGATCTTATGTCCGTTCATGTTGTAATCAAGACCTTCAATTGTATATGAATTGCCATTGATTACATTCTTATTGTTCTTTTCGCCATTAACATATACGTTATAGCCTTTGTGTGAACGATCTTCAACATCTTGCCATGAAACTGTTGTTGATTCGCCTTCATAAAGTTCATTATCTGACAAGCTTATATTTGTAGGTACATTCAATGATGTAGTAAATCCCCATACGTCACCGTATGTTGTGCCGCTTGTGTTACGTACATTGACTTGCCAGAAATAGTTCTTATTGTTATTCAAATCACTCATAAGGTGATTTACTTCTAAATTGTTTGTCCAGTCTATATAGACATCTACTGGAGGGAATGCATTGCCGAACAATATTTGATATTCTACTGTATATGCGCCGAAATCCCATGATAATGATGGGTTGACAATATTTTTTGCACAGTGTGCTGGAGTAGGGTTGATTGGCTTTTCTGGTGCTGGAATAACTTCTGCATTCACATTGACTGTAAATTCTGTTGTTGATGAAGCTACAATATAATATTTACCTGCAGGAAGTACCATTGCTTCAATTGCATCATTGCGGGTGTTCACTTGTGGTCCGTTATAGTTATTGTCAGCCATAGGACCTTCTTCACCATTGAAATCTTCAGTATATACAGCTACTTTTCCGTTTTCACCTTCAACGTTTGCTGATAAAATAACGTCGTTGTCGAAGTTCATTTCGTAAACAACATCTTTTCCGTCTTCAGCTTCGCCTGGCAATAAATAGTTGTCGTATGTTGTTGCCAAATCAGGTGTTACACTAAAAGGATATGATGTGATAGCTTCTGCGAGTTCCCATACGTCTGATGCAACAGGGTTGTAAGCGAAAGCTGTCATGTCAATCTTTTCAACTACTCTTGTCTCTTTGTAGAATATAAGAAGTTGAGCATTGACTGCGCCTTCTGCCTCGCCATGAGTAATATCGAATGAGATGCTGTTGCTGCCAGAGACTACTGTTGGGAGTTCAACGTCTGAGATTTCATAATATGAATCTGTTGATTCGATAGCTGAGATTTTTAAGTCGGCTGTTTTGGTGCCAATATTCATATTGACTGGACGCATCCATGCTCCGTTAGGACGGTCGCCGAGAGCGATAGGATTGTGGTTAACTCTTAAAGGCTTGAAATCAGCTGGCAATGTGATGTCAAACTTAACCACATTGTTGTATCCATTTGTTGAGTATCCATCTACATTAGGATTTGCTGGGTCGTAAATAGAACCGTCTCTGTATGAATGGATGGCTCTTCTGTCAGAACCAGTGCTGTATGTGTAGAATGAGGCAGTATATTGCCAGTTGCCGGAGTTGTCGCATACACATACAAGAAGATTTTCTCCTGTGTATTCGAATGGTTTTTGGAGTTGGAATTCTATCCATTCATCTGCCACTCCTGGATAATCTACATTACCTTCCCATACCAAATCTTCAGATGTAACAGGAACCCAGTCTGAAGTGTTTTGGAATGAGTCTTTTGTTGTGTTTAAAAAATAGATAGCAAGGTTACGTGTTCTTGCTGAATTGTCATATTGCTTGAAAGCAATAGAAGTGATTGTTCCTGACAACTCACGCATCTCTTCAGCAGTATATATTTGCTGTGAGATAGAGTAGTTGTAGTACTCATTAGTTGGAATACCGGTGCTAGAATCGGTTCCTTCAGCACCAATAACCAAATTGGCTGTTGTCTGTGCATTGATCGAACCTATGAATCCGAACAAGCACATCATCGTAAAAAGAATCAATCTTTTCATAATAAATAATACGATTAGTTAATAAAAATGTTAATTTAAAATTGTTAATAAAAATGGGCGCAAAGGTACAAAAAAAAGGGTTGTCTAACAAGTGTTAGTCAACTCCTTTATAAATTTCTAGAATTCTATATTTCTAAAAAAATCTATCAGATTTTCTTAGGTGCTATTTTATTTCTGATGATGTTATAGAGTTCGTCAGCATTTACTCTGATTTGCTCCATAGTGTCACGGTCGCGGACAGTAACGGTGTTGTCTTCCAATGTCTGGTTGTCGATTGTCACGCAGAGAGGAGTACCGATAGCGTCTTGTCTTCTATAACGTTTGCCGATAGAGTCTTTTTCTTCATATTGGCACATGAAGTCAGGTGTGAGTTGTTCCATGATTTCGCGTGCTTTTTCTGGAAGACCGTCTTTCTTGACGAGAGGCAAGATAGCGACTTTATAAGGTGCCAATGCTGCTGGGAATTTCATCACGACGCGTTCTGAACCGTCTTCGAGTTTTTCTTCTGTGTAAGCGTGGCTCAACATAGCGAGGAACATACGGTCCAAACCGATAGATGTCTCGATGACGTAAGGAACGTAGCTTTCGTTTGTCTCTGGGTCGAAATATTGGAGTTTCTTGCCTGAGAACTTAGAATGGCTGCTGAGGCCGAAGTCGGTGCGGCTGTGGATACCTTCGAGTTCTTTGAAGCCGAATGGGAATTCGAATTCGATGTCGGTAGCTGCGTTGGCATAGTGAGCCAATTTTTCATGATCGTGATAACGATATTTTTCTGCTGGGATGCCGAGTGAGAGATGCCAACGGAGACGTTCTTCTTTCCAGTGTTTGAACCATTCGAGTTCGGTGCCAGGACGTACGAAGAACTGCATTTCCATTTGTTCGAATTCTCTCATTCTGAAGATGAATTGACGAGCAACGATTTCGTTACGGAAAGCCTTACCTGTTTGTGCTATACCGAAAGGCACTTTCATTCTACCAGTCTTTTGGATGTTGAGGTAGTTGACGAAGATACCTTGAGCTGTCTCAGGACGGAGATAAATCTCATTTGCGCCTTCTGCGAGTGAGCCCATTTGTGTAGCGAACATAAGGTTGAACTGACGTACGTCGGTCCAGTTGCGTGAGCCAGAGATAGGACAAACGATGCCGAGGTCTTCGATAAGTTGTTTGATGTCGGCGAGGTCGTTGTTTTCCATCGCTACATAAAGACGGTGGCTGATGTTTTCTATTTCTTGTTTATAACCAACAACGCGAGGGTTTGTTGTTACGAATTGTTCCTTGTCGAAAGCGTCGCCGAAACGTTTCTTGGCTTTCTCTACTTCTTTATTGATTTTATCTTCAATCTTAGCGATATGATCTTCTACGAGGACGTCGGCGCGATAGCGTTTCTTGCTGTCTTTGTTGTCAATCATTGGGTCGTTGAATGCGTCAACGTGACCTGATGCTTTCCATACTGTTGGGTGCATGAAAATAGCTGCATCAACGCCAACGATGTTTTCGTGCATCTGTACCATAGCTTTCCACCAGTATTGGCGGATGTTATTCTTTAATTCAACGCCGTTTTGACCATAGTCATAAACAGCAGAAAGTCCGTCATAAATATCACTTGAAGGGAATACGAAACCATATTCCTTAGCGTGAGCTGTTATCTTCTTGAAAAATTCTTCTTGATTCATTTTAATCTTTTTTTATTTATTAGTCAACAGACAACGGACAACAGTCAACAGACATTGTCCATAATTCATAATTCCTAATTTCTAACTCCTCATTCCTAATTATATAATGAGCATAGCGTCGCCGTATGTGAAGAAACGATATTTCTCTGCCACAGCAACTTTATAAGCTTTCATGAGCAAGTCGTAACCAGCGAAGGCTGCCACTTCCATCATCATTGGTGATTTAGGGAGGTGGAAGTTGGTGATGAGCGCGTCTGCTGTGTTGAAATCGTAGTGAGGGAAGATGAACTTGTTGGTCCATCCTTTGAAAGGATTGACATGACCTTTGATAGTCACGGCTGTCTCCAATGCTTTGAGAGAAGTTGTTCCCACTGCGAAAATCTTGTTACGTTCTGTCTTAGCTGTGTTGATGATGTCGCAAGCTTCTTGTGTTATCTCCATCTCTTCAGAGTCGGTCTTGTGTTTTGTGAGGTCTTCCACTTCTATATCGCGGAAGTTGCCCACGCCTGTATGGAGAGTGAGTTCTGCGAATTGTACATCGCGGAGCTCGAGATGTTTCATAAGTGATTTGCTGAAGTGCATACCTGCTGTTGGAGCAGCTACGGCGCCTTCACATTTGGCGAAGACTGTCTGATAGTTCTCAGCATCGTCTGGTTCTACAGGGCGACCGATTTCTGGAGGAAGCGGTGTGTTGCCCAAGTCTGTTATTGTCTTTTTGAATTCTTCATGTGTGCCATCAAACAAGAAACGTAATGTTCTTCCTCTTGATGTTGTATTGTCGATGACTTCAGCGACGAGGTCGTCGTTTTCACCGAAGTAAAGCTTGTTGCCGATACGAATCTTACGTGCAGGATCGACAAGAACGTCCCAAAGACGGCTTTCGTGATTAAGTTCGCGGAGCAACATCACTTCAATCTTAGCGCCAGTCTTTTCCTTTTCGCCATAGAGACGAGCAGGGAAAACCTTGGTGTTGTTAAGAACGAAGACGTCGCCAGCGCTGACGTAATCCAAGATGTCTTTAAAAGAACGATGCTCGATGGAACCGTCTTTACGATTTACTACCATCAAACGTGATTCATCTCTGTTCTTTGCCGGATATTGGGCAATAAGATTTGAAGGAAGGTTGAATTTGAATTGTGATAACTTCATTTATATAATGATTTTATGTTGATTTTTCAAAAACCACAAATATAATATCAGAATGAAGTTTTGTCAAGACCTTTTTATAAAAAAATAATAAAAAGACGCTCAGAAATTCAGAATCTCAGAACTTTTAGAGGATTTAGAGGTACTAAAGGGATTAGAGGTACAGAGTTAAGATACTCTCAACCCTCTATTCCCTCTTCAACTCTAATCCCTTTTCTGAGGTTTTGAGATTCTGAGATTCTGAGTTTCAAAGAATATTCAAATCTCCCTCTTTAATCCAGTTCAGTTTTCTGAATATCTCTCCGAAAATCCATGTCAATATTGCTGGAAGTATGAAGCAGATTAATAATATTCCAATCCACATTTTTGTTCCGCCTTCTGGCATCGCTGTTATTATTCCGAAAGGACCAACGAGTCCGCATGTTCCCATGCCAGCGCCTATAGGCACGTTTTCAAGTTGAAATACGCAAGTGGATATCGGTCCGGTGATGGCTGCTGCCAAGGTAGGAGGAATCCATGTAAGAGGATTTTTTATGATGTTAGGCATCTGCAACATTGATGTTCCTATGCCTTGAGAGATGAGTCCGCCCCAGCGATTTTCCTTAAATGACATCACTGCGAAACCCACCATCTGAGCACAGCATCCCGCTGTGGCAGCACCCGCTGCTATTCCAGAAAGTCCGATGGCGATACATAATGCAGCGCTGCTGATAGGAAGTGTGAGCGCCATTCCGACAGAGACGGAGACTATTATTCCCATGAGGAAAGGACGCAGCTCGGTGGCGTTTTCAATGAATCTTCCGAAAGCCTCCATGAAGGCGTTGATGCCAGGACCAACGAACATCGCGAGGAGCACGCCGCTGATTATCACGACAGACGGTGTGACGAGGATGTCTATCTTTGTTTCTTTTGATACTATCTTTCCGAGTTCGGTGCTTATTACCGCTGCTATATATGCGCCTACGGGACCGCCGAGAGCGTTGCCTGCGATACCGCATACTGTCGCTGAGAAAAGAACGAGAGAAGGCGCCTTGAGAGAGAAAGCTATCGCGACACCTATAGCAGCGCCAGTGGCCTGCTTCGCATATTTCGCGATTTCTAATAATATCGGGAGATTTAACTTGTCACCCAAGGTGGTGAAAATAGTTCCCATCAGCAATGACGCGAACAAACCAAAAGCCATCGCGCCAAGAGCATCGAGAAAATAAGCCTTGGCGCTGATGTTGACATCTTTCTTCTTTAAAAATTCTTTAAATTTCATATCTTTAATTTAAGGATGATAAACTAGAAATAGAATATAATGGAATATTTGTCATCCAGTCTTGATCTGCATATCCTAACATAGAAAATCTGTATGCTTTCAACTCTGGATTATCATTTATAAATTGTCGCAGTGAACGTGCTCTTACATTGACTTCAGCTTTCACTTCAATAGGAATAATTTTATTGTCAGTCTGAATAACGAAATCAATTTCAGAAGGCGTTCTGTCGCTGCTCCAATAATAAGGTTTCAAATTTTGACATACAAGTTGTTGGAGAACATATTGCTCTGCGAAAGCGCCTTTATATTCAACGAATACATTGTCACCAATAAGCATTTCGGCTGCTGGCACATCACACATGCAAGCAAATAAACCCAAATCAAGTAGAAACAATTTGAATGCAGAGATGTCTTCATAGAACTTTATCGGCATCTTTGCTTCTTTTATTCTATTGACTTTATGCATTATACCAGCATCTATAAGCCATTGTATTGCTAGTTCGTACTCGGAAGCTCTCGCACCATTTTTAACGACTCCATAAATGAATTTCTTATTCTCTTTAGCCAATTGAGATGGGAGAGAATCAAGTACTTGACCGATTTTTACAGATTCTGCCTTTGTGGTATGCTTTGATATATCGTTACGATAAGCTTTCAGAATATTATTTTGTATGCTTCGTACCTGAGCGAGATTCTTATATTTGCAATATGAATCCACTGCCTCAGGCATGCCTCCAACATAGTAATATTGTCGGAGATATTCTATAAACTTAGAACTCAAAGAATTTATCAGTTGCCAGTCGCGAGTATCCAATATCTTTTTTAAATGTTCCTGTCCTATCGCATCGAGAAATTCATTGAAATTCATCGGATGCATATCTATCATATCTACTTTGCCGACGGGGAATGAAGTGCCTTGATTTAAGGTTATACCCAACAATGAACCTGCTACCATAACATGATATTCGGGCGCTTCTTCGTAAAAATATTTTAACAGATGAAGCCCTCGTGAAATCTGCTGTATCTCATCAAAAATTATAAGTGTTTTCTCTTTCTTAATGTTAACACCAGAAATAGCCTGAAGACCTAGCAAAATACGATCAATGTTATAATCATCAGACAATAGCTTTTCTATTCTGCTTTCATTGTCACAATTGATATAAACAACATCATCGTATTCGCTCTTTCCAAATTCTCGCATTATCCATGTCTTGCCTACCTGTCTTGCGCCAGTAATTATCAATGGCTTACGATTGGGATTATCCTTCCATAATAATAATTTACTATATATTTCTCTCCTCATAATGCAATATTTTTTTATGCAAAATTACACTTTTTCGAGGATAAAACAAGTATGTTATCACATTTTTTCGAGGATAAAATTAGTGATTTGTTACACTTTTTCGAGGATAAAGCCGGCTTACAATGTTAATCCGAATCCTACGTTAAAAGGAACTGCGTTGAGGGTGGAACCGAACATCTTTGTCAAACCGAAGCGTCCAAAGAGAATAAAGTCTTGGAATTTCAAGGTGGTTAATATATTTACTCCTAATGGATTATAATTTATATCATTAGCAACTACATGCTTCTCTCCATCATATTTTACTTTTGATCTCATGCCAAAACGCCATTCCAATTCGGGACCGACAGAAAGAGCCATTACCTTGTAGCTCAATCGCCATTGTATTTGCAGACTTACAGGCAAGCGCAAGCTCCAATAACGGAGATAACTCTTATCGACGTATGTTCTGTTGCTCATTCCTTCAGGAACGATTTCTCCTCCATCATTGAAATTATAAATATAAGGAGTTCCGTTGTCTGTTGCAAAGACTGTTTTGTTGTTAAAGAAATTATATGTGTTAGAAATTCCCAAAGATGTCACTAAACCCAATGTTCTGCTTTTGTTATAACATATTTCTTCATCGAAGAGATACATTCCCCATTCAAAAGAATTTGGTCGTTGAGAAAATGCTGAACTTTCAAACATGAAAGAATCATCGTACAACTGAGAATAGGAATAATAGATGCCAGGAAAAGCAGACTCGAAATATTTTATCTTGTATTGTTTTTGGTTATCTTCAGTCTCTTTTACAACAACATTTTGTTTTTTAACAAAACTCGGTACTATAGGAAGTTGAATGTAAGTGTTGCTTTCTGATTTATCATTTGTAAAAGAGCCTTCGTAACGGCTTTCATAATATGGATTTACTGAAACATATCCATCTTGCGTCATTTCATAAACTTTGATTTTCAATCCATTCTTGCCATCGACAACTTGGATTTTATTAGAATTTACTATGAAAGTAGTATCGGTTTTTATCTCCTGAGAGAAAGCATTTCCGAAAAAAGCCATCAAGACTGAAATTAAGATAAAACGTTTCATATCTATAAGTTTTAATTTGTTTTTTTATTTTTCAATAATAGAAACGCACAAAGATAAGAAATGCTGCACAAAAATTAAAAAAAAACGCTCGAAGAACGTTTTTAAGTTTAATGGCTAATGTTTGTATAAGAATCTTTTAACTTTTGTCATTAGTCTTTTGCCATCACAACTCCAGACATCTCAGCATTGAAACGCCGCCGTAATGTGTTATGTTGTCGTGAATCATTCGTGGGACGAGCAGCAAGGTCTTGCAATCGGATTTCTCGTGCCACACGAGATTATTCTCTTCTTTATATTTGTAAGTCTGTTCAAGAGACCATCTTTTGGTTTTGGCGAGTGTGTCGAAAGCGAGATTATGCAGCACCGAGCGTTCATTCTGCTGCAATCTCAGCAGTTCATCACGACCGATGTCTTCATATCGAAGAACGACTTTCTCCCAAGCCAGTTCGTCGAAGACAGGCTCGCCTTCTTGGAATAAGATTCCGTTTTTAACTTTATAAAAATCGAGAATTTTTCCCCACGTCATCCCGTCAGGATTGCTATACATATTCCTTTCCGGAACCAA
>JAZUCH010000111.1:0-28562 GCA_045639025.1 Bacteroidales bacterium
TGACTGTTGACCGTTGTCTTAAAAAAAGAAAAAATATGAAAAAGATAATATTAGCAATAGCATTATTCGCTGCTGTCAGCGCAAGCGCACAGAGTGACGGTTTCTTTTCTTACAACACTATTGACAGCAACAGAGGCGGCAGCTCTGAATGGGGCGCCATCCCTACCTTGCCATCCACACATGGCTTGGACTTCGACCAGAACGCCAACGCACCAGTTGGCAGCGGTCTGCTCCTCCTCGGAGGCATGGCGGTTCTTTACGCGAAACGCAAGAAATCGAATTGAAAGTTGAAAATTGAAAATTAAAGAAGGTGCTGCTGAGAAGTAGCGCCTTCTTTTTTCCGAGCCACCCATCCACGAAACCACACACATACCCTAAAAAAAAACATCCACGAAATTACACGAAACTCCACGAAATGGTTTTTCCGTTGAAAAAACCTCTATTCCCTCTGCACCTCTAATCCCTCTATTCCCTCTGTCCCTCTAAGCCGCACGGCGGTGCGGCTCTACGTGGGAGACGATAATCCACGAAATTACACGAAACTACACGAAATGGTTTTTCCGTTGAAAAAACCTCTATTCCCTCTGTCCCTCTATTCCCTTTATTCCCTCTGTCCCTCTATTCCCTCTGCACCTCTATTCCCTCTGTCCCTCTAAGCCGCACGGCGGTGCGGCTCTACGGGGAATACGCCAATCCACGAAATCACACGAAACTTCACGAAATGGTTTTTCCGTTGAAAAAACCTCTATTCCCTCTAACCCTCTGCACCTCTAACCCGCACGGCGGTGCGGCTCTACGTGGAATACGCCAATCCACGAAATCACACAAAACTTCACGAAATGGTTTTTCCTTTGGAAAAACCTCTATTCCCTCTGCACCTCTGTTCCTGAAATCCCTAAAGCCGCACGGCGGTGCGGCTCTACGGGGAATACGCCAATCCACGAAACCACACGAAACTTCACGAAATGGTTTTTCCTTTAAAAAAACCTCTAATCCCTATGTCCCTCTATTCCCTCTGCACCTCTATTCCTCTAATCCCTCTGTCCCTCTAATCCCTCTGTCCCTCTAACCCGCACGGCGGTGCGGCTCTACGTGGGAGTCGTCTCTGAGTCTTAAAAAAAATAATTCCTAATTCCTAATTCCTAATTCCTAATTTTTATTATATTTGCGATTCGATATAACATTATTAAGAAACTCTTAACACATTGCGTTATGTATAATAAATTTCAAGAATATCTACAAAAGGAATTAGCTCAGATTGAAGCTGATGGTTTGTACAAGAACGAACGTATAATTGAAAGTCCACAAGGTGCAGAAATCATCGTAAAAGGCAAGAAATGCTTAAACTTCTGCGCTAACAACTACCTCGGATTAGCTGACAATCCACAACTTATTGAAGCAGCTAAGAAGGGCTTGGACTCACGCGGTTTCGGTATGGCATCAGTACGTTTCATCTGCGGCTGCCAAGACTTGCACAAACAACTTGAAGCAAAGATTTCAGAGTTCTTCGGCACAGAAGACACTATTTTATATGCAGCATGTTTCGATGCTAACGGTGGTGTTTTTGAACCATTGTTAAGCGCAGAAGATGCTATCATCTCAGATGCTTTGAACCACGCTTCCATCATCGACGGTGTTCGTCTCTGCAAAGCACAACGTTTCCGTTATGCTAATGCCGACATGGCCGACCTCGAAGCTCAACTTCAAGCAGCAAAAGACTGCCGTTTCAAATTAATCGTTACCGATGGCGTATTCTCAATGGACGGCAACGTTTGTCCTTTGGATAAGATTTACGAACTCGCTCAAAAATATGACGCTATGGTCATGGTTGACGAAAGTCACTCAGCAGGCGTTGTCGGCGTGACAGGTCGCGGCGTGACAGAACGCTTCAACTTGAAAGGCCAAATCGAAATCATCACTGGCACACTCGGCAAGGCATTCGGCGGCGCTATGGGCGGTTTCACAACAGGTAAGAAAGAAATCATCGATATGTTACGTCAACGCTCACGTCCTTACTTATTCTCCAACTCAATGGCACCAGGCTTAGTAGCAGCAGGTATCCGTATGTTCGAGATGATGAGCGAGACTAACGAACTTCAAGATAAATTACATGCCAACACAGACTATTTCATCAAAGAAATGGTAGCTAAAGGCTTCGACTGCAAACCATCAGAGTCAGCTATCTGCGCAGTGATGTTGTACGATGCACCTCTCTCACAAAAATTTGCAGCACGCATGCAAGACGAGGGTATCTTCGTGACAGGCTTCTACTATCCAGTAGTTCCTAAAGGACAAGCACGTATCCGCGTTCAAATATCAGCAGCACACGAAAAAGAACATCTCGACAAATGTATCAACGCATTCGTTAAGATTGGTCAAGAATTAGGAGTTATAAAATAAATTAACATAGGCAGGGGTATTAATAATACACCTGCCATTTTAATTTCATACTATGAAAAAGATTTTAATTGTCGGTTCCGGCGGACAAATCGGAACAGAATTAGTAAAGAAACTTCGCAGCATCTACGGCAACGAAAACGTAGTAGCCAGCGACTTACGTCAACTCACAGGCGAAATAGTTGAAACAGGTCCTTTCGAAAGAATCGACTCAACTAATATGATGCAAATCATTGAAGTAGTGAAGAAATATAATATCGACACTATCTATAACCTCGCAGCTATCCTCTCAGCTACAGCTGAACTCAACCCAATGTTGGGCTGGAACGTAGGTATCGGCAGCTTGGTCAACTGTCTCGAAATAGCTCGCGTTTACGGATGCGCTGTCTTCACACCTTCTTCAATAGGCGCTTTCGGTCCTAACACACCTAAAGACATGACACCACAGGACACTATCCAACGTCCTAATACAATCTACGGCGTAACAAAAGTAACAGGCGAATTATTAAGCGACTATTACTTCACACGCTTTGGTGTTGACACACGTTCCGTCAGATTCCCAGGTTTGATTTCTAACCTCACATTGCCTGGCGGCGGCACAACAGACTACGCAGTTGAAATTTTCTACTCTGCTGTCAAAGGCGAGAAATTCATCTGCCCTCTCGAAAAAGGCACTTTCATGGATATGATGTACATGCCTGACGCATTAGATGCTATGGTTAACATCATGGAAGCAGACCCAAGCAAACTCATCCACCGTAACTCATTCAATGTTACAGCAATGAGCTTCGACCCAGAAATACTTTATAACACAATCAAGAAATATATTCCAACATTTGAAATGGAATACAAACCAGAACCTATCAAACAAGCAATTGCTAACTCATGGCCTAACAGCTTAGACGACAGCTGCGCTCGCAACGAGTGGGGATGGAATCCTAAATACGACCTCGATAAGATGAGCGTCGATATGATTGAGACATTAAGAAAAAAAATGGGACTTTAACAGTCCCATTTTTTTTATTTCTTTTCTTTTATCCAAGTCTGAGATCTTCCAATCCAGCCTCTTTTATCGAGAGAACCTCGTAATGTAATAGTGTTGTCTTCACTATTGTATGAAATCTTTGCATAGTAAGTTTTCTTTGATTCAGGTTCATAGATGGTACCGTTTTTCAAAATGCCATCTTCTTCCTCCATATCCTTAACAATGACAAGTCCTTTTCTATCGCTGTTAGGATTTTCTTCTCCATTTTTGAAGACCTTGATAATCTGTCCATAATAAAGGCCATTGTCACCTTTATACAAATTTACAAGCGCTTTTGTCTCACCAGTCTCGTCATCTACTGTGTACCATTCACCTAAAATCTTGTCAATCTGAGCCGATGCAATCATCGAGCTGAATACTAATGCAAGTAATAAAAACATTCTTTTCATAATGCTAAAAATTTAAGTTATACAATAATTTGATTAATAATGTCTTTTTATTTCACCCAAGTCTGAGAACGACCAATCCAGCCTCTCTTGTCGATAGAGCCACGCAGAGTTATGGTGTTGTCTTCTTTGTTATAATAAATCTTTCCGTAATAGTTTTTCTTTCCTTCCGGCTCATAGATAAGACCATGTTTCAACATGCCGTCTTCTTCCTTCATATCTTTAATGACAATCATATTTTCAAAGCCGGTATCTTTCAGTTCCTGTCCTTTCCAGAAAACCTTTATTATCTTTCCGTAATAAAGTCCGTTGTCGCCTTTATAGAATTCCACTATGCCTTTAGTCTCGCCCGTCACATCATCAACGGTACGCCATTCGCCCAAAATCTTCTCGACCTGTGCAGAAGCCATCATAGAAGAAAAAATCATCAATATTAATAAAAGGTGTTTTTTCATTATTACATTTATTTTAATACATACTACATTGTCAATATTTTTTCAGGTATCACAATATTATCACAAATATCATCAGGTTGATATTTGAGAAACAAAACATATACTATCTCTTTATCTTTTACAAATGGCAACATACGTGCTTTGTTTTCCAATTCATAAAAAAGTCTAGAAGCATTTTCTTTCTCAGTCCACTTGCACTCCCCTATCAGTATTTTCTTTTTATCAAAAGATTCTGCCACAACATCAATTTCTATCATTTTACTTGAACTACCATTCTTCACATTTCCCCACCAACGAGACGCTTTATTCCATACTACACCAAATAATTCGTTACCACTAACAACATTGCGGCATAAACGTTCCCAATATTTCCCAACGAACTCATTAAAAGATTGTTTAAACAAATCTACCACCATTGTCTTTCTACCTAGTCCTATTAAAGACCTATTCGGAACTACATATTTATAATATGCGCATAAGAATGGATCTGACAACTGATATATACTTTTCTTTGAGTTACGTAAATCTTCCCCAAAAGGGTTTTCCCTTTCAATATATCCCAATTGCATCAATTTTGCAAAAGGATTACTTAAATCTGTTGCTTTCTTCTGTAACCGAGCTGCAACTTCACTAAACCGATTCACTCCATTTCCCATCAACGAAATTATACTAGATGATAAGGCTGTTTGCTGAAAATCATCAAGAAACAACTTTGATGGTTCATCATATAGCGTTCCATTGACATCAAATAAAAGATATTCTATTGCTGATATCAACGATGACTCCTTCTCTCGTAATTCCCAATATCGTGGCACACCTCCCCAAACAGCATACTCCTCAATAGTTTGAACTGAATCTAAATTCATAACCTCTTGAAGATATTTTATTGGTATAGGTTCTATTTTCATAACGACATCACTCCTACCATAAAGTGGCGATGCAGAATCCAATACCATAGAATGCATCATCTGTTGAGAAGAGCCACATACTATAATGTTAAAAGGCAAATCCTTTGAGTCTATATGACGTTGAATAACTGATGGCAATGATGAGTTTGCCTTAACCATATATGGGAACTCATCAAAACATATTGTAAAACGTTCTGATGTCCTGTGTTTCAGCGAAACAATAAGCGAATCCCAATCCGGATATATAACCTTATCAAAACCTGGGAACTTATACGCAATTGTTTTCGACAACATCGCTATCTGTTGACTTTGCTCAGTCATATCCGCCATATAATAAATATCATCTTCTTTCAACACATGCCGAATCAATGTTGATTTTCCCAATCTACGACGTCCATAGATAACGACAAATTGACTACCACTATTATCGTTCAACGCACGTTCCAATCGCTTTATCTCACTATCTCTATCAACAAACTTCATATTGTAATTTATTATATTTTGCAAAAATAATGTTTTTACAACATAATAATAATCATATTATTTTTTATTTATACCAAAGCAACAAAATGGTAAATATCACTTCTTAATCAACTCTTCTATAACTTCAGGATAATGCTGATACTCTAGTTTGTGAATCTTAGCTGCTAAGCTGTCGGCAGTCTCTCCTTCTTCCAAAGCTACTTTTGCCTGGAAGATAATAGCTCCGCTGTCGTAACATTCATTAACATAATGAATTGTTATGCCAGAAAATTCTTCCTTAGCAGCTACCACTGCTTCATGAACGTGTTCGCCATAAAATCCTTTGCCGCCGTATTTTGGCAACAATGCTGGATGAATATTGATAATCTTGTTAGGAAAAGCTTCGATAAGATGTTGCGGAACAAGCCATAAAAATCCTGCCAAGACAATCAAATCAATATTTTGTTCCAAGAGTTCTTTGCTGAAATCCTCGCTCTTGAACTCTGCTCTGCTGATAATTTTGCATGGGATTCCAAGATTCTTAGCTCTTTCTATAGCATAGGCATTAGGGTTATTGCAAATGACATTTGCTATTTCAACTTCTGGATTCTCAGCAAAATATTCTGCTATTCTTTGCAAATTAGTGCCTCCGCCTGAGACAAAAATCGATAATCTTTTCATATTTATTTCATTTAATTTTTCTTAATAATTATTAACTATTCTCACAATTTCACCAGGTTCCATATCGAACCAGATTATATTTTCATCACCTGATTTCGTCTTTTTTCTATTGAAATGTTTTTCATTTTCCAAACAAATATCATGTGTTGAAACAAGCGACAATCCTTTTATGGTTTCTTTATTTTTATTTCTTAAGACAACAGTTCCATCTGCTTCGACCATATATTCAAGCGATTGTAACTGCTGCTGATAAGTCATGTAATCTGCAATCGTTGTAGGAAGCATATAATGCTGTTTTTCCATCTCAGATATTTTTTTCAAAGCATTATTCAATCCTTCTTTTGCAACATATTTCCCATCTTTAATTTCCCAATAGCCACGTTCTTCTTCAACCCATGCCGGATAAATATGTGTGATAAATACATATCTATAATCAACGAGTTTATCCAAGACATCCTGACTAAAGTAATAATTCCATGCCCAATTCTCACCTGGTTCCATAGTGTATGGCGTTGACCAAAGCAACAATTCCGGGAATAATGGCATGCTGCCTACTTTTGGTATCGGCAGAGCATCGCCGAAACCAGGATATGGTCTAAACAAATTATTTTCAAACATATACTCGCTGAACGGACGCGGCATTATCTCTTCGTATGTAGAGTTAAAGAAATACTTCACTCCGTTTGCCTTCCATAATTCATAAGCATAATGTGGCGATGATGAATCCAGACCATCGCAAACCACATTCTCGCGATTGCTCAATTCACTATTATTATAACCATGGTCAATCCATGATGGAGATGCAAAATTCTTTTTCATGAACGACAATGCCTCCGATAAATTCTCTTGCGTTGTGGTATATTGTTCTGGAGTATGAAGACAAATATCGAAACCTTTATCTCTCAATTGTTTAAGAAAATCAAAGAACAAAGAATCTGTCATTATCGTGGAATGAAGTCCAGGAAAATCTTTATTTTTCTCGTAATTGGTAACCGAATCTGGATTGTTGTAGAAGACACTTTTGGTTACAGGAATATTGTAATAAGCGAAACCTCCGACTGCATCCTCAATATTTTCAATTTCTTCGCTGCCAAAATATGTTGCACGATGAGTTTTGATATCAGCCCAGTCAGCATGTTCGGTCCAGATAAATGCCGACTCGTAACCATTCATTATCGGCATGATACGCGGAAGTATGGTCTTATCTGTTAATGAAACAGTGAAAGACGAATTAAGAAACATTCCTTTTTTCATGACGGTTGACGAATTGTCAATATAATAATCGGAAGTATCAAGTAATTCGTATCTAATCAAAAAATGATCGTAATGATAATCGGAATTGATATAAGCGATATATTTTTTTGTATCAAGCTGAATTGATGAAACATTTTCCGGATGATAAAGATTCAACTGTTTTTCTTCAAGATTAAGCGAAAAACCTTCTTTGTCCAAATAATATACATCTTGATAATTAACAGTATCTACAAAAGGATTTCTTCTATAAACCGTAAAATCATCATTCAAGAAAGGAAATATCAATGACGATTTAAGAACCTTAACATCTTTCAGATATGTTGATTGCAAATCAAAATTAACATTAGGCTCATTATCTTCAAAAGAAATTGTCAATTCTGTTTCAACAATTTTATTCTCATTTTTAAACTTAAACATATTCTTATTTTCATTAACATCTGTCAACAACTCCCAATCGGCGAATTGAATGTCAACAGTGTCGTTATTAACAATCAAGGAATAAAACATTGAAAGAGGTTTCGTTATATTATTCAGATTATCATCAGCAATAATTATATTATTCTCTTTTTCTGCATAAAACAGATTAATAGCATCGGTTGCTGTTAAATTCTTCAAATCCTTTGGAGACTTATACTCCACTATTTCATTAACATAAGTAGGAAGATTATAATATTCTACAGAAAAGCTGAAATCGTCTATGTAAAAATGCTCGAACTTATCATTCAAGATGTAACAATTGAGTTTTGAGCCTTTGATAATATCATTAGGTATATTAAATACAAAATTGGCTCTATACCATTGATTTTCTTTATCAAATCCATTAGAGAGAGGGAACGCCTTCCATAAGACATTTTTATTTCCATTTTGTACAGATAGTATCAGTTTTGCATTAGGTTTTGTTTCCGACTTAATCATCATGTCAAATGTGAAGACAGCATTTCTATTTCCGATGCTGTCGTCCATATTCAAGTCAAAGCCAAAGGCATACAACAAATCGGGAGGACATTCGCAAATATTATTTCCAGAAAATGCCGATGAGTCGTTTTTTATATATTGTTTTTTCCAGATTGAATTTATGTTTTCCTCTTCAAAATCGTTAAAGAAAGTATGAATGTTTTGTGAAGAATTTTTAACATTTATATTATTAAAGCACGAAGGAAGATACGTTATTATGATTAAAAATAGTGATAAAATTAATATTTTCCTTAAAAAATCAATCATAATATTTTAATTCCGTTTCTTTATTTACAATCTGTAAAACATTGTAAATCATTGCCTCGAATGTACAATCATCATCATATATCTTTATTGGGGCAAGATTTGCAATTCGTTTGGAAATATACTTAAAAAAACGATTGATAGTGAATATTTTTCCCGACAAAATTACAGCATCAATTTCACCTTCCAGGCTAGCATAATGAGATGCTATCTCTTTGCTTATCTGGTAAGCCATTGCTTCCAATATCAGCTTGGTTTTCTTGTCATTATTTTTCGAAAGTTCTGCAATATCATTGTAGGAATTTGTTCCCAGATATGAAATGAAAGTTCCTTTTGTATTAATTAGTTTTAACATTTCATCTTTATGATAACATTTTGTATAAATCATATCCACTATATCTGATGCCGGCAATGTTCCTATCTCACATAAACCCATTGGTCCGTAGCCCATAAAAGATTGATTCACATCTATCACTTTGCCTTTATCATGCGCGGCAACGGAGACACTTCTATCACTGACATGACATAATATGACTTTAATATCCTCATAATTTTTATTAACTGACTTAGCATATTTTCTTGCAAGATATTTATGATGCAATGTATGAAACAATGATTTCTTTTTTAGAGAGATATTAGGCGTGAAGGCTGCCAAATCGGAGCGCTCATCAACAGAAGAAGGCTCCACTAAAAATGATTTCACGTTGAGGCTGTTTGCTATAGTAAAAGCTATCATTCCTCCTAGATTTATTATGTCGTTGCCTCCTATTCCATCTATCAAGTCGCCAATCATGTTTTTATCAATCTGATAAACGCCCGACTGACAAGGTTTCAGCAAGCCGCCTTCTGAAGCCACAAATTTTATAGATTTCAAATTGATGCCATCTTTACGCAATCTATCCACTATCGCATCACGACGGAAAGGCAACTGTTCTATGTTATTTTCAAACAGAAGGAAGTCTTCACCAGAATGGTTTATCTCGCACTGATAAACTTTTTTTTCGTCTTCGCTCACTGCAATTTTAGTTGAATACAATTCAGGGCTTATATATAAAATTGTCACTGCCATATTTCTTTTGTTTAACATTTGATAAACAACATAAGGCAGCATTTGTTTTAAACAAAAAAGACGCCATTGTGGCGTCATTCTTTGTCTTTATCAATCAACGTTATCATGGATGAACGAGTTATTTTCCTTCAATCCTTTTTCTTTATCAAAAGAAAGATTCGACAATTCCTGTTCCTGATTATCCATTGATATATTTACACCTCGGCGCATATATGCCGGTTGATTTTCGTATTTCTCAATGTTTGACATTGAGCGATAATTCATTGTAAGAGATGCAAGTCGTTCACGGCGGAGCTTTTCCTGCTGACTCATTCCATTTTTTTGGTCAGTCTTCACCTCGTGTTTAACCATCGTTTTTGTCTCTGTCTCTGCGCTGTCTCTCACATAAGATTTTATTCCGAAATCCTCTTCATCCTCATCATGAGGGAAAGGATTGTCGTGTTTACGGACGCGTGTTATGACAGTTTCTGTTCTAGTATCTCTATCAGCGCCAGAGTCTCTTGCAGGAGTTTGCTGTTCATTAGAGTTACGTTCCATCACATCATCGTCATTATTTTCATCTAGGCGATGCACGACTTTCTTTTCAACTGGAACATTTATCACTGGACGTTGAGGCTCTTCTTTCTTCTTATTGACCACCTGAATTTCCATTTCTTTTTCAGCTTCAGACTCTGCCACCACATTTATTTCAGGTTCAGCAGGTTTCACTTCAGAAGCATCAACAGT
Organism: Bacteroidales bacterium; assembly: GCA_045639025.1. Taxonomy (GTDB): domain Bacteria; phylum Bacteroidota; class Bacteroidia; order Bacteroidales; family F082; genus Limimorpha. Next base: position 10,602 of record JAZUCH010000111.1, read on the forward strand.
ATTAGATTTAGGCTCTGTAAATGTCTTATACATCTCATAAACCTTCTTTATCTGAGAATCAGGTTCTTGTATATTATATTCGTCATAATCGAAGCCTGTTGCTATGAGAGTTACGCTAACGCCGCTGCCTATTGAGAGGTCTTCGCCATTGCCCCATATAACATCAGAACATTGACCTGTTTCACCTTGGATATATTCAACTATTTCAGTGACTTCATCGAGTGACACCTCTTCACTGCCTGATGCTATATAAACCAAAATATCTTTTGCGCCTCTGATATCGGAGTCATCGAGAAGAGGAGAATGCACAGCCATCTCAGCAGCCACCCTAGCTCTTTCCTCGCCTTCTGCATAACCTGAGCCCATGATAGCCTTGCCGCTATTACGCATAACGGTGTTGACATCTTTAAAGTCAACGTTAACATAACCTGGCACAGTAATAATTTCAGCAATGCCTTTAGCTGCAGTTTTAAGCACGTCGTCAGCTTTTTTGAAAGCTTCAGAAAGTTTCATATTACCATATTCTGTACGAAGTTTATCGTTGCTGATAACGAGAAGTGCATCAACATATTTACGTAATTCAGCTATACCATCGAGAGCCTGCTGATGGCGGCGTTTGCCTTCGAAAGAGAAAGGCATTGTAACGATACCAACAGTAAGGATATCGAGTTCACGAGCCACCGATGCCACCACAGGAGCTGCGCCTGTACCAGTTCCACCGCCCATACCGGCAGTGATGAAAATCATCTTGGTGTCATTAGCAAGTATCTCGCGCAATTCGTCAACGGTCTCCATTGCAGCGCTACGACCTTCTGCTGGGATATTGCCAGCACCGAGAGAGCGTTTGCCCAGATGGATTTTTGTAGCCACCGAACTTCTTTCAAGTGCTTGATAATCCGTATTACAAAGTATAAAATCGACACCTTGGATTCCTTCCGAGAACATGTGGTTAACAGCATTGCTACCACCTCCACCAATACCTATCACTTTGATAAAGTTTTTCCTATTCTCTTCCTTAGGCTCGAATTTAATCATATCTGTCATGTTTCAAAAATTTATTTTGGTTATTATTCTATATCTCCTTGTCTAAATAATCCTGTTTTGTTTGAAAAATATGTAATAATGTCTCCCACATTAAATCCTTTTTTCTTAGGTTTTTCAGGAGCCACTTCTTCTGAAGAAGCATTTTGGGTATCGTTCACAGCAGCTTCCTTTTTAAATTCCTTATTAAGGGATGACGCTTTGTTAATGTCGCTTTCATATTTTGCAAAGCCTTCCATAACAAGTCCGACACCTGTTGAATATACAGGACATGAGAGTTCCTCTTTTTCTTTTGCAAGGCTTTCGTTAGGATTGCCGAGTCGCACTTCCATGCCTGTCTTAAACTCTGCGAGTTGAGCTATGTGTTTCATCATTGAGCCACCACCTGTAAGAACAATACCTGTAGCAAGTTTATGTTCTGAGTTAACCTTTTCTATTTCAAACTTAACCAAGTCGAATATTTCTTCAAGGCGCGACTGTATGATATAAGACAAGTTTTTGAATGATATTTCCTTTGGTTCGCGGCCACGAATTCCAGGAATAGAAACTACTTCGTCGTCGCTGTTTTCCATTGCTACAGCCGAACCAAATCTAACTTTTATCTCTTCAGCCTGTTTTTTAAGGATGGAGCAGCCTTGGCGGATATCTTCTGTTATGATATTACCTCCGAAAGGAATAACTGCTGTATGACAAATTATAGAATCGTAGAAGACTGCAATGTCAGTTGTACCACCTCCAATATCGACGATAGCCACACCAGCTTCTTTTTCTTCTTCACACAACACTGCTGATGCTGATGCTATTGGTTCTAGGAACATATTATCCATCTCAAGACCAGCGAGGTTGATACAAGTTATGATGTTTCTAACAGCTGCTGATTGTCCGATAATTATATGGAAATTAGCCTCTATCTTGTTACCCATCATACCTCTAGGGTTTTTATTTCCTGTAGGTTCTCCGTCAACGAAATATTCTTGAGGGATAACATTTATAATCTCTTCACCTGGTGAGGTTCCGATTCTGTACATATTATCTCTCAATTTGTTAAGTTCTTCATCAGTGATAACAGAATTGGCGTTTTCACGGATGAGCATACCACGATTTTGGAGACTCTTTATATGATGACCTGCGATACCTACGTTAACGCTCTTAATATCAATCTTCGACTGTTCTGATGCTTGTGCAACAGCAAGTTTAATGGCATTAACTGTCTCTTCAATATTAATAACCATTCCTCTCTTAACGCCGGTTGACTCAGCCTTACCGTAGCCAAGAATCTTTATTTTTCCATTAGAATCTTTTTCTCCAACGATACAAGCAATTTTTGTGGTGCCTATATCAAGTCCAACTATATAAACAGGTTCACTCATATTTCTTTATTTTTTGGTGCAAACTACTTGATTTTTATAATTTAAATTTATCTCTTTATATTTTTCCAATTCTGGATTACCTTGCATTTTATTGAAAAAAATCTGCATCTTGGCGAGTTTTTCCTCAATATCATTAATTTCGCCAAAGATAACAATAATATTAGTGATATTCAAAGAAAAAATATAATTTTTCTTGTTGTCTCTATAAATCTGTTTCACGCAATTTCTTGAATATTCATCGGCCAAAACAGCTTTCATAAGCTGGTACATCTCAGGCAAATCGGTGTCGGCATAAGCCTCATCGCCTATGTTACCTAATTTATCGACAGGGAAATTAACATAACCGCTTCCAACCAGAAGATGTTTCACATGAGAATTATTTGTCGGGAACACATTACCATCTATGTCGAGATATACCGATTTGCCCTTTGTGTTATAGACACGCATTATCGGTTCGCATTCAGTTATCTCTATATCAAGAACAGATTTAAGGTTAATCTCAGCATCTACATCAATCACCCAAGGGTTTGCCTCCAGCATATTGACGACAGAGTCGAGAGGAATCATAAAGATTTGATTATTATTGACAGTATCGCATATACTAACTATCTTGTCGTATGTCTTCTCATAATCCACGAATCCGCTTTCGCCATTTCTTATTATCGTGACATTAACATCTTCAAGACTGTTATGAAAATGTTCATATATGTAATACACCGACAGCGATATCAAAGCTGCCAGAGTAAATACCAACAATAATATGTTTAATACTTTTCTCATGATTTCAACAATGTTTCAATTTGTGGCACGAATCTGTCGATATCGCCAGCTCCCATCGTTATGATGAGTTCCGGATTTATCTCTTTAATTGTATCCAGGAGTTCTTCCTTGCTGCATATCTGCTTATGTTTGCATGTGACTTTTTCGAGCAGCACTGAAGATGTTATTCCTTCTATTGGCTTTTCGCGAGCCGGATAAATCTCCATCAGCAGCAGTCTGTCGGCGAGCGACAACGCCTCTGCGAATTCGTTCATGAAGTCACGTGTTCTAGAAAACAGATGTGGCTGGAATATCAATGTCATTTCCTTTTCAGGATATATGTCGCGCACAGCCATAAGCGATGCCTTAATCTCTTCCGGATGATGAGCATAGTCATCAATATAACATACTTTCTCGTTTCTAAGCCTTATGTCAAAACGACGCTGCACTCCTTGAAAAGAAGCAAGACCTTCTCTCACTGTCTTCATATCAAGCTGAAGCTGGAAGCATGTCATGATAGCCGCCATCGCATTCATCACGTTGTGACGTCCGAATAGCTGCATCTCATATTCTCCATATTCAAGACCTTCTTTTGTCACGACTAAGAATTTAGTCATGCCGTTTTCTATTCTTATGTCACGAGCCATCACGTCAGCATCATCAAATCCGTAGGTAAGATGTTTTCTATCCGTTTTAAGTGATAGCAAGCTATTTGAAATCACCACTCCATCTGCCATTGTTTTATTGACAAACTGATTGAAGCCTTCATAAAGATGTTCCTTATCTCCATAGATGTCAAGATGATCGGCGTCTATGGAAGTGACAATGCTTATATAAGGCGTCAGCTGCAAGAATGAGCGGTCGAATTCATCGGCCTCCATCACCACTATCTCATCGTTCTCATCACCTATTATGACATTACTGTCTATGTTTTTGGCTATGCCTCCAACGAATGCCGACATTTTTTTACCTGCGTAATTAAGCAGATGAGTTATAAGAGCTGTCACTGTTGTCTTGCCGTGACTTCCTGCCACAGCAACGCTTCTGCACTGACGAGATATTTCTCCCAGCACCTCGGCTCTTTTTATTATCCTTACATTTTTCTTTCGCAAGCAATCAAGTTCTAACGAATCAGCAGGTATTGCAGGAGTAAGCACAACGAAATCTATATCATCGGGTATCAATTCAGGATTATCTTCATAATGAATAAGAATACCTTCATCTTCCAGTCTCTTAGTCAATGGCGATGGTGTTTTGTCATAGCCAGCCACCTCGCATCCTTTTTGATAAAAATAACGAGCCAGCGCGCTCATTCCGATGCCGCCAATTCCTAAAAAATATATGTTCTGTTTTGCAATCTTATTCATTTTCAATGATGTTATTTTTTATTGATAATCATTTCTATTTGATCTACAATATCTTCTGCAGCATTAGGCTTAGCAAATTTTGCGATATTGTCTTTCATTTCATTTTGTTTAGCTTCGTCTTCTATCAAGGCGAACACCCTTGGCAGAAGCTCTTTCTCTGTCTCAGAATTCTTCACCATCATAGCAGCATTTTCCTTCACGAGGCTCATCGCGTTCTTAGTCTGATGATCTTCTGCTGCTGTTGGCAGAGGCACAAACACTACAGCCTTACGCAAAAGCGACAACTCAGATATTGACATTGCGCCTGCGCGTGAGATAACCACATCAGCAGCTGCGTATGCCATATCCATCCTGTCGATGAAGACTGTACATTTGATACGATCTTGAAGTCCGCAATTCTTTACTTCCTCAACAGCCTTGTCATAATAATGAGTGCCTGTCTGCCATATCATCTGGTAGTCGTTATTTTTAAACGTATCGAGCATTGCCGAGATGCCTTTGTTGATACCTAGAGCGCCCTGGCTTCCACCGACCAGCAATATTGTCTTCTTTGTCGGATTGAGTCCGAAGAACTTCAAGCACTCCTCTTTCTGGTCGTCGAGTGGTTTTATATTATTTCTTAGAGGGTTACCAGTGAGAACAATCTTATCTTTTGGAAACCATCTGTCCATATCGTTATATGCGACACAAATCTTAGCTGCTTTTTTAGCTACCAATTTATTTGTTATGCCTGGGAAAGAATTCTGTTCCTGTATAACTATAGGTATATTGAGAGAGGATGCTGTCTTCATTGTAGGACCGCTGGCAAATCCGCCCACGCCTATCACAACATCTGGTCCGAATTTCTTTATTATTCGTCTTGCCTTCATCATACTGCTAAGAAGTTTAAAAGGGAAGCTCAGGTTGTCGAGCGACAGTTCTCTTTTAAAACCGCTTATCCACAGTCCTTCGATAGGATAGCCAGCCTTAGGCACTCTATCCATCTCCATTCTGTTTTTAGCACCTATGAACAATATTTCAGCTTGAGGGAAACGTTTCTTCAAGCAATCGGCTATAGCTATAGCAGGAAATATATGACCTCCTGTACCACCGCCACTAATTATTATCTTGGGCATTTGTGAGTTCATTCTTTCTCTCCTTTTTCTTTTCGATTTCCTTACTTACACTTAATATAATACCTAAGGCTATGCCCGTGAACAGCATAGAGCTTCCGCCTTTGCTTATGAACGGCAGCGGCTGACCTGTTATAGGTATCACGCTAACAGCGACACCTATATGTACAAATGCCTGAATAGCTATAAGCGAAGCCAAGCCAAACGATACATAGCCGCCAAAGGAGCCAGGCATAGAATGCATTATCAGGCCTGCCCTATACAGCAGAATCAGATATAATATCATCACGAAGGTTCCTCCTACCAGGCCATATTCTTCAACGATAATAGAGAATATAAAGTCAGAATATGGATGCTGAAGGAAGTTTCTTTGAGTGCTTTTTCCTGGCAACTTACCAAAGAGGCCGCCACTAGCAACAGCCAACTTGGCTTGTATGTCCTGAGAGTTATTCATCGCTTTAAATCTCTCTGCCTCCGTTCCATCCATTCCAGGTTCATCGCTCCAGAAGCTTTCAAACCTTCCCAGCCAAGCACTTGTACGTCCCGCATCATCATCAAAAGATTTAAAGACCATATAGAAGCTAAGGCCAACTACAATCACACCGCAAAGAACAGCCATGTGTTTGAATTTCACTCTACCCATAAAGATAAGGTAGAAACACACCATGAACAAAATTGCAGCCGTTGACAGATTCTCTGTAAATATAAGACCTATTGTCAGCAGGATAGGAATGAAATATACTATAAATACATTCTGCAAGTCGAGCTCTTCATCCTGACGCATGGCTATTGCTCTTGCCAGATATCCTATCAGAGCGACTTTAGCAAGGTCACTTGTCTGGAACGACACACCAAATATATTGAGCACTCGGCTTGCATTATTTAGTTCCGTACCTGCAAACATTGTTATCAGCAATAGAGGTATCACCATCCATATCGCATAAGCGAACACCCTCGAATAGAATTTATAATTAAACATATAAACCACATACAATGCCACCAATCCGATGAGCAATGTAACAGCATGACCTATGAGCACTCTTGTAGTATCGCCGTCATATCTCATGTGAGCTACTCTTTCCGAAGAGCTGTAAACCGCCAACAGAGATATCAACGACAGCAGCGCTACCACCATCCATATTACCTTGTCACCTCTGAACAATTTGTTAAACCAGTTCATTGTAATTATTTTAATGAATTAACACATTGTTTGAAGAAATCTCCTCTTTGAGAGTATGACAAGAAATCACCTTTAGCAGGTGTAGCTGGAGTGAACATAACATTGTCGCCTGCTTCAGCCATTTCGTGTGAGAGTTTCACAGCTTCTTCTATTGACTTACATTCGGCTATTCTATTGTTTACAATATCACCAAATACTTTATGGAATCTGCTGGCGTCATTTCCGATGCAGACTATTGCCTTAACATATTTCTTCACTTGTGGAATAAGGTCGTCACAATCGAAATTGTCGGCATAAGTTATCCATATAACAGTTTCACGTATGTTGTCGAATGAGAACCAAGCAGCTTCGTTTGAGCAAGCAGCTGAGTCATCATAATAATTCACGTTTTCAATAGTGTCAACAAATTCGTATCTGTATTTTATATTTTCAAAGTCACAGAAAGCCTGTTTGATGCTTTCTTTTCTTATCTGACTCATCTTTGAAGTGATTGTCGATGCTGTTGTCATCGAGCTTGTTCTTCTACCCTGTCTGGCCAATTGTTCTAGTGTCATAATATCAATGTGTTATATGTTTAAACTTATCTTATCTTCAATGTTAAAATCGCAAATGCTGCGAGCAAAATACTTACAATCCAGAAACGGAATGTTATCTTAGATTCGTGATACAGGCGATGTGAGCCTTTGAAAAGCACCTTGCATCCCGGGTCATTTTTTTCAACCAATGCAAGTGATGTCCTGTAATGGTCATGCACCGGCGTTCTTTTCCAGAGACGTTGTGAGACGCCTTTTTTCTTTCCCATTTTGTAATAGAATTTCTGCAAAATGACGGAAAGACTTTCCCATAGGAACACTCCGCATATAATAGGAAGAAGCAATTCCTTATGTATTATCACCGCAGAAACCGCTATGATGCCGCCTATAGTAAGACTTCCGGTGTCGCCCATGAATATTTGAGCCGGATATGAGTTATACCACAAGAATCCTATCAAGGCTCCGATAAATGCGCACAGGAAAACAACCACCTCTTCGCTGCCTGGTATAAACATGATATTGAGATAGTCAGCCAATACAACGTGACTTGACACATAAGCAAGCACTGCCAAAGCCACGCCCATTATGGCCGAGTTGCCAGCAGCCATACCGTCCATACCGTCGTTAAGATTAGAGCCATTAGACACCGCGGTTACAACAAATACAGTTATAATCACGAAGAAAATCCATCCTGCCCAATATTTATATGGTTCGCCAAGGAAACCAAACAAATCAGAATAGTTCAGGTTGTTGTCCTTTATAAATGGTATCGTAGTGCGTGTTGACTTCACATCAGGGCTTTTCACTACTACCTCCACATTATTCTCTATTTTAGTTTCAACTTTTTCATTCATCACAACAGATGGGCTGAAACGTAATGTCAAGCCAACGATAAGACCAATAAGCACTTGAGCAAACACCTTATACCATCCGTTCAATCCTTCTTTATTTTTTTTGAATGTCTTGATATAGTCATCAGCGAAGCCCACTATTCCGAGTATCACCGTTGTTATCATCATCAATATCATATAGACATTCTTTATCTTGCCGAAGAGAAGACAAGGCACGAGTATAGCTGTTATGATTATTATACCGCCCATAGTAGGGACGCCTTTTTTCTGTGTGTTAAATGGATCTATAGTTTCATCACGTTGTGTTTCAGCAATCTGATGTCTCTTCAGCAACTTGATGAAATATTCGCCAAACCATATAGATATCACCAATGAGGTTATCACTGCGAATATTGCACGAAATGTAACGTAAGTAAACATCCCTGCACCAGGAAAGTCGCATACATTATTAAGATATTCAAACAAATAGTACAACATGTTATTTTTATTTATTTCTCATTCAACGCCTTTGATAATTCTTCCACGTCATCGAAATGATGGCGTACGCCTTTTATCTCTTGATAATTTTCATGGCCTTTTCCTGCCACCAATATGATGTCGCCTTTCTTTGCCAATGCCGCTGCTGTTCTTATGGCTTCGCGTCTATCGGTAATGCATAAGACCTTATTATAATATTCACCGCCTACGCCTTCGCGCATCTGTCTTATTATCTCATCCGGCTCCTCAAAGCGAGGGTTGTCGCTTGTGATAATGAGTCGGTCGCTTCTCATCACTGCTGCTGCAGCCATTTCAGGTCTCTTGGCAGCGTCTCTGTTGCCACCTGCGCCAGCCACTGTTATAAGTGTCTCGTTGTGAGTTCTTATCTCGTTGATAGTGTCGAGCACATTTTTCAAAGCATCTGGAGTATGTGCATAATCAACGATGCCCACAACACCTGAATCTGAATGAACCATTTGAAAACGTCCAGGAGCGCTTTGCAACTTACTGATTTCCTTCAACAAATCATCATCACTCATTCCAAGTAAAGAAGCAGCTCCGTATATTGCCAACAAATTACTTACATTAAACTTGCCTACCAAGAATGTAGATATGTTATTTCTATTAATCTTCAACTCCATACCATCGAAATAACTCTCCATCACCACGCCTTTGAAGTCGGCATCTGTTCTTAATGAGTATGTCTTTTTGTTTGCCTTGGTATTCTGAAGCATAAGCATACCGTTTCTGTCATCCAAATTTGTCAAAGCGAAAGCCGATGACGTAAGATTATCGAAGAACTTCTTTTTAGCATCTCTATACGCTGCTACTGTCTTATGATAATCAAGATGGTCGTGAGTGAGGTTAGTAAATATTCCGCCTTCAAAACGAAGTCCTGCTATTCTGTCTTGGTCAACAGCATGAGAGCTGACTTCCATGAATGCATATTCGCAGCCAGCCTCCACCATACGGCTAAGCATCTCATTGATTTGCAGCTGGTCGCCAGTGGTATGTGTAGAAGGCACTACTATATTATTGATTCTGTTCTCTATTGTTGATAGCAATCCGCATGGATAACCTGCGTTATAGAAAAGACGATACAGCAATGTGGCAATAGTTGTCTTTCCATTAGTTCCTGTAACACCAACAAGACGGAGTTTTTCCGATGGTCTGCCATAAAATTCAGAAGCTGCATATCCTAAAGCTTCTGCGCTATTATCAACGATATAATATGTAACATCATCACAAATAGTCTCTGGCATTCTCTCACATACAACGACTTTACAATTCGATTCAATGGCTTTGCCGATAAAGTCGTGACCATCAACCTGAGTTCCTTTCAGAGCAAAAAAAGCCACCTCATCGGAACATTTTCTAGAATCAAAAGCAAGACTAGCGACAAGTCTGTCGTCTCTACCAATCACTTCCGTGATTTTACATTTCTTTAATATATCGTTTATTCTTTTCATTTTGTACTTAAAACTAAATTGATGAGACCACCTTTTCTTAATTCCGAACCAGCTTTTACCGATTGCGACTTAACCCTTCCGTAGCCAGAGAATGTCACTCTCCAACCCATAGACTCCAATAGTGAGACTGCGTCTGTTGCATTCATTCCTTTCACATCAGGCACCTTGCCTTCTTCAATAGCAACCGGATTGACAAATATCTGCTCTGCTGTGACATTAACCTTAACCCATTTTTCATTATCCACATTATCGACGAAGGCAACATTCTCATTATTGCAATATGCCAACCAGTCGTTATAATCTACCATTGACGAATTCATGAAACCATCGCCATTAGAATCATATTCTTCTGTCTCTTCCACAATTCCGAGCTCTGTTGCATATATCTTCTCAGCAAGTTCTCTGAATACAGGAGCCGACACTGTTCCTCCGTAATAATTTCCTCCGCGAGGGTTGCTTATCATAACGATACAAGAATATTTTGGGTCATCAGCTGGGAAATATCCCACGAATGTAGCTGTATAATTTTTTCTATTATAGCTGCCGCCTTGAGAAATCTGAGCTGTTCCTGTTTTACCTGCAACCTGAAATGGCAACTTGTTCAAGCTCTTTGCCGTACCATTCACAACCACACCTCTAAGAAGTTCCTGCATAGTCTCAATTGTTCGTGGCGAGGCAATACGATCATTTATAACTATTGTATCGTATGAATATTTCACCTCATCGCCATTACGCACCTCTCTCACAAACTGAGGCTTCACCATCACACCGTCATTTGCTATCGCGTTATAATATGTAAGCAGCTGTATAGGTGTTATCATCGACTCATATCCAAACGACATCCATGGCATTGTCAACTTAGACCATGTCGTATCTGACGTATTCTTGATATAAGGAACAGCTTCACCTTTAATCTCAAGATTCAAAGGCTCATTTATCTTTGTTTTATAGATGAGTTCCACAAATCGTGACGGATTATCCTTGAATATATCTTCTACCAGATATGCAAAAGCTATATTCGACGATTGTTCGAAAGCATTACGTATTGTAGTGTAACCATTGTCATCTGTCACACGGTGAGAATCACGTATTGTTCTCTTATAAAAAACTTTATAATCAGTCTTTCCGAGATATATCTTTCTGTCAACATCAAAATTCGGGTCATTCTCAAGAAGAGCCAACATTGTCACAGCCTTGAAAGTAGAGCCCGGCTCCACATTCTGGCGCAAAGCATAATTGTATTCCTCCTCATATTTGCGAGTTTTTTCATTATAACTCAAAGAAGCCATCACTTCCACCAAACCAGATTTTACGTCCATCATAACGACACAACCTTGTAGCGCATCATTTTCTACGAGGCATTTCTCCAATGCTGTTTCAGCAACATCCTGCAGCTCAATGTCTATAGAAGTATATACATCATCACCGTTTATAGGTGACAAATTATTAGGGTCGTCATTTTCCACTATCCACGCATCACCATACAGACGTCTTTTTTTCTGCAAGCCGTTACGGCCTTTAAGGTAATCGTTATACGCACCTTCAATCCCGACAGCCACCAAAAGGCTATCATTTTTGTCTTCACGAGTATAACCTATCGTTCTTGAAGCCAGTTTGCCGTATGGTTTTTCCCTCACATAAACAGTCTCGCTAATCAATCCACCTCTATTCTGTCCATACTTAAACACAGGAAACTTACGAAGTCTCTTGTACTCATCCAATGTAGCCTTAGTTGCAATCTTAAGTCTTCTAGTTCCAGATTTCTTTCCAGCCTTATAGTTTGCACGAGCCGTCTTGAACATTGAAACATATTCGGCCTTTGTTTTATACCTAAACAAACGGCTAAGGCTATCAGCGAGAGCCGACACTTGCTTGTCGAAGGTAGTGTCAGCAACAGCAATTGGGTCAAAGAATATATTATAACGAGGCACGGAAGTAGCAAGCAATGCTCCATCCTTTGACAATATATTTCCTCTTGCCGCTTTCTCTACGAAATGCTTATCCTCTCTTTTTTCAGCATATTCCAACAGACTATCTCTTTCAAAAAGCTGAATATAGACTATGCTGACGACACACACTATAGCCGCAAACACCATCAAATAATAGAAAAGCTGTATTTTCCATGCAAAATCATTTTTAGATTTACTCATCTTTCACCTCCTTCTTCTTCAGCCACTATCTTTCTCAACGGCACAACAGACTCTTTTATACCTTTTTTCGCAAGCTTTTTTACCAGATTAGACTGTGTGGTAGATTTTGTTATTTCTGATTTATAATAAACATACTCAACATGGAGACTCTCTTCCATTTTATTTAGCTTCGCTATTTCCCTATTCACATCTTCAGCGATATAAGTATTTGCTATACATAACATAAGAAGAAAAACAACATACATAAGAAAAGGAAACAATTTCACGAAGCCCTCTTTCACCAAAATGTCGCCTTCTAGCACAGCCGCTATGCTGCTCTTCTTGACTTCTTTATGACGTTCTACTTTATCTGTCTTTTTTTCAATTGTTTCATCATTTATTTCAGGCTCTTCTATTTTTCTATTATTCTTCATTCCGCTCTCCTTTCTGCCACGCGAAGCTTGGCGCTTCTCGCCCTGCTATTAATCTGAATCTCTTCATCGGAAGGGACGATAGGTTTGCTTGTTATCAATTTGTACGGTGTTAGCTGATTGCCGAAGAAATCCTTTTCAAGGTTACCGTCAGCATTACCAGTCTTCATGAAATTCTTCACAAGTCTGTCTTCCAATGAATGATAAGACAGAACTACGAGTCTTCCGCCAGGATTCAAGACGTCGGCGCATTGGCTCAAGAACAGCTCAAGCACCTTCATCTCTTCATTGACTTCAATTCTAAGAGCCTGAAAAATCTGTGCGAGCACTTTGTTTTCTGAGCCTTTAGGAAGAAAACGAGCCACCGTCTCCTTCAGTTCGTCTGTAGTCTCAATAGGCTTAACCTCACGAGCCATTGATATTGTCTCAGCAATAGCCCTGGCATTTCTAAGCTCGCCATAACGCGACAGCACCGATGTCAAAGATGAAACGTCGTAAGTATTAACGACATTAGCAGCATCGACGGCAGCGTTCTGATTCATTCTCATATCGAGACGACCATTATATCTTATTGAAAAACCTTTTTCCGGAGTATCGAACTGATATGAAGAAACGCCAAGGTCAGCGATGATACCATCGACCTTGCCTCCACAATAAAGCTGCAGGAAGTTCTTCATATAACGGAAGTTCTGCTGTATGAATGTGAAACGGCTGTCATCAATTACATTTTTAGCAGCGTCCTCATCTTGGTCAAAAGCAAAGAGACGACCATTCTCACCGAGAAATTTCATGATATGACGAGAATGACCTCCACCACCGAAAGTCACGTCAACATAAGTTCCATCAGGCTTAATATTCAAAGCGTCAACGCTTTCATTCAACAATACTGAAACATGATACATCTCTTTAATTTTTTAAGTTAACCAATAAAATCACAATCACCTAACTTTGCAGTGAGCATTTCTGCAAATTCTTTTTCTGAAATCTTAGAATCTTCAATCTCTTTCATAGAGCGATCCCATATCTGCATTCTATCAATCAAAGATGTCATGACAACTTCTTTGACAAGCCCGGTCTTTTCCATCAAATCTTTAGGAATTTGGAGACGACCGTTAGCATCGACTTTTGCCATACGAGCGCCAGCGTTGAAACGACGAACCAACATCACATTCTCGGCTTTGAACGGATTCAACTTACCAAGTTTCTCCTGCATAGCACGCCAGTCGCTCATTCCAAAAAGCTCAAGACAGTCACCAAAGAGACTAGGACGAAGCACAAAACCCTCTTCAAGCACATCGCCGAGCTGTTCCTTGAAACTACTCGGAAGAAGCAATCTGCCCTTACTGTCTAATTTACAATAATATTCGCCAATTGGATAATTCATTTTTGATTCAATTTTTCAAGTTGTAAAATTAGTGCATTTTTTCCCACTTTCAACCACTTTTCGCTAAAAATTTTCACTTTTTTTCAAAAAAGTTTTCAACAATATTCAAACCCTCAGTAAAATCTATAGACTATAAACATCGACGCACACGTCATGACTTCATGAAGTTCCATCCACAAAATATTTACTTCACCATATCAATATTTCATTATATTTGCAGAATTAAAACGAAAACTAGAAATTTGACATGAATATAAAATCTGCAGCATTTCTTCAAAGCAATACCAAGATAGACAAGCTCCCTGCAGCAAACAAGCCTGAATACGCATTCATCGGACGTTCCAACGTCGGCAAGTCGTCATTAATCAATATGCTGACTAACAGGAAACAACTTGCGAAGACATCATCAACTCCTGGAAAGACAATAACCATCAACCATTTCCTCATCAACGAGAACTGGTATCTCGTCGATTTGCCTGGATACGGATTTGCACAACGTTCCAAAAAAGACCGTGAAGCATGGAAGATAATGCTCGACAATTATATCAAAAACAGAAAGAATCTCGTAAGCATGTTCGTATTGGTCGACAGCCGCATCGAACCACAGAAAATAGACCTTGAATTCATCAACCATCTCGGAGAACTTCAGATGCCATTCAGCATCATATTCACAAAAGTTGACAAGATAAAAGACATAGAACTACAACGTAACTTACAGGCCTACAAAGAAAAACTCGCTGAAGAATGGGAAGAGATGCCTAATATTTTCATTACCTCATCAGAAAAAGAAGTAGGAAAAGACGACGTCTTAAACTACATCGACGGACTCAACGAACAACTGAAAGGAAGCTTTTAGTAGAAACTCAGAACCTCAGAATCTCAGAATCTCAGAACTTTAGAAGAAATATAATCACAAAAAAAGAGACGTACAACAAACTAATTGTCGATACGTCTCTTTTTTTTAATTTATGAGATTTTGAAGTTTTGAACTTCTGAGTTTCTTTATCACTCTTCCTCAAATTGTCTTACCAATTCTTCCAATGGGATGCCAGCGTTTCTTAATGATGCCTTGACATCTTCAACGAGTGGGTCGTTAGGATATTTTTCAAGGAATACACGATATGTTTCTTTTGCACTTAGGATGTCGTTATTACTTTCATAAACGAATGCCTTGATATACAAAGCCATCGGTGCAAGCATGTGCTGAGGATATGTCTCAACCATAAAATCAATAATCTCTATTGTCTTTTGTGGATTTTCTCCATTGAGATTCATTGAAATATCAATAGCCTTAAAAAGCATATCAGGAGACACCTCATCATTTATATTTTTCTTGACGTATGCGACGTAAGCATCAGCCAATTCAATTCCGACTTCTTTGTTAACAGAGCCGTCTGCGCCAAACAGATGAGGTTCAAGTCTAGCGATTTTTTCTGATGGTGTTTCATTGTTACATGAAGCGAAAAATACTACAACAAGTATTGATAATAATGTCAATAATCTTTTCATAACTGTTAATTTTTGTTTGTTAATTTTATTAATTATAAAGACGCATCAATGAGTGTTATTTATCTTCTTCTTTTTGCTGGAAAAATCATTTTATAGTCAACATAGACATTGCCTTCTGAGATATTGCGCAATTTGTTTTTGAGCATCATCTTACGCATAGGAGCTACTCTGTCGACATATACTTTTCCTTCGAGATGGTCATATTCGTGTTGGAAGACGCGAGCGCATATTCCATCGAATTCCTCTTCGTGTTCAACGAAGTTCTCATCCAAATAATTGACTGTCACTTTTGCTGGACGTTCTACGTCTTCGTTCATATCAGGGAGACTGAGGCAGCCTTCGCGGAATGTCCATTTCTCTTCCGAAACCTCAACGATTTCAGGGTTGATGAATACCTTTTTGAAGCCTTTTGCTTCAGGATATGTCTCTTGGAAAGGATCTGCGTCGATGACGAAAAGTCTTATCGACTTATTGATTTGAGGAGCTGCGAGACCTACGCCTTCTGAATGGTACATAGTCTCGAACATATCAGCGATAAGCTGTTGTAAACCTGGATAATCTGGTTCTATCTCTTCTGCTATTTTCTTTAAAACAGGATGGCCGTAAGCCACTACAGGTAATATCATAACTTGAAATTATTTTAAAATCTATTTTTCTTTATTGCTTCCGATTCCATATAAGACTGCAAGATGATAGTAGCGCTGATGGTGTCGACGAGCGCCTTGTTCTGACGTTGTTTCTTACCCAAACCAGCGTCAATCATAGTCTGGAACGCCATCTTGGAAGTGAAGCGTTCGTCGTGACGTTTGATGTCCATCTCAGGGAGCGCCTTTCTCAGCTGACCGATAAAAGGTTCTATGTAACGGCTTGACTCAGAAGGATTGTTCTGCATATCTTTTGGTTCTCCAATCACTATAGTCTCAACGTTTTCTTTCTTGACATAATCTAAAATAAATGTCAGCAAATCTTTAGTATCGACTGTCGTTAATGAATTTGCGATGATTTGCAAAGGGTCGGTCACTGCTATGCCGCAGCGTTTCCTTCCGTAATCTATTGCCATTATTCTTGCCATTTCTTAATTTTTGTTTGCAAAGATAATAAATAGTCAACAGACAACGGACAACGGACAACAGATTTTTTAATTAGGAATTAGGAGTTAGGAATTAATGATTTTTTTATTGCGATTATAAAACTATTTTGAAAAATAATTTTTCCCAAAAACTTGTTGTCTTGTTGTCATGTAGTCTTGTTGACTTTTACTATCTTTGCAGATATATAAATTTAATTATGGAAAATTTAAGAAACATCATAGAAAACGCTTGGGAGAACCGAGCTTTATTGGAAAAGGAAGAAGTTCGCGATGCCATTTGCGCTGTCATTGAAAAATTAGACAAAGGCGAGTTCCGCATTGCTGAGAAAATTGAAGGCGAATGGATTATCAACGAATGGTTGAAGAAAGCCGTTTTGATGTACTTTCCTATCAACAAGATGGAAGTCATGGAGAGCGGCGTTTTTGAATATTACGACAAGATGCCTTTGAAGAAAGGCTTTGAAGAAGCAGGCGTTCGTGTCGTTCCGCCAGCGACAGCAAGATATGGAGCCTTTATTAATAAAGGTGTTATTTTGATGCCATCGTATGTCAACATCGGAGCATACGTCGACAGCGGCACTATGGTTGACACTTGGGCAACGGTAGGTTCATGCGCACAGATTGGAAAGAACGTACACCTGAGTGGCGGCGTCGGCATCGGCGGAGTGTTAGAACCATTACAAGCAGCTCCTGTCATCATTGAAGACAACTGTTTCATCGGTTCGAGATGTATCGTTGTTGAAGGCGTGAGAATTGAAGAAGAAGCCGTACTCGGAGCCAACACCGTCATCACAGCATCGACAAAAATCATAGACGTAAGCGGAGAAGAACCAGTCGAATATAAAGGCTACGTACCAGCACGTTCCGTCGTGATTCCAGGCTCATACACCAAACATTTCCCTGCAGGAGATTATAATGTTGCCTGCGCTTTAATCATCGGAAAGAGAAAAGAATCGACAGACAAGAAGACATCTTTGAATGATGTTTTGAGAGAATATAACCTCTCGGTTTAAGGCCGTAAGCTATGAGCTGCGAGCTATGGGCATATAATTCGTTGTTTTAATAGCGAACAATATGCTCACTACTCATAGCTCATTGCTCACAGCACAAAAAATGACATAAAAAAAAGAGGCGATTTTCATCGTCTCTTTTTTGAGGGTGGAAGATGGGACTCGAACCCACGACCCACGGAACCACAATCCGGTACTCTAACCAACTGAGCTACATCCACCATCTGATTGCGAGTGCAAAGATACAAC
>JAZUCH010000112.1:0-62103 GCA_045639025.1 Bacteroidales bacterium
GCTGCTTTTTTAATTTTAAAAATTTTACAATTTTTTCTTGCATAATAAAAAACTATTCGTAATTTTGCGAACAATATTTTGAATCATGACTGATATAAATAAACAAGAGAAAATAGCTCGCTATGCCAAAGCAATGGGACATCCGACAAGAGTCGCCATACTTCAGTTTCTTGCCAATCAAGAGACTTGTTATTTTGGAGATATTCACGAAGAACTACCTATTGCTAAAGCTACTGTTTCTCAACATCTAAAAGAACTAAAAGAAGCAGGACTTATTCAAGGCGAGATAGAAGCTCCTAAAGTTAAATATTGTATCAATCGTGAAAATTGGAAATTAGCACAAGAATTGTTTAATGAATTTTTTGAACAATGTTCTTGTAAGAAAGGCTGCTGTCAATAACAGCACTTTTTTTTAAAAATATTGTTCGTTGTTTTACGAATTACAAACAAAAAAATAAAAATGTATGAAAAACATCTATCTGACATTAGCATTGCTTTCAATTCTTTTCGCAAGTTGCGATAGAGAATATTATGAGGATATGGATGACATCCCTACTGAAAGCATAAGATTCAAAGAACTAAGTGTTTCAAAAGATACTGCACTGATGTTTGACACCATCGTGTTAAAAGCCATCGCAGAAGGTGAAGATTTGCAGTATAAATGGCAGAAAAACGGGGGTTCTCTTGTCTCCAAAAAAGATGACCCAAGCACAGCGTACTTTTGGGGATGTCCAACTTGTACGGGATGGCTTACAGTAGGTTGTACGGTTTCAAATTCATTCGGTGCTTATACCAAAGACACTAACGTTTATATTTTAAAACAATGGATAAAATAAAATACATTTTAATATTAGTTCTAAGTTTAAGTTACCTAAAACTAAATGCCCAATGCTGTGGCGCAGGTAATCCTATTTCTATTTCAAATGTAGATCAAAGCATTAGCAGAAAAAACCTTCAAATATCATTTGATTATCGACATAGTAAAACTGATACTTATTATGAAGGTTCTGAAGTATCAGACTTCGATTTCTTAGGCAAACTTAAATATGCCAAATATGACTTTATGAATTTAGGTGTCGGATATGGCGTCACAAATAGATTAACAATTCAAGGACAATTGGGTTATTACATACAAAAGAAAGAAAATTTTATCAACGAAAATATACCTGATGCCGCAGCTTCGGGTATTGGTGATTTCGCACTTAATCTTAGTTATATGATATTCCGTGACTTGCAAAGAGGAATAGAATTGACACCTTTTGTGATTGTGAAATTTCCAATAGGAAAATTTGATTGCGAAAGCGAAGGTGTAAAACTGCCTATTTCAATGCAGCCTTCCTCTGGTAGCTTTAAGTACAGCGCAGGATTTTCATTTTATAGCAATGTTTCGCAGCGTTGGTATTTAACAGCTTACGGATTATATGAATATGCACAGCGGATTATCTCAAATAACTTCGACTATCAATATGGTGACTTGTTCTATTTCAATGTTTCAGCATTTCATCGTTCTACGGAAAACTTATCGCTTGGATTGCAGTTGGCATACGAGTTTCAAGACAGAGCAAAGAGTCGTGGAGAAATACTTGTTGGAACGAAATATAATCTTCTCAGAATCACACCTTCTTTAATGTATAAGTTATCAAAACAGTGGCAGTTGGCGTGCTTTGTTGAGATTCCGATATGGCGTAAAGTCATGAGTATTCAAATGTCGAATAAATGGGCATTACAAACTAAAATCATTTATAACATAAATCTTAAAAAAAGGTATTAATTATGAAACAGAAAGCATTAAAGCTAATTGTATTTATTGTTGCATTATTGTCAATGTCAACAGTTTATGCACAAACAACTTCATCAAACAAAGAATTGGTAGAAGTGATTTATTTTCATGGCAAAAAACGTTGTGTTACATGTAATGCCATAGAAAAATTGTCGCAAGAAGTTGTTAACGAACAATTTTCATCGCAAGTGGCAGATGGAACTGTAGTATTTAAAATTGTTGATATTACCACAAAAGACGGTGAAGCTCTTGCTGATCATTTTGAAGTGGCATGGTCATCTCTTTTTGTTAATAAAATTGAAGGTAGGAAAGAGCAAGTCAATGATATGACAAAATTTGCCTTTGCCAATGCACTAAACAAACCTGAAGAATTTAAAAAAGGACTTACTGAAAAGATTAACGGTTTATTAAATGGAAAATAGTTTATGGAATTATTGCAAACATTATTGGAAAGCAGTTCAACGCCTATTATAACTGCATTCCTGTTGGGTTTAATAACAGCAATGTCACCTTGTCCTTTAGCGACAAATATCGCTGCCATTGGGTTTATCGGCAGAGATATAGAAAACAGAAAAAGAGTTTTCTTTAATGGGATTCTATATACATTGGGTAGAGTTGTTGCATATACACTTTTAGGCATAATCTTGATTGTCATAATAAAAGGCGGTTCGAGTTTCTTCGGATTACAAAAGTTTATTGGCAAATATGGAGAAATGATAATAGGACCTGCGCTTTTGTTGATAGGTATTCTTATGCTATTTAGCAATAAATTAAGATTGCCATCATTTGTCTTGAAAAGTGGTGGAGAGAATGTTGCAAAAAGAGGAAGTTGGGGAGCTTTTTTACTCGGTATATTATTCTCTTTAACATTCTGCCCTTCGAGTGGTATTTTCTATTTTGGTATGCTTATACCGCTTTCGGCATCAGTAACAATGGGTTATTTGTTGCCTATAATATTTGCTATTGCTACGGCTTTGCCTGTTTTGGTAGTAGCTTGGATTTTAGCTTTCAGTGCGGAACAGATAGGTAAAGTTTATGGACAGATACAAAAAATTCAGAAATATCTGAATATTATAATCAGCTTACTTTTTATGTTAATCGGAATTTATTATTGTATAACAATTTATTTATAAAACTATGGAAATTAAAGTATTAGGACCTGGTTGTTCTAAATGTAAGACAACTTATAACGTAATTGAAAAATTTATTAAAGATAATAATATCAATGCAGAACTAATCAAAGTTGATGATATTATTGAGATTATGAATTACAATATCCTAACAACACCTGCTGTTGTCATTGATGGTGAAGTCAAGGTTAAAGGATATGTTCCATCGGAAAAAGAACTTAAACAACTTTTGGGATTATGATACAAAAATTTGCAGATTGGTTGGTTTATGGCATCTTCGGATTAGATGCAGCCACCTCATTCGGGATTGCGGTTAATTTCTTTTTTTACGATACTATAAAGATTGTTATATTACTCTTTGTCATTAGTTTCGTGATGGGAATCATCAATGCATATTTTCCGATAGAAAGGTTACGTCAGTTTCTCACAACGCACAAACTTTACGGTTTGGATTATTTTATGGCTGCATTATTTGGAGGCATAACACCATTCTGTTCATGCTCATCAGTTCCTTTGTTTATCGGATTTGTAAAAGGTGGAATTCCGTTAGGCGTTACTCTTACTTTCTTGATTGCGTCTCCGCTTGTCAGTGAAGTTGCAGTAGCAATGTTTCTTGGCATATTTGGCGTAAAAGCGACGCTTATTTATATAGTAAGTGGCACGGTGTTGTCGATGATTGCTGGTTTTATTTTAGGAAAAATGCGTCTTGAACCATATTTGAGCGATTGGGTTAAGAAAGCGCAGCAACAATCAAATAAACAAAGTGAAATTTGGGAATCGGAGAAAACGCCTTTCGTGAAACGATTGCCTACCATTACTCGTGATTCTTGGGGTATTGTACGAGGCGTTTTGATATATATTATAGTAGGTATAGGTATTGGCGCAACGATGCATGGCTATATCCCTGAAGGATTTTTTGAACGCTTTTTATCTGCTGAAAATTGGTGGGGTGTACCATTGGCTGTTGTTTTGGCAGTTCCGATGTACGCCAATCCTGCAAGTATTGTCCCTATCGTTGAAGTGTTTGTGGCAAAAGGAATTCCGCTTGGTACAGCTATCGCATTTATGATGGCTGTTATAGGACTCTCTATCCCAGAAGCAACAATGCTTAAAAAAGTAATGACATGGAGACTTATAGCAATTTTCTTTGGTGTGGTTACATTATTGATAGTAATATCAGGTTATTTGTTTAATTGGATTTTATGAAAGTATTGAGATTGTCTTTGTGTATCGTTTTAACCCTTTTAGCACAAAATATGATTGTATATTACTTGTATGAAGTTTGTAAAATATTATTAATCAATATAAGTAAACCTTTTTCACGAAGATGAATATTAAGAAAAAATAATGGTTTGTAACCTTGTAAACCATTGAAAGTCAAAGAGAGCGTATGAACAAAATTTGTTTGTACGCTTTTTTTTGTTTGTTCAGTATGTTTGTCTATTTTTGTATCTGTTAAATATAAATTTAGAAAAGCTGACGTATGAACAGAATTATTAAGTACAACTTAGAAATAATGACTTGTATTCTTACTACAAT
Source organism: Bacteroidales bacterium (assembly GCA_045639025.1). Taxonomy (GTDB): domain Bacteria; phylum Bacteroidota; class Bacteroidia; order Bacteroidales; family F082; genus Limimorpha. Next base: position 4,450 of record JAZUCH010000112.1, read on the forward strand.
TGTTGTTGTAGGTATTGTAAATTGGAACGAGTTGTCATTATTGCGACAAATGACTATCATATTCATGATTTTATATACACTTCATGAATGGGAAGAATCTAAGTTTCCAGGAGGATTCTATAAAATATTTTTTAGCAAATGTACAATTAGTCCTGATGTTAGTGAAGAACGAATGCATTTTCCTGTTGCTATATATTTATTACTTATTTTGATTCTTCCATTTGTTTTTGATACTATTGCTATATTTGCGCTTGTTCCTTTGATTTTGGCATTATTTGAAGGATTTATCCATACTGCCGGAATTGTAATTCACCAGTTAAAAAGGCCATATTCACCAGGAATGATAACTGCATGTATTATGTTTGTCTATGCAATTACCATGATTAGAAGATTGAATGATGAAATAGCTCTTGATGCAACGACTTGGATATTAGGAATCCTACTTACGTTTATTTCTTTTCTTATAATGGAAACAAGATTTATGAAATGTGCAGGCATTACTATTAAGGAGTTTCAGAAAAGTATGAAAAGTTATATGTTGAAGAGAATCAAAGGAAAACTATAGTATTTATTGAGTTTAAAGAAGATGAATATTAAGAAGATAAAATGTCGTATTTTCTGAGATTTTTGAAATTCTGAGTTTCTTAAAAAAGCCCCACAATCTTCTCAAGCCATTCTTTATCTATATTATCAAAGGTGGCGAGATGTTCGCTGTCGATGTCTAAAACCGCAATGGCTTGATTTTCTTTAAATATCGGTACGACAATCTCACTTTGCGAGGCACTGCTACATGCTATGTGCCCTGGGAATTCGTGAACGTCTTTTACGATAATCGTCTGTGCTTCTTTCCATGAAGTGCCGCAGACTCCTTTGCCATAAGCTATTCTGGTACAAGCAATAGGACCTTGAAACGGACCTAAAACTAGCTCGTTGTCAATAACACGATAAAAGCCAGTCCACCAGAAGTTGAAAGTCTCATGAATGAGTGCTGCTACATTAGCCATATTGGCGATTTCATCTTTCTCCTTATTCAATAATGCTTTGATTTGTTCGTAAAGAAGATGATATTTTTCTGTTTTTGACATAATTTTGATGTGAAAAATGATGAGCAAAAATAATAAATTATCAATATAAAAATTAACATTTGCCATTAGTTTCTAGTCATTTGTCATCATATTTTCCCGTTAACTTGCCAGATGACCGCATAAAAGTTAAAAAGAGTTAAAATCCTTGACAAACGCTTTTTCTTGTTATACTTTTGCAAACGAAACTTTAAATAAAAACCAAATTTTATGAGAACAGAAAAATTACTTTTTTTTGTTGTGTGTTTAATATTAGGATTAAACATCAACGCACAGGAAGATTATCTTCGAGTAACAGAATTGTCACAGATTCAAAATGGCAGCAGTATCATCTTCGCTGCACGCCATGATTCCTTGTCCACGGCGAGTTATTATGCGATGTCGAATGTGGCGGCAGGAAAGCCGCAGGGTGTCGCTTTTACTACGGCGACGTCCGATGAAGGTGTTGTTTTACCACCTGAAATTACTGATAATGAGATGGATTTCTGCTGGACTGTTGGAGTGACCAATGGTAGTTATACCTTCGTCAATCCCGATGGTGACATGATTGGCTATGGTAGTAGCGGCACCGATTTTGTCAAGAACGGGGTTAATTCAACATGGACTATTAGTGCGGCCACTTCTGGTAGCGGCACCTCAGTTCCAAATCATAGCGCCTTTGTCATTACCAACGTTGGTGCATCTGGCAGAAGTGTAGCATTCAGAAAATACAGTAGCGGCGAGGTTTATGAGAAGTTTGCTCCGTATTCTAATTCCGAGACGAATATGGGCGGAACAATATATTTCTTCTATATCGATATCTTTGTGAAATCTTCGGAAGTTACGCCAATGGTGTCTTTGCCGACATTCACTCCTGAAGGCGGTGATTATACAGCAGCTCAGAATGTCTCAATATCATGCGAGACACCAGGCGTGACAATTTATTATACAACAGATGGATCAACACCAACTAATGAAAGTTCCATTTTTTCAAATTCTATAGAGGTCTCATCAACTACTACCATTAAAGCTGTTGCTATGAAGGAAGGTATGTTGAATAGTGGTATCGCAACAGCAACGTATAATATCATTGAATCTGTTGTTGTGTCTTATTACGTTAATGGTGAATTGCTTGAGACAAAGACGCTGGCAAAGGGAGATGAAATCGGGGAGTTGCCAAACGCAACAGCTCCTGGTGGATTCTCCTTCAGCGGCTGGACTGAAAGTGAGATTCAAAATTTTGTCAATCAGAGTCCAGCTATGGTAACGCCATCTTATAAGGTTAACGAGAACAAAAATCTATATGCAGTATTTTCTGTAAGCGATAACAATTGCGTAGAATCAGAATTGTCTTCTTTCAGTAATTCAGATGTCGTTGTAATATCTATTTCAAAAGATGGAAAGTATTATGCGATGTCGCAGATAGAAGGTGGAAGCGGACAGCCTACTGCTTATGAGATTATAGTCAATGATGGAAAAATTATCAGTGCAGTGCCAGATGATATTAAATGGAATATTGAATACAATAATGGTAATATGACAATTTATCCTAATGGTAATGAAGAAAATTGGTTGTATTGTACATCCGGAAGTAACAATAACTCAGTGAGAATTGGAACTAATGCTGATAACAATATCTTTGAACTTAAGACAGTACAGATAGATGAAGAAGTGTATCCGGATTATCTCTATAATAAAACGACAGAGAGATTTGTGGGAGCATATTATGACGGCGATATCGCATTGGATTGGCGCGCATATAAACTCACCGCTTCAGGTGCATTCCCTACAAATATCAAAAATCAGACATACCATTTCTTTAAATATGAAGGTATAAGCTCATATTGTACAGATGTTGAAATTCCATCATCTCAAACAATTGCAAGCACAACAACATGGAATGGTAATGTGAGTGTGATGAATAAAGTGACAGTTGAAAATGGAGCGACTCTTATTGTAAACGGATTGATAGCATGTGACAATGCGGAAAACTTGATAATAAAAGATGGTGGTCAGCTTATTCATAATAATGCAGGTGTGAATGCTACTTTGGAGAAAGTGATTGAAGGTTATGGTAATACAAACGGAGCATGGTACACAATAAGTTCTCCTATAGTGGGAAGTGTTAATGTGTCAGCAGTAGATGGACTGATTCCGACAACAAATAATTATGACTTGTATCGTTATGATGAGCCAACAAGTGTATGGCAGAATATAAAAGATGGAAATAATAATTTTACTACTTTGGATTCTGGAAGAGGTTATCTGTATGCAAATGAATATGATTGTACCTTGTCATTCGAAGGTCAAATTAATAATAGTGATGTGAGTTACAATTTGAGTAAGACGAATGATATTTTATTGTCTGGATTTAATCTCATAGGGAATCCGTTTACACATGATATTTATAAAGGAGAAGGTGCTGCCATTGATAATGATGATCTTGCAGAAGGATATTATATATTGTCTAATAGTGGTGCATGGAGCGCAAAAATATCTGATGGAACAGCAATCAAACCATGTCAAAGTATTCTTGTCAAAACGGTAAAAGCAGGAGAACTTAAGATAAAGAAGACAAACTCATTGCCTTCACGAAAATCACGTGATAATGAATCGCTGGAAATAAAGGTCTCAAATAGTAATTATGAAGACGTGGCTTATGTATCATTTGATAATAAGGTTGGTTTGGAAAAAATAGAACATAAGAATGAAAATATCCCTATGATTTATATTACTGTTGAAGATAAAGATTTTGCGATAGCTATGCTTGGAGAATCAACGAAAGATATACCTGTCTATTTTGAAGCAAAAACGATGGGTGAATATACTTTAAGTGTATCTGCTTTAAATAGCCAATTCGACAACATTTACCTTGTTGATAAACTTACAGGAGACTTTGCTAATATGTTGTTGGAGGACTATACCTTTATTGCCACAACTAATGATAATCCAGAAAGATTTGTGTTGAAATTGTATGAATATAATTCTGTTGAAGAAACAGCTGGAAACAATAACAATTATGTTTATTTAAATAATAATGAGTTGATAATTAACAATGTTACATCAAATACTGTTGTTCAAATCTTCGATATAATGGGACGAGAAATCATGAGTGTGGATTCTTGTAAGGATAATGTTTCTCGTATTTCAACTGATAATTTTGGAACAGGTATTTATATTGTCCGTATGATAAATAACGGAAACGTTAATGCGCAAAAAATCGTCATTCATAAATAAATTGGTGTTCCGAGTTGAGAGTGAGCTGTGAATGGTTCATAGCTCATCTCACAACTCAAAAAAGCTTTATGAAGATGAAAAAACATTTAATATCAATAGTCTTAATAATAATTTTTGTTATGAATGTCAAAGCACAAAACATTAAAACTTCTGGATATATGCAGATAAGTGGGAAATCAGATGGCTTTTTCGGATATAATGATGAGTTCCGCAAAGTCAATAATGATGAATATGAGTTGATATTATTGCCAAAAACACATGGATTGGATTATAATTATCCTGCTGATAATGTTCCGATAGGCCAGAGTCTGATGCTGTTGTCTGCATTTGGAGTGCTATATGCGATTAAGAGGAAACGGTGATATAGATTATGAATTAAAATATAAAGGTTCTTTGAAATAATAGATGTAGTAGAAATAATGGTACATTGATTCAAACACTTCTTGTCTCTTACAAACAAAAGTCATATTTTTGCGTTTATAAAAAATAAACGTGATGAATAAAAATATAAAAGAGATATATTTAGCAGGAGGCTGCTTTTGGGGAACGGAACACTATTTTAAAATGATTAAAGGCGTGATTTCTACGGAAGTAGGTTATGCGAATAGTGTAATGGAGAATCCATCGTATGAAGATGTTTGTTCTGGTAAGACAATGGCAGCTGAAACTGTTTATATAAAATATGACCCTTCTGTTATAAGTCTCGAGATGTTGTTGGATATGTACTTTGTTTCTATCGATCCGACAAGTATCAATAAACAAGGTCATGATGTGGGATTGCAATACCGTACAGGTATTTATTACACTGATGAAAATGATTTGTCTGTTATAAATGATGTCATTTTGAGACAACAGAAAAATTATGATGAAGAGATAGTCGTTGAGGTGATGCCTTTGGAGAATTTTTATGCTGCGGAGGATTATCATCAAGATTACTTAGACAAAAATCCTAATGGATATTGTCATCTGCCTTTAGAGTTGTTTGAGTTCGCAAAAAAAATGTCATTCCATTAATTTTAGGTTCTTTTGTAGGTTTCATAAATTTTGTTTTTGGTTCAATTTAGGTTTTAGATTTTTTATCCTTTGCATTATGAACAACGATATAAAGATAGATATATATTCTTCTGATTTTTCGTCTGAAAATAATACTATATCATTTGTAGATACTGTTATAAAAGCTGGTTTCCCGAGTCCTGCACAAGACTATTTGTCAGGAACTATCGACCTTAATAAAGAGTTGATTCGTCATAAAGAAACGACTTTTTTAGCAAGGGTTTCTGGTAATTCTTTGCAGGATGCTGGTATATGTGACGGCGATATAATAGTAATTGATAAGTCATTAGAGGCTAAGAATGGAGATTTTGTGGTGGCTTTCGTCGATGGCGAATTTACATTAAAGGAGTTTAGGTATGATGAGGCTGAGAATTGTGCATGGTTGATACCGCATAATAAGGATTATGAACCGATAAAGGTTACAGAGGAGAATGAGTTTCTCGTATGGGGAGTTCTAACATATACCATTAAGCAATTACGTAAATAATGAAACTATTTGGTCTTGCCGACTGCAATAATTTTTATTGTTCATGTGAGCGTGTCTTTCATCCTGACTTGCGAGACAAACCCGTTGTGGTGTTGAGTAATAATGACGGTTGCGTGGTTGCTCGTAGTGAGGAGTCGAAAAGACTTGGTATTAAGATGGGCGTGCCTTTTTATCAGGTGAGAACTTTGCTTGAGAAAAACGGCGTTGCTGTCTTCTCCTCCAATTATAATCTTTATGGCGATATGAGCCGAAGAGTGATGTCGATGCTATCATCTTTCTTTCCTAAGATTCATGTTTATTCTATCGATGAGGCGTTCTTGGATCTGTCAGAAATTGTAGATGTAAAATCTATATTGGAGTTATCTCAGAACGCTGTTAAAGCTATTAATAAGGGAATTGGGATACCTGTTTCGTTAGGTATTGCACCCACTAAGACTTTGGCAAAAATGGCATCAGTATATGCTAAAAAACATAAAGGATATAAGGGCGTCTGTATAATTGATACTGAAGAAAAACGTGAGAAAGCGTTAAGGCTTTTTCCTATAGGAGACGTTTGGGGAATCGGTAGAAAACATTCTAAGAAACTCGAATATAATGGAGTTAAAACTGCTTGGGATTTTATACAAAAGCCAGAACCTTGGGTTAGAAGAGAGATGTCGATAACAGGACTACGAACATGGAAAGAACTTCGAGGAGAAAGCTGTATTGAGATGGAAGATGAGACATACAAAAAGTCTATATGTACAAGTCGAAGCTTCCCTGATCAGGGATTAGATAAATTAGAAGACATTGAAGAAGCGGTGGCTAACTTCGCCGCTAAGTGTTCTAAAAAACTCCGTGAACAGCATACCGTTTGTGGTTCGATTGTAGTGTTCGCTTATACGAGTCGTTTTAGAGAAGATATGCCTCAGACTTACATTAACGAGATTGTGAATTTTGATGTTCCTACGAATGATATGCAAGAGATAGTGTCAAAAGCTGTTGTGGCATTAAGACAAGCTTGGAGAAAAGGAACATACTATTATAAAAAAGCTGGTGTTATCGCATGTAATATATGCGAAGATAACGCAATACAAGGCAATCTTTTTGATACCGTTGATAGAGGTAAACAGTCTGCCCTGTCAAAGGTGGTAGATGAGATTAATATGCGAAATGGTGTTGATACAGTGCGTGTTGCTGTTCAAGGTTATAATAATAATTGGCACATAAATAATGAGTATATCTCAAAACAATATACTACCAATATTAAAGATATAATAATTGTAAAGGCGTAATGGTCTTTTTGCTAATGTATTTTTGAATATTGGGTGAAATTAAAATACGTGTCAATGTTTTATATCGATTTAGCATTGACACGTATTCTATATATTTAAGTTTTCAACTTTCAACTTTCAATTTTCAATTGTTTTAGTAGTGCTTCAGGTTCAGGGTCGTGGCCTCTGAAATTACGATACAATACTGCAGGATCTATACTGTCACCTTTGGTTAATAACTCGCGGAATGAGTTAGCTGCATCTTGATTAAAGATGCCTTTTTCTTTGAAGAGTGAGAATCCGTCGGCTGCTAATACTTCTGCCCATTTGTATGAATAATATCCTGCGCAATAGCCGCCTGCAAAGATGTGTGAGAATGCTGTTGAAATGATACATTCTGGAATAGAAGGCAATACGTTTGTGGCTGACAGAACATTCTTCTCGAATGTCAATGGGTCTTCTTCAAAGATTTCTGTTTGATTGTGCCAAGCCATATCCAATATGCCAAATTGTAACTGACGGATGTGATAATATGCTGACAGGTAATTTTTGGATTCTACGATTTTCTCAATCAATTCATTTGGTATTGTCTCAGCTGTTTGGTAATGTTTGGCGAATGTATTGAGATATTCTGGTTCGTAACACCAGTTTTCCATTATCTGAGAAGGAAGTTCTACGAAATCGTGGTCAACGCTGGTACCTGTCATAGATTCGTATTTTCCTTTTGTTAAGATGCCATGTAAGGCGTGACCGAATTCGTGCAGTAAAGTGGTGAACTCGTCGTGGGTGATAAGAGAAGGAGTATCAGCTGTTGGTTTGGTGAAGTTGGTAACGATGCTGATGAATGGACGTTCATCGATGTCATTGTATATTCGTTGGCCTCTGAATTCTGTCATCCATGCGCCACCACGTTTGCTTTCACGAGGGAAGAAGTCGGCATAGAATAAAGCGAGATGTGAACCATCTTTATCTTTGACATCATAAACTTTGACATCTTTATGATATACCGGGATGTCTTTCAATTCGTTGAATGTTAGTCCGTACAACTTATTTGCCAAGTCGAAAATAGCATCAATGCAATGTTCAAGTTGGAAGTAAGGCTTAAGCTGTTCATCGCTTAAATCGTATCTTTCAAGACGAAGTTTCTCTGCATAGAAACTGAAATCCCATGGCATAAGGCAATCTTCTTTAAAACCATTGGCTTTGGCAAAAGTGTTGAGTTCCTCAACTTCTTGTCTGGCTTTAGGCAATGCAGGAAGCAAGAGTTTGTTTAAAAATTCATTGACTGCATTGGGGGTTTTAACCATGCGTCTTTCGGTTTGATATTTTGCATAGTTAGTATATCCTAAAAGTTTAGCGGTGAGAATACGTAACTCGGCAATACGTTTTATTATTTGGCTGTTGTCGGATTCTCCTCCGAATGCACGTGTGTTATATTGACGATACATTTTCTCACGAAGATCACGGCGTTCGCTGAATTTCATGAAAGGGATGTAGCTAGGAGCAGTGAGGTCAAAAAGCCAGCCTTCTAATCCTTTGTTTTTTGCTGCATCAGCAGCTTGTTCTTTGACATAATTAGGTAAACCAATCAGGTCTTTTTCATCTGTAAGGTTTAAACTAAAAGCATTGGTTGCTGCGAGTACGTTTTTTCCAAATTGTAATGACAAAAGAGATAGCTCTTCAATGTATTTGCTATATATTTCTTTGTTTTCTGGTGAAAGGTTAGCACCATTACGGGCGAAACCTTCGTATGTCTTCTCGAGCAGTCTTGTTTCTTCTGCGTTTAGGTTTAAAAGGTTTTTAGTGTCATAAATTTGTTTGACGCGTTGGAACAGACTCTCGTTTAGACTTACATACATAGAGAACTCGGTGGTAAGAGGTGTTATCTCTTCAGCGATATTCTGCATCTCGTCATTGGTGTTGGCTTCCAATAGATTATAGAAGATATGACTGATTCTGTTTAATGTTGATCCTGCATATTCAAGAGCTTCAATCGTGTTTTCAAAAGTAGGAGCATCGGTGTTATTGGTGATGGCGTCTATTTCTGTCTTAGCTTCTTCGATTGCCTGTTTGAAAGCAGGTATATAATGTTGATTTTCAATCTTGTCAAATTGAGGAGCGCCGTATGGTAATGTTGATGTTGTTAAAAGTGGGTTGTTCATATATGATAGTTGTTAATTCGTGTTAAATTAAAAGCAAAGGTAACAAAATAATAGCTTAGTTTTATGAGGATTGTTTCAACTCATCAGTTCTTTGCGTGTTTCTTTGTCAAACTTTTCTATAGAATATCGTAACATTGTTCTAGGCATAATGTTTTTGTATTCCATGACGAAGTTGTATAATCTTTTGGCATCACGTTTGCCAGCTTCGCGTAACATCCAGCCTATAGCTTTGTGCACCAAGTCGTGTTTGTGGTTCATCATCTTAAGCGATAGTTTATAGGTATCGTCTAAGTCGTTGTTTCTGATGAATGTCAATGTGGATACTATGGCAATTCTGTTGTCCCAGAGCAAGTCGCTTTCTGCTAGTCGGTAAATTATGTCACGTTCTTTGTTTAGAAGAAATTTGCCAACGATTTGTGGAGCGCTTAAATCTACCAGATCCCAATTGTTGATGTATTTTGTCTGTGATAGATAGAACTCAAAAGTGTCTTTTGTCACTTCTTTTTTGGAATTGTTGACAAGAATCAGCAAGGCACACATTCGCATTTCATGCCATGGACTATGTATCAGTTTTTCAATGATATCAATGTTGATGTCCTTGAATTCTTTTGCAACTTCTCTGATATTAGGGACAGTCACTCCTAGAAATATATCGCCTTCTCCATACTGGCCTTTGCCGGTTTTGAAGAAACGAGGTAAGACGATTTTCTTCTCTTCGTCAGAACGAGCGACTAAGGCATTGTATATTTGAGTTGTCATGTTCGTAAAGTTTTACATCAGAAGAAGCAAGATGAGCTGTCCGCTAATGATACGTAAGAACATAGTTAGAGGATATACTGTAGAGTATGCGACGGCAGGATTGTCATTATTGGCTGATTGGCTCGAATAGGCTAATGCAGCTGGGTTAGTAGTACTTCCTGAGATAAGACCCATCAATGTAAAGTAGTTGAGCTTGAATATTGTTCTTCCGATAATTCCAATGATAAGGATTGGGATTGTTGTGATAAGTACACCATAGGCGACATAGTATAGACCGTCTCCGTCAACTATTGTGCTTAGAAAACTGTCACCTGCGTCAATGCCGACACATGCCAAGAATAATGCAATGCCTATTTCGCGCAGCATAAGGTTGGCGCTTACTGTTGTATAAGTTACAAGTTTAAGTTTGTGACCAAAACGTCCGATGAGAATGGCTACGATAAGAGGACCGCCAGCTAATCCCAATCTGATTGGAGTTGGCATGCCAGGGAATTTCAACGGAATAGAGCCGACTAAGATGCCAAGAAAAATTCCAACGAAAATAGTTACAATATTAGGATGGTCTAATCTTTTTAATTCATTGCCCAAGATATTGGCAACGTGTTCAACATCGTCTTTCTTTCCTACTGTGGTGACTTTATCGCCAATTTGTAACTCTAAGTTAGGGTCTGCAAAAAGGTCAACGCCAGAACGATTGACGCGTGTTATTGTGATGTGGTATAGGTTTGAAAGATGTAAGTCTTTGAGACGTTTGCCGTTTATTTCTGATTTGGTAATAAGAATGCGGCGTGATATCATAGGAGAGATTTCGTCATGCCATTCATAATTACTTTTTCTACCGATAAATTTTGTGACCTCGTCTATCTCATCATCTTTGCAAACAATCATAAGGTGGTCTCCAGAATGTAATATGGTGTCAGCTTCAGGTTTGCTTATGATGTCTTGGTGACAGATTCGAGAGCAGATGAAATGATGGCTAGTGAGTTTTGTTATGTCTTTTAAAGCTTTACCGATAATAGCATCGTTGCACACCTCCAATTTCAATAGAGACAGCGACTCTTTGCTTTTATCGTGATTTTTCAATGTTTCTTCTTCTTTTGAAATGTTGATACGGCATATATATCTGATGGCGATAATCGATAAAATGGCTCCTGCTATGCCTAATGGATAAGCACATGCGTATCCTAAAGAAATAGGGTCTCCCGTGTAATTAAGTTGGTTTAATGCTTCGTTGGCAGCACCAAGTCCTGGAGTGTTGCTGACTGCCCCATATAAAATACCTACTATCATAGGTAATTCTATAGAGTCTCCAACAAAGTATAAAATAAGAGCTATTGCTATGTTAAGTATTACTAATCCTACTGCTAAAAGGTTGAGTGTCACTCCGCCTTGTTTGAATGAGGAGAAAAATGAAGGTCCTACTTGAAGTCCTATACAGAAGACGAACAATATCAAACCGAATTCACGGATGAAATGTAAAGTGTTTGGTTCCACTTGCAATCCAAGATGTCCGGCAAAGAGACCTACAAAGAGTACCCATGTAACTCCCAATGAGATACCGCGGATTTTGATTTTACCAAGTAATACACCTACAGAAATAATAATGGCGTATAATAATACGGTGTTAGCAGTGCTTAAATAATCTGAACATAAAGACTCAAACCAATTCATAATATCAGGTATTTTAAAAATGCAAAAATAGGTACTTATTTGACTTGTTTAACTTTTGAATAACAAATTTTATCTTACAGAGTTCTTTGTCTGAAATCGTTTTTTTAAGTAAAGAATTTAAGTGTTACAAATATAGTGGGTCATCTGTAAATTTCACGTTTAAGCAAAGCAATAGTGGGTTGCTTTATTGTTGTATGATAAATGGTAAATCTTCGTTGTTCCATGTCTTGCGCCAACTGTCAATCAGTGCCGAAATTTTGACGGATTCTAAATCATCGTCAGAATGTTTCATAAACCATAATGCAGATCCTATTGAGAATGATGATAATGTAGCGAAGCCTCTATAATAAATATATGAAGGCTCGTATGGATGACAATAATCTATTACTTTGTCTTTATTACGCCATTCATATAAAATGTCGAGGAGTGTAGGGTGCCATTCCAATGTCTTTCTGTCGATAAAAGATTCGATAGGCATATCTTCAATAATGTTGTATATCAAACCGACGGGCATTTGTAAAGAGTCAGAAATTTTTCTCGCTAAATGGTACGAAGATTTGTAATAATCGATATTGTCTTCATTTATTGATTGCCATGTCGTTGGCCAATACAAGTAGTAATTGTTGATTATTTCTTTTTCTGTGGAATTCATATTTTCTAAATCAGCGACAACTTTTGAAACGTCAGGTGTCTCCATATAATAGATGCGAATGTCATCATTATGATTTTTTACAAAGTCTGTTGACTGTTGGTTCGCGTATGTTGGCTTATAATTTCCAGAGCAAAGAATCACTTCTCCAACGAGAATGTTCTTGAATGATAATGATTTGTTTTTGCTTGTTATTGTTAGTTTGTGCTTCTTGCCATCAACTCTTACAGTATCGAAGCAGACTTCCCATTTGCCGTTATAGTTGGCTTTGGTTTTGATAGACTTTTTATTAAAACGCACTACGATGTCTTCGTTCGCATTGGCTGTACCTTTAACAATAAAAGGCATATCGCGTTGTATTATCATATTGTCGCTGTATAATTTGGATACCGACAAACCTCCGAAGTCGCCGGTGATTGCAGAATATACGCGTTGAGCGATGAGTCTCGCTCCTTCTGGATTTGGATGAAGTGCGTCGGGCATGAGGTCAGGACGATGATATAATAGCTCTTGTAAGTCTATGATTTTCACTTCTGCTATGTTTTCGGCAATATTTTCGATGGTGGCTTGTATCTCCCAATACCAATCTCTAGTTCCTTTTTGAAAACGATGATGCCAATGAAATATAGGAGTCATTCGGCAGATGAAGATTTCTACATTAGGATTGACATTCTCGATGGCTTCAATTAGAGCGACGTAATCGGATATGAATTCTTTTTTGTAATATTTCCAGTTGCGAGGGTCGGTGTCGTTGAGACCAAGATGTATTATGGCGATGTCGGGTGCGAAGTCGAGTGCTTTCTGAAATTCCTCTTGTTCATTATATGGACGATGACCTTTACGTAACAGAGTGGCTCCCGATTTCCCGAAATTGCCAACTTCATAATCGTCTCCCAACATTATTGCTAATTGAGAAGGATAGGACGTTACTTCTGGATTTTCATGACCATAACCGTATGTTACACTGTTGCCGATACAAGCTACTTTGATCTTTTCCTGAGCGGAAATACTGAATGTTGACAATAATATCGTCAGTAAGAACAAGGTGTATTTTTTCATATTATTATGACAAGAATAAAAAATATAAATTGTTATTTAAAGTACTTTTCCGACATATAAATGCCTAAGAATACAAATGCTATCGAGATAAGTACGGATGCTAAAATGTATATCAGAGATGTTAGGCGTTGACCGCTTTGTAACATCTGAAAAGCTTGTACTGAAAATGTGGAGAATGTGGTGAAACCTCCGCAGAAACCGACAGCCATAAGAAGATATAAAGTGTTTGACGATGCCGGAATCAGTAAACCTATGATAAAAGAACCGATGACGTTGACCGCAAAAGTTGCTAGCTCACTGCAAATAGCTAAGTGCGTGAAAAGACAAGTGATTAGGTAGCGCGCGATGCTACCTAATGCGCCTCCGGATCCTACTATCAAAATGTTTTTTATCATATCTCCAAGAATGCTGCAAAGGTAGCAATAGTTTTTATAATGTGATTAGTGTTTGTTTAAAATAACGAAATTTATGAAATAATGGAAAATAAAGAAATAACAGATCAAGCAAAAGAATCTTTGAATCATAATAGTGATGAGTTGTCAATAAAACAAAAGATATATGAAATTAGGAACTGTAGAGTTATGATAGATAAGGATCTGGCCTTTTTGTATGGAGTTGAAACTAGAGTCCTTAATCAGGCAGTGAAACGTAATATTGAACGTTTCCCTTCAGATTTTCATTTTCAATTAACAATGGAAGAGTGTATAAGGTCACAGATTGTGATCTTAAACGAAGGAAAAGGAAAACATTTAAAATATTTGCCATATGCTTTTACGGAAAATGGTATAGCAATGCTTAGTAGTGTGCTGCGTTCTTCTACTGCTATAGAAATGAATATAAGGATAATGAGGATATTTACTTCAATGAGACGTTTGCTTGCACATGATGTTTTGTTAAATCATCGTTTGTCAAATTTGGAATATCATCAAATGGAAATAGAAAAACGTCTTGATTTAGTATCTAAAAAAATCGAAGACAAAAATCTTCCGCAAGAAGGAATTTTTTTCGATGGGCAGATATTTAATGCTTATTGTCTTGTGTCTGATTTGATTAGAAGCGCAACTAGTTCCATAGTTTTGATTGATAATTATATTGACGATACTGTATTGACTTTATTGGATAAGTGTAATAATAATGTTATAGTGACTATTTACACAAAGAAAATAACAGAACAACTAAAATTAGATATTAAACGTCATAATGAGCAATATAATACGATAGATGTTATATGTTTTAATAAATCTCATGATAGGTTTTTGATAATAGATGATTGTGTTTATCATGTTGGTGCATCTATTAAAGATTTAGGGAAAAAATGGTTTGCAATTACCTTGATGAAAAGTATTGATAGTAATGAGATATTAAAAAAAATAATTTAGATTTATACTAGCTTTTATTTGTTTTTTGTAGATTTGTGATATGAAAAAAATAAAAATCACAGTGATGCGGATGGCTTGTTACGACGACCTCATGGCGATATATGAAAACCCTATCGAGCATGCTTGCGACTTGCATCTCGGTCAGGTGTTTTATGTAGAAAATGTTCAAAAACCAGAAGGACTGTGCGATAGCGCATGGGAGACACTTCTGCCTTTTGTGAAAGAACTGTCAGAAGGCGGCGGTAACTTCTTCGATGGATGGATGAAGAACCCTCATTCGGCAATGCTTTCTTGTAACGATGGTTTTCGCCCCGTGAGTTTTTATGTTGAAGTGATAGATTGATAAATTGACAATCAATTATGAATTGTGCATTGTTTTAGTCAACAGACAACAGACAACGGTCAATAGTTATTGTCCAAAACTTTTTAAAATTCTTTTTAAATCGAAGTGCATTATGGATTATGAATTAAATATACGGAAAGCTACTATTAACGATGCGCCTCTCATTGCAAAAGTTGTCGCTATGGCGATAGGTGAGGAGGGGACCAAACATTACTGCGGCGACGAACATCAGTCTGTTCTGGAAGAAATAGCTCGTCTTGAGAATTCACAATATAGTTATAGAAATGCCATCGTTGCTGAAGTCGACGGCATCCCTGCAGGCGCTGCTGTTGCATACGACGGTGCAGACTTGTACGCATTTCGCGATGTCACTCTTAAGCATATCCTCAATCGTACAGGAAAGACTCATAATATTGAAGACGAGACGGATGCATCTGAGGTTTATCTCGATAGCATCGCGGTGCTTCCTGAATATAGAGGCCTCGGTGTAGGAAAGAAACTTCTCATGGCCTTGAAAGAAATGGCCTTCAACGAATATAAGAAAAACCTCGGACTCTTGGTCGATTTTGAAAACCCTGATGCTGAGCGTCTCTATAAATCAGTGGGATTCGAGAGAGTTAATGTCAAGGATTTTCTTGGTCATAAGATGTGGCACCTTGTTTACTTTAATTTTCAGCTTTAAACACCACCGCACATCCTCCGCCGGCAGCCATCTTAATAAACTTAAAGAATTATATGTCAATTTCTGTGAAAAAATATATGTATATTAACTCAATTTCTGTGAAAATATAGTATATTTGCAATTCTAAAAGTGTGAAAAATATGAGTCAACTGCTTAAAAGAAAGATAGATAAGTACTTGTTGGAATGGAAACGCAATACAGAACGTAATCCTCTTATAGTGAAAGGTGCAAGACAAATAGGTAAGACTGTGTCAATAACGTCTTTCGCTGAGGCTAACTATAAAAGCGTAATAAAGATAAATTTCGTTGAGCAACAGAAGTTTAAGAATATATTTTCGGATGGATATGAGGTTGATGCTATAGTAAAAAATATATCCTTGTTAAATCCGATGTGCGAATTCATTCCGGGCGATACTTTGTTTTTCTTTGATGAGTTGCAGGAATGTCCTGCCTGTGCCACATCGTTGAAATTTTTTAAGCTTGATGGTAGATACGATGTGATATGCTCGGGTTCTCTTATGGGTATAAATTATAAGGAGATAGAATCAAATAGTGTCGGGTTTAAGGAAGATTATGAAATGCACTCGATGGATTTTGAGGAGTTTATATGGGCAAAAGGGTATTCTGAAGAATTTGTGGAAGGCCTGTTTGAGCATCTCGTGGATGTGAAACCATTTTCACAATTGGAATTGGATGTTCTTTTTGATATGTTTCGTGATTATATGGTTTTAGGTGGTATGCCTAAAGTCGTTAATATGTACATAAAAAATAAAAATTTCAGTGGAACTCTTGCTGTTCAGCGACAACTTCTTGTTGATTATGAAGAAGATATAACAAAATATGCTCAGGGCTTAGATAAAGCAAAAATTAAGAATGTTTATAATCATATTTCAATTTTTTTAGCAAAAGAGAATAAAAGATTCCAAATTTCCAAGATTGCTCATAATGCAAGAAATAGGGAATATGTTGGTGTCGTGGAATGGCTCTCTGATGCTGGAATAGTGAATTTATGTTATTCGTTGGCAGACATCGAACTTCCTTTGAAGGGCAACTATGATCCAAAAATGTATAAAATATATTTTAAAGATACTGGATTGTTGATAGCATCACTTGATGAGGAAGCGCAAGAAGATCTGAGACAAAACCGTAATTTTGGTACATACAAAGGAGCAATATATGAAAATATAGTTGGCGATATGCTTGTAAAACAAGGATATAAATTGTATTATTATAAACGTGATAACCCATCTTTGGAAATGGATTTCTTTGTGAGAGATGCTGATAGTTTAGTTCCTATTGAAGTGAAATCAAACGACGGCGCTACGTTGTCTTTGAAGAAACTCATAGAAAATGAGAAATATGGAGATATTAAATATGGAATAAAATTATGCAATAAAAATATCGGATTCAATGGTTCTTTTTATACAATCCCATATTGCCTTGCATTTTTGTTAAAACGATTCTTGAAGTTTAAACACCACCGCGCATCCTCCGCCGGCTGCCATTTTAATAAATAAGGTGTCGTTGGATGATACTGTCTTCTTTTCTATTTTATATGATGTAGGATTCGTCTCCCAATGAGCGTCGTCGCCATCGGAATAAATCGTCGCTTCGTATGATTTGCCTTTTTCTAGAAACGTAAGAGGAATCTCGATTTCACGCGCCTCGCCGTTCGTAGCCGCTCCTAAAAAGAAATTCGTTCCGGCTCGGCGCACAATAGCTACATATTCTCCTGGCTCGCCCTGAAGCGCCTCCGACCAGTCGCAGTCGGGATTGAAGTCGCGGAAAAACTGAAACGCAGGATGTCCCTCGTAATGCTCAATCATGTCCGATGCCATCTGAAGCGGTGAATATAATATCACCCAGTTGGCGAGTTGCTTTGCTAATGTCGTATTGACGCGGCTGTTGCCTTTGTCGTTGCCGTTCCATTTCTTACGCAGAGGCGAGTTGCGAGTGTTGTCGAACAAAATGTCGAATGTTCCCGGAGTGTAGTCCATCGGTCCGGCGAGCAGTCGTGTGAAAGGCAGCATGACATGATGTTCCGGTGGGTTGCCTTCGCTCCAGGCGTTCCATTCCATGCCGCGCGCACCCTCGCGTGTCATCATGTTAGGGTAGGTGCGTCGTATCCCAGTCGGCTTGATTGGCTCGTGTACGTCGAGCGTGATTTGATGTCTCGCAGCAGTCTCCACGACTTTCCTATAATGACGAACATTAAATTGTCCGTGGTGATTGTGGCCGTTGGGGAGACCACCAGCATAGCCGGTTTTTACACAGTTGATGCCTTTTTCTTTGGTCCAGCTATATGTCTCATCTAACTGATTTTCATAGTTGATGACGTTGCCGCCAGTCTCGTGATGACCTATGACTTCAATGTTTTTTTCTTTTGCGTAACGCATAATTTCATCAATGTCGAAATCATCATACGCCTTGGTGTAATCAAAATTTTCACTGCCTTGTGTCTCGGAAGTGCCAATCCAGCTTTCCCATCCAACGTTCCATCCTTCGAACAGTACAGCGTCGATGTTGTTGTTGGCGGCGAAATCGATATATCGTTTGGCGTTCTCTGTGGTAGCACCGTGACGCTCGTCCATGACCCAGGTCTCCACGCCTAGATGCATTCCCCACCACACACCGACATATTTCATAGGCTTAATCCAAGAGAGGTCGCCTTCTAGAACACAAGGCTCGTTGAGGTTTAAGATGAGATTTGAATTTATCAGCCCGACGGCAGTGTCGGAAATCTGTATTGTACGCCAAGGACTTATAAAATTATCTTTTTCAAAGATGGCTTTTGTCTTTCCGTCGGGATAAGGAGCTAATTGAACTTTGAACTCTGAACTCTGAACTCTGAACTTTGAACTTTGAACTGTGAACTTTTCATTGTGGACGAAGTCTGTTGTCTGTTGTCTGTTGTCTGTTGACTTTAAGGTCATCTCCGGAAAATCAGTCAATGCCGCCTCGTGGATGCTGGCATAAATTGACACTGACTCTGAACTTGTAGTCTTGTGGTCTTGTAGTCTTGTAGTCTTAAAAGTAAACGGAGTATTAGCATTATCTACTTCATTCAATGGTAGAGTGCGATATAATAACTCGTAAGTCTCGAAACTCGCTGGTATCGACCAGGAAACTCCATTGTTTCTTATGTTGAAAGTCGTTAGTTCGTCTGTTAATATTATTTTGTCAGTGTCTTTTACTCTATATTCATATCGGAAGCCGAGACCGTCGTCGAAGAGGCGAAATCGCATGATGAGGAAGATGCTGTCGATGTTGGCAAGATGAACCGCCATTTCGTTATAATGGTTGCGGATTACTTTGTTCTCGCCCCAGATTTGTTCCCAAGTTTCGTCTTTGGAAGAAAATTCTGTCTTTATTATCTCGAAAGAGCTTTTAAGATTCAGACCATCTTTTGCCTCGAAGCCTAGTTGAGACTCATCGATAAAAATGCTGTCGTTGACTTTGATATTATACGACATAAAACCTTCGTCGTCAATATTAAAATCAAGATGGATATTATTGTTGGGAGAAGATACTTCAGTCTTGTGAGAGGTGCATGACGACATCACAAGAAGTGATATTATAATGAAGATGATTTTTTTCATGAAAAAAAATTTAAGTCACAAATTTACGAATTTTTAAGACGCAAAATCGTAAAACTATTTTTTTACTCTGCGACTCTGCGTCTTTGTGTCTCTGCGTCTTTGTGTCTCTGCGTCTTAAAAAAAATTATCTTTGCAAATAAAAATTTCTCTTATGATTCGTAAAGCAAAACAAAACGATATACCTCGTATTCTGGAACTTCTGTCGCAAGTGAATGACGTTCATGCAGAAGGTCGTCCTGATTTTTTCATTAGAGGTAAAAGAAAATATGAAGAAGATGATTTGAAAAAGATTCTTGATGACGATGATACTCCGGTTTTTGTATGTGAAGAAGACGATGACATAAAAGGTTATGCTTTCTGTGTAATGCAGGATTTGAGCCAATGCAGCAATCTTCATCCTGATAAAAGTATGTATATCGACGATATCTGCGTTGATGAGAAATATCGTCGCCATGGAGTGGGGAGGAAGTTGTATGAATTTGTGATACAATATGCTAAGGAAGAAAAGTGTTTCAACGTGACTTTGAACGTATGGGATAGGAATCCTGAAGCTAAGGCATTTTACGAGAGCATGGGGATGAAGGTGCAGAAGGTTTGTATGGAGGTGGTTTTTTAATGTTTTGTAATTTTTTATTAAAAAAAGATTGGTTTAAAAAAAAATAACTATTACATTTGTTGCATGATTAAAAAAGGGGAAAATATTGTGATATGATTGCAGTATTTTTAAAAACTTGATTTGTTTTGTATTATTTATCAATAAGATATAAAATTTTTTGATATGACAACCATTAAAGTATGTGTTGGCAGTTCATGCCATTTGAAAGGTTCATACGATGTTATTGAAGCCTTTAAAGAAATATTGAAAAAATATGATGTAGAAGATGTTGTCGAACTTCAAGCAAGTTTCTGTCTTGGATTCTGCGCTAAAGGCGTAACAGTAAAGACAGAAGGCTTCGATGAGCCAACAGTTCAAAAATTAGGTGAAGATTGTCTCTTCATTCATAACGTCAACAAAGATAATGCAGAAGAACTTTTTGCAAAAGAAGTTTATCCATTGTTAAATTTATAATCTGAAGCAATTTCGTCAAATTAGAGAATCATGGCGGATTTTTTAGAATTTAAAAAAGCCAGATGTAAGGACTGCTATAAATGCGTGCGCGAATGTCCAGTAAAAGCTATTGAGGTGAAAGACCATCAGGCGAGGATTATCGAGAGCCGCTGCATTTTGTGCGGCCATTGCACTTTGATATGTCCTCAAAACGCTAAGATTGTTCATAGCTCGCTCGATGAGATAAAACAGATTCTTGGCAGTGGAGCCAAAGTGTTCGCTAGCGTTGCGCCTTCATTTTTGTCAAGCTTTGGACTTAAAGACTTTAACGTTTTCAAGATAGCTTTGGCAAAATTGGGATTTTTTGATGCAGAAGAGACAGCTTACGGCGCTGAACTTGTTACACAGCAATACAAGGCGATGCTTGAATCTAAGCAATTCAAGAACTTGATTACTTCGGCTTGTCCTGCGGTATGTCGTATCATTCAGGCATATTATCCTAAGGCACTGCAATATCTGGCACCTGTTGACTCTCCGATGATAGCCCACGCCAAGATGATTAAGAAGCAATATCCTGATGCTAAAATCATCTTCATAGGACCATGTATCGCAAAGAAACGTGAGGCTATGGAAAGTGGAATTATCGATGGAGTGCTGACATTTGATGATATGCAGCAATTGTTTGCAGAGAAGAATATCGTCCTTGACGAAATAATAAACATCTCTCTCGAAAACAAAAGAACTACTGCATGTTTGTCGAAAGTTTATCCTATAAGCCATGGTATCCTTAAGTCGTTTCCTGAACTTCCAAAAGGATATGATTATATGGCTGTTGACGGCCCTGATCGCTGCGTCGATGCATTGCAGAATATAGACAGCCTCGAAAATGTATTCCTCGAGATGAATATCTGTAAAGACGGTTGCGTTAATGGCCCTTGTAGCTTGAGCGTGAATATTAAAGGCGGAAGCATCAAGGCTACGTCGGATGTCATCAAGTATTATAAGAACGACATCCGTACATTGGCGCCTCATCAGTATCAGGAACATGACATTGACCTTAACAAACAATATCCTCGTATCAGGAACAACAGCATGCCGCCTCCGGAACGTGAGATAAAAAATATCTTGGCTAAGATAGGCAAACATAGCGAAGCAGACGAACTCAACTGCGGAGCCTGCGGTTACAATACATGCCGCGACAAGGCTTGGGCTGTGTATAACGGCTATACCGACGCTGAGTTATGTCTCCCTTATATGCGTGAGCGTGCTGAGTCGCTTTCTTATGAGATTATTCAAAATAGTCCTAACGGCATAGTCCTGCTTGACTCTGATTTTTACATACAAGATATTAATATAAAAGGTCGCGAACTTCTCGGCATCAACGACCCTCGTGCTAAAGGCCGTCATGCCAAAGACTTCTTCAATCTCGTCGATTTCATGATAGCATATAACGAGAAACGTAATGTCAAAGTCGAGAAGATGTTCGTCCCTTCGACAGGAAAATATGTCGATATTTTGATAACTTATCTTAAAGACCAGAATATGCTTTTCGGTATCTTGATAGATGTCTCTAACCAAGTTAATTACGATAATGAGATTAATAAGGTGAAGATGGAGACATTGAAGACTACCGATGAGGTTATTAAGAAACAAATGCGTGTGGCACAGGAAATAGCTTCTCTTTTAGGTGAGACTACAGCTGAGACTAAAGTAGCTCTCTTGAAACTGAAGAAGACACTTTCTGACGAACATATTGAGAAAGGAAATAAGTGATGGAATTGTGTTTGGAATATGGATGTACCTCGGTAAATAAATATGGCGAGGAGTTGTGCGGCGATAATGTCGTCAGCATAGTCGATGGCGACTATACTACTCTGGTGCTTGCCGATGGTCTTGGTAGCGGAGTGAAAGCTAACATACTTTCAACTCTTACATCTAAGATATTGTGCACCATGGCCGCCAATGGCATCGATATTGACGAATGCGTTGAGACTCTCATCCAGACGTTGCCAGTATGTCAAGTGAGAGCTGTAGCTTATTCCACATTCTCATTGATACACGCCAACAACGAAGGTCAAGGCTTCCTTTATGAATTCGATAACCCTCAGGCTATATATTATCATAGAGGGAAATGCTCCGACTTTGAAAGAGAAAAGCTGGAGATATGCGGTAAGATAGTTTATAAGTCAGAACTGAACCTCGAAGAAAATGATGTCATCATGGTTATGTCTGACGGCACTGTACACGCCGGAATAGGCCAGATACTGAACTTCGGCTGGGAACGTAAGCAAATTATGGAATATCTCGACAGAAACATAAAACCAACAATGTCGGCGAGAGCCATGGCTTGTCTTTTGACATCGGCATGTAACGACCTTTATCTTGATAAACCTGGCGATGATACTACAGTGGCAGCGGTGAAAATACGTCCTCGCCTCAACGTCAGTATCATGGTAGGACCTCCTGTTGATAAGGAGAAAGATAATTTCTATGTGCAACGTTTTATGGAAGGAGCCGATAAGACTGTAGTATGCGGAGGTACGAGTTCGCAAATAGTGGCACGTTATCTCAACAAGCCTCTCCGTACCAGTTTCGACTTTCCTGACAAAGACGTTCCTCCAATCGGTTTCATCGAAGGCGTCGATCTTACTACAGAAGGCGTCCTGACTTTGAGACGACTCCTCGAATTGTCGGAGAAATATATTTCTATCAACGATTTGACACCAAAGACATTTACAAAACAAGATGGAGCTTCTCTTTTGGCTAATGTCCTTTTTGAAGAAGCGACACATATAAAATTCTTCGTGGGACAAAGTGTCAATGTGGCTCATCAAGGCCTCCCAATCGACATCACCATGAAGTTGAAACTCGTAGAGAAATTGGCATCTAACATGCGAGCTATGGGTAAGATAGTAACACTGAATTATGATTAATTTTAAGATATGAGTACAAACAAAAGAGTTTTTGACACAAACGTTCAAGTTGTAAAATACAACGTTTTGAAAGAAGTTATCCGCCGTGCATACGAAGGCGGTTTGGAAGATGCATATTACGAAATCCCTAAAGTGATTTGCCCAGGTCCAAAACCTCAAATCCGTTGTTGTATCTACAAAGAAAGAACTATCATCCAAGATAGAATCAAATTGGCTATGGGTGGCGACAAGAACAACCCTAACCCTGTAGAAGTTATCGATATCGCTTGCGACGAATGTCCAGCAGAAGGCGTAATGGTTACACCAGCATGCCGCGGTTGTATGGTTCACGCTTGTCATGACGTATGTCCTAAAGGCGCTATCTCAATCGTAAACCAACGCGCTGTAGTCGATAAAGAAAAATGTATCGAATGTGGTAAATGCGCTAAGGCTTGTCCTTATTCAGCAATCATCATGCAACATCGTCCATGTATGGTAAGCTGTAAGGTTAAAGCTATCTCTATTGACGAAAACAAGAAAGCTAAGATTGACAACGACAAGTGTATCTCTTGCGGCGCTTGCGTCTATAAATGTCCTTTCGGCGCTATCACAGACAAGTCATACGTTCTCGACATTATCGATATGTTGAAGGGATCAGAAAACAATACTAAATATAAAGTATATGCTGTCATCGCTCCAGCTATCGTAAGCCAATGCCGCTTCGGCAGACCAACACAGGTTGTTACAGCAATCCAAAAACTCGGCTTCCATCAAGTTGTTGAAGCTGCTCTCGGCGCCGACATCACATTATACAACGAAGCATTGGAATGGAAAGAAAAAGGTTTGATGACAACATCATGCTGTCCATCATACGTTGCTTTCATCGAAAAGAACTTCCCAGAATTAGTCCAACATATCTCACACTCAGTGTCACCGATGATTATGACAGCTCAGTTGATTAAACACTCAGATCCAACAGCTAAATGTGTTTTCATCGGACCATGTGCTTCAAAGAAAGCAGAATTCAAATTGCCAAAGACAGGCGGCGCTATCGACTGCGTGATGTCATTTGAAGAATTACAAGCATTCTTGGATGCTCGCGGCATCGACACTGTTGACTGTGAAGATACAGTATTGGATAACGGCTCATTCTACGGAAGAATCTTCGCTAAGTCAGGCGGTATCGTACAAGGTCTCCTCGACGTTGCTAAAGAACTTAACGTTGAAGGTCTTAAACCAATAGTGATGAGCGGCATCGATGAATGTAAAGCAAACTTGATGAAATTGAAATTCGGTAAGGCAACAGAAAACTTCTTCGAAGGTATGGCTTGCGAAGGCGGCTGCTTGAACGGACCGCTTTGTATCACACACAGCCCTCGTAATATAGTTGACGTTGATAAATATGGTAGCGAAGCAAAAGAAAAGACCATATACAACTCTGTTAAACTTTACGAAATGACACAAGATAAATAATGATAGACCCACAAGCCGAACCTATTAAGATTATCAAGACGGTCTTGAGCAGATTGCCGTTGTATTATAACTTTTTGCTGGAGAAAAGGAAAGAGGATTATAAGTATATATCTTCTACTGTTATAGCAAAGAGCTTGAAGCTTAATAATATACAGGTGAGAAAAGACCTCGCCTGCGTGAGCAAGCAATCTGGAAAGCCAAGAATGGGATTCGAGATAGAGTCGTTGATAAACGATATAGAGGAGGTTCTGGGATTCAATAATTTAGATGAAGTAGTTCTGGTGGGTGCGGGACGTTTGGGCCGCACCTTGCTGAGCTATCAGGGTTTCGCAGATTATAAGCTTAATATAGTCGCAGGATTCGACACATCCTTCGACCTTGTGGGTGTACAAGTTAACAACAAGCCTATACTTCATATCGATAAGCTGGCTACAATAGTTGAGCGACTTAATATTAAGATAGGCATCATAACAGTCCCTAAAGAATCGGCACAAGAAGTCTGCGATATTATGATTAAGGCAGGAATAAAAGTTATATGGAATTTTGCTCCAGTGCATCTTGAGGTTCCAGACGGTATCATAATAAAACACGAAAATCTGGCTGTTTCATTGGCTTTGCTGACGCAGAAACTATATGAACAGAAAAATGAAAATATTGAAAATCAATAAATTTAATACCTGATTTAAAAAAGTTAAAATATACAAAAAAAATCGATATTAAAATATCTAATATAGAAAAATATAAGTATATTTGCAACACGTTTAAATAAGGTATATAAACGTTAAAACGGGAAAATAGAAAATCGTCGCAAGACGATTAAAGAAATAAATAAAATCACTGAACAGAAATAAAAATAAAAGAAATGGCAACAAAACAAACACGTACAGAATCCGACCTCATTGGAGCACTCGAGATTCCAATGGAATGCAAGTATGGAGTTCAAACATTCAGAGCAATTGATAACTTCCCAATCACAGGTATTGGTATCAATCGTTATCCAAACATTGTTAAGTATTTAGGCGTTATTAAAAAAGCTGCAGCAGTTGCTAACTACGAAACAGGCAAAATCAGCAAAGAAATTTACGAAGGTATCGTAAAAGCTTGTGACGACGTTATCGCTGGCAAATACAACGATCAATTCCCAGTTGACGTTATTCAAGGTGGCGCTGGTACTTCAACAAACATGAATGCTAACGAAGTTATCGCTAACGTAGCTTTGGAATATATGGGTCATGAACCAGGTCAATATGAATTCTGTTCACCTAACGACCATGTTAACGGTTCACAATCAACAAACGACGCTTATCCATGTGCAGTACATTTAGCAATGTATGCTGACCATCTCGAAATGGTTAAACATTTGGATATGCTCATCGAATCATTAGAAAAGAAAGCTGAAGAATACAAAAACATCATCAAGATGGGTCGTACACAGCTCCAAGACGCTGTTCCTATGACATTAGGTCTTACATTCAAAGCTTTCGCTCAATCAATGAAGAATGAAAAAGAACATCTTCTTGAAGCAGCTAAAGAATTATTATATAGCAACATGGGTGCAACAGCTATCGGTACAGGTATCTGTTCAACATTAGAATATAGAGAAGTATGTCTCCGCGCTTTACGCGAAATCACAGGCTGGGACATCCAATTAGCAAAAGACTTCGTACAAGCTACATCAGACGCTACTCCAATGTTAGTTTACTCAAGCGCATTGAGAACACTCTGCACAAGCTTATGCAAAGTATGTAACGACTTACGTTTAATGAGCTCAGGTCCACGTTGCGGCTTAGGCGAAATCAGCCTCCCAGCATTACAACCAGGTTCATCAATCATGCCAGGTAAAGTTAACCCAGTTATCCCAGAAGTAGTTAACCAACTCTGCTACCGTGTTATGGGTAACGACCACTGCATCATGTTAGGTGCTAACAACGCTCAATTAGAACTCAACGTTATGGAACCAGTTATGGTTTACGCATTGTTAGAATCAATCGAATTGATGCAAAACGGCTTCGACGTATTACGTACACTCTGTATCGACGGTATCGTAGCAAACGAAAAACGTTGCAAAGAATTAGTCGAAAACAGCGTTGGCGTTATCACAGCTTTAGTTCCTGTCATCGGTTACAAACCATGTACAAAACTTGCTAAAGAAGCTATCGAATCAGGCAGAGGCGTTATGGATCTCGTAAGAGAACAAGGTTTGTTAACAGAAGAACAAATCGCAGACGCTATGTCAACAAAGAGAATTATGCTCTAATTTAAGATAAAATTCAAAACGGATGGTATCTTTTGATGCCATCCTTTTGTCGTTTTTAAAAGTACAGTTGTAAATAATTATCTAAAGTATATATTTACTTTTTTAAAAATAAACAACTAATTATGATTAAAATTAAAAAAGGTATTGATATTCACCTTGTTGGCGAAGCAAAGAAAGAAGTGAGAAATTATGAACCTCAACTCTTCGCTATCAAACCTCAAGATTTTATCGGTCTGATACCAAAATTGCACGTAGCAGAGGGTGATGAAGTAAAAGTCGGTACCGTTTTGTTCCACGACAAGAAAAACGAAGACGTTTTCTTCACATCTCCTGTGTCAGGTAAAGTGAAAGAAGTTGTCCGTGGCGAAAAACGCGTCATCCTTAAAGTCGTCGTCGAATCAGACGGCAAAAATGAAGCTATCGACTTCGGTAAAGCAGAACCTTCAAAATTATCACGCAATGAAGTGATAGAAAAAATGATTCAAAGCGGAACATGGGCAATGCTCCGTCAACGCCCTTATTCAACAATCGCTAAGGTTCAAGACAAACCTAAATGCATCGTAGTGTCAATGTTCGACACAGCTCCAATGGCTCCAGATAACAACTTTATCATCGCCAACCAAATGGAAGCTGTTAAGGCAGGCGCTGAAGCCCTCGCTAAATTGACTGACGGTCAGGTTTATCTCAACGTCAATTCAGAAGAGACTAAAAAAGCTCTCGAAGCATTGAAGTTCTCTGCAAAAAATATTTCTGTCAACGTATTCCAAGGACCTCATCCTGCAGGTAACGTAAGCACTCAACTCAACGTCTTGTCACCAATAAATAAAGGTGAAATCGTATGGTATTGCTACGCTCAAAACATCATCAGCATAGGTAACCTTTTCCTCACAGGAAAATACGACAGCAAGAGAGTCATCGCTTTCACAGGCTCAGAAGTGAAAGAACCAGTTTACTATCAAACACGCATCGGCGCTGACTTGTCAGGTTTATATAACAACATTTCATCTGAAAATGTTCGTATCATCAGCGGCAACGTTTTGACAGGTACAAAAATCAATGGCAACAACGTTTTGGGATTCTACGATACTCAAGTATCTGTTATTCCAGAAGGCGACCATTATCAACTCTTTGGCTGGTTGGCTCCTAACTTCAAGAAGTTCACTTCAACAAACACAATGGGCGCATCATTATGCAAGAAGAGCCGCAAGGTTCTCGACACCAACCTCAACGGTGGCATCCGTCCTTTGATTATGACAGGCAACTTCGAGAAAGTTTTCCCATTCGACATCTATCCAATGCAACTTATCAAGGCTTGTATCATCAAAGATATCGACCAAATGGAAGAACTCGGAATCTATGAAATCGATGCTGAAGATTTCGCTTTGTGTGAAGTCATCGACCCATCGAAGACACCAATTCAACAAATCGTACGTGAAGGTTTAGAATTGCTTCGCAAAGAAATGAACTAATCGAATATCAATATTATGGGATTACGTAAATTTATAGATAAAATAAAACCTAACTTTGAAGAAGGCGGCAAACTTTATTGCTTCCACTCATTCTTCGATGCAATGGAGACATTCTTCTACGTTCCTAACAAGGTTACTATCAACGGCGCTCACGTAAGAGACGCTGTCGATATGAAACGTAACATGATTTATGTCCTCATCGCTCTTATTCCTTGCTTCCTCTTCGGAACATGGAACATTGGTTATCAACATTTCCTTTCTCTCGCTCAAGAGGCTACTTTCTGGCAAATGTTCGGCTACGGATTGCTCAAGATATTACCTCTTTATATAGTGAGTTATGTAGTAGGTCTTGGCATTGAAATCATCTTTGCTCAAGTAAGAAAAGAAGAAGTGAACGAAGGTTTCTTCGTAACAGGCTTCCTTATTCCTTTAATCATGCCAGCTGATGTGCCATTGTGGATGCTCGCTATCGCTGTAGCTTTCGCAGTTATCATCGGTAAAGAAGTGTTCGGCGGCAGCGGTATGAACGTCGTCAACCCAGCACTCTTGGCACGTGCTTTCATGTTCTTCTCTTATCCATCACAAATGTCAGGCGACGGCATCTGGATTGCTGAAAAAGGCGATGCTATCAGCGGCGCAACACCACTCGGTACATTATTGAATGGCGGTGGAGTAGAACAACTTCCAAGCATGATGGAAATGTTCATCGGTACAATTCCTGGCAGCGTTGGTGAAACATCAAAAATCGCTATCTTGTTAGGCGCATTGTTCCTTATCGTTACAGGCGTTGCAAGCCTCAGAATCATCCTCTCAACATTCGTCGGCGCAGCAGCATTAGGTTTGTTGTTCACAGCTATCGGCGTTTCAGACGTTCCATTCTACTATCATTATTTGATGGGCGGCTTCATGTTCGGTGCTATCTTCATGGCTACAGACCCTGTTACAGCAGCACAGACAAACTGCGGTAAGATTATCTACGGTTTCCTCATCGGTGCTATGGCAGTATTGATTCGCGTTGCTAACCCAGGTTACCCAGAAGGTATGATGCTCGCTATCTTGTTACTCAACGTATTCGCTCCATTGATCGACTACTGCGTAGTAGCAATGAATATCAGTAAACGTAAAAAACGCTGGGCACAAGCAGAAAGGAGTGCAAAATGAAAGATAGATATATTTTCTTCTACATCACAGTATTGACAGTGATAGTAGCTGCTTTATTATCAGCAGCAGCATTGGTTTTACAACCATTCCAAGAAGCAAATGTCAATAATGAAAAAATGATGAACATCTTGCAAGCTGCCGACGTAAAAATAGAAGAAGGCGCTAATGTTCAAGAACTTTTCAATAAAGACTGCGCTAAAATG
This sequence comes from Bacteroidales bacterium, assembly GCA_045639025.1. GTDB lineage: Bacteria > Bacteroidota > Bacteroidia > Bacteroidales > F082 > Limimorpha. The sequence goes on from JAZUCH010000112.1 coordinate 34,367, forward strand.
ATGCTCGTTAATGGTAAAGGTGAAGTTGTTAAAGAAACAACAGAAAACTACCAGAAATTCGAAGCTTTCACAATGAACTTGAAAGACGAACTTTATAAGAGAGACAACGGACAAGACTTCGTATTGCCAGTTATCCTTATCAATAATGGTAAACAAAATGTCAACGTTCTTCCTCTTCAAGGTGCTGGTCTTTGGGGTCCTATCTGGGGCTACATCGGCATGACATCAGATTTCCAAAATGTTGTCGGCGTTGTTTTCGACCATAAATCAGAAACTCCAGGTTTAGGTGCTGAAATCACAACAGAAAAATTCAGAAGCCAATTCCAAGGCAAGACTATCTTCAGCAATGGCGAATTCGTATCTGTTGATGTTGTTAAAGGCGGCGTTGCTAAATTATCAGCTGACCTTCAAAAACATTCTGTTGATGCTATCAGCGGTGGCACTATAACTTCACAAGGAGTTAATAATATGATAGAAAATGTGTTAGGATCTTATTTACCTTATATTGAAAAACAATGAGTAAGAATTTAGAACTTTTAACAGCTCCATTACGCAAGGCAAATCCTGTCACAGTATTAATATTAGGTATCTGCTCTGCTCTCGCCGTAACAGCTAAGCTTAAACCGGCATTGGTAATGGCTCTTTCAGTAACAGTGGTTATCGCATTGTCAAACCTTGTTATCTCTTTATTAAGAAAAGGTATTCCTTCAAAGATACGTATCATCGTACAACTTATAGTTATTGCAACTTTAGTTATTCTCGTTGACCAATTCCTCAAGGCTTTCGTTTATGATGTAAGCAAGCAGCTTTCAGTATTCGTAGGTCTTATCATCACCAACTGTATCGTTATGGGTCGTCTCGAAGCTTTCGCTATGGGTAACGGACCATGGGAATCATTGCTCGATGGTATAGGCAACGGTCTTGGTTATGGTATCATTTTGGTTATCGTTGCTTTCTTCCGCGAACTCTTCGGTTCAGGAACATTGCTCGGTTTCCAAGTTATCCCTGAAGGACTTTACAATTTCGGATATATGAACAACGGTCTTATGATTCTCCCTCCAATGGCATTGATCATTGTAGGTATTATCATGTGGCTTCAAAAACCAGAGGAGGATAAGAAATAATGGAATCATTAGGTATTTTCATCCGTTCGATATTTATCGACAATATGATATTTGCATATTTCTTGGGAATGTGCTCATATCTCGCAGTGTCTAAAAACGTTAAGACATCATTCGGTCTCGGCGTAGCAGTCGTTTTCGTTCTCGCTATCACAGTGCCAATCAACTTCTTGTTAGATAAATATGTTTTGTCAGCAGGCGCATTGTCATGGATTAGTCCTAAGTTCGCTGACGTCAACTTAGACTTCTTGACATTCATCCTCTTCATCGCTATCATAGCTTCTGTAGTTCAAATTCTTGAAATGGTGATAGAGAAATTCACTCCTGCATTGTATTCATCATTAGGTATCTTCTTGCCTCTTATCGCTGTTAACTGCGCTATCATGGGTGGCTGTCTCTTCATGCAAGAAAGAGACTTCAGCTCAGTAGGTCAGTCACTTTCTTACGGCTTGGGTTCTGGTCTCGGCTGGCTCCTCGCTATCGTAGGTATTGCAGCTATCAGAGAAAAAATCAGATACTCACATGTTCCTAAATCATTGCAAGGTACAGGTATAGCTTTCATCGTTACAGGTTTGATGGGCATCGCCTTCATGTCATTCCTCGGTATCACTTTCAAATAATTAATGTTACAGTTTAAAAAAGAAAAGAAATGAGTACTACATCTATTATCTTATTAAGTATTGCAGTATTTTTGGTCGTTGTCTTGATTCCTGTAACAGTATTGGTTATTGTTAGAAAGAAACTTGCTCCACAAGGCAAAGTTAAAATCAACATCAACGGTGAAAAAGAAATCGAAGTAGAACCAGGCAACTCATTGCTTGGCACTTTAGCTAACGAACAAATATTCCTTCCATCAGCATGTGGCGGTGGCGGTAGCTGCGGTATGTGCCGTTGCCAAGTTCTCGAAGGCGGCGGAACAATCCTCCCTACTGAAACAGGCTTCTTCAGCAGAAAAGAACAACAAGATCACTGGAGACTCGGTTGCCAAGTGAAAGTTCGCGAAGACATGAAGATTCACATCAACCCACAAATCTTCGGTATCAAGAAGTGGGAATGTGAAGTTGTAAGCAATAGAAACGTCGCTACTTTCATCAAGGAATTCGTAGTTAAACTTCCAGAAGGTGAACACCTCAAGTTCTTATCAGGCGGTTACATCCAAATCGACGTTCCTGCTATCGACGTCAACTACAAAGACATCGAAGTTGATGAAGAATACAGAGCCGACTGGGAAAAATTCGGTATGTTCGACCTCGTCATGCATAACCCTGAACCTCAGTTCAGAGCTTATTCAATGGCTAGTTACCCAGCTGAAGACAATATCATCATGCTCAACGTCCGTATCGCAACTCCTCCATTCGACAGAGTTAACGGCGGCTTCATGAAAGTAAATCCAGGTGTTTGTTCATCATACATCTACTCATTGAAACCAGGCGACAAAGTCACTATCAGCGGTCCTTACGGTGAGTTCCACATCAAAGATACAAAACGCGAAATCATCTTCATCGGTGGTGGTGCTGGTATGGCTCCAATGCGTTCACATATCTTGGATTTATTCCTTACAAAACATACCGACAGAAAAGTATCTTACTGGTATGGCGGTCGTTCATTACGCGAACTCTTCTATATTGAAGACTTCAGAAAGATCGAAGAAGAAAATCCAAACTTCAAGTTCAACATCGCTCTTTCAGCACCGCTTCCAGAAGACAACTGGACAGGTTATGTCGGTAACATCCACGAAGTATTGTTAGAAAACTATCTTAAGAATCATAGCGAACCAGAAGAAATCGAATACTATCTCTGCGGTCCTCCAATGATGACAGCTGCTGTCTTGAAGATGCTCGACAGCCTTGGCGTGCCAAAAGAAATGATTTCATTCGACGACTTCGGCGGATAAAACTGAGCCTTGAGCTATGAGTTATGAGTTTTTTATATGCTCATGGCTCACAGCTCATAGCTTATAATAAAAGGAATAAAAATCTAAAAACAACAAAAAAAAACAATAATGAGTCAATCAATTAACAAAAGTGCAGTCATTAAGACAACTATTGCAGCACTTGTAGCTATAGTGTTATGGATACTTCCTGCATCAGCATTAGGATTACCTAACATCTCACCAGTAGAACATCGTGTCATCGCTGTGTTCGCATTAGCTTTGATATTATGGTTCACAGAAGCTATTCCATCATGGAAGACATCAATATTAATTATTGTAGTTCTTCTTTTGATGTGTTCCGATCAGGCGCTTATATTTTTACAGACAGGTGGTAAAGAAGCTTTCAAAGAAATAGCTCTTTCACATAAAACCATCATGGGCTCTTTCGCCGACCCTACAATCATGCTTTTCTTAGGCGGTTTCGTTATCGCAATCATGGCATCTAAAATGGGTATCGACGCTCAACTCGCAAGAATATTGTTAGCTCCATTCGGCACTAAATCAAAATATGTTTTATTAGGTTTCTTAATGGTTACTGGTGTGTTCTCAATGTTTATCAGTAACACTGCTACAGCAGCTATGATGTTGACATTCTTGGCTCCTGTGTTACGTCAGTTGCCATCTAACAACAAAGGTAGAATAGCTCTTATCCTTGCTATTCCTATCGGCGCTAACATCGGCGGTATCGGTACACCAGTTGGTACACCTCCAAATGCTATCGCATTGAAATACTTAAACGAAAGCCTCGGATTCAACATCGGCTTCTTCGACTGGGCAATAGTAATGGTGCCTTTTGTAATCGTTATGCTTTTATTATCATGGGTCTTGTTACTCAAATTGTTCCCATTCACAGAAAAGCATATTCACCTCAATATTGAAGGCAAGACAGCAGAACGTTCACAACTCATCATTTCTTACATAACAATAGGTTTGACAATCTTGTTATGGTTGACAGATAAGGTTACAGGTATCAATGCTAATACCGTTGCTTTGATTCCTATCGCTATATTCTGTGTAGCAGGTTTGTTCGGCAAGAAAGAACTTAAAGAAATAGATTGGGATGTTATCTGGTTGGTAGCCGGCGGTTTCGCACTCGGTACAGCATTAGATAAGTCAGGTCTTGCAGCTCACTTGGTAGGTGCTATTCCATTCGGACAATGGTCACCAATGATAGTTATCATCGGCGCAGGTTTGATCTGCTGGTTCTTCTCAAACATCATCTCCAACACAGCTACAGCAGCTCTTATGATTCCTGTTATGGTTGCAGTTGGTACAGGTATGGGCAGCGTTCTCGAACCATACGGCGGCATCTTGACTCTTATCTTAGGCGTTACATTGTCAGCATCTCTCGCTATGATATTGCCTGTAAGTACACCTCCTAATGCTATCGCTTTCAGTACAGGTATGGTCGATGTTAAACACATGCGTACTGTAGGTATCATTGTAGGTGTTGTAGGTCTTGCAATAGCATTCACTATGATAATATTCGTTGGTAAAATGGGTATTATGCTTTAATAATTAAAAAAAACATTAACATTAAATAATTATGGCAAACAAAGGTCTTTCATCAATTACAAAAAAATTGATCATGGCTGTAACCGGAGGCGCTTTAGTATTTTTCCTCTTGTTCCATGCCTCAATGAACATTGTCGCAATCATCAAGCCAGAAGGCTACAACAAGATTTGCGAATTCCTCGGTGCTAACTGGTATGCTTTAGTAGCTACAGCAGGTTTGGCATTACTCATGGTGTTCCACCTTATCTATGCTTTCGTTTTATCATTGCAAAACTACAGAGCTCGCGGTAAACAACGCTATGCAGTAGTTGAAAAACAAGAAGGCGTTTCATGGGCTTCAAAGAACATGCTCGTTATTGGTGCTATCGTTCTTATCGGCTTAGGTTTACACTTATTCAACTTCTGGGCTAACATGCAGCTTCCTGAAGTATTGCACAAATTAGGTATTCATGTTGAAGAATCTGTTATGGCTAATGTAACAGACGGCGTACATTACATCGTCAACACATTCTCATGCCCAGTTTATTCAATCATCTACTTAGTATGGTTGGCATTCTTATGGTTCCACCTCGCACACGGCGTAGCAAGCGTTATGCAATCAATCGGTTGGAGCAACCATGTATGGCAAAACAGAATCGAAGTCATCGGCAAAATCATCGCTGCTCTCATCGTTGCTATGTTTGCTGTTGTAGTTTTATATTATTGGTTAATTGTTGGTTAATAGGATAATATTATGAAAGAATTAAATTCTAAGATACCTGCAGGTCCATTGGCAGAAAAATGGACAAATTATAAGGCTCATCAAAACTTGGTGAACCCTGCTAACAAAAGAAAATTAGACATCATCGTTATCGGTACAGGTTTGGCTGGCGCTTCAGCTGCTGCATCATTCGGTGAAATGGGCTTCAACGTAAAAGTGTTCTGCATCCAAGACAGTCCACGTCGTGCTCACAGTATCGCTGCTCAAGGCGGTATCAACGCTGCTAAGAACTATCCTAACGATGGCGACAGCACATATCGTCTTTTCTACGACACAATCAAAGGTGGCGACTACCGTGCACGTGAAGCTAACGTCTATCGTTTGGCAGAATTAAGTAATAATATCATCGACCAATGCGTTGCTCAAGGCGTTCCTTTCGCACGCGAATACGGCGGATTATTGGCTAACCGTTCATTCGGTGGTGCTCAAGTATCCCGAACATTCTATGCACGCGGTCAAACCGGACAACAATTACTCCTCGGTGCTTACGGCGCATTATCAAAAGAAATAGAAAGAGGTACTGTTAAGATGTATGCTCGTCGCGAAATGATGGACGTCGTCCTCGTTGACGGTCGCGCTCGCGGTGTCATCATGCGTAACCTCGTAACAGGTGAACTTGAACGCTACGCAGCTCACGCTGTTGTTATCGCTTCAGGTGGTTACGGCCGCGTATTCTTCCTTTCAACAAACGCTATGTCATCAAACGGCTCAGCTGAATGGCAAGCTTACAAGAAAGGCGCTATGATGGCTAACCCTTGCTTCACACAAATCCACCCAACATGTATCCCAGTTCACGGCGACTACCAATCAAAACTTACTCTTATGAGTGAAAGTCTCCGTAACGACGGTCGTATCTGGGTTCCTAAAAATGAAAAAGTAGCTGAAAGATTACGTAAAGGCGAAATCAAAGCTAAAGACGTAGCTGAAGAAGAAAGAGATTACTACCTCGAAAGAAGATATCCTGCTTTCGGTAACCTCGTTCCTCGTGACGTTGCTTCACGCGCAGCAAAAGAAAGATGCGACGCTGGTTTCGGCGTTAACAACACTGGTCTCGCTGTTTACCTCGACTTCAAAGAAGCTATCGGCCGCTTAGGTCAAAAAGTCGTTGAAGAAAAATATGGCAACCTCTTCGAAATGTACGAACGTATCGTCGACGATAACCCATACGAAACTCCAATGATGATTTATCCAGCTGTTCACTATACAATGGGTGGTCTCTGGGTTGACTATGAATTACAAACAACAATCCCTGGTTTGTTCGCAGCAGGTGAAGCTAACTTCTCCGACCACGGTGCTAACCGTCTCGGCGCTTCAGCTTTGATGCAAGGTCTTTCAGATGGTTATTTCATCTTGCCTTACACAATGCAAAATTACCTCTCAGACCAAATCGGCGTTCCTCGCTTCAATCCAGACGCTCCAGAATTCATGGAAGCTGAAAAACAAATCCGTGAAAAGATCAACAGACTCATGGCTATCAACGGTAAACAAACTGTTGACTCTATCCACCGTCGCTTAGGTCTTATCATGTGGAACAAAGTCGGTATGGCTCGTAACGAAAAAGGTTTGAAAGAAGCTATCGAAGAAATCAAGGCATTACGTAAAGAGTTCTGGCAAGACGTTAAAGTCCCTGCTACATCAGGCGGCATGAACAACGAACTTGAAAAAGCTCTTAGAGTAGCCGACTTCTTGGAAATGGGCGAACTCATGGCACGCGACGCTCTCATGCGTAACGAATCATGCGGCGGTCACTTCCGTGAAGAATTCCAAACTCCTGACGGCGAAGCAATGCGTAACGACGCTGAATATAGCTTCGTAGCAGCTTACGAATACCAAGGTCCTGACGCAGAACCAGTATTGTATAAAGAACAACTTAAGTTCGAAAATGTCGAGGTTAAACAAAGAAACTATAAATAATTTTGCACTATGTTGAGTTTAAAGTTAAAAATCTGGAGACAGAAAAATAATTTAGATAAAGGCCGCTTTGTTGAATATAACGTTGACAATATCCCTGAAGAAGCTTCATTCCTCGAGATGCTCGACATCTTGAACGAAAGACTCGTCTTGCAAGGTGAAGACCCTGTCACATTTGACCACGACTGCCGCGAAGGTATCTGCGGCGCTTGTGGCTTGTATATCAACGGTCACCCTCACGGAAAATATAAAAACACCACAACATGCCAACTTCACATGCGTAAGTTCAAAAACGGTGAAACAATCACTATCGAACCATGGCGCTCTGAAGCTTTCCCTATCATCAAGGACTTGATGGTTGACCGCTCTGCTTTAGACAGACTCATCCAATCAGGAGGCTACGTATCAGTACGCACAGGTGGTGTGCCAGACGCAAACTCTCTCCCAATCAACAAACACGACGCTGACCTCTCTATGGACGCAGCTTCATGTATCGGTTGCGGTGCTTGCGTTGCAACATGTAAAAACGGTAGCGCTATGCTCTTCGTATCAGCTAAATTCTCTCAACTCGCATTGTTACCACAAGGTCAAGTTGAAACATACGAAAGAGTACAGAAAATGGTTGCTAGAATGGACGAACTCGGATTCGGTAACTGTTCAAACACTTACGCATGTATGGCAGAATGTCCAAAAGGCATCTCTGTAACTAACATTGCTAGAATGAACAGACAATTCTTGGCAGCTAAGATAGCAGAACCTTTGAAAAAATAATTGCAAATTATTTTTTCAGAACTTTAGAACTTTAGAATCCTAGAACTTTAGAAGAGTTCTAGAGTTCTAAAATTCTAGAGTTCTAAAATTCTAAAAAGGACTTCGGTTTTTTCCGGAGTCCTTTTTTTGAAATTTATCCCTCCACGTTGAGACGCACCGCCGTGCGTTTCTCAAAAAAACTTCTATAACTTATTGGTATTGAGAAACAAAATCTATTGGTATTCTTCTTTGGAAAGTTGGCGCATATTGTGCTTTTAATAACCAATATGAGGCAAAGATAGGTAGGACTTTGAATTCTTGTGCCAACTCGTTTGCTGTCATCATGATTCCATTACGTTTGCGCTCAAAAACAGCTTTACGTAAATAATCGCCATTGAATAGATATTCATTGGCAAACTTATTGGCTTCTTTTTCTAGGTCACCCTGACTGGCTTTGGGTTCATTTATGCCGCCTTCATAAATCTCGATGTTTTTATGTTTTAAGGCGTGGCCGAATTCATGAAAAAGTGTAAACCAGCAAGATACAATGTCATGACCTCTATCGGATATTTGGATAAGAGGTTTGTTGTCAATCCATCTGATAGCTCCATAAACAGTCTTTGGTAAATATGGAATGAGTATAAGACCCACTCCGAATATAGCCAGCTTCTCAGGTAATGATTTAAAGTATTCAACATCTTCAATATGATTAAGCCATTCTTTGGAATCAATCCATTGTGTTAGCATTTTTTCATCATATTCTGGAAGATTCATGGCTTTAAAGTCTAATTCGCCTCTACGTAGCCATGCATGGAGATTTATAGGGTCAACGTCAGTTTTGTTCTGAGACCTAAAAAGTGCTGCTTGTTTTTCAGATGACTCGAATATTTCATATTCAGAATCAACACCGAAAAAATTCAATATATCGTCAAGAATATCGTATCCATCATTAAACTCTCCTCTCAGAAGAGGCAAGACTTTTTTGAGTTTTGTATATGCCTTTTTGGCTTGGGAATAATTAGCCATATATACAGGCTTTTCTTTTATATATATTGCTTGGAATGCAGACAATTCTTCTGCTAAAGAATTATCATCTAATATATCAGATGCCTTTTTGAGGATTTTGTCAGAAAGCCTTTCCTTTGTTCGGAGATTCTTTACTCCTATAATATTTTCATAATCCACAATGCCGCGAGCCTCGAATATATCGGCAAGTTCTCCTCCTACAGTGTTTCTTAACGATAGGGGATTTAGTACAGGTATTTTTTCAAGTGCAGCCATATTCATATATTATAATCGTGATTGTTTATAGCAATAACATATATAGTTTCTACAGAGTTAAAATCACCATTCCAATCTTTTGTCAGTAATAGATTGTTTAAGTCAATTTTATGATTGAAAAATTTCCTTGAAGATCTTCCAACTCGTACTTTCATTATTATAGGTTCTTTGTTGGCACAACCTTGCTTTATTTCAATTCTATTATCTGTGCTGCCAAATTTAGCATTGTATGCTCCTGCAGATGAATATGATATAAGTCGGTCATGTAGTTTCTTCGCAGGTTCCATTAGAGCATTGCTAAAAATTTTGGAGAATGCTTTTTGTGCTTTTCTATCATAAGGGCTCAACACAAAATCTCTATAACACTTAACATCCTTATGATTGTTGTATTCAATAACCATCTCAATCCATAAATTTAGTGCAAAGATAAAATTTAATTTCAAAACAATTTGAAATAATATATGCTTTGTTGCATACAAATTTCAATAATCTTAAATTTTTCTAAAATTAACATTTGTTTGTTAATGAATATTTTGTCTTTTATCCTATCAATAGCCACACGGCGGTGTGGCTCTACGTGGAATGACGCCTTATCCTTCAACGCCGCATCATTACCCTCCACGTTGAGACGCACCGCCGTGCGTCTCTCAAAAAAACGTGCGGCTCTTAAAAAAATTATATGATTATTCAATCTTAATGTTTATATTTGCAGGGTAAAAATGCGGCTATCCGCAAAAATAACCTTTAGAATATGAGAATAGAGCGTAAAAGGTATCTGCAAAGACTTATTAATAGTCGTAAGAATGGTCAAATAAAGATAATAACCGGCGTTAGACGTTGCGGTAAATCCTATCTTCTTGGTGTGCTTTATCGTGATTATCTTCTACATGATGGCGTTCTTCCTGAACAGATTATAACTTTGGAATTGGATAACGACATCAATGTGCGTTATCGAAATCCTTTGGAATTAGGCAATTATATTCGAGAAAAAGTCTCTAACGCAGAAATGGATTATTATATTTTGTTAGATGAGATTCAGATGGTTGAATCTATCAACAATCCTTATCTGCCTAAAGATTCAAATTCTAAGATAACTTTTGTGGATGTTCTTCTTGGGTTGAAAGGTTTGCCGAATGTTGATGTTTATGTTACCGGTAGTAACTCCAAGATGCTTTCATCAGATGTTGCGACAGCTTTCAGAGATCGTGGAGAGGAAATCCATATCACACCTCTTACTTACGAGGAATTTTATGCTGCATATCCGAAGGATAAGCGTTATGCATGGCGCGAATTCATGACTTACGGTGGAATGCCATACGTAATGTATAAAAATACTCATGAAGAAAAATCTAAATATCTACAGGACTTATTCCAACTTACTTATATAAAAGATGTGATTGAGCGTAATAAATTGCGAGCTAATGTTGAGGTTCTCGGCGAATTGCTTAATACTGTTGCATCTGCTGTTGGTTCTTTGTCTAATCCTACTAGATTGTCAAACACATTCCAATCAGTCAAAGGCTTAAATGTTAAGAATGTTACAATTTCCGCATATCTGGATTGTTTCATTGATGCTTATATATTAAGCAAATCATATCGTTATGACATAAAAGGACGCTCGTATATCGATACTCCGCTGAAGTATTATTTTACTGACATTGGTTTAAGAAATGCTCGTCTCAACTTCCGGCAGCAGGAGGAAAATCATATTATGGAAAACATCATCTACAACGAACTTGTCGCTAGAGGTTTCAACGTAGATGTTGGTGTGGTTGAATATAATCATTTAGATGAAAATGGCAAGAAGGTGCGCTCAATGCTCGAAGTTGATTTTGTTGTTAATAAAACGGAAAAACGATATTATATACAATCTGCACTTACGGTAGCTGATGAGGACAAACGTAAGCAGGAAGTTAATTCTTTGAATAGGATAGATGATTCTTTTACAAAAATTGTGGTGGTACGCGATAATGTCATGCCATGGAGCGATGAGAAAGGAATACAGTATATTAATATCGAGGATTTTCTCTTGGAAAAGATAAATGTACTTTGATTACTTGGCTGTCATTTCTCCCCATCCCTCCCCGTAGAGACGCACCGCCGTGCGTCTCTTAAAAAAAACCGTGCGTCTCTCAAAAAACCTGCGTCTGTTTATATGATAAAATCATTATCGTAATCAGAATCGCCTTTCCAATTCAGAGGATTATTTCTAATATAGTTAGAGATATTATTAAATTCCGTCTCATTTCTGATTATATGGTCATGGTAATTAGGTTGCCACAATGGGTTGTTTTTATTGAATTTTGGGATGTCTATATTTGATGAGTCAATCCAGTCGTCAACTTTACATAATGCCGAAGATTTAAAAGTGCCAATAAATGACGACAGCGAATTAGGCAATCTATAAAGATCCGGTCTCTTCGCATTAATTTTACTATTTAGCGGTTTGTTCTTTTTGATAGTGACTATCGCATGAATATGGTTAGGCATCATGACATATTCAGTCAGCCAAAATTCTTTGAGTCTTATAACAAATGACCTTTTAAACTCATCATCGACAATTGTTCCAATTTCATTTAAAGCCATCATCCCATTGCGAATGCTCCCGAAATAGTTGATTCTGTTATGCGTAACCATAGTTATGAAATAATGTCCATAGTTGCTATAGTCCCAGCATTTGAAGCGATTTGATTCTATTCGATATTTGTTTTTATAACAATCACTCATTCTAACCTCCACACTAAATTTACAAATACAAATAATTATGCAATAATAAGAATATATGATGAAACAAAAAAGTTAAAAAATGTTAAAAACGCAGCCCTCATAAATCCTTATCCCTCCACGTTGAGACGCACCGCCGTGCGTCTCTCAAAAAAAACCTGCGTCTTAAAAAACCACCATGCGTCTGTTTTGTAGCCACACGGCGGTGTGGCTCTACGAGGAATGACGCCTTATCCTTCAACGCCGCATCTTTGCACCCATATCCATTATAAAAACGCAGCCCTCATAAATCCCCATCCCTCCACGTTGAGACGCACCGCCGTGCGTCTCTTAAAAAACCGTGCGTCTTAAAAAACCACCATGCGTTTGTTTTGTAGCCACACGGCGGTGTGGCTCTACGAGGAATGACGCCATATCCTTCAACGCCGCATCATTACACCCCATGTTGAGACGCACCGCCGTGCGTCTCTCAAAAAACCTGCGTCTTAAAAACCTCCTAATTTTAAAAAACGGTGGAAAACGGCATTTTGACGAAAAACATTTGGAGGTAATTTTATATAAATAGAAAACCAGTAGGTTATTTTACGGAAAAATAAATATAGTGTAGTTGTATTTGGTATAGAAAAGCCAATTTTATATCATCATTGTAATATGACACAAGACATTAATGCATTTGTTTTTTATTGTATAAAATTTTGTAAACAATAAGGTGTTTATATGTATATTTGCATTGGTTATGCTTATAATATTGTTTATATGTTTAATTATATTTCAAAATAACAATTTATAATTCAAAAAATAAAATATGAAAAAAAATACTATTTTTGATTTACAACAATCAAAAGAAGATTCTAATTTTTTGAAAAAGAATGTGAATCTAGAATTAGATGTGTTAGTTAATATCATCGAAAATGTTAAAGAAATTCCATATTTGGGTTCGCTTTTTAAATTAGGAAATGTAGCATTAAATTACATTGATTATAAATTCATCTGTAAATTAAGTAAATTTATGAGCCAGATAGGTGATATCCCAGAAGATGAATTAATGAATTTTATAAATAAACTATCAATAATAGATAAAAAAAGAATATCTGATTACCTAACACAACTGCTTTATACTGCAGAAGAAGAAGAAAAAGCAGAAATTATGGCCAAAATTTATAAAAAATTTGTGTATGGTGAAATAGATAGTGATATGATGTTGCGTTTATGTTCTATAGTTAATAGGGCATATATTACTGATCTCAAAGTTCTAGGTGAATATAAAGATGTTTCTGATACAAATACCTATGTTACAGACAACTTAGTTGCTCTTGGCGTGTTAAGTGATTCTGGTAATGTATATGAAGAATCTAATGATGGTTGGGAGTCCACAGCATTCGGACCAACAAAACATTCTTTAAATGAAGTAGGGATAATGCTATATCATATTATTGAAGATTTACCTATAAGTCCGAAGCCTATTTCTCAAATTGAAAATAAAGTAACAATTAGTCCTATAAATAGAAATGATATAAATAATTTGTTTAAAAAATAATTATTCTTTCAAAATAAGTATTATCGGTTAATAAGAACTTAATAAATGCTTTTGTTTATTATTATAAAAGTACTGCAGGCTATGAAGCCGACTTTGTTGTATGCAGAAACAATGTTGTAGAAGAAATATATCAGGTTTCATACGATATAAGCAAGGATAAAACCAGAAAACGTGAATTAAGAGGATTGCTTACAGCTTCAAAAGAAACCCGATGCGAAAATCTCTATCTCATCACTGACTACCATCATGAAGAAACAACAATTGAAAATAAAACAATACATATTATCCCAGCGTATCATTGGCTTTTGAATTGAACTCCCAACTCCTAACTAACCATAAACGCATCTACTTGTAGTCTTAAAAAAAACTAATTCTTTTTTTAATAATAATTTGTTAGTTAAAAATAACGAAATGATATATCTGTATAAAATATTTATGTAATTTTGTTGTCCGTCGGGATAGTTATTTGTAAATAAAGTGGATAATTATGAATGATACGTTAAAATACGCGTTTCGTATAACTCATATTGACAATATGTGGCATATTGTTAAATATGGTATAGTTAAGGCTACTTCGCCAAATCGAAATGAACATTTTATCAGTATAGGAGACCCACGAATTATAGAGAAACGAGAAGAACATAGAGCACAAGGCTATGACATTAGTGATTATATTCCATTTTATTTAGGACCACGTTCTCCAATGTTATATGTAATTCAGCATGGATATAATGGAGTGCCAAGGTGTGAGCCTGAAAAAATCGTCTATTGTGTGATAAAAATAGACGATTTGGTGTGCAATGATATTGATTGTATTTTCACCGATGGTCATGCTTTAAGTGCTTTGACTTCGTTTTATACAAAAGATAAACTATCACAGATAAACAATATTATTAACTTTAATGATGTATATTCTCATAAATGGAATTCGGCTACCGATATTGATTTGAAACGGCGCAAGGAAGCAGAGTTGCTGGTGAAAAATGATTTGCCGATATCTTTAATATGTGGTTACATCGTTTATAATGCTGTGGCTAAGAACACATTGTTAGGACTTGGTGTTGACGAGAAAAAAATAGCAGTGTCACCAAATTATTATTTTTAGATAATTAGAAGGTTTTTGTCATGATACAATATGTAAAAGGTAATTTGTTAGAGAGTAGTGCAGAAGCATTAGTTAATACAGTTAACACAGTAGGAGTGATGGGTAAAGGTATTGCTTTGCAGTTCCGCGAGGCTTTCCCGGAAAACTATAGGGTATATAGAAACGCATGCCATGACAAAAGTCTTCGCATAGGTGATGTGTTGATTGTAGAAGACTATAATTTAATGTCAGGACGAAAGTTGATAGTAAATTTCCCAACAAAGACACACTGGAAATTACCTTCTGAGTATTATTATATTGAACTTGGTCTTAAGGCATTACATAGAGAAATTATTAATCGTAAAATACGTTCTATAGCGATTCCTCCTTTGGGCTCACACAATGGTGGATTGGATTGGCAACATGTGAAATCTATGATAGAAAATGCATTTGCCGATTTGGAATGTGATATTATGATATATGAACCTTCTGACGTCATTATTGAGAGAATGAAGTCTGAGAGAATCAAGTTGACTCCGGCACGAGCCATGTTGTTGTCGATGTTTAATGAGATGAATGTCAATGGTGAATTCGCATCTGTTTTTGCTGCAGAAAAATTGATTTATTTTATGCAGCGTTTTGGAGCAAAAAAATATTTTAAGATAGACTTTAAACCTTATTACTACGGTCCGTATTCTGGAGGCAAGGTGGCACATGTGCTTTATCATATGAACGGCAGTTACATCAAAGGCATGGGAGGCATGGAAAATCGCCCGTTTGATTACATATGGCTGATAGATGGCGCAGAAGGTGAAGCCAATGCTTATATAGATGGATATATAAATGATGAACTACGTGAAATCTGTGATAAGACTAAAAAATTCCTAAGTGGATATTATTCCAATTATTCATTGGAATTACTGGCATCTGTAGATTACCTGTTAGAAAACGTTGAATCTTTAAAGAATTGGAAAAATAACGATATTAAACATACTTTAGATATTCTTGAACATGAGTTTCAACAATGGAGCAGACGAAAAGAACAAATGTTTAAACGTAATTTGCTAGAACAAGCAATCATATATATCAAGAGCCTTTCTTGAACTCTCAACCCCTAACTAACCATAAACGCATCTACTTGTAGTCTTGTAGTCTTGTGGTCTTGTAGTCTTTAAAAAAAATCTTAACAAAAATTAGGATATATTAAAAATTGTAATATTTTTGTCAGTTAATTGAATGATAAATTGAGCGGATATTATATATAATACAATTGCAACAGAAACAGATAGTTAATAACATTTATTAGTAAAAAAATTAAAATACTTACAATATGGCAGGAGAATTATTTATTGAAAAAATCTCTCCCTTTATGTATTTTCATGGAGGTTAGAATTTAAGATTTATCATTTCCTATTGAATTACTGTTATTGTAATTCTCAACGATTATTTGATTGTTAGCGATAACGTCATTTAATTGTATTCTCTTTTTTTTATTTATATATATATATAAAATACAAAAATTAACAAAAATATTAACATTTAAAATTTAATTATTATGAGAAAGAAATTTCTACTCATGCTAACCTTGCTAATTATAGCATTGGGAGGCGGTGGCAATCTATTTGCCGAAGAAACAACACCTGTTGCTAAGGTAGGCAATACCGAATATGCAACAATTGACGATGCTATTGCAGCTTGGACCAATGGCACTACATTAACACTTCTCGCAGACGTAACTCTGTCAGATGTAGTTAAACTCAGCTCTAAAGAGCATCACATTTTGGATCTTGGTACTTACACTATGACAGCTGCTAGTGGCAATAACGCTATTGAAATTACTTGCCAAGGACTTAGCAATGCAACTTATGCAATTACAGTAAACGCTGATGCTAACAATCCTGGTGGTATTACTGCAACTGGTAAGGCTTGTATCTACTATAGCAAGAGTGGTTCTACTAAAGACCGTCCAATTATTAGAATATACAATGGCGTGTTCAACGGTAGCTATTCTATTAATTCAAAATCTAATGGAAATACTAACTGCCCTCAAATCTGGATTTATGGTGGTACATTTAATGGAAATGTAAACCTTACCAAAAATATGTTAAGAGTTTTTGGCGGTGTATTTAATGGTTGGATTAATTGTACAGGTGACCAATCAGCATACCGTGAAATTTCTGGAGGTAGTTTTAAATCTTGGCAATTTATGACAGCTGATGCAGACAACAAGTTCTGGGTTGGTACATCTAAGGCAAACTACGATGTTGGTTGCTATGTTGATGATAATGGTTACTTAGTTGTTGGTGGTCCTATAGTTACTGAACCTAATACTGATTCTCAATCAGGAGTTGTACATGAAGCCTCAACTGCTAACTATGGTGGATGGAGCTCATATTTGAAATATAGTTCAGCTAAAGACAATGGTCTTTACTATACTTCTGTTAAAGAAGCATTAGCAGATAATAATAAATCAGCAGGTTCTGTTACAGTTTACGTTGACAAACTTGATATGTCTGATATCAGCTACAAAGGTACTATCGTTGTTCCAGCTGGGAGCTCTCTTATAATAACAAATGCTCCAGCTAATCTTAATGTTATCACAGAAAATGGTTTTATTCTTGAAAATGAAAATGGTACATATACATCTGTAGCTCCTGTAGCAAAAGTTGGTGAGGAATCTTTTGCAACTTTAAGTGCAGCTTTCGCAGCTGTAACTGACGATAACCAAACTGTAGTTGTTCTTCAAGACGTTACAGAAAATCTTACAAGTACTCTTCGTGGTAACATTACTACAGAAAATGCTGCAAAGGTGACAATCACTCTCACAAACTCTGATTGGGTTTATTGCCCTTATACCTTCGTGGTAGGTGAGAATATCACTTTGAATATTCCCGCATTCTTCTACTATGCAGGTGGTACTCAAATCAATGGTACTGTAGTTGCAGGTGCTTATTACCAACGTTATGGAGGTACAAAACTTACTATCAACGAACCAGGTAGTATGACTGTTACAACTGAACAGTTCTACCTCTGCTATGTAGATGGTGATGCCAATGCCGGTATCTACATCAATGGTGACAACAATGATGAGACTATAGGTCTTAACCTTGCTGTAGCATACTTCTATCAAGGTATGATCAATGCCAAGAATGCCAACATCAAAGCTGGTACCTATTGGCAGACTAACGAGACTGATGGTCAGGGTACAGCTAACCTCGTTCTTGACAACTCTAAGTTGGTTGTATCTGTATATGATCACCCTGCTAAGGCTACAGGTAACTCTACCGTAACTTTGACAAATGGTAGTGTTTTTGATGCTAAGAATGGTGGTTTCACATATGGCGATGCCACAGTCTTGAGTGTTGATGCAACAAGTCGTATCATTGGTAAAGGCGGTGAGGATGTTAAACTTCCAGTCGCTAAGATCGGTACAACAAATTACAAGACTTTAGCTGAGGCTGTTAAAGCTGTTCAAGAAGGTCAAACAATTACAATCTTTGCTGGTGAAATAAGCGAAGGTACTATCAAACTTCCTTCAACTCTTAAGAATGTTAAATTCTTAGGCGCAGCAGAACATGCTACAGTTCTTAAAGATATGACAATCAAATCAGCTGATGGTAATTCTGTTCATTATGAAGGATTAAAATTCGACGGTATAACATTTGATAATTCTAATGTTGTATTAACAGGTTGGAGAACTGGCGAAGTTGTTTATAAAGATATCACAGTAACAAATTGTATATTCAAGAACATCGTTAGAGCAAGTAACAACGAGGCTGCTTTCCACATCAATTGTGATGTAGATGAAGCAGTTAATGGTTTTACATTTACAAACAACGTAATTGATGGTGTTAGCGGTGATTCTAACTCTGGTGTTTATGCTCAGCTTACAGGTAATGTAACTTTTACAGGTAACGTTATCAACAATGTTGCATTCCGTCCTTACGTAATTCAAATCACAACAAACGACGATATCGCTGATACATTCACTGTTACTGGTAATACATTCTCAGGTTCTGCAGTAGGTAGAGCTCAAGGTCTTGGTAGCAATGCAGAAGGTACAGATAATGTAAACATTGTTGTTTCTAATAACATTTTCAAGGGTATCACAGATGCTCAACAAATCTGTTACTGGAACTTCAATGCAGAAAAAACAACAGCAGTTCTCAGTGGTAACTATTACGATATTGACGTCTTAGCAAACCCTGGTAAGATTTATTTCAATACATCTGCTCAAGGTGTTGGTGATCTCGTAGAAATGGGCATATTCCCATACTATACAGAACTTAATGCAGACGGCACTATCAACACAGAATCAGCAGTTCAAGCTCCTGCTGCGATAGCAAAAATAGATGATAAGAATTATTATTCTCTCCAAGACGCTATCAACGCTGTTCAAAACAATGAAACAATCACATTGGTAAGTGATGTTACAGAAGATGTTGTAATTACTCAACGTGCAGATGTAAACGTTGTTATCGATGGCGCTGGCAACAAATTCAATGGCTTGATGTCTATCGATGGCGCTGGCCGTGCAGAAGGTGCTGAAACTTTAACTATTAAGAATATCAACTTTGTGGCAAAAGCTGGAGAGGATGCTTCCATCGACTGTATTGCTATAGTGAGTCCAAATCATTGCTATGCACATAATGTAACCATTTCCGATTGTACATTCACTGACGTTGACGGTACAATGGACTGTGCTGCTGTTCGTCAGGATGCTGGTCTTGGTGGTGGTGCTAAAAACTGGTCTATTATCAAATGTACAGTTGACAACACAATGCACTCTCTGGTTCAGGTTTCTAATATCACAGGTGTTGTGGTAGATGGCTGTATTGTTAAGTCAAAGAACGGTATCAACTTGAATTCTTCTTCAAATGTTAAAATCATGGACTCTACAATCGAAGTTAGCGGTTATGCTGTACGTGCTGGTGTTGACGGTGGTACAAGCGGTAAGATTGAACTTACAAACAACACATTGAAGACAAATGGCAGCGAGGATGCTGTTGTTGTAATTCGTGGTGCAGCTTCTGAACAAATCGACCTCACAATGACAGGAAACGTTGTTTCTGGTATAACTCACATCAGCGGTACAACTGCAGGAACAAAAATTTCAGCAGATGCTAACTATTGGGATGGTAATGATGCACCTGTAGTAAATGGAGTAGACTTCTTGGTTAACTCATACTATTCAGATGCTGAACTTACAATATTAGTTAAAAAACATTATGGTAATGATTTCACTGGTTACACAAGCACAGATGGTATCTGGGGCGAAGTATGGGGTAATGCATTTGAAAGCTTCGTTATCAAAGTTCTCGATGCAAATAACAATGTAATGGGTACAACATCTCTCAATAATGTTGGTGGCATCATCAATGGTAATGTAAATGTATCATGGAGCTTGAAACTCGATGCAGAATCTAATACAGACGAATACTGGACAATGTCATGGGTAACAAAACCTACTATCAATAATATGCCAGCTAAAGTTGAACTTTGGGTTGATGACGTTAAAGTAAGTGGTGGTAATGTTGTTCTCAACGGCCCAGATAATTTGAATAAGATTAATGCGGCTATTACAAATGCTAACAAAGAAATCAAATCTTTCCAAACATCATTTGCTAATGCGCTTGCAGCAGTTCAAACAGGTGAAACAATTGAACTTTTTGCTGATGTCAAGGCTACAGAAGTAATCCTTCTTGATAAATCTATAACAATTAACGGTAACGATCATAATGTTACATCTTCAGCAACTCGCGTATTCCGTGTTACAACTTCTAACACAAAAGTTACTTTGAATGATGTTAACATGGTAAGCACAGCAGTTCGTGTTGGTACAAACGATATCCGAGGTATCAGCATCGATGCAGGCTTAACTAATGTACAAATGACTTTGAACAACTGTTCAGTTTACTTTACAGATGCTTCAGCTTGTGATTGGGCATACGCAGTTAACGTTTCTGGAAATGGTACAGGTCATAATGTTAAAGTTATAGGCGGTACATACGAAGGTGCTAACGTAATCAACGTACATGGAGCAAACAATACAATTGATGTACAAGGTGCAACACTCACAAGTTTGTATCCATACAGTGAATCTTACTATGGTGCTTGTATCTATGTTGCTCAAGATCAAAATTCTAGTGTAACAGCAACTTATAACACTTTCAATGGTCGCCATGCTGTAGCATTCAATGTTGGTTATACTCCTGTTACAGAAAGCAATAATACAGACAATACAACACGTATAATTGCTGAGATTGATGGTAAATACTATACACTCCAAGAAGCTATCGAGGCTGCTGGTACAACAGAAACAACTATCACTATCATGGCAAGCTTCTCAACAGATGATTATTACACAATCGATGCAGGTCAAAACATCACTTTAGACCTCAACGGCATGACAATCACTGGTACTGATAAAACAGAAAAGAGCTTCGGTCTTATCAACAATAAAGGTACTTTGACAATCGTTGACAATAGCAATAACAGAGCTCAAGGTGCTCTTAAACTTTCAGCTACTGTAAACAGCGGATGGAGCAGATACTCATCAGTTATCTCTAACCAACCTGGTGGCAAGCTCATAGTCAATGGCGGTACAATCGAACACCTCGGCGGTACAGACATGGCTTACGCTATCGACAACCTCACAAACGGTAAAGGCACATACGCTGAAACAATCATCAACGGCGGTACAGTTAAGTCAACATACCGTGCTATCCGTCAATTCCTCAATGGTATTGAAGCTCAAAACATCCTTACAGTTAACGGCGGTACTATCGAAGGTACTAACAAATCTATCTGGATGCAAGATCCTTCAAAGAATGCTAACACAGGTACATTGATAGTAAATGCAAATGCAAACCTTTATGGTGATGTATATTTGTCAGTAACTGAAGGTTCAACAGAATGGCCAGTTGATGTTGCTATCGTTGCAGATGCAATTAAACAAGGTACAGTCCTTACATCTAACGTTCCAGAAGGTTATTTGTTAGTTGCAGAAAATGGTTTATATACAGTAGAAACAATTAAAGTAAAAGAACAAACAATCAACTTGAACAACGGTTGGACATGGGTTTCATTATTTGTAGATGCAACAGGTGAAAGCGGTCTTGAATCATTTGAAAATCAACTTGAGCAATATAATGCAGATAATCAAATAGTTCAAATTAAAAACCAAACTAAAGCTGTTACATATCAATCATATTATGGTAACTACGGCTGGTATGGTAACCTTAAATCATTGGCTGTAAACGATATGTATATGGTTAAGATTGAAAAAGATAATGTTGTTGTTGAATTAGAAGACTATAAAGTTAACCCAGCAGATTATGAATTCAATCTTGTTAGCGGTTGGACATGGTTAGGCTTCCCATCAACATCAGATGCTCCTGTAGCAATTGAATACGCATTACAAAACATTACACCTAATAAGGGTGACCAAATCAAGTCACAAGAAGGTTTCGCAACATACACCAACAACAAATGGTATGGCAATCTTTCATCTATGACTCCAGGTATGGGTTATATGTATAAAAACAATTCAGATAATACTGTAACACTTAAATATCCTGCTGAGGTTAATTATAGAGGTGTAGCTCCTGCAAACATCACTGCAAAAAATAACCTCATGGTCCCTAATATGTCAAAATATGCTAACAACATGAGCATTATTGCTGTCGTTAATATCGACGGTGAAGAACTCATGACAGAAGACTTCGAAGTAGCAGTATTCGCTGGCGAAGAATTACGCGGTAGCGCAAGACCAATCTATGTAGAAGACTTCAATAGTTATATGTTATTCTTGACAGTTTACGGTGAAGCTAGCGAAGAACTTACATTCAAATATTACGACCTCAACAGCGGTGAAGAACTCAACCTCTTCGCTGATAGCAAAGTCGTGTTTGAAGTCAACAGCATAGTAGGTTCAGTTGAACAACCAAGCGTATTGAACTACGGTACATTGAGCATTGATGAAACATCACTCAACGGCTTCAATGTATATCCAAACCCTGTAAACAGAGATAACGCAATCAGCTTCGAAACAACATTCGACAAAGTTGAAGTTTACAACTCACTCGGCGTTGTAGTAGCAGAATACAATAACGTTGACAAGATTGACGGTATCGAAGCAGCAGGTATCTACGTAATTAAGGTTACAAACGACAATGTAGTTAAATATTGCAGAGTAATCGTTAAGTAATAAACAAGCCTAATGGAATTCCGGAGCAATCCGGAGTTCCAGACAAAGCTTTAAAAAAATTATAAACAATAAAAATTTTAGAACAATGAAAAAGAAAACATATATTTTGACATTCTTGATGATGCTTTGTTCTTTTGTATTTGGACAAGGATGTCCTTGGACACAACCATCCAATTATGAATATACAATGACAGTATCAGGTAGAGTACTCATTCAAGGAGAATGGGTTATGGGTGATGATGCAAGTAGATATACATTAGGTGCATTCTGCGGCAACCAATTGCGCGGTGTTATTCCTGTAAGTGAATTTAACACTGGTACACAAATCACCATTGGCGGTGAAGAAGGTCAATCCATAACTTTCAAATTATGGGATGGTGATGCTTTAAGCGTACTTGAATATTCTGGTGATCCTATTACATTTGTTACAAATAATATCATGACAATGTTTGATATTAATTTCACAAGCAAGAATCACTGGAATCCATCACACAATACAAATAGTAATATGACTATTACAGCTCACGTTACTATTAATGGTGTTGATGTAGCTGGTGACTATGAAATCGGTGCATTCATTGGTGATAATGTATGCGGTAGCGCTAGAGTTAACAACTCAATAGCATATATCGTTATCTCTCACAATGAAGAAGATGGTGATGCAAAGGTTACATTCAAACTTTGGAATCATGGTGCAAATCCTGCAGGATTAACAAAAGAAATAACAGATGTCACTGTTAATTATGAACACAATGCAACTTATGGTTCACAAGAGAATCCATTTGTAATCAACTTCAATGAAGCAGTAGCTGAAGTTGCTGGTGAAAAATTCGCTACACTTCAAGCTGCAGTAAATGCAACAACAGCAACAAACACTGAAGTAAATGTTCTTCGTGATTTCGCTTTAGACAATACAGTTACAATCGCTAACAACCAAACAGTTGTTTTGAACTTGAATGGCAAAACTATCAGCCAAGTAAAAGCTTGCACAGCTTCTTACTCAATGATTAACAACAAAGGTAATCTTACTATCAATGGTGAAGGTAAACTCAGCTTTAAAGATACTGGCGCTGGTGATTCAAACTTTGGCTGGGGTTCATATACAATCAGCAATACTGGTTCTCTCGTAGTTGAAAACGGTACAATCGAACACCTCGGCACACAAACATTTGGTACACACTGCATCATGGCTATCTACCAATACAGTGGTTCAACAACAATCAATGGTGGTACAATATCAACTCCAAACTATCGTTCAGCACGTTTGTGGAAAGGTAACATGACAATCAACGGCGGTACATTCGACGGTCAAGTTTGGGTACAAGCAGTTGACGACTCTGCAAACTTAACAATCAATGGTGGTACATTTGAACCTAACGGTGGTGATGCTTCAGCAGTATTCGTAACAAACAACCAGTATAAAGTTGAACTTAATGTAACAGCTGGTACATTCAATGGTAAGATTGGTACATCAGATGCTAATAAAGAAGGCGTTAAAGGTTCTATCTCAGGTGGTACATTCTCAGCAACAGCTAAAGAAGGTACAAATGTAGCTCTTCTCCAAGAAGGTTATGTCTTTAAACAAAATACAGACGGAACATACGGTGTAGTTCCTGGTCTCAATGGTTCAGGTACAGAAGATGACCCATTCATCATTATGGATATGGTTGACCTCACATTCTTCCGTAATCATGTTAACTCAGGTGGAACAATATACAACGCTCCTGGCAAATGGGTTGCTTTAGGTGCTGACATTGATATGATAGGTGTTGACTACTGGGTTGGTATCGGTTCAGCTACAGCAGACCATGGTTTCATGGGTAACTTCGATGGTAAGACACATAAAATTCAGAATTTGACTATTACAGATCCTGCTCTCGATAGCGACGGTTATGCTTATGCTGGTCTCTTCGCTGTAACAGAAGGTACTGAAACCACCCAAAATACTATTAAGAATCTTACAATTGAAAATGTTAAAATTACAACAACAGGTCACATCGTATCTGCAGCTATCGCTTATCCTTACTACACTATTGTAGATAATGTTAAGGTTTGCGGTAATATCGCAATCACAGGTGGTGACTACACAGCAGGTGTACTTGCTTACACAAGACGTTGCGTTAACGCAAGCAATTTGTCTATCGTTGGTAATACTAATTCATTCATTAAAGGTAATCAAACTGTCGGTGGTGTAATTTCTGACATTCAAATGAATGGTGGTCTCACTGCTGTTTATAATAACTTCAGCGCTGAAGGCTTGACAATCACTGGTACAAAGAACGTTGGTGGTATCTCAGGTATCATCAGTGCACAGACACTCAACGGTGCTACAGTTAAGAATGTTACATTGAACTGCAGCGATGCTCGCGTTGGTGTTGTATCAGGTTCTATGGGTGCTACATCTACAATTTCTACCGTAGATGCTGAAAATGTAACAGGTGCAATAGCTATCATCGGTGCTACTTACGATAATGCTAAAGCTATTGAAGCAAAAATAGTTGATACATACTATGCAACATTAGAAGACGCTCTTGCAGCAGCAAATGAAAATAACATCATAACTCTCTTAGTTCCTTACACAGTTGAAGCAGGAGAAACATTAGAAATAAACAAGAAAGTTGTTTACACTTCAGACGTTTTGGGTGAAGCAATGATTACCAATAATGGTGCATTGACAATCACAGGCTCTGTTTCTTACACATACACAGGTGCTCAAGATGCTAACTATTCTAAAGGCAACTACACTATCAACAACTATGGCACACTTACAGTTGAAGGCAATGTAGAAAACAACACAGCTCCGATGTCACATGCTTCATATGCTATCAACAATATGAGCAATGCTACAACAACAATCAATAGCGGTAAAGTTGTTAACGATGGCAACTATGCAATCCGTCAATTCGCATCAGGTAGCAATACAAATACTCTTACTATCAATGGCGGTGAAGTTGAAGGCACACGTGCTGTTTGGATGCAAGCAGCAGGTAGCAATACTGCTGATGCTCCAGCTATCGTATTGAATGTTAATGGCGGTACATTGACAGGTACAGGTGAAAGCGGTTACACATTAGCAGTATATTCATACAGCAATGGCAACGATATGAAGAATGTTGCTATCAACGTAACAAACGGTACTATCAATGGTGACATCGCTCTTACAGGCGGCAAGAACAAGACTAACATTGAAACTGTTAATATCAGCGGCGGTAGATTTAACGGCGAAGCTGGTGAAGTTTACAGCTACGGTGATGAAGCAAAAGCTATCGCAGCAATCACTATCTCTGGCGGTACATTCAACACAAATGATGCTGAAAAATATACAGAAGACAACGGCTATATTTTCAAAAAGAACGATGACGGCACATATACAGTAAAACCTGGTACTTACGTAGCACGTAACACAACAACAGGTCAAGGTTATGAAAAACTTCAAGCTGCTGTTGATGTTGCAGAAGCAGGTGATACAATTGAATTGTTACAAGACATCACACTTGTAGGTGGCTATACAAATGATACAGAAGCAGGTTTGGGTATTGAATTACCAGGCAATGTTGGTGATAAAGGTTTGACTATCGATGGTAAAGGTTTCACTATCGATTGTGGTAACTTCACAAAAGGTATCCGTATTTATAACTATGTATCAGGAAGTCCATCAATTGTAACTTTCAATAATGTTACTATCCAAAATGAAATGCATAACGGTCGTTGTATTGACACACGTTCAGGTAATATCAACTTGAAGATAAACAACACAGATTTGATTGCAACAAAAGGTAATTCTCAACCTTTGACAATCGGTGGTACAGAGAAGATTCATCGTGTATCATTAGGCAATAATACTACAATTGATGCAGGTAACTCTGGTTATGGTGTAATCTGCTTCGTATCAACTAATGTTGACGTTATAACATCTGGTAGCACAAAAATCAATGGTTATGCAGCATTCTATATTCATGGTGATGCTTTAGATGTTCAATTGGATCTTGGTCAAGGAACATACACAGGTGAGAATATCCATTCAGGTGAGTCTAATGCTTTCGGTACTATAGTCCTTGAAGGTAACAACACTATGGTTAAGATGATTGGTACAAATCCTACAATTAATGCTATTGCAGAAGGTACAGCTACACAAGCTGCATTCTTGGTTCTTGGTGAAAACAACACAATCAGCATTGAATCACAAACAGCTCAGATTGAGCCACAAGGTGACAACGCATACTGGGCTATGATTGATGCAGAAGTTGCAGAAACAACAACAATCAAAGATAATGGTACAAGATTATATCCTGCTGCAGAAGCTGACGGATTCCAATTCATGTCATTAGAAGAAGCTATCCGTTATGCAAAAGATACTGTAGAAGTTGTTAATGCTAACACAGTAGCAAAACCAATTATCGTTAAAAAAGACCTTACACTTAACTTAAACGGTAAAGCTATCACAGCTGCAGTAAACGTTTATCCAGTTATTAGAATCCAAAATGATGCTAACGTAACAGTTACAGGTGCAGGTTCTATCACAAACGAAACAGACTATGTATTCGTTCTCGGTGAAGCAAATCCAACAGAAACAACAACAGCAGGTAACCTTACAATAGAAAATGGTACATTCCATGGCGCTACAACAGTTGCTTCTGTAACAAAAGGTAATCTTGTAATTGAAGGTGGTGAATTCTCAGTTGAACCATACCAAGGAAATTATGCATACCTCATCAACTGTGTTGATACAAACTACGATAATGGCACAGCTACTGTTTCTATCAAAGGCGGTACATTCCACAACTGGAATCCAGAAAACAACGCAGCTGAAGGCGCTGGCACAGACTTCTGCGCTGAAGGTTATTTCGCTGTAGAAACAAGCGAAAATGTATATGAAGTTGTAGAAGGTCTTATAGGTAAAGGTACAGAAACA
>JAZUCH010000113.1:0-10684 GCA_045639025.1 Bacteroidales bacterium
GCCGCGACGAGCCAAGATGCTATAAAGCATTGGGCTGATGTGACCGTTTGAAAGGAAGAAAGCGTCCTCACCTGCTGCATCCATTCTGAAATTCTCAGGATTGATTTGCATTTGGTCGAAATAAAGAGCTGTTACAATGTCTGTTGCTCCCAATGAACCGCCTGGGTGTCCTGATTGACAAGCATGAACCATTCTGATGATATCACGTCTAACTTGTGATGCTACATCTTTTAACTGATTGATTTCCATATATTGTATTTTTAAGTTAATATTTTCTTTTATGAGCTGTGAGCTACGGGCTGTGAGCTTATTTTTTAAGTTCAATGCTATTCACTCAACTTCTTCTCTTTTTTCTATGAGTTATGAATTATGATTATGAGTTGATTTTCTATGATTTAGAATGACGCTCATAGCTCATAGCTCATAGCTCATAGCTTTTCTGCAAATGTAGTCAATTTTGTGATTGTTTTACCTTTTTTTAAAATTATTTCAAAATGATATTTTTATTACCTTTGCATAAATTTTTTACAATGGCAAGACACTATAATAATAAATATAAGAAGAAGTCTCAAGAGACTGTTTTTACCGTCAGAGAAGATGCTCAATTGATGGAATTTTTAATGAAGGCGATGGATGGCATCAGCCGCAGCAAAGTAAAGAGAATGCTCAGCAACGACGTGGTTCATGTCAACGGCAGAGTCGTTTCTCAGCATAACTACGAACTGAAACCTAACATGCGCGTAAGCATCAAGAGATCTACTGAAGGAAGCAGATTCAAGAACTTCTGGATTAAGATAGTCTTTGAAGATAATGACATCATCATTGTAGATAAGAAACCTGGCATATTGTCAAGCAGCACAAGTCCTAAAGATGAAAGTGTCAAGAGCATTTTGAATTATTATTTAGACAGCACACATCAGCATGCCAATGCGCATACTGTCCATCGTCTCGACAAATTCACTTCCGGCTTGCTTATCTTCGCCAAGAGCAAGAAAGTGGCTCTTAAATTTGAAGAAGACTGGAAAGAAAGAGTCTATGACAGAAGATACGTCGCTTTGGTACATGGCGAGCTTCCAAAATCACAAGGCACAGTGGCTTCATGGCTGAAAGACGACAGCCATTATGTGACACACTCAAGTCAGGAAGACAATGGCGGCAAATATGCTGTTACACATTATAAGAAATTGAAATCAGGAAACGGCTACTCACTCGTTGAGTTGCAACTTGAGACAGGACGCAAGAACCAAATCAGAGTTCACCTTCAGGATTTAGGCTGCCCTGTGGTCGGTGACTTGAAATACGGTGATGGCAGCGACCCTATCAACAGATTAGGGCTCCACGCTTACAAGTTATGTTTCAAGCATCCAGTCACAGGCGAAGACATGAAGTTTGAAAGCGATGTTCCAAAGGCGTTTTATTTCTTTGAGGACAACAGACAACAGACAACGGACAACAGACGTTGAGAACGTTGAATATAGAATATAAAGACGTAGTGTTTCAGAAGAGATGCTACGTCTTTTTGTTTGTTTGTTTGTGGTTAATTTAAGGATAATGGAATTGAGGAGATTAAAATTCACTCCTAATTCCTAACTCCTAATTCCTAACTAAAACTCATGGTCTTGATAATCGCCTCCAATGCGTTAGGGATTGGAGCGGCATCCTTTGCGAGCGGAGCGAGCAAAGATATAGCGGAAAGCCCGACGGCAAAGCCGGAACGCCCAAATAAATACTAAATTATGAGTTTTAACCAAACAAAAAAAAGAACGATAAACTTAATTTACCGTTCTTTTTTTTTATTATCTGTTGCCTAAGTCAATGGCCAACAGCTAACAGCCAAATTTATTTCTTCCTTCTCTTAAATATCTTCTTCCTGAAGATAAATCCTGCCATGATGAGGAATAAGACTGTTACAACAATCAAGGTGATGACACTTGCTTGGAATGACTGCGGTGCGTATCCTAATATGAGCATAATCGGGAAGCCGAGAATGATGGCAGGGAATGTTTGCAACACCAAGTTGTTTGCTGCAGGTGTCTCGAACTTAGGGTCGATTTCGCGTAACAAAATCATACCGTTACTTGCAGTACCAGTCAACATGCCGAACATGCTGAGGAATCCTTCGTTGACGTATGTTGGATATAAGTGTTTTGCAGCGGCTTTCAAATACAAGAATGTTGCTATTGCGCCTAAAACGCATACTAATATTAATGGGAAGATGAATTCTCTCAAGTCGTTGAAGCTGATAGCTGCTGTTCCAGCGACAATCATCACGTCGAAGCAGAATCCGCTGATACGGTTGAGGAGGTAGTTGTTAGTGTATTCGCGGCTCATCAATTTTACTTTCTTGAACTTGTTGATTAAGGCTTTTGCAATAACGCCGAACAAGGTGCCAAACAAGAAGTTAAATCCCCATAACATTGGTTTCAAGGTATTTGTTCCAAAGTCGCCGAGTTCCATCTTTTGGATTGAGTTGACGAAAAGATAAACCAAGAAATAAACGAACAATACCAAACATATCTGAATTGAGAATTTGTCTATTGATTCGCTATCTGGAATTTCGTCCTCGCTTTGGTAGTCGTCTAATGTATTTGTCTGACGTTCTTCCATCTCTTGTACAGAAATGACGCCTCTTCTGCGTAAGATATTGAGATAGATAACACCGATAACGCTACCCACGATAAATCCTATCGCTGCTATTGAGAGGCCGAAGTCAGCGCCTGCAAAGTCAATGCCTTGAAGCTGGGCTTGTCCATGGTAAATAGTACCGAAGTTGAGAGCTTGTCCAGGTCCCTGACCGTAACCCATTGGCAACAAGAGACCGCTGGCATAGAAGATGACTTTTCCAAAGTGATAAAGAAGAATAGTTGCTCCCAAACCAACCATGGCTTGAATTAAATATGTACTTGCTGTTAGTGTTCCGGTTTCGATGACAGTCATCGTTGAAGATTTTGATTCTATCTTATTGTTTTTCAATGCAAGTGCCACAAATCCCAAACCAAGAGCG
Organism: Bacteroidales bacterium; assembly: GCA_045639025.1. Taxonomy (GTDB): domain Bacteria; phylum Bacteroidota; class Bacteroidia; order Bacteroidales; family F082; genus Limimorpha. Next base: position 3,005 of record JAZUCH010000113.1, read on the forward strand.
TGGTATGTTATGATTTCCATTGCCTGTTTGTCCACAATATTTTCCTTCATTCCTGGTATAGCTTTAAGGCAAAGCAACAATGCTCCACCTAACAATGCAGAAGGTATAAGTGATTTTCTTAAAAACGGGACTTTTCTTCTTAAAATGTTACCTGCTAATAATCCGATTGCAATGATACAGAATTGGAGTAACCAACTCCATGCTTCAGGAGTTGCGAACGATGTCATAACCTCTGTGTTCGCAGCGTTACATAGTGTCATTAAAATTTTCATAATTACTCGTTTTTACAAACGCAAAAATAGTAAAAAACTTTACTATTTTTAAACATCATACATATTTTTAAATTAAAATACCAATTTCATTTGTTTCAAGGCCTTTTCAACTATTGAACGAGGACACGCAAGATTGACCCTCATGCAGAACTCTCCTTCTTTGCCAAATATATTTCCTGCATTCAATCCTAATCCTGCCTCATGAATCATCTTGCGGTTCAACTCTGCGTCGCTAATACCATAATTCTTGAAATTCAACCATATCATATAAGTAGCTTCTGCTTTATGAATTCTTATCTTAGGCATTTCTCTTTTGATGAAGTCGTATGCAAAGTCAATATTACCTTTTATATAATTAATGAGTTGTGCATGCCATTCATCGCCTTTTTCCATAGCAGCTTTTGTTGCGATTTTGCCGAACACATTACCCATATCTGCTTCCGTAGCATGAACAAAATCACAGTATTTCTTTCTCAATTCATCATTAGGAATTATAACTGTTGACGTAGCGAGTCCTGCTAGATTGAACGTCTTGCTTGCAGCATGAGCAGTAATGCTGTTTTGTGCAAACTCCTCTGATAACGAAGCGAATGGAACATGCTTGAATCCTGGCATAACCAAATCGCAATGTATCTCATCGGAGAACACCAAGACATTATTTTTCATGCAAATCTCCCCTAACCTCATCAGTTCCTCTTTTCTCCACGCTCTTCCAACAGGATTATGAGGATTACTTAAAATCAACATTTTGGCAGTCTTTGCCTGTTGTTCTAACAAATCGAAATCCATCACATAACCGTCTTCTGTGTCAATAAGCGGATTTTCTACCAACTTACGATTGTGATTATTTACTGCAAAGAAAAAAGGATGATAGACTGGTGGTTGGATTATTATCTCATCACCTTCATTGGTGAGTCCCATCACTGCTAGGTTAAAAGCATTGACTATTCCAGGGGTAAACGACATCCATTCTTTCTTTGTTTCCCATTGATGGTGACGCTGAATCCATTGTACAATAGAGTCAAAATAAGCATCTTCACGAAATGTATATCCATAAACATCGCCTTTAGCTCTTTCAATAACCGCCTCACGGATGAAGTCGGCCGTAGGAAAATCCATATCAGCCACCCACATAGGAATAACATCAGCCTTACCGAAAACAGTTTCTCTCAAATCATATTTGACACATTCTGTGCCTGTTCTATCTATAACCTTATCAAAATCATAAATCATAATTAATGAATTTTATTTTATGCAAATATGAGAATTTATTTGTAAAAATCACATGATTTTTTTATTAAAAAACATAAAAATAATTCATTAGAAAAGCCATCTCTTTAGCTAATTAAAGCTATCTTTGTAGGACAATATTTTCAGTTATGAGATATAAAATTTCGTTTTTAATTTTACTAATATTTATATCAAAAATCATTATAGGCCAGAGTCTTAAAGGCTGTATAAAAGATGCAGGCAGCAAAGACGCCATATCTGGAGTTACGGTTTTTGTTGAATCTTTGAAAAAAGGCACATCAAGCGATAAAAACGGTTATTACCAACTTTCTTTACCAGAAGGCAATTATTCAATAACATTCTCTTTTATTGGATATATTTCTGTTACTAAAGAAATTAAGATTACTCATCATGACAAGACTATGGACATAGAACTCGAGGCAGACAACAAGATGCTAGATGAAATAGTTGTTTCAAGCACCAGAAAAGATGCCAATGTCAGGGAGATGGTGATGAGCGTGCAAAAGATTGATATTGAAAGTATAAAGAAAATTCCATCTTTGATGGGAGAAATAGATGTCATCAAGACAATACAACTTATGCCTGGAGTACATGCCGCATCCGAAGGCTCATCAGGGTTCAGTGTACGCGGCGGCAATCCTGACCAGAACCTCATCCTTTTGGACAATGTCCCTATTTACAATGCATCTCACTTTTTAGGATTTTTCTCCATATTCAACAATGACGTGATAAAAGACGCCACATTATATAAAGGTGATATTCCTGCAATGTACGACAGCCGTCTTTCTTCCGTATTAGACATCAAGAGCTTAGACGAAGTACCTCATAAATTCAACATGCAAGGCGGAATAGGATTATTGACAAGCCGCCTCACTTTGAACATGCCATTCAACAAAGGCAGAAGCGCAGCATTGATTGGAGGGCGTATCACTTACGGAGGTGTTTTAGCCTGTAACTTAATTAAAGACTTAAGAGGCAACTCATTGCATTTCTATGATTTCAACGCAAAGATAATGCACACCATAAATGATAATAATAGAGTTTTCGTTTCAACATACCTAGGTGACGACGTATTGGGCGTCATGGATTTAATGAGTATGAAATATGGAAACAAAAACGTAACTGCTCGTTGGAATCATATCTATAACGACAAGCTAACATCCAACTTATCATTATTTTATACCAAATACAGATACGATATAGGCATTGAAATGAATCCTTACGAATTCAATATCATTGCAGGAATCGAAGACATTTCAGCTAAATACGACTTCACTTACCTGACGAACGACAGAATAACATCGCGCTTTGGTGCAGCAGCCACTTTCCACCAATATGGACAAGGCAAATTGAAAGATGAGACTGGCTCCATCGCTAATTTCCTGGGCGTTGACCCCAACAGTGAAGTTGTTCGAAAAGCATTAGAATATGCACTTTATTATACTAACGACCATAAGTTAGGACCACTGTTTTCAATAAGATATGGATTACGTCTATCTATGTTCCAAAATATAGGCAGAGAGACATTATATCTATTCGACGACAATTACGAATGCTATGATTATATAGATTATGGACCTGGTGAAATCTTTAATACACGCGTAAACCTCGAACCTCGTCTAGGCGCGATATATCAAATCGATGAATTCTCATCAATAAAAGCTTCATATCTAAGAACCGTTCAATACGCACAAATCGCCACCAATGCTACAGGTGGTATCCCTTTCGACCTATGGTTTCCTTCAAGTCCTAACATAGAACCTCAAAAATGCGATCAGTTTGCTTTGGGTTATTTCCGCAATTTCTTGAACGACGAAATCGAGACTTCTGTAGAAGTTTATTACAAGAAAATGCATAATATCATAGACTTTGCCGACAACGCATCATTCATCGGTAATTTATACATAGACGGTGAAGTAAGAACAGGTAAAGGTTATGCATACGGAATTGAATTTTTAGCAAGAAAAAACTTCGGCGAATTATCAGGATGGATTTCTTATACTTACAGCAAATCAATGAGAAAGACTCCTGGAATTAATTTCGACAAAGAATATGTATCTCCCTACGACAAGCCGCATAACATCAGCATAGTTCTTAATTATGCTATCAACGAACGCATGGATGTATCAGCAACTTGGGTTTATACAACAGGACAACCCGTAACATATCCTTGCGGGAAATATACAGTAGATGGAGTGACATACGCCATTTATGACGGAAGAAACAACAGCAGATATCCTGATTATCATCGTCTTGACTTGTCTGCAAATATCAAATGTGAGAAAAAGAAAAACTGGCAAGGCGAATGGAACTTCTCTGTTTACAACGCTTACGGGCGCAAAAATACATGGGCTGTGTTATTTGTGACAGAAGGCAACAGCATCAACACCCAAAAAGTAGCACTATTCTCTTTCATTCCATCTGTATCATATAACTTCAAATTCTAAATGCTATGAAAAAATATATTACCTTATTAATATTAGCCACGTCATTTTTGATGACATCTTGCATTGAAGATTTTAGAATCAACACAGAAGACGGCAAACACCTTATCGGCATAAATGGATATATTACAAACGAATACAAGAAACATCAGATTGTGATAAGCAAAACCACCGACTTCTATTCCGAAGAAGATGCCGAGATGATTTCTGGTGCAGAGGTGCTCATCCACGATGGCGTTGACACCATTTATTTTGAAGAGACAGATAGAAAAGGATATTACGAAACTATTGATTCAGTTGCAGGTCTCGTCGGCAAGACATATTATCTCACTGTTAATATTATTGATGATGATGGATTACATAACTATTATTCACAATCTACAATGAGAGAAAACATCAGCAAGATTGACTCTATGGACGTGAAAGAAATTGAAAACGTTTTCGCTAATAATTTCATAACTGATACCGAAAACACCATAACAAATCTTTATCCATATTTCCAATCCACTGATGACCCTGATGTTAGTTATCTGATAAATATTATTGTCAACGACACTGCTGTTTTGAACGACTCTTTTTTAAAATGCAGCGTTCTGTCATTACAACATCTGTCTGGAATGTATTTCAATAGTCCTGAGATGGTAAGTATGATTGGCGAACAAAGCGTTCACACATTCAAGACAACACAGACATATCACGAAAACGATAGCATCTACATTCATGATACAAATTATTACCCGATTGTGGCAGAAGGAGACAAAATAACACTATGTATATATAGTGTCAACCCTGAATTTATCACATATAAAAACGACATAATGAGCAGTTTTGGTTCCAATCCAATGATGGGAATGCCGTATAATGTCGCCACAAACATATATCCAGGAGGTAGTGCAGTAGGCTTTTTCGAGGCATTATCGGTAACCAAAGGCAGTATTAAATATTGATAATCAACAGATAAAAAATATTTTTAAAAAAAATTATTTTTTTGTTGGAAGTTAAGAAATAAATCGTATCTTTGCATCGTCTTTTTAAGGCAAGTTCTTAATGACAGATTGGGGGAGTCGCATAGTGGCAATTGCAACAGACTGTAAATCTGTCCTCGGATGAGTTCGGTGGTTCGAGTCCACCCTCCCCCACGAAAGAAGCACTTCAAACGAAGTGCTTTTTTTGTTTTAAGTTCCCTAAAAAACATCCACGAAACCTCACGAATCATGCACGAATATTTTATTTCGTGAATCTTTAGTGCCATTTCGTGGATAGCATAAAAACATCCACGAAACTTCTCAAATCATCACGAATATTTTCCTTTCGTGAATGTTTAGTGTCATTTCGTGGATATTATCGTTTTCAGTGGATCATTTTCCGCGTTCTGCCATCAAAATCTTGATTTCGCTTTCATTGATTCCAACCATAGCTTCTCCGAGGTCTTCGCTCAATTCAGCCAAAATCTTTGGATTGTTGTAGTTAGCAACTGCATTCACTATAGCCTTCGCTCTTTTCATCGGATCACCGCTTTTGAAGATACCGCTTCCCACGAAGACACCCTCTGCACCGAGTTGCATCATCAAAGCAGCATCTGCAGGAGTTGCCACACCACCAGCAGCGAAGTTTGGGACAGGAAGTTTGCCATTGTCATGGACGTATTGAAGCAATTCATAAGGAACTCTCATCTCTTTAGCAGCTTCGTACAACTCATCGGCATTAAGAGAGACAACTCTTCTTATCTCGCTCTGCATCATACGCATGTGACGGACCGCCTGGACAATGTCGCCGGTACCGGCTTCGCCTTTCGTTCTAATCATCATTGCACCTTCAGAGATACGACGCAATGCCTCGCCCAAATCTCTCGCTCCACAAACGAAAGGCGCATTAAACTGACGTTTATCCACATGATAAACATCATCTGCCGGAGAAAGTACTTCACTCTCATCGATATAATCTATACCTATAGCTTCAAGAATCTGTGCTTCTACAAAATGACCGATACGACATTTTGCCATAACTGGAATATTGACTGAATTTTGTATTTCCTGTATCATTTTAGGGTCACTCATACGTGACACGCCACCTGCCATTCTAATATCAGCAGGAACTCTTTCCAACGCCATAACTGCCATTGCGCCAGCAGCTTCTGCAATACGAGCCTGCTCTGGATTTGTAACATCCATTATAACACCACCTTTTAACAATTCTGCAAGGTTACGATTTACTTCTTTATTTTCTTTCATTTTGACTTAATTTTAAAAACAATGCAAAGAAAAATAATATCAAAATGCAAAGAAAAAATACACTCTGATTTTAAAAAATACTATTCCGATATTTATAAAATTATTTCAATCTATAAACAGAAGGTGTTTCTTTTTCATTTTTAAAAAAGAAAGAAGAAAATGCGGATTGTGAGGAAAATCCAAGTTTATTTGAGATTTCCTGAACGCTGTAGTTTGTCGATTCTAAAAGTATTTTAGCTTCTTTTATTATATAATCAGAAATAAGTTGTTTCGGGGCAGTTCCGACTATATCATTAGTCACTTGCGATAGATAACGTGTTGACACACATAATTTATCAGCGTAAAAAGACACGTCATGAGATTTATGATAGTTTTCACTTACAAGCGACATGAACTTATTGTAAACCACAGTCTTTCTTGAATGCTGTACTTTCTCTGACACTGCATAAACGACTTGTTTATGCATATAGTCGTGAGCCTTGTCAATTGCCGTTGCAACATCATCACCGAAAGCTATACGAGTAGCTATCGCGGAAGAAAGAGCGCCTCCAACTCCATGTTTCTGCCATCCTTCTGTGTTATGAGATGTAAAGAAATGAGCCGTTCCATTTTCATAAAGCAAGGCTGTAAGCAAACCGTCATTATGTTTAGATGCACGCAGAAGTACCGCCTCTGTTCCCATATTAATAAAAGTGCGAGCAGCTTCAATCATATCATCGTCGGTATTGATTTTTATGCCGAGCATTTTCTCTGCTTCATTGCTACGCAATATCAGCAGCGTCGCCATTGGAACAAGATGCTTTTTAATCGCCGAAATAACTTCATCAGATACAAGTTGTTTTCCTTCCGAAGAAAAGATACCTGGAACAAGCACAACACTTTGCGCTGCAACAACCTCATTCTTCAACATCTTTACAGTTGACGCATCACGTACAAGACCTATTTTAACAACCTTTGGATGCGTCTCTTTAACTATAGCCCTCACCTGCCCTATTATCATCTCCGATGACAAGTCGTTTATAGAAGTTTCGCCATTTTCATTCTGTGTCGTAACTGATGTTATCGCGGTCAATGCATAACCGCCAAGAGCTGATATCGTTCTCACATCAGCTTGAACACCGACAACGCCCGCGCCGTCAGAACCATTGATTGTCAATATAGGAATCAGTTGAGGCATATTTTAATTTTACTTATTGCAAAGATAGTTAAATCTCTACATAAACACTTTATATCATAAGAAATGTTTTTGCCATACAATTGACATATAAAATTGTCACAAAGTAAAATATTTTTTACATTTTGTATTGTTTATTTGATTTTAATATATATATTTGCAAAGTCAAATCTTAAATTTAATTCATTATGAAAACAAATTACCTACTTCCAACAAGTTTTAAGAAAATCGGTTGGATCATGATTGTAATCTCATTGATTTATTACGTAATGTATATGACATTCGATTGGGCTACAATCTATTTCAAG
>JAZUCH010000114.1:0-8633 GCA_045639025.1 Bacteroidales bacterium
AAAAATACATAAGACAATGAAACGCACATTTCAACCATCAAACAGAAAACGTAGAAACAAACACGGCTTCAGATCAAGAATGTCAACAGCCAATGGTCGTAAAGTTTTAAAAGCACGTCGTGCTAAAGGCAGAAAGAAACTTACAGTTTCTGACGAATATTAATTCTGTTACGCCGTACCTAATAACATTATTTAAGGTTTAAAAAAATCCGGTCTTTTTAAGATCGGATTTTTTTATTTTTATAAAATCAGATAATTTAGGAATTCAAGGATTCCACATAAAACCAATGGCCTCTTAATATTTGAAGATTCAGAATTTCTTGGTTTTATTCTTTTTTATCCTCTATCTGCTTTATATCAGAAATAAGTTTTGGCAAAACAATTTCATGAGCCTTAGCTATACTCTTATTCAACTCGTAGCCAATCAAAATCAAAATACAATTGAAATAAATCCAGATAACAAATATAATCAAACCTCCGATAGATCCATACAGCAAGTTGTATGTCGAAATGTTTGAGATATAGAAATTAAACAAAATAGTTCCTACAATAAACATTCCTGTAAACAAAAGAGAGCCTGGAGTGAACAGTTTGAACTTCTTGCTCCTCGGATTGCCGAAATGATACAAAAGCGACATGGCTATTAACAAGGCAAAGATGACAACCAACCATCTGACGAGGTTTAACAAGAAGACAACAAAACCATTATAAAAATGTATCTTGGTAAAGAAAATAGGCAATATTTTTTGACCTGCCGCAATCAATGCTACAGAGACGACAAGCAGCAGCACAAATATCAGCATAACCACTATAGAATAGACCTGCTGCTTAATGAACGACACCTGCCCGAACTCATTGTCGCCCATATTGAAGCCTCTGAAGAAAGAACTCACCGCGCTGGTGCTGAAATAGAAAGCAAGCAAAAGACCTATAGACATAAGTCCGCCATGTTCAATCGACATAATCTGATTTATTGTTGACGCCACACTCTCGTATGTCCCTGGAGGTAATATTGAATGCAGTGCACCCAGAACATTCTGAGTGACATCCTGCAACGGGAAATATGGCAACAAGGTAAACAAGAACAAGATGGTCGGGAACAATGCCAAGAAGACATAAAACGCCACAGCAGCAGCTCTGTCGATGAGATTGACTTGCGTGAAACCTTTAATGAAATATACCAAAACATCATACAAAGGCACACCACCAAATCCAGGAACCTTAACCAAGCGAAGCAAGGCCTCCAGACGTCTCTGCAACAATTCTATTTTTTCTTTTACTTCTGATATCTTAATTTTCATCTTCACAACAATTGACTAACTAATATTCCAAGATAATTTCCTACGGCATAACCTATTACACCTACAGTTATTCCTGTTACAATAACATTTTTATTCTTCATGCTCTCTGCTATCATCGGCACAAACAATGGAGAATTGACAAGAGCCACAGATGTGATGACCATAGCATCCGAATCGACTTTAAAAAGCTTTGCCAATAACATAGACAGTATCAATGAACAGAAAATCACAAAAACTATATACATTATTATATTAATGCTTTCCTTATAATTGATAGATGTAACATCAACCATGGTAGCCACCACGAGACTGAAAACCAATACCATGAACATTCCTGCATCGTAGCTCTTCTCCATCTTTCTTACAAAAGGGAAAAATGACGTCACAACCGACAATGTCGTCACCGTTAAAATAAGGACTAACATATCATCTATCTTCCTTGAAACAAGGAAACTTACGCACATTCCTATACATACTATTAATATAGAAAGACCGAATGCACCTAATGTCTTAGAGAAATGTTTTTTGGAAAAAATACCGGAATATGCTGGACTTTGACTTGTGGTCTTGTTGTCTTGTTGTCTTGTTGTCTTGTTGTCTTGTCGTCTTGTTGTCTTGCTGTCTTGTTGTCTTAAAAAAAGTCGGAAGACTTTTATTCCGAACGACATCAGGAAGACGAGATAAACGAAACTGACTATCATATCGAAAGCGTGTACAAGAAGATATGTCTCCGAGTCAACATCAAGGGCTATTTTCAGACTTGCAAGATTTGGAGTTCCTCCGGTATATACTCCAACAAGAAGTCCGGCAATTTTTTCGAATCCGCTCTGCTCATCATTAAATATATAAAAACCAATCACATCAACAACAAGCACAGAGACAAGACCAATACAAAGTGTAAGAATTGCCTTCTTTAGTTTCCAACACTTGAAGTCGCATCCGAACAAAATCATCGGAAAAGCAAGAAGTATGCTCACACTAGTCAGAGAGTCTTGAATACCTTTAAGCGACTCTCCCAAACCCATAGGAAATACAAAAATATTAGAAACAAGAATGCCTATAATATACAGAACAAGAATTTCCCCTATCTTATTCATAAAAAAATATTTGCGACAAAGCAGAATCACAAGACAAGGGACGACAAAATAAAATAAGAGTGATAAAATCTGAATCATAAAAATATTTTTGCGAAGATAATAAAAAAAAAGACTACAAGTCAACGAGACTACAAGACTACAAGTTATTTTTTTAATAACAAATTAATTCATTAAACAAACTTTCAAAAAAAACAATTATATTTGTTGGAGAAATAATTTAACAGATGAATCAACGCATATCACACGAAGGTATCATTACAAGAATTGACAACGACAACGTACAAATAAAGATTTTATCAAAGAGTGCATGTGCTTCTTGTAATATCAAAGGAGCTTGTAATATGTCGGAAATGAAAGAAAAAATTATCGACATACCACGGCCGAAAGATAAAAATTTATCGATAGGACAAGAGGTTAAAATAAGCATGGGATTAGGCCAGGCCAACAAGGCTGTCATATTTGCATACGTCATTCCTGTCATCCTATTAGTAGGGATGATATTTATTCTCAACGCATTAAAATTTGACGAAGGAATAAATGCATTAATCTCCATAGGTTCATTAGTACCATATTACCTTATTTTATATCTTTTCAGAAATAATTTAAAGCGCAAATTTGAATACGAAATTCATTAAAAAAAATGTAATTTTTAAGAATTAATTGTTATTTTTGCGATAACGAATTTGTTTAAGCGAGAAGCTTTCAGCTTTCAGCAATCAGTATTTTTTGTGAATGCCGATAGTTGGGACTTACCGCTAACAACTTAATTGGAATTAAATATTAAACATTAAAAACTATTATTGTGAACGACATTTTACTCTATTCTCTCATTGTACTAGGAGTCTTGGGAGGCATTTTAGCGGTTATTCTTTACATAGTCGCACAGAAGTTCAAAGTAGAAGAAAATCCATTGATTGATGAAGTTGAATCCAATTTATCAGGAGCCAACTGTGGTGGTTGCGGTTTTGCAGGATGCCGTGCTTTTGCCGAAGCCTGCGTCAAGTCTGCTGCCGACAAGAACAGTCTCGCCGGATTGAATTGTACTAGTTCCGACATGTCGAAAGTAGCTGCTGTTTTAGGTTTGACAGTTGCTATCGAAGAGCCTAAGATTGCTGTAGTTCGCTGCAACGGAACATGTGAGAACGCTCCTAAAAAGACACATTTCGAAGGTGCCGACATCTGCGCTTTCGCACACACATTATTCGCAGGAGGCAGCGGTTGTCCTAATGCCTGTCTTGGCTTAGGCGACTGCGTCAAGAAATGCGCTTTCGACGCCATCCATGTCGACCCTGTTAAAGGCATAGCTGTCGTTGATGAAAACAAATGCGTCGGTTGCGGCACATGTACAAAGGCTTGTCCTAGAGGCATCATAGAGATTCGCCCTAAAGGCAAGAACAACCGCCGTATCTACGTCAGCTGCGTCAACATCGAGAAAGGCGCCATCACAATGAAGAATTGTACTGTAGGTTGTATCGGCTGCCAGAAATGTCTCAAAGAATGTCCATTCGAGGCAATAGAGATGCGTGGCACACTCGCCTACATCAACCCTGACAAGTGCAAACAATGTCGCAAGTGCGTTGACGTCTGTCCAAGAGGCAGCATCTTGGCGGTGAACTTCCCTCCTCGCAAACCTAAAGTTGAAGTAAAAGAAGAAGTTAATAACGAAAGTAAAGAATAAGCGTATGAATCCAAAGAAAACATTCCCTAAAGGCGGTGTTCATCCTGAAGAAAATAAACTTTCGTCAGACAAACCCATAATAACATTCCCTATTCCAAAACAAGTAATCATTCCGTTGGGACAATGTCTCGGCGCACCGGCAGAAGCCATCGTAAAAAAAGGCGACGAGGTGAAGGTGGGACAGCTCATCGGAACCGCGAAAGGTTTCATCTCTGCCAACGTACACTCATCAGTGAGCGGCAAAGTCACTAAAGTTGACGAAGTGATGGACCATACCGGCTACCGCAAGCCAGCAGTCTTCATCGATGTTGAAGGCGACGAATGGCTTGAAGACATAGACACCAGCGACAAATTAGTCGGAGAGATAACACTATCACGTGAAGAAATAATAGAGAGAGTGAAAAGTCACGGCATCGTCGGTATGGGCGGCGCCACCTTCCCAACAAGCGTAAAACTCTCTATCCCAAAAGATAAAAAAGCCGAGTTCGTCATCATCAACGCAGCAGAATGCGAACCTTATCTCACCTGCGACAACCGACTACTTCTCGAGAAACCACATGAATTCTTGGTAGGTGTCAAGATTTTGATGAAAGCCGTCGATGCTCCTAAAGCAATGATAGGCATTGAAATCAACAAGATTGAAGCAGCTAAATTATTAGACGATATAATTAGTGGCGACGAATACTATCACGGCATTGAGGTACAACCTTTACAAACTAAATATCCTCAAGGCGGCGAGAAACAACTCATCAAGGCTTGCACTGGAAGAGAAGTCCCTTCTGGCAAACTGCCTATAGAAACAGGATGCGTCGTTGTCAACGTAGCTTCTACCTTCGCCATTTATGAAGCCGTACAAAAAAACAAACCTCTCATCTCAAGAGTTGTGACAGTCACAGGCAAGTCTGTCGCTAATCCATCCAACTTCTTGGTAAGAATAGGCACACCTTCAACAGAACTCATCGAAGCTGCCGGCGGACTCCCAGAAAACACGACTAACATCATCAACGGCGGTCCTATGATGGGCAAGTCTGTTTCCGTAAACGACTTCCCTGTCATCAAAGGAACATCAGGAATCTTGCTTATGACAGATAAAGAAGCTCAGCCTCGTAAGGTCGGCAACTGTCTGCGCTGCGGCAAATGTATCAATGCCTGCCCTATGGGATTGGAACCATTCTTGCTTTGCCGTCTATCGAAGAACAACTTCTTTGAAGACACAGAAAACGAACGTATCATGGACTGCATCGAATGCGGATCATGCGAGTTTACTTGCCCAGCAAACATCCCATTGCTCGACTACATCCGTTACGGCAAGAATAAGACAGGTCAATTAATTCGTTCACGTAATCAGAAATAATTAAGAGATGAATAATTATACAATATCAGGCTCACCTCACGTTCACGGAGGTGAAAGCACAAAGAAAATAATGTACAGCGTCATCATCGCTCTGATGCCTGCATTCTTATTTTCCATTTATTATTTCGGCTTCAACGCAGTACGCGTCACTTTGATATCAGTGGCAGCATGCGTCTTAGTCGAATGGTTGATTCAGAAATACCTCATCAAAGGTCCATGCACAATAGCTGACGGCTCAGCGATAATAACCGGTATGTTGTTAGCATTCAACTTACCATCCAACATTCCAGCATGGATGATTATCATAGGTTCTATCGTAGCCATCGGCATCGGCAAGATGTCATTCGGCGGCTTGGGCAACAACCCATTCAACCCAGCATTGGTAGGACGTGTCTTCATGCTCATCTCCTTCCCTGTCGCAATGACAACATGGCCAACTCCACAGCCATTGTTCGGCGGAGCAGAACTTGACGCCTTGACAGGTCCAACACTCTTAGGCTACGTCAAAGAAGGACTTTCTCAAGGCATAGCAGCCAACGACTTAATAGTTTACGATAAAATACAAAACTTTATCTACAGCGGTTCATTAGGTGAGATAGGTTCCATCGCCATCATCATCGGCGGTCTCTTCTTGATAATAAGAAAAGTCATCGACTGGCAGACACCTGTCATCATCATAGCTACAGTAGCCATCGTATCAACAATATGTTGGCTCATCGACCCTGTACAATTCGTTCATCCAATGGTACATATCTTCGGCGGTGGTTTGATGCTCGGCGCATTCTTCATGGCAACCGATATGGCAACTTCACCGATGACGATGAAAGGCAAAATCGTCTTCTCTATCGGCGTAGGCGCATTGACAATCATCATCCGTCTTTGGGGCGCTTACCCAGAAGGCATGTCATTCGCCATCTTAATCATGAACGCTTTTGTTCCTTTAATCAACAAAGCATGTAAACCAACACGTTTCGGTAACCCTGTAAAATAATAAGATTATGGCAGCAAAAAAAGACACATTAATAAATATGTTTGTAGCCTTATTTGTGATATGCGTAGTATCAGGCGGTGTGTTAGGCGTAGTTTATAACGCTACCAAAGAACCTATCGCAGCGGCAGAAAACGCTAAGAAGACAGAGGCTATCAAGAACGTACTTCCTGAATTTGAGACATTAAAAGACGTCACAGTAAAATCAGCAGTAGCTGGCGAAGACGCAGAGATTCCATTCTACTTGGCATACGACGCCGACAACAACTTCATAGGAGCAGCTGTCGAGACATTCACCAACAAAGGATTCAGCGGCAACATAAGTCTGATGGTCGGTATCTTAGCAGACGGCACCTTGAAAAACATCTCTGTTTTGCAACATGCAGAAACTCCAGGCTTAGGCTCCAAGATGTCAGAACCTGCATTCAAAGACCAGTTCAACGACAAGAGAGCTGACTCTTTCAACTTCAAAGTGAAGAAAGACGGAGGCGATGTTGATGCCATCACAGCAGCTACAATCAGTTCAAGAGCATTCTGCGATGCAGTAAATCGCGCATTATCAACATTTGAAAACAACAAAGGAGGATTTTAATCATGGCTAACTGGAACAACTTAACAAAAGGATTCTTCAAAGAAAATCCGGTATTCGTACTTCTCCTCGGATGCTGTCCAACATTGGCAACAACAACCAGCGCCATCAACGGACTCTCCATGGGTTTGGCAACGACATTTGTCTTGATATTGTCAAACATGTGTATATCATTATTGAAAAACTTCATCCCTAACAAAGTACACATCCCTTGTTATATCGTCGTCATCGCATCATTCGTGACAGTGTTACAGCTTTTGATGCAGGCATATCTCCCAAGCATTTACGAGACACTCGGTCTCTTCATCCCGCTCATCGTCGTTAACTGTATCGTCCTCGGACGTGCAGAAGCATTCGCTTGCAAGAACGGTATAGGCGCATCAGCCATCGACGGCATCAGCATGGGTTTAGGATATTCTATGGCACTCACCATCTTAGGTTCAATCCGTGAGATATTAGGCAGCGGTTCCATCTTCGGATGGAAGTTCATCGGCGGCGACGCCATCTTGGTATTCGTCCTCGCTCCAGGTGCTTTCATCGCTATGGGTTATCTCATCGCCATCATGAACAGACTTTTAAAGAAATAAATAAGTTATTGACAATTAAAGATATTAAGATATGGAATACTTACTAATATTTATCTCGGCAATATTCGTCAACAATATCGTTTTGACACAGTTCCTTGGCATCTGCCCATTCCTCGGCGTCTCCAAGAAAATATCAACCTCATTAGGTATGGGTGCTGCCGTTATCTTCGTCATAACTTTAGCAACCATCGTAACATGGCTCATTCAACACTATCTATTAAATCCTTTTAACTTAGGATTCTTGCAAACCATAGCATTCATCTTGGTCATCGCGGCTTTGGTACAGATGGTAGAAATCATATTGAAAAAGATAAGTCCTTCATTATATGCAGCATTGGGTGTTTTCTTACCACTCATCACAACTAACTGCTGCGTTCTCGGTGTTGCAATCCTTGTGATACAAAAAGACTTCGGTTTGTTAGAAGGCACAATGTACGCATTAGCTAACGGCGTCGGTTTTACATTAGCATTGGTAGTCTTCGCAGGATTACGTGAGCAGCTCACATTGTCTGACGTTCCAAACGGAATGAAAGGCGTGCCTATCGCATTAGTGACAGCCGGAATCCTCGCATTAGCTTTCATGGGATTCGCAGGACTTGTTTAATAAGAAGAAACTCAGAACCTCAAAATCTCAGAACCTCAGAATTTTTTCTGGGGTTCTTTTTTTTAGGGATTAGAGGTGTAGAGGGATTAGAGGGACAGAGGGATTAGAGGAGTTTTTCACATCACTTCATTACTAAAAAGGTTCAGAGTTCAGCGTTCAGAGTTCAGAGTTCAGAGTTTAGAGTTCAGAGTTCAGAGTTCTTCTGAATTTCTGAAATTTTAAAAAATTCCTCAGTATCTTGTTGATTTCACTTTTACTATATGATACTCAATAATTTACCCCCCCATTTTTTATAAAAAAACATTAAAAAACTATTGTTTTTTTGAAATAAAATTATAAACTTTGCTGAACTGAAAAATGAAAGGATATAATATGGAAAATAACATACAAATATTAGGAAAGAACAGATTTATTAAATGAAAGTCTCTGGAAGAT
>JAZUCH010000115.1:0-25884 GCA_045639025.1 Bacteroidales bacterium
GCCGCTTGGCAAGCCTAAGTCAACGTATTCGTGGCCGTTGGCATTTGGGCCTTCTTCATAATCTTCCCATGCAAGTGGATAATATTCCATGTCTGACACATGTTTGTAATAAATCTTGTTAGCTTCCACTCCGCCTTCAAAGTTAACTTTCTTGCTTGTGTTGCTCTTCAAATCCACATTGGCTGTGGCATTTGGGAACAAGACAACGTATGAGGCTGTTGTTCCTTCTGTAATATTAATATTTGCTGAAGCATCTTCTGTAACTGCAAATTCAAATGCTCCATTATTATATTGAAGTGTGTATTCTGTTCCGAGTATAGCATTGCCTTTCAAATTTGTTATGCCTTCTAAGTTAAGGTGTGCTATAGCAATTTGGTTCTTCAAAGTGCCGTTCAACGACAACACAACTTCTTCGCCTTCTGTCTCAGCTGTCATTGTTGTCTTTGCAATATGGCAGTAGCCTAAATCATTCAAATCACCGCTTTGGTTTGCAATGCTGCCGCTTATACTTTTTATAATATCGCCTTCTTTTGTCTCTGTAATGTATGGAACATCCAAATTCTTTGAGTTGCCTAAATACCATACTTCGTATTCGCCTGCTGTAAGAAGTCCTGCTTCTACTTCACCTTCGAAAAGCAAGATATTGGATTCAACAGTTGTGAAAGCTGTGAGTTCTACAATCTGAGGATTTGTCTCGTTTGGTATGGCGAGATAGATTCTCTCTGTGCCTGCGCTCCATTTTATTGAACCGTCTGTCATCAAATTGGTAAATTCTGATCTTGTTCCTTTGTTCATTGGTATCACACAGCTAACCTTTACCTTTGAGCCGTTTTGTGTGTCGCCTTCATTGCCTTTGTCTGGCTTGCATTGAGTTAATGTCAACACCATCATCAATGCCATCATTATTGCTGTAAATTTTTTCATCATTCGTTTTCCTTTCTTCTTTTGTTCATTAAATAAATTAAACCTGTGGCTGTCATGATTAACAAGCCGTTTCCTAAAGGAGCGTTTCCTCCTGTGAAGTTTTCAAAGCTGAAGCCTCCCTGCTGGGTGTCGAAGTTTCCGAAGTTGAAACCTTGTCCGAACTGTCCTGCAAATCCATCAAAGCCAAGACCAGGACTCATCGTTTCCGGCGAGCGCAACTCCTTAGCAGTTGAGAAATAGGCATCAGTCTGCGCTTTCAAGCCGCCTGTTATCATGGCAAGAAAGCCAAGCATGAATGTTGATGCAATTAATTTTCTTTTCATTCTGTTAGTTTAATTAGTTAAGTAATAATATAGGATAAAAGTAACGACATAACGCATCTGTACCATGACAATAAGCATCACGGCAACAATGCGCATTATAAAAATTTGTTAAATAAAAATTTGTTAAATAAAATTTAGAATACAACTTTTTCAACGACAATCTCCAAATCCGAAGACTGTTGTCTGTTATCTGTTGTCCGTTGACAACCGAAGGTACTACCTCAAATCGCCAAGTTGGGGGGGGTAATTATTTTGTATGTCAAAGACTTAGCTTTTACGCTTATACTAAAGATTCCATTTTTAATTTGTATATTCTGCTTTGACATCATGTTTTGTTTTGCATTTGCAAAGATAACATTTTTTTTAACACTAAGGCTGATGGCTTTTGGCTGTTGAACTTTTTTTAAAAGTCTATAGTTCATAGTTCAGAGTTCAAAGTTCAGAGTTCAGAGTTCTTCATTATATTTTATAAATAAAAAATTCTCTTTATATCTAAAACTTTTATTTTTTTGCAGAAAGTTTTAAATATGAAAAGAAGATAATGCTGTATCCTCTAATACGATAGCCGAATATATGGACATACTTTGTGCTACATATATGATAGATAAAGTAAAACGTTATGACATCAAAGGCAAGAAACTATTTGAACAACAAGACAAATTTTATTTTGAAGACCTTGGTTTGAGAAATTATCTATGTAGAGACAAGCGTCTTGTTGACATTGAAAAAGTTTTGGAAAACGCTGTGTATCTTAAATTAAAACATGAAGGATATGAGGTATATATCGGACAATTAGATGGGAAAGAAATTGATTTCGTTGCACGCCGAGGAGATGAAACAATATATTATCAAGTTGCATTACGCATCTCAAACGAAGAGACATACGAAAGAGAGTTTGGCAACTTAAAATTAATCAAGGACAACTATCCTAAATATGTAATAACAATGGACCCATTATCATCAATGATTAATGATGGTGGTATCAAAGTACTACAAGCCAAGGATTTTTTAAGTTAATTCCTCATCAAATAATTCTTCACATAATCCGCAACGCCGTCTTCTAAAGAAGTGAATTCTTTATCATATCCTGCTTCTCTCAGTTTTGTCATATTCGCTTCTGTGAAGTATTGGTATTTGTCTCTGATATCTTCAGGTATGTCGATAAACTCAATATTGACGTCCTTTCCCATCGCCTTGAAAGTGTTAGCAGCCAAGTCATAAAAACTACGAGCCTTGCCTGTACCGAGGTTGTATAAACCACTTTGTAGGGCTTCCGTGGACGATGTCTGTTGTCTGTTGTCTGTTGTCTGTTGACTTATCATAAAACAGATAACGTTCGCAATATCCTTCACATATATGAAATCTCTTAACTGCTGTCCATCAGCAAAGTCAGGGCGATGTGAACGGAAGAGCTTCACCTTTCCTGTAGCATTTATCTGATTGAAAGAATGGAAAATAACCGACGCCATTCTTCCTTTGTGATATTCATTAGGGCCATAAACATTAAAAAATTTCAATCCCGCCCAGAATGGAGGCTGCTTCTCTTGTTTCAAAATCCACTTATCGACTTCGTTCTTAGAGCGTCCGTAAGGATTTAACGGCTGCAATTTCTCAACAACATCATGACTGTCGTCATAACCTAATTCTCCGTTTCCGTATGTAGCAGCAGATGACGCATAAACCAAAGGAATCTGATATTCAGCACATAAAGTGAACATCGTCTCGGTATAATCGACATTCAATTTTTGAAATACATTCCAATCAAATTCTGTGGTATCGGTGCGAGCTCCGAGATGAACAACGAAATCTACTTCTTCATGGTTTTCCTTAAACCAATCGAAGAAATTATTTCTGTCAACCAAAGACTTATATTTTAAGTCGATATAATTTCTCTCTTTTTCTTTCTTTGAGAAATCATCTACGAGAATCAAATCATTATAACCTTTATTGTTAAGTTCTCCAGCTACAACGCTGCCTATAAAACCTGCTGCTCCTGTTAGTATTATCATATCAATTAGAATTTTAGAATTTTAGAACTTTAGAATTCTAGAATTTTAGAGTTCTAGATTTCTAGAGTTTATATAGTTACGCCATTTATCTAATACTGCTACCATATCTTTTGGAAGTTCGGAGTCGAAGTACATTTCTTTACCTGTAGTTGGATGTACGAAACCTAAGATTTTGGCGTGCAAGCAATGACGTGGAATTTCTCTAAAACAGTTTTCTATAAACTGACGATATTTTGAGAATGTGGTACCTTTTATTATAGTGTCACCGCCATAAAGATAATCGTTGAAAAGCGGATGTCCGATATGTTGGAAATGCACGCGAATCTGGTGTGTCCTACCTGTCTCGAGACGACATTCCACCAATGTCACATAATTAAAATGTTCGAGCACTTTATAATGAGTAACTGCCGACTTACCTTGAGAGCCGTCGGGATATACCGCCATAGCCACTCTGTCTTTGGTGCTGCGTCCAATATGACCTTCAATAGTACCTTCCTCATCTTGGAAGTCGCCCCAGACAAG
The DNA here is from genome assembly GCA_045639025.1 of Bacteroidales bacterium. Classification (GTDB taxonomy): domain Bacteria; phylum Bacteroidota; class Bacteroidia; order Bacteroidales; family F082; genus Limimorpha. Next base: position 3,779 of record JAZUCH010000115.1, read on the forward strand.
AGCCTGATAACGACGTGTTATGCTGTGTTCAAAGAACTGCTTCGCCAGAACTGTCTGCGCTGTCTCATTCTTGGCTACAATCATCAAGCCTGTGGTGTCTTTATCGATGCGATGTACGAGATAGCCAAAGCCGTTCTCCACCTTTTGATTAGTATTTTTAAAATGATATGCGAGAGCATTCAACAATGTTCCATCGAAATTGCCATGACCAGGATGCACCACAAGACCAGCTTGCTTATTAACAATGATTACGTCATCATCTTCATAAACAATGTCTAAAGGTATGTTTTCAGGAGTTATGACAACCTCACGAGGCGGATAAGAAAGAACTATGGTAACGACATCATTGGGTTTTATCTTGTAGTTCTGTTTCACAGAGACGCCATTAACGAGTATGCTTCCGGCTTTAGCAGCATTCTGAATTCTGTTGCGCGACACATTTTCCATGCGGTTCTGCAAGAATTTATCAATTCTAACCAACGACTGCCCTGGGTCTGCCACGATACGAAAATGCTCAAAAAGTTCAGTACTTTCTTCTGCTTCGTCTTGATACTGACCAACGAAATCTTGTTTCTTTTCTTCTTCTTTTATATCCTCAAATCTGTCTGCCATAATCATTTAGAAATAACGAATTTTTCTGTGTAAGACTTTCCTTCATCGGTAATGACTCTTATCATATAAAGTCCGTTAGATAAATCGCTTATGTCCAAGTTAACATCATTACTGAAATGTTTCATCAAACGTCCTGTCATATCGAAAATCATAACTTGTTCGCATGATTGAGCTGGAATCTCTCCTATATTAATCACGTCTTTCGAAGGCACAGGATAAAGACCCAATCGCTTGATATTCTTTACATCCTCTTCTATTACATAGTCGCCTCCAAACACAGGACGAATCATTAAAGAACCTTTCATACTGCTGTTTTCCCAGCCGCTGCCCGTCTCATAGAAATTATACTGCTGATTGTCGGCCGATGTATCGAAGCCAATATTGATACTTTCTCTGGCATGCTGCATAATTCCAACATAAATAGTTCCGTTCACCTTCAGCACCTTATCAAAAGGATAATATGCAAATTGATATATCACTTCTTCATCCCATATTGGTCTTTGATTTTTAAGGCGATAGACCTCATTACCTGGTCGGCCGTTATTATCATTCCAAACTACAATATCAAAGAAATCATAGTTGGCATCATTATGAGTTCTATTGAAAAGAAGATTTACTCCGCATAAGGTATCAGGTGTTGAGATTGTAAATTGTGTGGCGAAATATGATTCGTCAGGAACCACACCATAGCCTCTTTCCGGTGTGCCGTCATCGTATGCGTAATAATTTGAAAAAGCTTGAATTCCATACAAAGTATCGCCTTTCACAACAGACTCGTCTGCTTCAACACTGATAATGTGTGTGATAAGATAAGAAGCAGTATCAAGAGAATTGTCCATGTCGAAAAGGAAATTATTGAGATGAGGGCAAGCCTGTGTTGCATTATCGCCTTCGCAGTTCTGGAATCCTGATGAAGCAAAAGGTGACAAATTACATGACTTGCTTGTATAATCGAATGTCCAATTGTTGGAGAGATTTTCTACATGTAAAGAATATTTTGTTTTATATCCAACAGAATCCATGTTAGCTATATACATCTTATAATCTGCTGCCATCGCTACTGTAGGATTACTTTTATACTGACGATAAGGCATTGACTGATAGCGTTTCAGCAATGATGGAGATTTCTCGGAGAATGTAACCAAAGGATATGTTGTATTGTCGTATGAACGATTTTTATCAAAATAAATAAAATCAATATTCCAGTTATCAACATTACTTCTATCGTTAGGATACATAGTTGATGGCATTGTTGCGTAGTTATAGAAAAGGACCACAATATCATTTTTGAAATATTTCTCGTCAGTAACAGGAATCATGACTTGTTCAAAATACTGATTGTCATTATTAACCAAAAAAGAATCGATGCTCATACCTTCTGTGCTCCATATATGATTCCATACCATTTCAGAATAGAAGACAGTGTCGCAAGGGACAGCTACTTTCTTGAGAGAATCTTCCATTGTGTATTGACCTCCAGAAATTGTGTACATATCCTGATTGCATGAAGAATTCATATCATGAAACAGAATATCACCGACATGAATTGTATCGACCTGCATATATTTAAGCATATCACCAATCAATATTGTATCGTACTCGATTCTGAAAGTGTCTATTACATAACCGAACATAAGCACGAGAGAGTCTGTCGACTCAGGAGCGTCGCCATTGCCTTGAGGCTGATAATAGAAGCTGATGTAAAGAGAATCTGCTGGACTTAATTTCTCGCCATTCTCATCAACAAGGCTAATAGGTTTAGAAATCAGAGAGTCGGCCACGAAAGGCGAGCTGCTGGCATGAGAATACACCTTGCCAGATTCATCGAGAGCGTCTAATGTTGCAGCATTATAATTTGTTGGAAATAAAGGAAATCCCGAGTTGACCAAGACCCTTCTGTTTTGCCACTTTGCTGCATCAAGATATGTTTCTGTCTCTGTAAAATCATCGAAGAAAGGCAGTCTTAATGTCGATTCACTTTTTCTTGTCTCAATATTTTTCTTGCTTTCTATCGAATACGAGAAAGTGCTGAGATATTCCTGTGAGAAGGAATTGTATCCTAATATAAAAGCTAAGACTATAACAGTCAATATTTTAATCTTCATAGTAATAATTGTTTGTATCTATTCTACTTTCATATATTTCATAATATAACGAATCGATGTCTAAATTCTCATCACGATAGATATATTCAAAGAAGTCTTTTTCAAGTATTAAATTCTTATCATATTCACGACTAATGGAATCATATCTAAACAAACGATGTGTCAATATATAATCAAAACTATCTGTAACATATTTAATTGTATCCTCCGAAAGTTTTTTCTTCTTCATAACATTAAGTACAGAATCCTTTTTGAACAATTCTCTTCCGTATGAATCAAAATCGAACTGATTTTCAGAACGATACCAAACATCAACCGTTGAACCCAACGTTACAAGTGTTTGAATGTCGTAAGCTGGTTCCATCTTATACACTCTGTATTTTTCATCTTCATCAAAATCCATGAAATTTTCATTCCCTATATTAAGAGAAGCTTCATGCAAAAGATTCTTAACATTTTCTTTCTTAACTGTCAACAGGTTAGGAAGATGTGTTCTTTTATCGTCTCTACCATAACCAACAAGAAGTTTCACTGCGCTGCCTTTTATAATTTCAGTGCCTGGTTCTATTATCTCACCTTTGAAATGCTGTTCTACGACGGCATTTTTAGCGAAGTGTTCAACGAATTCAAGTTCACTTACTTTCAAGCCATTAGACTTTAACAACACCATAGCCTGACGTAGGGAAAGGTTTCTGAGATTAGGCATCACAACTTTTTCTGGTGCTTCCGACACTTTGATATAATACAAGTTACGGCCTTTTTTCACATTGGAATTCGGCAATGGGTCTTGTTGGAAGAAAGAACCTTCCGGAAGATTTTTGGCATAGATACTATCCAACAAAACAAAATGAAAAACATCGGAATATTGTTCGAGAACTGAATCGCAATTGTGACCTACAAAATCAGGGACTATTATTTCATCGCCGTGACGAGTATAACCTTTCAATGAGAAGAATACGGCTTCTATTATTATGACAACCAATGCGATTATTATCAGCAGATTTATATAAAATGCCCTTTTAGTTAAAAAATTGAAGGCCCTCATTTATTTTTAATTTTAATGTACAACAATAACGACGTTTTTATTAATTTTGGTGCCACAAAGATAACTATTTTAATTTTTTTATCGAAGTATTATTATGAGAAAGATTGCAATTATTTGCGGAGGTTACTCCGGCGAGTACGAAATTTCAATAAAGAGCGCTAAAGTCGTTAAAAGTCATTTAGATTCAAATATATACGAATCATATCTTATCGTCATCCAAAAAGGTGATTGGTATTGTTTAACAGATGACGACACTCATATCCCTGTTGACAAGAATGATTTTTCCGTAAATATTGACGGCAAAAAAATCACTTTCGATGCAGTTTTCAATGCAGTACACGGAATTCCAGGCGAGAACGGAGAGATTCTAGGTTACTTAGAAATGTTAAATATACCTTACACATCTTCCAACTTCACAACATGCGCGCTGACATTCAACAAAGACTTGACAAAGGTTGTTGCATCGGCTCATGGCGCCACCGTATCTCCTTCTATCACAATCAACAAAGGTGAATTAATTGAAAAAGAAGAAATAATAAATGAACTTGGGCTTCCTTTATTTGTTAAGCCAACATGCAACGGTTCAAGCGTAGGCGTAAGTAAAGTCAACACTGCCGAAGATTTCGATAAAGCTGTCGAGACTGCCTTCAACGCAGGAAATCAAATCATGTTCGAGAAATTCGTCAAAGGCCGCGAACTCGCTTGCAGCGTGATTGAACATAAAGGCAAGATGATGGTTCTTCCTCTTACTGAAATTGTCAGCAAAAATGAATTCTTCGATTATGAAGCAAAATATACAGCAGGTAAATCGGACGAGATAACACCTGCCGACTTAGAAGAGTTAGAAGAGATTGAAGTAAAGGCTACATCTGCAATGCTTTACGAAAAATTCGGTTGCAAAGGATTTGCACGCTTCGATTACATCCTCAACGAAGAAGGCTTGTTCTTCATCGAAGTGAATATAGTCCCTGGAATGTCAGAGGCTAGCATCATGCCTAAACAAGCTGCCGAAATGGGAATCCCTTTAGGAAAACTCTTCGGAATGACATTGGAAAACATCTTGAATTAGGAATTAGGAGTTAGGAATTAGGAATTAAAATGAATAAGATTAAGGCATTCATAAAACCCATTGCGGGATTATTGGCAGTCGGATTGTTGATTTATTTCTTTCCTGACATATTTCTGTATTTTGCCATTGCCATAATCTTGTCTATGTTAGGCAGGCCTTTGTGCGAGCTTATCAAGAAATTCCATATAAAGAAATTTCATTTCGGCAACTCAATATCCGCTGTGCTTACCATGTTTGCCATGTTCATGATTTTCTCTCTTATATTCCTGATAATAATACCTTTGGTCAACAAGGAAATTTCTATATTATCGAAAATAGACACCAATGCCATCGTTGATTATTTTGAGCAGCCTCTGGAAAAAATCTACAATTTCTTAATACAATATAACATAATACGCCCTGAACAGGACATCCTACAGATGATAGAAGGCAAACTTTACTCCATCGTCAATTGGGATAACTTCAGCAGTATTTTAGAGAGTTTCGTTTCAAAGACGAGCTCTTTGGTTGTAGGAACGTTCTCCACAATATTTTTAACTTTCTTCCTCTTGCAAGATTCTAATATTGTACATAATATCTTCATGGCCATCACTCCAGATGAACAGACAACTCGTATGAACAACATCCTCCACGATTCAAGAGTGATGCTGACCAGATATTTGTTTGGCCTGATGTCTGAGGTGTTATGCATGATGATACTGATATTTCTAGGTCTTAGCATTTTCGGTATAGAAAACGCTCTGATAATAGCAGTCATTGGCGGACTCATGAACATAATTCCATATCTCGGCCCTTTGATGGGCTGCACTGTCGGAGTCATCATCGGCATAATATCTAATCTTGGCATTGGAACATACGATATGATATTACCTAACACATTAGAAATCATCGGAGTATTCGTAGCTGCCAACCTTGTAGATAATTTTGTTCTTCAACCTACAATTTATTCAAAGAGCGTTTTCGCTCATCCTATTGAAATTTTCTTGGTGATATTGATGGCTGGAAATATTGGCGGTGTAGTTGGTATGATAATAGCAATTCCTTCATATACGCTCATCAGAATAATTGCACGTCAACTGCTCAGCGAATTCAAATTCATAGAATTGCTAACCAAGAAATTAGACATCGAGAAAAAGCAATAATAATTAAATCATAATATGAGAAAATTAGTACTTACCTTAACCACAATTTTGTTCTTATGTATTAATGCTTTCTCGCAAAGCAGCATCGACCCTGTTTTGCATGAAGCCATGAACCAAAAAAGCGATGAATTGATAAACATCAACATTATATTCAAAGCGCAGATAAAACCAGAGATGCTTCAAGAAAAAGTCACAAGAGTGACTGACAAAAATATGCGACGCAACATTCTCGTTGACGAGCTTAAGCTTTTCTCCGAGAAAGAACAAAGCGACGTCATGTCTATTCTTAAAGCAGAAAAAACTAATAATAGCGTAAGCGACATTAAAAGCCATTGGCTGTCGAATGCCATCAGTTGCAAAGCTTCTCGCGATGTCATCTATCTTCTTTCAAGACACAATGATATAGAAATTATCGGTTATGATGAGATAAGATATATGGCTTACGACAATGTGACAGAAGACGTCGTTAACAATAGCAAAGAAATGGATTTGACCGATAACATCCTTATGGTCAATGCCGACAAAGTTTGGGATTTAGGTTACACTGGCAAGGGCGTCGTCGTCGCCATCATCGACTCTGGCGTCAACTACAAGCATGCCGACTTGGCCGACCATCTTTGGGATGGTGGCTCACAATATCCTAATCATGGATATAACTTCATCGACAACAACACCGACCCTATGGACAATTTCGGTCATGGCACACACTGTGCAGGAACCATCTGCGGCGATGGCACCTCTGGAATACGAACAGGCATGGCTCCCGACGCTACGCTCATGTGTATCAAAGCCCTCGACGACTACGGCTACGGCTCCACCAGCGGCTTCAACTCGGGCATGGAATTCGCTATCGAACATCAGGCCGACATCATAAGCATGTCGCTCGGCGTGATGAATGCCAGCGTCACCGACAAGACCTTAATGCGTAACACCTGCGTCAACGCATTACAACTTGGAGTGATAGCTTCTGTGGCTGTCGGAAACGACGGACAGATGACAATGGTTCCAGTTCCTAACAACGTGAGAACTCCAGGCAACTGCCCTCCTCCATGGCTGCATCCCGACCAAGAAGTCAATGCTGGAGGCCTATCATGCGTAGTAGCTGTAGGCGCCATAGACTATGACGAAAACATGTATGAGAACGGCTCTAAAGGTCCAGTCACATGGACCGACACTCAGTTCAACGATTATCCATACAATCCTAACATCGGCTTGATTCGTCCCGACATCTGTGCTCCTGGCGTCGGAATCAAATCATTAGACCACGACAGCAACGACGGATATAACCTCAAGACCGGAACTTCAATGGCAACACCTTGCGTAGCCGGTGTTATGGCACTCCTCCTCGAGAAACAAAACGACCTCACTCCTGCTGAGTTGTGCATGATAATAGAAACTACATCCAAAAAACTCACCGAGTCAAAAAGCAACCTCACAGGCTCAGGACTCATCGACGCTTTCAATGCAATAGTTAATATAAAAAACGGCGACTTCTACTACTCTGGAATCACCGTCAACGATGAAGAGGGCAACGACAACGGCAATATCAATGCAGGCGAAAATATCAAGTTAAGCCTCAATATAATCAATAATGGAGAAACAGAATACAACAACATAAGAGCCGTTCTGACTTCAACAAACAACAATATTGAAATAAGCGACAATGAGGCTACAATCGGAAATATTGAAGCTAACGGAGTATATAATCTAGTTGATGAATTTACTTTCCATGTAGATGAAAACATCGCCTGCAAGACTGAACTCGCCTTCGATATAGATTTCTATGACAATAACAACGAGAAGGTTTCATCATTTGGATTTATGCTTAATGTGTTTGGTCATCAGCTAGAATTCGCTTCTTTCATAGTGGAAAACGATGACAACGGCAATGGCTTCCTCGAAGCCGGCGAGACAGCAGATTTAGGAATAATAATGAATAACATTGGCAATGAAATTGCTTTGGAGATGAACAGCGTCTTATCTAGCAGCAGCGAACTCATCACTATAAATAGCAGCGAGGCTTCTTACAACTCATTAGGCACAAACTATTCATCAATAGCATATTTCAACGTAACATTGTCAGAAAATGTTGGAGAGACATTTGAAATACCATTCACATTAACAACAAACGATTATTATGACAACACTGAAGATTTTGCGTTGAATTACGCTAACGCCTGCGACATTATCATAGAACTCAAAGACGCATACGGCGACGGATGGAACGGAGCTTCATTGACAGTGAAATTCAGCGACGACACAGAAGATAAGACTATGACAATCCAAGATGGTTATTCAGAAAATTACACTTTCAATGTCAAAGCTAATGTGGAAATAAGCCTCGAATGGGAAAAAGGCGACTATGACTCAGAGTGCAGCTTCCTTATAAAGAAAAACAACGGCATAGTTATTTACAGCAGCCCGACATTCCAAAACAAAGGAGACCTTCTCTTCTCATGGATTAACGAATGTTCATGTGAAAACATGAGTTTCACTATGTGCGATGCTGTCGAAAACCTTCAAGGCATACAGAACCAACATGTAATAGAATTAAGTTGGGATGCTGCTGAAGGAGCAACATCATACGACATATATCGCGGAACAAGATTCTTGGGAAATACATCAGAAACATCATTCACCGACGATTACGAACTGACTGAAGGCACATATTTATATAATGTACAAGCCAATTACGATGATGACTGTGAAGGTATATTGTCGAAGACAGAGGTGACATTCAGCACTGAATCTATCAAAGAAAATGAATTCGTCAACGTTTCTATCTTCCCAAATCCTAATGATGGAGAATTCACAATCAAATGCGATAATATGAGCCGCATAATCGTTTATAACGTTATAGGCAATTTAGTGAAAGATATTGAAGTAAACACCGACAATTATGTTGTTGAAGGATTGAATCCTGGAGTTTATTTTGTCAATATCAGAAATAATGACAACTACATAATCAAGAAAATTGTTGTAAGATAAACTTCATAGAACTCTAGAATTCTAAAGTTCTAGAATTCTAGAGTTCTTTATAAAATCGTCTTGACGATTTTATCTATACCTATTCCTTCAGCTTCAGCAGTATAATTTCTAACGAGACGATGGCGTAAGATTGGGAGCGCCACTTCTTGTACGTCTTCAATGTCAGGAGAAAGTTTGCCTTTGAGCAAAGCATTTGCTTTAGCACCTATTATCAAATATTGTGATGCACGCGGACCAGCTCCCCAGCTGAGGTATTTGTTGCTCCACTCATGAGCGCGCTCAGTATTAGGACGTGTACGTGACACCAAACCGACAGCATATTCATAAACGTTATCAGCGACAGGAACACGGCGTACCAAGTTTTGGAAATATACTATCTCCTCGGCATTCATAACCGGATTTATGTCTGTCACCTTAGCAGAAGTTGTATTCTTAACCACTTCTATTTCTTCTTCATAAGTAGGATAATCCAATTGAAGGTTAAACATGAAACGGTCGAGTTGTGCTTCAGGCAACGGATAAGTACCTTCTTGTTCGATAGGATTCTGTGTTGCCAGCACGAAGAAAGGCTCGTTTAGTTTATATGTCTTTCCTGAAATTGTTACATGTTTTTCCTGCATTGCTTCGAGAAGAGCGGCCTGTGTTTTAGGCGGTGTTCTGTTAATCTCGTCGGCAAGGATTATATTAGAAAAGACCGGACCTTTAACAAATTTAAACTGACGAGAGTCGTCGAGTATTTCTGTTCCGAGTATATCGGAAGGCATAAGGTCGGGAGTGAATTGAATACGGTTAAAAGAAAGGCCTAGAGCGCGTCCGATGGTGCTAACCAGCAATGTCTTGGCAAGACCAGGAACACCGACCAACAAAACATGACCTTGACAAAATACAGATAATATTGTATTATGAATGATTTCATTTTGGCCAACAATGACCTTAGAAATCTCTTTCTTCAGCTGTACATATTTTTGTACGAGTGCCTTGGCACCTTCTACGTCAGACTTAAACATATTCAATCTCAATATAAATTAATCCGCAAAATTCCAATCAAACATAAAGTCGCAATCTTTGAAGTCGTCTATGACTTTGATATATGCTTTTTGTGACTTATTGGCAATCCATTTATTTATCACCTCCTCACGTTTCTGTTGCATAGCCCATTCGCGAATGAGAGAATAATCATCTTTTAAATTAGCTTTGTGAGGTTCTGTCTTTTTCTTAAGATAAAGGATACGAAAAGCGTCTTTATTATCGGATGTCTTCATTGGGACAGGAGCGCTAATATCCCCTACTTTCATTCTATTGACTGTGACTGACACTTGTTGGTCGAGTTCTGAAGCATCAAACAATGTACTACCGTCATTATTATTTACGAGTACGCCACCGCTTGTCTTATCTTTCTCGTCGCTGAATTTACGTACAGCTTCATCGAAAGTTATGCTGTCGTTACGAAGAAGCTGTGCTATAGAATCAAGTTCGTTGTAAGCCAATTGCAAAGCTTCAGGCGACACTTTCACCGACAACAAGATATGACGTACGTTGACGAAGTCGCCACGGCGTTCAATCATTTGGATAATATGGAATCCGTATTCTGTTTCAACGACTTCAGATATTTCGCCATCTCTTAAATTGAAAGCTGCTGCTTCAAACTCAGGAGCAAACTCGCCTCTTCCGTGGAAACCAAGTTCACCGCCTTTCTTTGCTGAGCCTGGGTCTTCAGAATAGAGAAGCGCCAATGTTGAGAAGCGTTCTCCATCAAGAATACGTTTACGCATCTTATAAAGTCTCTCCTTAACAGCGAGTTTTTCATCTAATGTGATTGGAGGTCTCTTCACTATATGAGCAATCTCATATTTTGAATTAACCATTGGAATGCTGTCTTTAGAAATATTATAAAAACAGTTTTTAACCTCTGCCGGAGTAACTTCCACATCAGCCAAGATAGCCTGCTCAACCTGTTCAACCAACATCTGGTCTTTTCTCATACGACGCAATTCTTCCTTGATTTCTGGCAAAGTCTTTTTATAATATTTTTCAAGATTCTCTTGTGAGCCAAGTTGAGAGGTAAAATAACGTATCAAATGTTCCACTTCCGCATCAATTTGTTCATCAGTCACAGTGATACTATCCATTTCTGCTTGGTTAAGCATCAGTTTCTTGAACATAAGATCTTCTAGAATCTCACAACGGATAGTGCTGGCGCTACCTTTAATACCGCCTTGCAATCTATATTGAATATATTGAGCTTCAATATCCGACTGAAGAATAATATTTTGTCCCACCACAGCGACTACTCTGTCAATCACTTGTGCTTCCTGAGCCTTTGATGGAACCATCATAAATACAAAAAATAAAGCTATAAAAAAGCTTGCAACCTTGTTGTCTTGTCGTCTTGCCATCTTGTTGTCTTGTTGTCTTGTTGTCTTTAATAAACCTCAAAAGCCTTATCTTGAACAGCTTTTGAATATAAGTCATCATATAATTTTTCCAACAAATCCTTTTTTCTGTTACTCAATATTATGTACTTAATTCTATCTATTTCCATCTCACATGGTGAAATATCGCCTATGAGTCTGTATTCGCAGAAACGAATAAGAGTATAGGTATCGTCATTATTAACAACATAATATTTATTTTCGTTCAAGAAAGATTTGTTGTCTTTTACTTTCAAATCAAATTGTTCAATCACTTCTTCTAAGTTATGCCATTGCTCGATATCCATATTGTATGACAATGCATATTGATTTGCCAGAGAAGTGATAGAATCTATCATAAGGACATCATAGTCGCGGAACAGCTTTGTGAAAAGCCATTTTTTCTTGCTGTCGTTAGGAAGTTCCACTGATGCCATTCTAACCACATCGCGATTAAGTCTGAACTCATCGCTATTGTTATTGTAATATTCTTGGATTTGGTCTTCGGTGACTTCAGTATCAAGTTTTTGGTTTATCAGTTCTGTTTCATATTTATTTATAACCAATGAGTTGCGATATTCTTCCAGTCTTTTGGAGAAATCCAGCTGGCTTGGGTCCAGATTATTTTCAGCTTGACGTACAAGCAACTGGTTACGCACCCATTTGTCGATATATACTTTTGAACGAAGCACGCTATCATTATAGCTTATTCCTTCGTAAAAGATGTTTTCCAGATCGGTCTTATATAGATTTTTTCCATAGACTGAGACTATTATCTCGCCCTTGTCTTCTTTTTTTTCCTGACAAGCGGAAAAAAGCATTATAAAAATAAGACCGACCCAGAATAAACGCATCTTTTATTTGTTATAATTTTTCTTAACTTTATTTAAAAGTTTCTCATTGACTTCCACAGCATATTTTTCTCTGAGTTCTTTGAGCCATTGTGCTTCCAGCTCGACTTGATAGCCTGATGTCACCAAGCCTTTTGCTTCTTTGAATGTCTTAGGTTCTGGCTGACGCACTTCCACAATCTTGATGATTTGTGTAGAGTTATCTACCTTAGAAGGATAAAGAGCGATAGTGCCTTCTTTCCATTCTGTTGCATCAACATTCACATTGTCGCCTTTTTGATAATAAGAAAAACGTGCGGAAGCTTGTGCCTTATTCTCTCTCAAATATGAGCGTAATGAATCTATTTCTATTCCTTCAACTACCAAGTTCTTGATTTCTTCAACATTATCTTTACGTTGGCAAGTGACAACCATAGCTCTCACGCGGTCGTTCCACATATATGAATCTTTGTTTCTTTCATAATAGTCTTGTAAACCGAGTGTATCTTGTGTTGCCTTGTTCCAAACTTGGTTTTCCATCAAAGAGAACAATAAAATACCATCATGATATTCTTGAACCAATGTTTTGAATTCAGGATATTTTTCTTCGAGTTTTGAGTCTTCGTAAGCAAAAACTTCTTGTTGCAAGTAATTATCATAAAGTTGATAAGCGTATGCTGCAGGTGTCATGAAACCTTGTCTCTTTTGTTTAGCATAGATATAATCGATGAAGTTTTGTAAAGTCCATGATTTATCTTTTGTGTAGAAGAGAACCTGTTTTGTATTAATATCTTCTGATGCCTTAAATTGACCTTCGATGATTGTGCTGTCAATCGTAGCGATGAAAGCATCTTTAACTTTAGTTTTTTCCTTAAAGCCATTGTCTTTCATGATACGTTTCATAGCTATCTCTTCGCTAAGCTGACCGCGCATATCTCTTTCAACTTTTTCTTTTATCTTTCCTTCTTCATTTTCAAAACTGCCAGGAGGTGTTGTTCCGACCAGCTTGATGATATGATAACCGAAAGAAGTCTTAACAGGTTCTGAGATTTGATTAGGCTCTAATGATTTTACCACTGTGATGAATTCTGGAACAATCTGATTGACTCTGAATGGGCTGAGAACACCATTGTTTGCCAAAGTTCCTTTATCATCTGAATATCTTCTAACGTAGTCGGTCCAGTTTTTGTCATCGTTAACTACTTCGTTATAGATATTCTGAGCTTTTATCTTAACAATTGAATCATTTTTTGTTGGGTCGTTAGAATCTACAGCGAGGAAGATATGAGCTGCTCTTACAAGGCCGCTTGCAGCTGTCTTGCTGTTCACCTTAATAATATGGTAGCCGAATGAAGAGCGTACTGGCATTGAGATGCCGCCTTCTTCTGTGTTATATACGCCTGTTTCAAAAGGATAAACCATATCGAAAGCTGTGAAGTAACCAAGTTCGCCGCGGTTGCCTTTGTAAGCTTTTCTCACGCCTGGAATCTCTTCCATATCACGAGCTGATGGGTCGTCGGAGAGTTCTGCTGCCAAATCGCCGAAGTCTTCGCCTTTCAATGCACGATCACGGATTGACATAGCTTTTTTGTATGCAGCCAATGTATCTGAAGGAACAGCATTGACATCACATTTGATAAGGATATGAGCAGCATTGATGTCATATTGCATTCTTTCGTAAGCCTCTTTCACAAGTTCATCTGTGATTTCATCATTTGAGAAATATGGCTTAGCGAGCTGCTGACGATAGTTGCTGAGTTCCTTGATGAAAGATGCAGCTGTATCCATCTTGAGATTTTCTGCCTCTGTAACTTTAAGTTTGAAGTCTATGTACAAATCGAGATATTCGTCAACGCTTTTCTTGTCTATGACTTCAGTATTGACATTGTTTTTCTCGTATGTATCCATAAATTCCTTAACAGTGATTTCCTTATCACCAATAGTGATTAAAGTCTTTTTAGTATAAGACTGAGCAGATAGTAATGACGGCGCCATCATGAAAGATAAAGCGATGAGCCAAGTCTTGAGTGTTTTTTTTCTTATCATATTTTTATCGTTTAGAAAATAACGACCGAATTCTAATTATATTATGCAATTATAAATTATGCATTATGAATTATGAATTTACTTAAGCTTTAGTGCTATAGTTAGGAGATTCAGCTGTGATAGTGATATCGTGTGGATGGCTTTCGCGCATACCAGAAGCAGTGATTTTGATGAACTGAGCTTTTTGTAAATCGCTGATTGTTCTTGAGCCAGTGTAGCCCATACCAGCACGGAGACCGCCTACTAATTGATAAACGACTTCTGAGAGGCTGCCTTTGTAAGGAACGCGACCTACGATGCCTTCTGGAACGAGTTTCTTGATGTCGTCTTCCATATCTTGGAAGTAACGGTCTTTAGAACCATTCTGCATAGCTTCGAGAGAGCCCATACCGCGGTATGTCTTGAATTTTCTACCTTCGAAGATGATTGTGTCGCCTGGAGATTCGTCAACGCCAGCAAATAATGAACCTGCCATGATTGTTGAAGCACCGGCAGCGATAGCCTTAACGATGTCGCCTGTGTAACGGATACCACCGTCAGCGATTACAGGGATGCCTGTGCCTTGGAGAGCTTGTGATACATTATAAACTGCTGTAAGCTGTGGGACGCCGATACCAGCGATGATACGTGTTGTACAGATTGAACCTGGTCCGATACCAACCTTGATAGCATCGATGCCTGTCTTAGCCAATTCACATGCTGCGTCAGCTGTAGCAATGTTACCGACAACGATGTCGATGTTAGGGAATTTCTTACGTAATTCCTTAGCTACGTTGATAACGTTTTGTGAGTGACCGTGAGCTGTGTCGATATTGATAGCGTCAACACCTTCTGCTACGAGAGCCTCTGCTCTTTCCATGGTGTTAGCTGCGATGCCAACAGATGCTGCCACGCGCAAACGACCGAGAGAGTCTTTGCTTGCATTAGGACGAGCCTTGATTTTAATGATGTCTTTGTATGTGATGAGACCGATGAGGTGGTTGTCTTTGTCAACGACAGGTAATTTTTCAATGCGGTGCTTTTGGAGAATCTCAGCTGCTGTAGCGAAATCTGTAAACTCAGGAGCAGTTACAAGATTTTCTTTTGTCATGACTTCATAGATAGGACGTTTCATGTCTTGGATGAAACGGATGTCACGGTTTGTTACTATACCGACTAACACATTGTTAGCATCAACTACAGGGATACCGCCAATGTGGTTTTCGCTCATCATTCTTAAAGCTTCGCCAACCATAGCGTTTTCTCTGATTGTTACAGGGTCGATTATCATACCGTTTTCAGCACGTTTAACTTTACGTACCTCTGCAGCTTGACGTTCTATTGTCATGTTTTTGTGAAGAACACCGATACCACCTTCTTGAGCGATAGCGATAGCCATAGCTGCTTCTGTTACAGTGTCCATACCTGCTGTTACGATAGGTATGTTAAGTTGGATGTTACGAGAGAAATTTGTGCTCAAATTTGTATCTCTTGGAATGATATTGCTGTATGCTGGTACTAACAAAACGTCATCGTAAGTGAGACCGCCTTCGATAAATTTAACTGAATCTGACATAGTGATTATTTTTTGAAAAATTATAAACTATATAAATTGGGCAAAGATAAGAAAAAATTCTTGTCGCTCAACATTTCACACGACAAGAATTTTCACTTTGAATTCCGAACTATCAACCAATGGCCAACAGCCAAAGTCTAAAGAACTATCAACCTCTCTGTTCTGACAAAATCATTTCCTTCTATATTGACGAAATAAATTCCAGCTTCATAATTTGAAGTGTTGACTTCAACTTCACTCGAATCGACTTCTATCTCTTCCACCATTATTCCTAAACAATTATAGATTCTTATTACCCTGAACTCTGAACTTTGAACTTTGAACCTGACAAAGTCGTTCGCTGGATTCGGATAGATATTGAATGCTACTTTCTCTGTTTCTTCTACCCCGTCCCAATCGTCATCGATTAATTTAATCGTTCCAACTGATGTCATGCCGCCTTCATAAACAGCGACGACTTCAGCAGTGTGACCTCGATATTCGAGTGGCATTATGATTTCAACTATTTCTTCGTTAGAATAATATGTGTCTAAATTGTAATTCTCTTCTAACAACATACCGTCAACATAGATGTTATATGCTATCGGTGTTCTTTCTTCTGGTGCGTCCCAGTTGAGATAGAGTTTCTGAACATCGTCACCGCCTACAGAAGCTGTTAAGTTTACAACAGGATAGCAGTGTTCTGTATAATCGTAAGCGAAGTTACTATTGAACACTTCTTTTGTTGTGTAGTCTTGCAGCCACATCACTACTTCCAAATCACTCATCTCTTCGACATTGGTCTCTGACAAATCGCATGAGAGTTCCAATCTGTGATATTCACCAGCTTTGATTGATTCTATTGCGATGCCTTCTGCGTTTTCCAACATCTTCATAAAGACATGATGGTATTGTGTTTCTTCGTCATTGCCGAGATTGTTTTTCGTTGTCTTTTCACTCACTGCAACAAAAGCTCTCACATTGCTAATTTCAGCGTAAGCCATATAGTCGGCGATGACTTTGATAGTGTTTCCTTCAACTGTGAAGCTGCCTTTGATGTCGAAGTAAGCAGGTTTTAGCAATGCAGTGTCGATGTCTTCTACCGTAGCTGCTGCATAACCTTGTGAATGAGCATCGACGAAGGTCTCAGGCACGCCCATCACGGCATAATAATTTTTTCTCAAGATGCTTTCTTCTGTCCAGTAAGGGTCGCCGCCTGGTGTGCCGTCTTCAAGAAGCGGAAGGTCGATAGGATATTTCAAGTATGAGCATTTGCCTGCGTATGTATTTGCATGACCATCCATGATTTCATTGATTGGAATACAAGGATAGTCGCATGTCGAACTAGTAAAGTGTTCCAAAAGAACGACTTTCTGACTTTCTCTCATGGCTACATATACTTCCTTCAACAGGCCTTCATTACCACTGTTAACTCCATTGACTTTGTTTATATTCATTTCAATGACGCTTGGTTCATCATAAAACGGACTTGGGAAAGAACCACATTCTGTTTCTGATATTGTGAATTGTGCTGATTCAAAAGATGCGAGATTAGTATTGAAACTGAAAGTATCGTAACAATCTGCATAATCGATAGAGACATTCACACTGAAATTTGTTATCGTTGTTGAACCGGTATTTCTCACAGTGAAAGAAATGCCGTCATTATAATCTTTTCCAACAATATTTGGGACATCGATACTGACAAGTTCAAGGTCGAGTTCTGCTTGTTTGAAGACTTCAATATCGTCGAAGTACCAGTTGTTGATAAGATAAGAATTTCCCGTGAAATAGATACACATCAGCACATTAGGTTTTCCCATGTCGGATGTTTTTATTGTATGACTTTCAACGTAAGCATCAATGGTAATGTAAGTCTGTTCCCATCCGCTGTTCCATGTCGCTCCGCCGTCGGAAGACGTAGCAATACCAATGGTGTTCTCGCCTATGTAGTTGTCGTGATAATGTTTGAAAGAAACCACCACCTCATCGACATCTGTGAAATCGAAAGCCGGCATGACGAGACGTGTTGTTCCGTTGAATTCCGGGGCCCAGTTCATACATATTTCATTAGGTACTCCGCCCGACTTGGCACTCGTCGATATCGACCAGTTGTCGGCATGTTCGTCGATATACCATCCTTCTGGAATCTCTGCCGAGTCAAAATTTTCTTTCAACAAAAGTCCTCTGTTTTGCGCTGACATTGTTAGACATAACATCAATGCAAACGCCAAAAAATAAAATCTTTTCATAATGCTAATTTTAAAAACAGCACAAACTTACAAAAAAAACGGCTAATGACAAAAGACTAAAGACAAAAGTTTTTTTTGCGAAATCGAAAAAACATCATTTTCGCAATAGAATGGATGCTAAGAAACCATTAGATTTCAAAAAGAAAGACGCATCAATTACACCTTGTTCATCTCATCGGTGTAATTGACACGTCTCTACTTGGTGACTACACTTTAAAATATTCCGTTTTCAACCAATATGCATAAATCGGATCTTGAAAAGATATTTCTCCAGCCTTATTATCCAAAATATCATTTTTAACCAATGCTATTTTCGAACGAGCTATGGATGTCGGAGACGATATTTTATATCGATGCATAGTTTCAGTTGAACTTATTGCTTTTTCCCCAGCGCACAATGCATTCAGGTAACACAACTGTTGATTGGTAAGATTTTCTGTCATGGTAACAAAAAGAAGACTAAGCTGCTCAACCAATGAGGTATGAGCATCTCTTACAACATCTTCCGTACAGACTTCTTTCGTCCGCAACCACGACAACTGGGCAAGCTGTTGCGCATAATACGGATGATTATCCGTAAGTTTTGCAATCATATCGCAAGCTTCTTCCGTAATATCTTTTTTTGTATCAACAAAACGTTCTTTAAAAAACCTCACAAGAAACGGAGTTTCAATCTTGTTAAGAAACATCAGATTACCAAATTTATAAAATGGTCTAGAAGAATCCGTAAATACCTCCAGCATCATATGACGCTTACTACCATAAAGACAATATGCCACATTTTGATGCTGTTGCCAATGCGAACGCAATTTTTTCTGAAAATAATCAGGATTGTCAAACTCAGAAATATTTTGAAATTCGTCAATACATACAACTATTTTCAATCCTTTATCTTTGGCTATCTTTTCTGCAAGATCAAGCACCTCATCTGGATTATTTACCACATCTTTCATCTCGAAATCCACAGAAACTTCATTCATCGGGTCTGTTCCGATTGTAAGTTTCGGACTGAGACGAGAAAAAAACCTCTTCACTACATCTATTGTTTCATCCCATTTCGACGATGTTGCTGATATAACCTTCTGAGCAAGCAAAGAATAAAAATGTTCCTCATTCCTGACATTGAAAAGATCAATATGACATATTCTCAACTTATCATCCTGCTCCATGGCTATACCAGCAGCTTTATTGACAAGCGAGCTCTTTCCCCAACGGCGCGGAGATACAATAATCGTATTTATCAACGATTTAAAATGCTCCACCAAAGTAACAGTCTCCTGTTCCCTATCGGTAAAGTTTTTATCCGTAGCAATTTTACCAAATACAAAAGGTGTTTCCATAGCAAAATCATTCTTTATTATCCATCTGCAAATATAACAAAAAATGTAATCACAATTTATGTTTAACATTTTTTGTGATTACATTTTTTGTAACAATTATATTTTAGCTTTTCTTTATCCGTTTCATAAAAAGACGCATCAATTACACCTTGTTCATTTCATCGATGTAATTGACACGTCTCTACTTGTAGTCTTGTGGTCTTGTAGTCTTGTAGTCTTATTTCCTCAACGTAGCCAATTGTTGTTCAATGACTTTAATCTTGGCTTCAGCGTCTGACTTTTTCTTTCTTTCTTTATCGACAACTGCTGCAGGTGCGCCATTAACGAATTTTTCGTTCGACAATTTTGCTTCAACAGATTTCAAGAAACCTTGTGCGTAAGCCAATTCTTCTTCCAACTTCTTGATTTCTGCTTCAGTGTCGATATTGTCGGTCACAGGGATGAAATATTCTGTAGCCTTTACCAAGAAACCGAATGCGTCTTGTGGTGTTTCTGTCACATAATTGATTGAGTTTACATTACATAACTTCATGATGACAGAATCGAATTCTTTGTTGACGCTGCCGTCTTTGTCAACAACGATGAGCTCGATAGCTTCTTTCATTGAGATGTTCTTCTCAGCGCGAATCTTACGGATATTGTTGATGACGTCTTGTGTAAATATGAATTGATTTAATATGTCATTGTCAACGACTTTTTGTGCAGGTTGTTGAGCGATGATGAGGTCGTCGCCATCTTGACGTTCTTTCAAGAGATGCCAGATGTCTTCTGTGATGAAAGGCATGAAAGGATGTAAAATCTTCATCAAGTTTTCGAAGAATGTGACTGTTGCGTTGTAAGTTACAGCGTCTAATGGTTGACCCATTGGAGCCTTCACCATTTCGAGATACCATGAGCAGAAGTCGTCCCATACGAGTTTGTAGATTCCCATCAAAGCGTCAGAGAGACGATATTTGTCGAGGTTGTCGTTTGTTTCTTGAAGCACTTGTTGGAAGCGTTCTTCGAACCATCTCATCGCGACTTTAGCTGTCTCTGGTTGTGGAATATTTTCGTCAACTTTCCATCCTTTTACGAGACGGAGAGCGTTCCACATTTTGTTACAGAAGTTACGTCCTTGTTCGCATAATGCCTCATCGAAAGGAAGGTCGTTGCCAGCAGGAGCTGTGAGCATCATACCTACTCTCACGCCGTCGGCTCCGTATTTGTCGATAAGTTCGATTGGGTCTGGAGAGTTGCCCAATGACTTAGACATCTTACGGCCGAGTTTGTCGCGGACGATACCTGTGAAATATACTTTCTTGAAAGGAACTTCTTTTTGATATTCTTCGCCAGCCATGATCATACGAGCGACCCAGAAGAAGATGATATCCGGACCAGTGATAAGGTCGTTTGTTGGATAGTAATATTTGAATTCTTCGTTGTCAGGATTCAAGATGCCGTCGAACAATGAGAGAGGCCACAACCATGAAGAGAACCATGTGTCGAGGCAGTCGCTCTCTTGACGGAGGTCGTCCATTGTGATATGGTCGCCGGCTTTTTCTTTTGCAAGTTTAAGAGCTTCTTCTGGAGTTTCAGCAACAACATAACCACCTTCTGGGAGGTAGTAAGCTGGGATTTGATGACCCCACCATAGCTGACGGCTGATACACCAGTCTTTGATATTTTCTAACCAGTGACGGTAGAGGTTTACATATTTTGAAGGATAGAACTGAATGTCGCCTTCGAGAACTGGTTTAAGAGCGATTTCTGCAAGGTGTTCCATCTTGAGGAACCATTGCATTGAGAGTTTAGGTTCGATAGCGACGTGAGTACGTTCTGAGTAACCCACCTTATTATTATAGTCTTCAACTTTTTCTAAAAGGCCAGCAGCGTCGAGGTCTTTCACGATTTGCTTACGGACAGCGTCGCGGTCCATGCCTACGTACATACCAGCTGCTTCGCTGATAGTAGCGTCGTCGTTGAAGATATTGATGCTTTGGAGATTATATTTCTCGCCGAGCATATAGTCGTTCACGTCGTGAGCAGGTGTCACTTTAAGACAGCCTGTACCGAATTCTATGTCAACGTATTCGTCTTCGATGACAGGGATAGCGCGACCTACGAGAGGAACGATGACTTTCTTGCCTTTAAGATGAGCGTTCTTAGGGTCGTTAGGATTAATACACATAGCAGTGTCGCCCATTATAGTCTCAGGACGTGTTGTTGCAACGATAGCGTAAGTATCTTCGCCTTCTACTTTATAACGGAGGTAGAAAAGTTTGCTATGTTCTTCTTTATAGATAACCTCTTCATCGCTGAGAGCAGTGAGAGCTGCAGGGTCCCAGTTGACCATACGGACTCCGCGATAGATAAGACCTTTATTATATAAGTCGCAGAAGACGTGGATGACGCTCTTGCTGCGTGTTTCGTCCATTGTGAATGAAGTGCGTTCCCAGTCGCAAGAAGCGCCGAGGCGACGGAGCTGTTTCAAGATGATACCGCCATGTTCGTGAGTCCAGTCCCAAGCGTGTTTGAGGAACTCTTCGCGAGTGAGGTCAGTTTTCTTGATGCCTTGTTGAGCGAGTTTGTTAACGACTTTAGCTTCAGTAGCGATAGAAGCGTGGTCGGTGCCAGGAACCCAGCAGGCGTTTTTGCCTTGCATACGAGCGCGGCGGATGAGAACGTCTTGTATTGTGTTGTTCAACATGTGACCCATGTGAAGCACGCCAGTCACATTTGGTGGAGGGATGACG
>JAZUCH010000116.1:0-7151 GCA_045639025.1 Bacteroidales bacterium
AAAACACGAAACATCCACGAAAAACACTTTCGTGAAAAATTGGTGAAGTTTCGTGGATATAAAAAACATCCACGAAATTACACGAAACCATCACGAAAAACCTTTCGTAAAATATTAGTGAGATTTCGTGGATATAAAAAACATCCACGAAATTGCACCATTAGTCAGAGTGAAGTTTCGTGGATGTTTTATTTTACGAAAAATATTCGTGAGGAATAGTGTGGATTGTTATGGTCTTAATCCAGAACCTCCTTGCAATGTGATTGTCTCACCTGTGACGTATGACGCGTCGTCGGATGCCAAGAATACGCACACTCTTCCGATGTCTTGCATTGGGTCTGCGAAACGTCCCAATGGGATGCCTTGTATTGTTTTGGCGAATAGCTCAGGATAGTTCTCCTTCCATTCTTGCAGACTCTCAGTCATTGCCAAAGGTGCAATAACATTGACTCTCACGCCATCAGGACCCCATTCTGCAGCAGCAACTCTCGATAATCCTCTGATGCCTTCTTTGGCAGCAGCGTATGAGCTTTGTCCTAACTTACCGAATAATCCTGCGCCAGAAGCGAAGTTGATGACAGAACCTTTGCTTTCCTTGAGATATGGAAACGCTTCTCTCATATAGAAAAACGCTGCGTATAATCCTGAGTTTATGGCTAAATCAAAATCTTCTTTAGTATGCTCGATGAGCGGTAATCCCGACTTGGATGCTTGGGCGTTGTTAACCAATGTATTAATCTTGCCGAATGTCTCTATGGTCTTGGCGATTACTTCTTTGATGCGAGCTTCGTCGGCGCCGTCGGCAACCATTGCAAGTACCTTGATGCCGTATTCTTCTTCAAGTCTTTTCTTTGCATCAAGCAATCGTGATTCTGTTCTTCCTGTGATGACGAGGTTTGAACCTTCTTTTGCAAAAGCGCATGCCATGCCGTATCCAATTCCTTTACCGCCGCCGGTAATTATCGTTACATTATCTTGTAGTCTTTTCATATTTTTCTTGTTATGAGCCTTGGCCGTGAGCTTCGGGCTGATTTATAATTGATTTTTTATTCATTCATTAACGCCGCAAAAATATATATATTGTTCATATATGTCAAACATAAAATTTCGATTTCTCAATCAATTTTCTCGATGATGTATTTTTTTGAGATTTTGAGATTCAGAATTTCTTATTTTTTTAAAAATATATTATCTTTGCAGAATATTGAAAACAATTATGTAAGATGTTAGTTTCAAGAAAAAACAAGTTCGCGCTCACTTTTAAAGACGCAAAATACACTTATACACAACTTTTAAGGTATTCTCAAATATACGCTGATTCATTCTCAACTGAATCTAAACCTGAAAAGGTTTTAATCTGTGCGCAGAACTCACCTGAATGGTGCTTCGCTTTTTACGGAACAATGCGCTGCAATGCTATAGCGGTTCCATTGGATGCACAGTCAACAAAGAAAGAGATAGAATACGTCATAAACGACTGCCGTCCTGACATTGTCTTCATTTCAGAAGATAAACGGGATATGTTTAACGACATCAATCTTCAAGGCGCTCGTCTCCTTACCAAAAACGATATTCCACTTTCAGATAACGAAGATATCCCTGCAACAGACATACCTCTAGGTGATAACAATGCTACCATGCTCATCAATTACACATCTGGAACGACAGGTAATCCTAAAGGAGTTATGCTTTCTTTCAAGAATGTCATGTTCAACGTTGATTCTGTTAGTAAGCAGGTGCCTATCTTCCAGGAAGACAGTAACGTGATGATGTTGCTTCCTGTACATCATATTCTCCCTCTCTTGGGTAGCGTGGTTGCTCCTTTGTATATGGGAGGTACAGTCCATATCGCAGAGGCGATGAATGCCGAGTCAATCATCAAGACTCTCAATGCTGGTGCAGTGTCAATTATCATTGGCGTGCCTCGTCTTTATGATATGCTCGTTAAAGGCGTTATGAACAAGATAAACGCTTCTTTCGTGACACGCCTCCTTTATAAGATTACCAAACTCATCGGCAGCGATGCTGTATCAAGAACCGTCTTCAGCAGCGTGCATAAGAAATTCGGTGGTCACCTCAAATATCTCGTATCAGGCGGTGCTGCTCTCTCGGTTGAGACTGCAACCATTTTGAAGACATTAGGTCTGTATGTCCTTGAAGGCTACGGCATGACAGAGACTGCACCTATGATCTCATTCACTCGTCCTGGAAGACGTAAAGTTGGCTATGCAGGAGAGCTCCTCCCTAATATCGAAGTCAAGATTTCAGAAAAAGGCGAGATATGTGTCAAAGGCGATAACGTTATGCAGGGTTACTACAAACGCGAAGAGGAGACTAACGATATCATCAGAGATGGTTGGCTTCACACTGGCGATATGGGTATCCTTGATGAATACGGACTTAAGATAACAGGTCGTATCAAAGAGATTATCGTGACATCCAACGGCAAGAATATCAACCCTGAACTTCTCGAGAAAGAATTCTTGACAGACAGTACTTATGTACAGGAAATCGGTATCTTCTTGAATGGCGATGCTTTGCATGCTGCGGTACGTCCAAATATGACTGCTATCAGACAGGTTGACTTGGATGCTATGGATGCTCTTATCAAGAAAGAAGTGGAACATTTCAACGCTGAGCAACCTCAGTATAAACGTATCAAGCAATATCATATCATGTCGGATGAACTGCCAAAGACTCGTCTCGGCAAGGTACAAAGATTCCTTCTTCCTCATCTCGTCGACAAACCTAAGACTAATGCTGTACAAGAGTCCTTGGAAGGCAAGAGCGAAGTATATAAGATGTTAAAGACTTTCGTTGAAGACGAGACAAAGATGGTCGCTAACGAAAACGACCACTTCGAAATCGACTTGTCGATGGACTCATTAAGCAAGGTGTCTCTTCTCGCTTATATCGAAAATACTTTCGGCATCAACCTCAACGAGGAACAGATGGAAAATCTCACCACTTTGGCAAAACTCACAGATTATATTGAAAACAACGAGCATACTTTCAATACAACTACAATAACATGGAAAGATATTCTTGCAACAAAAGTCGATGTCAATTTGGAAAAACCAGGTTTTACACAATGGTTTACATACACTTTCACAAAGATTTTGTTCTCGATATGCTATCGCTTCAGAGTTAGAGGTAACAAGAAATTGCCAAAGACACCATGTATCATCGTGGCAAATCACCGTTCCGCTATCGACGGATTCTTGATTACTTATAACTTCACTCGTAAGGAAAACAAAGATATTTTCTTCTTTGCAAAAGAAAAACACTGGAGATCAAAGATCGCTCAGTTCTTTGCAAGAAAGAATAACATTATCTTAATGGATATTAACAAAAACGTACGTCAGTCATTGCAAGAGATGTGCGCTGTGTTGAAGAAAGGCAAGAACATCGTGATATTCCCAGAAGGAACACGTTCTAAGGATAATACGATGAGAAAGTTCAAGGAGACATTCGCTATCTTAAGCAAAGAGTTGAATGTGCCTATCATCCCAGTTGCTATCGCTGGTTCAGAATCAGCATGTTATGGAAGCAGTATCTTCCCTAAGTTCTGGAAGAAGATTGACATTGAAATCATGGATCCTGTTATGCCTTCAGAAGATCAAAGCGCTGAAAGTCTGCGTGATAAGATTGCATCAATGATTCAGAAAAAATTGCAGAAGAATGATTAAGAACATCGTATTTGATTTCGGCGGCGTACTCGTGGATTGGAATCCTCATTATCTTTTCGATTCATATTTCAACGATATGGAAAAGTGTAACTATTTCATCGAGAACGTCTGCAATACAGAATGGAACGCCCAGATGGATAAAGGCAAACCTTTTGAAGAGGCAGTGAAAGAACGTATTGCGGAATTCCCTGAATATGAAGAAGCGATAAGATTATATCAGAGCGAATGGATGAAGACGATGGGAGAGGAGATTCCTGGAATGTACGAACTCATCAAGTCGCTGAAAGAGAAATATCCAGTCATCTACGGATTGACAAACTGGTCGAACGAGACTTTCCCAATGGTACAGAAAGAATATAGGATTTTCTCATTGATTGACAATATCGTGTGCTCTGGCGATGAGAAACTCCTTAAACCAGATCCTAAGATTTATCAGACATTGTTGGAACGTTATAATCTTAAAGCTGAAGAGTCAGTCTTTATAGACGATAATATCAATAATGTAAAAGGCGCGATAAATGTCGGGATGAAATCGATACATTTTATCAACGCTGAACAATTGCAAAAAGATTTGAATGAATTATTAAATCAAGAATAATTATGAAAACAGTAGAAATTAAAAACTTTGAATTATACACCACAGGTGTCATCAGCATCGCTTGGAAAGAAGGTGATGAGGATATTTTTATCAATGTCGACTTAG
This sequence comes from Bacteroidales bacterium, assembly GCA_045639025.1. Classification (GTDB taxonomy): domain Bacteria; phylum Bacteroidota; class Bacteroidia; order Bacteroidales; family F082; genus Limimorpha. The sequence continues at coordinate 4,393 of JAZUCH010000116.1, forward strand.
ACTTGGCAGCATTGCTTAAGATGTTGAAGATGGAAGGTATTTCATACGAGAAAGTACAGCAAGTGTCAGAAAGCCAACAGCCATTGAAGTTCAAGAAAGTGACAATACTGTTGTTCCAAGACGACGACAAACCAGGTCAGTTCTACACTTCAGAATGTATGTTTGAAGACGACGAGATTGATATTTTCCATGCAGAGATAAAAGAATAAGATGTTGGAATTGACTAACAATCAGATTATAATGCCCGATCTCCCTGACTTTGCAGCCATAGATTTCGAGTCGGCGAACGGCGATATCAGGAGCGCGTGCAGCGTCGGTATCGTCATCGTTAAAGACAGGGAGATTGTGGACAGATTCTATAGTCTGATAAAACCTGTCCCCAATTATTACAGTTACTGGAATACCAAGATTCATGGAATCAAAAAAGAAGACACCGACGATGCGCCTGTCTTCCCCGAGGTGTGGCGTGAGGCTTCCAAATATGTGAGAAACCTGCCGCTTGTCGCTCATAACAAAAGCTTCGATGAGCGCTGCCTCAAGGCTTGTTTCGCGCATTATAAAATGCGATATCCTAATTATAGGTTTTATTGCACACACATAAATTCTGTTAAAGTCTTTCCTGATTTGGAAAATCACCAGCTTCATACCGTCGCAGCACACTGTGGCTTCGATTTAACCAATCATCATCACGCCCTCGCCGACGCTGAGGCTTGCGCTCATATCGCAATGGAAATTTTTAATAGTTAGGAGTTGATGTAGAGACGCGTCAATGTTACCTTGAAAATAAACACACATTGACACGTCTAAATGATTTAAAAAATGAAAAATTAAAAAATGAAAAGGTTATTATTGTTCTTATTATGTGCATTATTATCTTTTAATGTTTTTTCGCAAGAGAAAAATTTCCGTCCGGTTCAGATAAATTTCGGTTTTCCATTGAGTACGATAAATGTTAAAAAAGCCAAGGAATATACAAATGCTTTTTCAATCAATCTATTGGTGGGAATTTCTAAGAATGAGAGAAGTCTCGCTTTGGCTGGAATCAGTAATGTCATAGCTAATAATGCGACAGGCTTACAAATTGCTAGTGTTTCTAACTATATTGGAAATGCTGGATATGGAATAGCAGTTGCTGGCGTGACAAATATAAACAAGGGTTCTTACAATGGTATCCAAGTTAGTGGCGTATATAATTATTCTGGTTCGGGATATGGAATCGCTGTTGCTGGCGTGGCTAATATGAGTAAAGGTTCTTACAATGGTATCCAAGCTAGTGGCGTATATAATTATTCAGGTTCAGGAAATGGAATAGCAGTCGCTGGCGTGGCTAATACGAGTAAAGATTCTTATATAGGTTTGCAGCTCTCTGGCGTGACAAATATCGCAGGTGATGTGAAAGGTCTGCAGTTTGCTGGAGTTGCTAATATTGCCAAGAAAGTCAAAGGCGTGCAGTTTGCTACAATACTTAATGTCGCAGAAGAAAGTGATTTTCCAATAGCTTTTATCAATATTATCAAGAACGGTAAGATGGGAGTCGCTCTTTCTTACGATATTTTAAATAACACAGTTCTTTCTTTTAGGTCTGGAGGCAAATACTCTTACGGTATCTTGGGTGTTGGCTATAACAGCAAAGTCAAAGACGGAAGCAAGTTCGTAGCAGAAGCTGGTTATGGTATCCATATTCCTGTTACAGATTGGTTTGAAATCAATAATGAATTCAAAGCGACCTCAATGAGATTTTCTAATGATAAGACATGTTCCAATGCCTCTTATCTTCTCGCTCCATCATTCACATTCTTGAATCATTTTAACGTCTTTGGCGGCGCAAGCTTCAATTATTTATATTCCAATTATGTTAATTCCGAAGACTTATTTCCAAACAATTGTCTTTGGGAAAAGGATAACAGCGATAACAAACAAAGAATGTTTATCGGTTATCAAATCGGCTTGCAATATGTGTTTTAGTAAATATTGAAATTCATAATTTCAAATCGTAATACATTAAACGAGTTGAAATCTTATTTGTTGGAGGGATGTTGTATTGATAACGTTCCTCCAATTCGTTATCATAAAGATAACGGAAATCATTGTGTTCGTAGAATTTTGTAGTTGTGCCATTATTATATGCATCTACTACAATAAACCTACAGCCAGTCTTGTTGCTTTTGTGACGAAACCAATCTTTTATGAAATATAACAATTGACTGCCGATGCTTTTGTTTTGAAAAGATTTGTTGATTCCCAATCTTCCGATTAAAACGGCTGGATAACTTCTTCCTCGTTTGCTATTATTGATAGTCCTGTTTAACTTGTTACGTATTCTGTTATTAAGATTAAATGTTTTGATACTGTCGTTCGCTAAGGTAAACAATGCGACAATTTGATGCGGTTTGTCATTTGTTATCCAACAGTATGTTTTCCCCATTAATTCCATTGAATATAAGTCAGCATCGTTATGGAAGAAATTATCTAATTCGTCATCTCCACAACTGAAGTCAGAACAACTTTCTAAAATTTCCTTATTGAAAGGAAGCATTATATAAGGGGCGTAAGATGAGTTTGTTTTCACAATTATCAGAATTTGAAGTTTTTAGATTTTTCAAGGAATCTCATCAATTCCTCGTTTTCTTCTTCTGATAATGTAGGTGTTTGCAATGACTTGTTTTTGTCAGCTTCTCTATCGAATCTTTCCGCTGACTTTCCATATAAAATAGGTGATGATTTAAAAAATGTTGCCATAACTTTCGGTTTTAAAATTA
>JAZUCH010000117.1:0-4073 GCA_045639025.1 Bacteroidales bacterium
TCCGAAACGAAGGGAATTTCCGTACAAACCGTTGTTCAGGGGGAGTTCGAAGTTCAAACGGAATTTCCACTCGTCCTCACTGATTTCCTGGTCGGCATTAGTCAGTTCGTCGATACTCCATTTGTAATTGCTGATGTTACCGATACCTTTATTCGGATAAGGATGACGTCCGCCAGCACCGACAAAATTCAAATCACTGAAATAGTCTTCATTGTTTTTACCTTTCATCGTTACACCAAAGTAACGCTCATCGGGACGATCTTCTGTAGCACGTGAGTAGGAACCGGCCCAATCCATCTTCAAGTTTCCGAATGAATGTTCACCGTCGAGCGTGAAATCCATGGTTTGTTGCAATTCCAAACGGGCATTGCGGTTGTCGCCCAGTCCGCCTTTTGTCTGTAAAACTACCGATTGTTTGGAAGGTTTCTCATTCAATTTCTTGTAAGTGATTCGATAACGGTTTTCCCAGTCACTACGTCGGTTATACATCCCCTTGAATGAAATCTTGTGGTTAGCATTGAATTTATAGTCGGTAGCTAACGAATAGCTCTGACGTTCACGGGTAACATAATACTGACGGATTTCGGCTTTGTCCAAAAACACGTTGCCATCATCATCCACATCATATTCAAATTCTGTATTGTCTGCACCGCCAGGGGCATTCTGATAGCTTGCGGCCAACATGACACCCAACTTGTCATTGAAATAACGGTCTCCATAGGTCAGCCCTAAATTCAACGCAGGCTTTTCACTGACCCAATTATATCCGGTTCCTGCAGTAGCATTCAATACTCTTCTATATGGAGTGTTCTTTGTTACGAGATTAATGGCACCACCAATGGCGTCACCGTCCATGTCGCTGGTTACGACCTTGCTGACTTCAACGGTTTGTACCATGTCGGCCGGAATCAAGTCTAGCTGCACATTACGGGTATCCCCTTCGGCAGAAGGGATTCGATTGCCGTTTACAGTAACTGAAGTCAAGTCTGCACTTGTTCCACGAACCTGACCGAAACGTGCTTCACCCATATCATACTGAACATTGATACCATTGATTCGTTTCAGGGCATCACCGATGTTGGAATCCGGGAATTTGCCTACTTGGTCAGCAGAAACGACATTCTTTACGCCCATGGCGTTCTTTTGTATATTTATGGCTTTCTTCTGACCTTGAAAAGCTCCTTTTACCATTACTTCTTGGAGCTCTACTCCTTCGTTCATCACGATGTCGTGTTCCAAAGTCTTTCCCGCTTTTACGGTTAGTGTAGCTTCTACAGGCTCAAATCCTACATAAGTCACTTTCACGACATACTTTCCAGGTTCTAGATTGGGTAAAGTATAGAATCCGTTGATGTCGCTTATCACACCTGTCTGAAGTTTTTCGATATAAATGGAAGCTCCCGGTAATGTTTGGTGTACGTTGTCGATCACTCGTCCACTGATAGCGCCGTTTCTGGGATCAGGATTTGTGTTCCCGGCTTGAATTGTCTGAGTGAATCCAGCCATAAGCAGGATTGTCAGCACTGCTCTTTTAATCTTTTTCATTTATCTTTTTACCTTTTAAAATTTGACGCTGCAAAAGTACCGGTATATGGTTTCAGAAATATTTCAGAGCAGTTAGGGTTTGGTTAAATGGATGTTACAAAATTTAGTGTAAGTACAGAGAATCCTTTCCTATAATATAAAAAGCAAGGAGAATATCTTTCTGTACTCTCCTTGCTTAAAATTAATTATAATTTAGAGTCAATTGTAAAATTAGAGTTGACTTGCTTTTTGTTCTGTGCTAAAGCATGAGAATTGCTTTTATATACGGGGGGAATCTCTTTCTTGTAACAAGCAATTTTATATGTACTTGTCAAATTTAAAACGTAATAGGATTCATTCCTGTCGGACACCAATAATTAATGTTTCTTTTATTGGAATCATTAGATTTTCTTGGTCTGTTGAAATACATGGGGTTGATAAAATCTACAATCTTTTTCATATATATACAAATTTGCTCTCTTTTTTTTGCAAAGAGAATGTTAATACCTATTGATGATTGCCTAAGTTGGCTGTTAAATCGTTATCCTTAAAATTTAATCATTATGATCGTTTATAGGATTCATACCCGTTGGGCACCAAAAGTTTATTTTACTGCAATTATTAGTAGTAGTCAAGTCCGCAGAATGGCTTGTAAATACAGTCTTCATAAAATCTACAATCTTTTTCATACTTCTAATTTTTTTAGTTCTTCCTTCTGGAAATTTTGGTTAATAATCTCTGTTTGTTAAAAATGATATTTTGCTTTTATAATCTCTTAGCCTATATATTTTAGTTTGTCAAATGCTTTTTATTGTATCTTTTTTATTTTTTTTGTCTTGTTTTTTTCTTTCCGATTTTCTTGTATTGCGTTGCAAATATATGGTAAAAGGAAATGGATAGAATCAATGTAAAGGCAAAAAATGATGATTATACCTGTTTATTTGATACATGTCAAATCTCTCTTGGAATGAGCTGGACAAAAGGTTCTCACATTTGAGATGAGCGCTTCCCATATCAATTTGACGCCACAAAAGTATCGATAAATGATTTCAGAAAAATTTCAGAGTAATTAGGGTTTAGTTAAATGGATATTGCAAGTTTTACAAGAATAATACGTTAGGTTGATAAAAATACAGTCATGTATCTTGGACTTCATATATGATTAGCCCCATTGAAACACTATTCTGTTCAATGGGGCATACAAACATGCAAAACGTCCAAGTCTATGCAATAATTATAGCCGTTAAAATGTTTTATTGGAATTTTTCTTTCGGCAATGTAAAATATAGAACTATATATCCCAATATACCAGCAATGGCCGTACCAAACAATACCCCCAATTTTGCTTGCCCCAACATCTCAGCATCGTTTCCGAAAGAAAGATTGGCAATAAACAAGGAAACCGTAAAACCAATGCCGCCTAACAAACTTATACCGGCAAGATTACTCCATGTCATACCATTTACCAAAGTAGATAATCGGCTTTTTATAGTTAGCCAAGTAAACAAATAAATTCCAGCAAACTTACCTATAATCAACCCTATAGTGACTGCCCATGTCAATATGCCAATTTCCAGCTGCCCCCCATATTCCGATGTCAGTACGATACCGGCATTGGCGAAGGCAAACAACGGAATCACCACATAATTCACCAAAGCGTGCAGATTATCTTCTAACGACTGTAAAGGAGAAATCACTCTGTCCGAAGCCGACTCAATACATTTTAAGGCATTGATTTGTTCCTTGTTAAGTATGATATCCTTTTTACACGTATTGCCTGGGAATTCTTCGATATTCTGTTTTATGTAATTGATATACTTCCCTGTATGGAGATGTGGTGTTGCTGGAACAGTAAAGGCTGCTACTACACCGGCAATGGTTGCATGAATTCCGCTTTGCAAGAAGCAATACCAAAGGACGAAGCCTACAACGATGTAGAACCAATGATTGTGGACTCCCATACGATTACCTGCACAAAGTACCGACAAGGCGGTGCCTGCATAAATCAACCAAATAGGATCCAAATGAGAAGTGTAGAACAAGGCTATGACCAAAATACCGCCAATGTCATCTACCACTGCAAATGCCGTCAAAAAGATTTTCAGGCTAATGGGAACACGTTTACCAAATAAACAGAGTACCCCTAGCGAAAAGGCTATGTCGGTAGCCATCGGAATAGCTAACCCGTTCTCAGCCTGTGTACCTTTGGTTATCATGTAATAGATGATGACAGGCAGCAACATTCCACCACAAGCTGCTATGATAGGTAGCAATGCTTGTCGGAAACTCGATAATTCTCCTACTAATATCTCGCGTTTGATTTCCAATCCAACACTGAAAAAGAAAATGGTCATCAATACATCATTGATGAAGGTCATTAATGTCATAGGATGTCCATGGTGGTTGAAAAGATTAAAATCTCCCACTTGGAGATAAACCCTTTTGTCCCAAAAATTTAAGTACGCTTCGCTCCAAGGAGAATTGGCAACCAGCATAGCCAATAAGACAATGACCATTAACAGGATACCACCATTGATATGATAATGAGC
>JAZUCH010000118.1:0-6919 GCA_045639025.1 Bacteroidales bacterium
TTTGAAGGCGGAGTGGAAGCTAACAAGATTTATTACAAACATGTGTCAGACATGGAATATTATCCACTTGCATGGGAAGATTATGAAGAAGGCCCAAATGCCAACGGCCACGAATACGTTGACTTAGGCTTGCCAAGCGGCTTGTTGTGGGCTACATGTAATGTTGGAGCAACAGCACCGGAAGCATACGGTAATTATTATGCATGGGGAGATGTAAAAACAAAAAGTAGTTATACATCATCTAACTATTCCACCTATAACTTAGAGATAACTGATATATCTGGCAATGCACAATACGACGCTGCTACAGCTAACTGGGGCGGTGACTGGAGAATGCCGACAAAAGATGAAGTTAATGAATTGAGAAATAACTGTACTTGGACTTGGACGACACAGAACAGCGTTAATGGCTATAATGTAGAAGGCCCTAATGGCAACAGTATATTCTTACCTGCAGCTGGTTATTATAGTTATCAGTCATTTAAAGATGCCGGAACCAGAGGCTTTTATTGGACCTCTTCTGATTACATAAATGATTTTGGTATTGATAATTATGCGGTGAGTTTAACTATTAAAAGTACAAGTTATAATAATGGCGGCAACGATAGAGGTAATGGAAGAAGTGTTCGCCCAGTAATAAAATAAAAGAAGTAGAGACACGTCAATGTATCCTGCAAAAAATAAAGAAACATTGACACGTCTCATGGAAATAGAGAATGTCTTGTTATTTCTGAGACGTGTCAATGCGTTTTATAGCATGTCGCATTGACGCGTCTCTACAGGTTTCTTTGCACCTTTGAGAGAGAAAAAATGATATTCCTACCTTGTTGTCTTGTAGTCTTGTGGACTTGTAGTCTTTTTTTCCAACTCCTTGTCGAGTTCCAACAAAAATTCCTTGGTCTTTTCTAATGTCATCAGGACTGTGGTCTTTCTTTCGAGTTGGTCAAAGTCTTTCTTGAGAGCGTCTTTTGCGCCTTGGAGGGTGTAACCCTGAACCTTCACGAGTTGGTAAATCATGCGGAGATAACGAAGGTCGCGCTGTGTGAACATACGGTTGCCCTTGGTGCTTTTACGAGGTCTGAGGACAGAGAACTCGCTTTCCCAATATCTGATGAGAGATGTGTTGACGTTGAACATCTCGGCCACTTCACCGATGCGGTAATATAGTTTCTCGTATTTCTCTTCGCTCATAATCAGTCCATTGTTTGTGAAGGAAGCTGCGACAATTCAAGAATCTTGTCGTATTCCTCAGGTGTTATATCATTATAGAAGAAATTGATAGGATTGACGGTCTTATTGTTTTTAATGACCTCATAGTGCAGGTGAGGAGCTGTCGATTTTCCTGTGTTGCCCATTGTTCCTATTTCCTGGCCTCTCTTCACTTTTTCGCCTTTCTTCACTTTGATGGTATGAAGGTGAGCATAACGGGTCTTATAGCCATAGCCGTGGTCGATGAGCACATTGTTGCCGTAGCCGCTCTTGTTTTTCTCTACTTTCGCCACGACGCCATCGCCGGTGGAGTAAATGCCCAGACCTACAGGACCGCTGAAGTCGATGCCGCCATGAAATTTTGTAACCTTATAAAACGGGTCTGTACGTTGTCCGTAATGTGATGATATTCTGTAGATGTCGGTTTTTTTAACAGGCATGATGGCTGGAATGCATGAGAGCATCTCTGTTTTGTTTTTGGCCATCTCATATATCTCATCGAAAGATTTTGACTGAACATATAGCTGACTTGAAAGCACGTCGATTCTCTTTGCGGTGTTGACTACCATATCAGTGTTGACGTATCCGTCTAATGCGATGTAACGGTTGGAACCACCATAGCCTGCCTTTCTCACAGATGAAGGTATAGGCTCGGCTTCAAAAATCATTCGGTAGATGTTGTCATCACGGTCTTGCATCTCGCCCAGAAGAAGGTCGAGATTGTCTATCTTGTCATTCATAATGTCGTATTGAAGCTTGAGATATTCTAACTCACGAGCCTGCATTCTCTCGGTAGGGGAACCGAAAAAATTCTGAATAAGGACGACTATTATCAATGCGCTCACACTTGTGGATAAAAGATATAACATCACGTTACGGAATTTCTTCCTTCCAGAAATCTTATATTCTTCATATTCAAGAGTGTGAGGGTTGAAAATATATTTCTTCTTAGCCATTGTTCTTATTTTGGAAATAAATGAAAAATATTCCATTTAGAGTGCAAAAATAATATAATTTTGAACTAAATTTGCAAAAATTTTTTTCGGATAAATATTTAACACATTATTATATATGAAAGCAAGTGAAATTCGTAGCAGTTTCTTAAAATTTTTTGAATCAAAACAACATCTTGTAGTAGCATCAGCTCCTATCGTCGTGAAAAACGACCCTACTTTGATGTTTACCAATGCTGGTATGAACCAGTTTAAAGACGTTTTCTTGGGCAACGCTCAATATAAATCTAACAGAGTGGCCGACATCCAAAAATGTCTCCGCGTTTCAGGAAAACACAACGACCTCGAAGAAGTTGGTCGCGACACATACCATCACACTATGTTCGAAATGATGGGCAACTGGTCATTCGGCGATTATTTCAAGAAAGAAGCTATCGCATGGGCTTGGGAATTCCTCACAGAAGTCTTGAAGATAGACAAGAATAAATTATATGTAACCGTTTTCGGCGGCGATGCTAAAGACAACTTGGAACCAGACAACGAAGCCTTTGAATTCTGGAAAGAACATATCGACGAATCAAGAATCATCTACGGAAGCAAGAAAGACAATTTCTGGGAAATGGGCGACCAAGGTCCTTGCGGTCCATGTTCTGAAATCCATATCGACATCCGCGATGAAGAACAACGCAAACTCGTCGATGGTAAAGAACTCGTCAACAAAGACAATCCAGAAGTCATCGAAATATGGAACCTCGTTTTCATGCAGTTCAACCGTATGGCTAACGGCAGTCTCGTCAACCTCGCAGCAAAACATATCGACACTGGTATGGGATTCGAACGTCTCGTCCGCGTCATCCAAAATAAGAAGTCAAACTACGACACAGACGTATTCACTCCTTTAATCGACAAAGTAGCTGAACTCTCAGGCAAAGAATACGGCAAAGAAGAAATGGTAGATATCGCAATGCGTGTTATCGCCGACCACCTCCGTGCTGTCAGCTTCGCTGTCGCAGACGGTCAGCTTCCTTCAAACAATGGCGCTGGTTATGTCATCCGCCGCGTATTACGTCGTGCCGTACGTTATGGTTACACATTCTTAGGCTTCACAGAACCATTCGTATATAACATCTTGCCAGTTTTGGTAAATGAAATGGGCGAACAATATCCAGAATTGAAAGCTCAACAAGAACTCGTCGCTAAGGTCATCCGCGAAGAAGAAGCATCATTCTTGAGAACATTGTCACAAGGTATCCGTCGTTTCGAGTCATACGTTGAACAAAACCCAGAATCAAAAGTCATCGAAGGTGCTTTCGCTTTCGAATTGTTCGACACTTACGGTTTCCCTGTTGACTTGACAAACCTCATGGCAGAAGAAAAAGGTCTCACAGTTGATATGGAAGGTTTCAAGAAAAACCTCGAAGAACAAAAGAACCGCTCTCGTAAAGCTGCTGAGAAATCATCAGGCGACTGGATTGTTGTTGTTGAAGACGACAAAGCAACTGAATTCAAAGGTTATAACGAAATAACAACTACTTCCAAAATCATGCGTTACAGAGAAGTCGTTGCTAAGAACAAGAAACATTATGAAATCGTTTTAGACCAAACTCCTTTCTATGCTGAAATGGGTGGTCAAGTCGGTGACGTCGGTACTCTCACATCAGAAAATGAAGTCGTTAAGGTTTTGAATACTGTTAAAGAAAACGACCTTATCATTCATATCACTGATATGATTCCTCAAGAACCAGAGGCTGACTTCGTTGCTACTATCGATATTAAGAGAAGAAGAAAAATCGAAGCTAACCACACAACAACTCACTTGATGCATGCAGCATTACGTCAAGTCTTGGGTAACCACGTTGAACAAAAAGGTTCTTTGGTAAATGACGAAAGACTTCGTTTCGACTTCAGCCATTTCTCAAAGATGACAGACGAAGAAATCAAGCAAGTTGAAAAAATCGTCAACGAAAAAATTAGAGAAGATGTCTTGAACAATACATTTGAAAATGTTCCTATCGAAGAAGCTAAGAACATGGGTGCGATGGCATTGTTCGGTGAAAAATACGGCGACCATGTTAGAGTTGTCGCTTTCGATAAGGAATATTCAGTCGAGCTTTGCGGCGGTACTCACATCGCTTCAACAGGTCGCATAGGTTCATTCAAAATCTTGTCTGAAGGCGCTATCGCTGCTGGCGTACGTCGTATCGAAGCTGTCACAGGCGACGACGTTATGTGTTATTTAGACAATCAATTAGAACAAATCGCTAAGATTAAAGAAATCGTCAAGACATCAGGCGACTTGATTAAGGCTATCGAAAGCCTCAGCGCACAAAATCAGATGTTGCAAAAGAAAGTCGAACAGATGATGCAAGAAAAAGCTGTCGCTGAAGCACGTAACATCTATAATGCAGCTGTCGATTTCGAAGGTCGTAAGTTGGTTATCGCTCGCGTTGAAGCAGACGTCAACCAGATGAGAACTATCGCTACATCAGTGAAGGAACTCGATGCAGAAGCTATCCTTCTCATGGGCGGTATCTTCGAAGGCAAACCAGCATTATGCGTTATGATTCCACAGTCGCTCGTTGACGAACGTAAATGGGATGCTGGCGCTATGATCAGAGAAGCTGCTAAGGAAATCCAAGGCGGTGGCGGCGGTCAGAAGACACTCGCTACAGCAGGCGGCAAGAATGTCGATGGTATCGACAAGGCAATGGAAGTCTTGAAATCTAAAATTAACAATTGATAATGTAGAGACGTCACTTCACTGTGGCGTCTTTTTTTTGTCCACGAATTAGCACTAATAAACACTAATCGTAAATTCCCCTCTCGCAGAGATGCAAAGTTCGCAAAGTAATTCTCTGTGGTTCTCTGCGTCTCTGCGAGAGATTATGAAATATTATGAAAATATTCCTCATTACTGAGACGTTGCAATTACATATTGTTAATTTTTATTGTGTAATTGATGCGTCTCTACATAATTATGCATTATGAATTATGCATTAAGAATTCAATAAGTTTTTTCGTAGCTCTTCCTCTGTGAGAAATCTCATTTTTCACATCCATCGACATCTCTGCGAAAGTCTGGTCGAAGCCGTCTGGCAAAAAGATAGGGTCGTAGCCGAATCCTTTTTCTCCGTGTTGTTCTTCGGTGATGATGCCTTCCACCTTGCCTTCGAAGAAATGCTGTTCGCCATTGATATTAAGAGCTATCACTGTTCTGAAGCGGGCCTTGCGATTTTCTACGCCTTTAAGCGCTTCTAAAAGTTTGTTGACATTATCTTGGTATGAGCAGCCTTCGCCAGCGTAGCGGGCTGAATAAACGCCAGGAGCGCCATCGAGAGCGTCTACTTCCAAACCAGTGTCATCAGCGAAGCAGTCGATATGGAAGTTGTTTGTTATAAAGTCAGCCTTGATTTTTGCGTTGCCATCTAAAGTGTCGGCATCTTCAACGATTTCTTCATGACAATTGATATCGGTTAAACCTACAATATCAAAGTTCTTTATTATAGCACGAAGTTCTTCTAACTTATGAGCGTTGTGTGTTGCAAATACTAATTTTTTCATTTTTTAAGTCGACGGACAACAGACTACAGTCAACAGTCATTGTCCAATTTTTATGTTAATAATTTTGTTTATTTATCAGTATTACAGATGTGGACGAAGTCTGTTGTCCGTTGTCTGTTGACTGTTGTCTTTTAAAGACTCCAGTCTATAGGTTTTATATTATTATTTAAAAGATATTCATTTGTCTTTGAGAAATGTTTGCATCCGAAGAAACCGCGTGAGGCGGAGAGTGGGGAAGGGTGGACTGTTTTTAGTATGAGATGTTTGTTATGGTCTATGAGGTTTTCTTTAGCGATAGCGTAGTTGCCCCAAAGGATGAATACGAGGTTTTGTTTCTTGTCGGAGAGTGCTTTGATGGCGGCATCGGTGAATCGCTGCCATCCTATTTTGGCGTGCGATGCCGCCATGTTGGCTCTTACTGTAAGTGAAGCATTGAGCAGAAGAACTCCTTCTTTAGCCCATTTTTCTAAATTTCCATTAACTGATATTGGTATGCCTAAATCCTGATTTAATTCTTTGAAAATATTGAGAAGACTTGGCGGTCTCTGTATTCCATCAGGTACCGAGAACGCAAGGCCATGAGCTTGTCCTATGTTATGATATGGGTCTTGTCCTAATATCACGACTTTAACATCATCGAAAGGAGTAAGATTGAAAGCATTGAAGATAAGTGGAGCTGGTGGATATACTACGAATTGTTTTTTCTCTTCGATGAGAAATGATTTGATGTCAGCAAAATATGAAGATTCAAATTCGTTTTTCAAAGCTTCATACCACTTTTCTTCGATAATAGGTTTTTTAATAATATTCATTAAAATAAATTAATTTTATTGTACAAATATCGGCAAAAATTCGTTTATTTTGCATAATGAAATTGAAATAATATTAATTGTTTAAAATAATGAAAAAATTATTGTATTTATTAGTTATCACTTTCTTTTTGGGTATTGTTTTAACATCATGTCATCAGAGCAAGCCATGTTCAGCTTATAACAATTATAAGTATTATCAGAAGGAAAGGGCATTCTAAAAAATTCTTTATTTTTTTAGCTTGTAAAAAAAAGAGGCCGTCTAACAACAAAAAGTTAGGCGGTTTCTTTTTTTATGAGCAAAACTCTGGATTATTAACATATTTGAAGATTTTTCCGTGTGGATTCTGAGATTTCGTCAGAACATACCAAAATGCGCATAAAAAC
>JAZUCH010000119.1:0-7804 GCA_045639025.1 Bacteroidales bacterium
AGCGGCATCCTTTGCGAGCGGAACGGGAACGAGTTTCGGGAACGGTGACGAGGTCACTGAGCCTGTCGAAGTGCCGAGGTCCGATTTTGAGAAGCGAGACGGAAACATGGCGAGCAAAGATATAGCGGAAAGCCCGACGGCGGAGCTGGAAGCGGAGCCGGAACGCCCAAAGAAAGTTCATAGTTCAGAGTTCTGAGTTCAAAGTTCTGAGTTCAGAAGCATTTTTTTAACAAATCTCTTTTTTATTCAAAAAAATATTATACCTTTGAGAGTTCAAAAAAGCGTAGAGGAAAAGCTAGCGCTTAGAAGTGTAATTTATTTAATATCAACAAAATAGATAAATCATGAAAAAAGACACTAAAGTTTTTAACTTGATTCGCAAGGAAAAACAACGCCAAATGCATGGTATTGAACTTATCGCTTCAGAAAACTTCGTAAGCGACCAAGTGATGAAAGCCATGGGTTCAGTAATGACAAACAAATATGCTGAAGGTTATCCTGGCAAACGTTACTATGGTGGTTGTCAAATAGTTGACCAAACAGAAGAAATCGCAATTGCAAGAGCATGCGAATTATTCAACGCAACATACGCAAACGTTCAACCACACTCTGGCGCACAAGCTAACATGGCAGTTATGTTAACTTGCTTACAACCAGGTGATACATTCATGGGTCTCGACCTCGCACACGGCGGTCACCTTTCACACGGTTCACCTGTCAACTCATCAGGTATCCTCTACAACCCAGTAGCATACCAAGTAAGCCCTGAAACAGGCCGCGTTGACTACGACAACATGGAAAAGGTAGCACTCGAGAAAAAACCTAAACTCATCATCGCTGGTGCTTCAGCATATTCACGTGACTGGGATTACAAACGCATGCGCGAAATCGCTGACAAAATCGGCGCTATCTTGATGGCAGACGTTTCTCACCCTTCAGGTCTCATCGCTCGCGGTATCCTCAACGACCCATTGGATTACTGTCACATCATCACAACAACAACACACAAGACACTCCGTGGTCCACGCGGCGGTATGATCTTGATGCGTGACGACTTCGAAAACCCATGGGGTTTGACAACACCTAAGGGCGAAGTTAAAATGATGTCTGCTCTCCTCAACAGCGCAGTATTCCCAGGCGTACAAGGCGGTCCACTCGAACACGTCATCGCAAGTAAGGCAGTCGCTTTCGGCGAAGCTCTCTCAGATGAATACTTCGAATACATCCTCCAAGTTAAGAAAAACGCTACAGTGATGGCTAAAGCTTTCACAGACAGAGGTTACAACATCATCTCAGGCGGTACAGACAACCACCTCATGCTCATCGACCTCCGTTCTAAATTCCCTGAAATCACAGGTAGAAAAGTTGAAGACATCCTCGTTCAAGCTGACATCACAGTTAACAAGAACATGGTTCCATTCGACAGCCGTTCTCCATTCCAAACATCAGGTCTCCGCGTAGGTACTCCAGCTATCACAACACGTGGTCTCAAAGAAGAACACATGGAACCTATCGTTGAATTAATCGACGACGTAATCAGCAACATCGACAACGATGCTAAGATTACTGCAGTAAGAGAAAAAGTCAACGAAATGATGTCAGAATTCCCATTATTCGCTTGGTAATTTTAAGACAACAGTCAACGGACAACAGTCAACAGACGTTATCCACATATATGGAGCGCTACTTTATAGTGGCGCTTCTTTTTTTAGGAATTCATGGTGAAGGTTCAACAGCTCTAAAAAAATCATTCCTAATTCCTAACTCATAATTCCTAATTAAAAAAACTTTCGTCATTAGCCTTTAGCCATTCGTCTTTTTTATTATCTTTGCGTATTAATTTTTGAATTAGAATATGAAAGAAATAGTTTTAAGCGGTATCAGACCAACAGGCAATCTCCACCTCGGTAATTATTACGGAGCAGTACAGAATTTCCTCAAATTACAAGATAGTTATAATTGTTATTTTTTCATTGCTGACTATCACTCACTTACAACTCATCCTCATCCAGATGACTTGCACGGAAGAGTAAAACAAATCCTCGTGGAATACCTCGCAGCAGGTCTCGACCCTGAAAAAGCTACATTATATGTCCAAAGCGACGTGCCTGAAGTAGTTGAGTTATACCTCTTCTTAAATATGAACGCATACATCGGCGAACTCGAACGCGTCACTACATTTAAGGAAAAAGTACGTAAGCAACCAGATAACGTCAATGCTGGTCTTCTCACCTACCCTACTCTCATGGCAGCTGACATATTGATTCATAAATCAAATTATATCCCTGTAGGAAAAGACCAAGAACAAAATCTCGAAAAAGCCCGCGACTTCGCTGAAAGATTCAACCGCATCTACGGTATCGACTACTTCCCAGTGCCTCAAGGATTTAACTTCGGCAACGACCTCATCAAAGTGCCTGGCCTCGACGGCAGCGGCAAAATGGGCAAGTCGGAAGGCGAAGGCAACGCTATCTTCTTGTGCGAAGACGACAAGTCAATCCGCAAGAAAGTGATGCGCGCAGTAACAGACAGCGGCCCTACAGAACCTAACCAAGTAAAACCAGAAGCAATACAAAACCTCTTCAACCTCATGAAGATAGTGTCAACACCTGATACTGTACAATTCTTCGACGACGCTTATAACAACATGACAATACGTTACGGCGATATGAAGAAACAACTTGCTGAAGATATCATCCAAGTGGTGACTCCATTCCGCGAACGCATCAACGAACTCTCAAGCGACGACGAATATATCAAGAAAGTAGCTCGCATGGGAGCAGAAAAAGCTCACGAAAGCGCAAGCAAGACAATCAAAGAGGTTAGAGAAATCATAGGATTTAGAAGTTTTTAAATGACTAACGGCTAATGACTAATGACTAAAGTTTTTTTAATAAATCCTTTTGCCTTTAGCCTTTAGTCCTTAGCCTTAAAACATATAAATATGGCGGAGAAGTTTGTAGTTTACGAAGACAAGGTTGAGACAGCGGTCTTGATTGCTGTTTGCACTCAGACTCAGAACAGAGAACGTACGGAAGAATATTTGGATGAACTCGCTTTCTTGATTGAGACAGCGGGCGGCGTGCCAGTGGCTCGTTTCATCCAGCCTCTCGACCATCCAAACAGCGTCACTTACCTCGGAACAGGTAAACTCGAAGAGGTCAAACAATATATCAAAGCCGAAAACATCACAATGGCTGTCTTCGACGATGAACTCACTCCTACTCAGCTTCGTAACATCGAGAAAGAACTCGAATGTAAGATTTTAGACAGAACAAATCTTATCTTAGACATATTCGCCAAAAACGCAAGAACAGCACACGCCAAGACTCAGGTAGAACTTGCTCAGTATCAATATATGCTTCCTCGCTTGACCCACTTGTGGACTCACTTGGAGAGACAAAAAGGTGGTATCGGTCTGAGAGGTCCTGGTGAAAAAGAAATTGAAACCGACCGCCGTATCATACGCGACAAAATAACCAGTCTTAAAGAAAGACTCAAAGAAATAGATATGCAGAAGACTGTCCAACGTAAAAACAGAGGACAGCTCGTCAGAGTAGCACTCGTAGGTTACACCAACGTAGGCAAATCAACGATAATGAATCTGTTAAGCAAATCCGACGTGTTCGCAGAGAACAAACTCTTCGCTACATTGGAGACAACAGTTCGTAAGGTCGTGGTGGAAAACCTTCCTTTCCTTCTCTCCGACACAGTAGGTTTTATCAGAAAACTGCCTCACCAACTCGTCGAATCATTCAAATCCACATTGGACGAGGTACGTGAATCAGACATACTGCTTCACGTTGTTGACATCTCACATCCTGATTTCGAAGCACAGATTGAGGTGGTTAATAAAACTCTTAATGAAATCGGCGCCGGAGATAAGAAAGTAATAATGGTTTTCAACAAGATAGATGCTTATAGTTATGTCGAGAAAGAAGAAGACGATTTAACACCTACAACAAAAATCAACTATACTCTTGAAGACTGGAAGAAGACATGGATGGCTAAAGGCAACTCATGTATATTCATCTCTGCCGTAGAAAAAGACAACTATCAGGAATTCAGAGACCTTTTATACCAAGAGATAAAAGACATGCACGCCATCAGATACCCATACGATAACTTCTTATATTGATAATCATGTACATCGACACTCATTCACATATTTATGACGAGGCTTTCGACACCGACAGAGAATTGGTGTTTCAGAGAGCCTTAGAAGTCGGTGTCGAGATGGTGCTGCTTCCCAACACAGATGAAAGCACCATCAAACCTATGATGGACTTCTACGAAAAACATACCGATAACTGCAGAATGATGATGGGTCTTCATCCAGAAGGCGTCAGAGAAGACTACAAACGTCATCTTTCCGTAATAGAAAAAGAGATGGAAAGACAATGCTGGGTAGGCGTAGGTGAAATAGGTCTTGATTTATATTGGGACAAGACATTTGAAAAACAACAAGTTGAAGTCTTGACAGAACAATTACGCTGGGCAAAACACCTTCATCTTCCAGTGTCACTGCACACTCGCGAGGCCTTCGACCTTATGTTTAAAGTGCTGGAACACGAACAAGACGGGAACCTGAAAGGTGTCTTTCACTGTTTCAACGGAACGAAAGAACAAGCCGACATCGCCATGTCATTGGGATTTCACCTCGGACTTGGCGGCGTCATCACATATAAAAACTGCGACGTAAAAAGTTTCTTGAACGAGATACCTTTGGACAAGATACTTCTTGAAACCGACGACCCATATCTGCCGCCGGTTCCTTACAGAGGAAAGAGAAACGAAATCGCTTATATGATTGAGGTGGCGAAGAAAATCGCAGAAGTAAAACAAATTGACATCAACGAAGTAGCAAAAGCTACATCAAATAACGCAAGACAATTATTTAATCTATAACATAAAATTTTTGGTTATGTCAGGAGAAAAAACTTCATTATTAATACTTTATACCGGCGGAACCATCGGCATGATGCAAGACCCACAGACCGGCAGTTTAGTACCTTTTGACTTTGACAATCTATACGACCATTTGCCTGTTTTGAGAAATTTAGATTATCAGTTGGACTTCTATGCTTTCGATAATCTCATTGATTCTTCAAACATGACACCTGATTTCTGGGTAACATTGGCTGAAAAGATAGAAAGCTGCTACGAAAAATACGACGGCTTTGTTGTATTGCACGGCTCCGACACAATGGCTTACACAGCTTCGGCCTTAAGTTTTATGTTAGAAAATCTTAACAAGCCGGTAGTCTTCACTGGTTCTCAGTTACCTATGGGCATGGTAAGAAGCGACGGCAGAGAAAACATCATCGCTGCCATTGAGATAGCCGCTGCCAAAGACCAAGACACAGCTATGGTTCCAGAAGTGACAATCTTCTTCGAAAACCAGCTTCTCAGAGGAAACAGAACAACAAAACACAATGCCGAACATTTCAACGCTTTCGTCTCAGGCAACTACCCTTCACTCGCCGACGTAGGTGTTCGCATTAAATATAATAAGGAGTATATCATGAAGCCTAACTTCAAGAAGTTAAAACTTCACAAGAAGTTAAACAACAATGTAGCTATTCTGAAGTTATTCCCAGGCATCACAAAAGAATTCGTCCATCACACATTAAACACACCTAATTTAAAAGCATTAATCATCGAGACATACGGCTCAGGCAATGCTCCAACAGCATCATGGTTCATCGACGGACTGAAAGAAGCCATCGACAATGGATTGATAGTATATAATGTAACACAATGCAAGTCTGGTTCCGTAGAAATGGGCCGCTACGAAACAAGTCTCGACTTAAATAGAATAGGTGTATTAAGTGGACACGACATCACAACAGAATCTGCAATAGCCAAACTAATGTATCTTTTAGGAGAAGGTTACACACCGGAAAAGACAAAAGAACTCTTGCAGACACCTATCAGAGGTGAGATGACGATATAAAGACTACAAGACCACGAGACAACAAGACTACAAGTTAGAGTTTACATGTTTATAATTCATTTTTTTGAATATAATGGTATAAAAAAGAATGATTTTATCGGATAAAAAATTGAGGATAAAATTATTTTAAGATAAAAAAATAAAAAAAACGTTGATATAACAATAGTTAAGTCGAAGTAAAAAAAGTAAACATTGTTTAAAAATAATTTCGTTTTTTAAAGAAAAAATATGTAACTTTGGTGCGAATTTTTTAAGGCTTGTAGAGGGAGAGATGTCCGAGTGGTTTAAGGAGCACGCCTGGAAAGTGTGTATACTCCAAAAGGGTATCGCGGGTTCGAATCCCGCTCTCTCCGCAGGAACTTAAAATTCAAATTGTTAACAATAAAATTGAAATAAACTAAGTTAAATTAAAATAAGTAATCAATCAAAAAATTAAAAAGTAGTAATCAACATTTCCAATTATGAAAAAATTAATTGCTTTACTCACAATTGCTGGTTTTTTGACATTTGGAATCAGCAATTCAGTTCTTGCACAGCAAGATGAAAACGTTCCACAAACAGAGCAAGTAGCTACAGAAGAAGTTGCTGCTGAAGAAGTAGCCGCTGAAGAAGCAGCTCCAGTCGAAGAAGTTGTAACAACAACTATGACAGAAACAGAAGAAGAAGCACCAACATTCCACGAAGTTCTTAAGAAACAATACATCGACGGTGGTTGGGGATTCATGACACTCGTTCTCGTCTGTTTAATCCTCGGTTTAGCTCTCTGTATCGAAAGAATTATTTATTTAACATTAAGCACATCAAACACAAAGAAATTAGTTGCTGAATTAGAAGTTGCTTTGAACCAAGGCGGCATCGAAAAAGCTAAAGAACTCTGCCGCAACACACGCGGTCCAGTTGCAAGCATTTTCTACCAAGGTTTAATGCGTTACAACGACGGTCTTGATGAAGTAGAAAAATCAATGATTTCTTACGGTTCAGTTATGAATGGTAACCTTTCAAGCGGCACAAGCTGGATTACATTATGTATCGCTTTAGGTCCTAACTTAGGTTTCTTCGGTACTGTTATCGGTATGGTTCAAGCTTTCGACTCTATCGCTGCAGCAGGTGACATCAGCCCTACAATCGTTGCTGGCGGTATGAAAGTTGCTTTGTTGACAACTGTTTTCGGTTTGATCACAGCTATGATTCTCCAAGTTGCTTACAACTTCATCCTCAACAAAATTGAAGGTATCTTGAACGACATGGAAGAAAGCACAATCACTTTCATGGATATCTTAAACGATTATTCAAAGAAAAATTAATTTTCGTTAACATCAAAAACAGTTAACAATGGACGATAAATTATTAAAGATAAGTAAATACGGGCTTTGGGGTCTTATGGGCATCATTGTCGTTATCCTTGCAATCTGCGTATTCAAGGGTCAAGCAAGTGCCGACCTCCAAATGTATATGACATACGCTCTCGTCATATTACTCGTTTTAGCTATACTCTTCTCTCCAATTTATGGAGTTATTGTTAATCCTGGTAGTGTCAAGAAAATACTTATCGCAATAGGCGCATTCGCAGTCGTAGCTTTAATAGCTTACTTAATCTCTCCAGGTGCAACATTAAGTCAAGAATATTTAGAATCAATGAATGTAACAGCAAGTGCAGAAGCTATATGCGACTTCTTGATGATGTTCTTATACATCGTTCTTGGTGGAACATTCGTAGCAGCAATAGGCTCAGCAGTTTATAAACTCTTTAACTAATTAAGAATATGGCTAGACAAAAAAAGAAAGTACCGGATCTCAATGCAGGTTCAATGGCCGATATCTCTTTTTTGCTGTTGGTATTCTTCCTAG
>JAZUCH010000120.1:0-6553 GCA_045639025.1 Bacteroidales bacterium
GTCTTTTAAATTGGGGAATAGAGTTTTTTCACAGAAAAAACATTTCGTGTGGTTTCGTGGATGGAGGATTTGAGGAATTCAGGAATTTGGGATTAGAGGTGTAGAGGTACAGAGGGATTAGAGGGGGTTTTCACATCACTTCATCACTTCATTACTAAAAAGGTTCAAAAGCCAAAGTTCAAAGCTCAAAGTTCAACAGCCTTAGTCTAAAAAAATCATTCCTAATTCCTCACTCCTAATTTCTCATTTTAAAAAAAATTGTATCTTTGAAGCAGTTATCACATTACTGCTATGAAAAAGATTATATTCCTTATTTTGATGATTGTGCCTTTTCTGACAAAAGCAAATCACTGGCAACCTGACCCATATCAATTTGAAAGTAATATGACCGTCACTGGCGTGTTGCATTTCGATGACGTTGAACAACGTAATGCATCAATAGAGATAGGCGCCTTCTATGATGGCGTCTGTAGAGGCAGCTCCATGGTTCAATATATAGAATCATTAGACAGATATTATGTCTTCATGATGATTTACGGCTATTATGGCGACAGCATTAGTTTTAAATGCTACGACCATAACAGAAATATTGAGCTGGAAATGATAGGTAAATCTTATATTGAGTTTAAGTCAAACGATATCATTGGCAATGCTTCAGAGCCTTTTATCTTCGCATTCGACTCTTATAAGCATTATGTCAATATTGATATGATTCCTGAAATGACAGCCGTAATAACAGGCGCGGGTGAATATAAGAAATACGACACATGCTTTATCTCTATAACACCTAACCAAGGTTACCAGCTGGATGCCTTGCTTGAAGACACTGATACTGTAACAAAACAGCATAACTACAGTTTCATCGTACTTTCTGATAGAAAATTTATGGCTCATTTGTCAGAGATGCCAATATATTACCAAATAAACGCATACGCCAATCCAGAGACTGGAGGAACAATTTTGGGCACAGGCGAATATCTTGAAAACGAAACATGCACATTGCAAGTCATAACTAACCCAGGATACGATTACCTCGGCCTATATGAAAATGACGAACTTGTAACTACCGAAACAACATATACACTTACAGCAGATTCAAACAGAAACTTCAGAGCTGAGTTTTCATTACAAATAAATTATTATCAAGTTAGTGCTCAAACAAGCCCTAATGGAGCAGGTATTGTATCTGGTCTCGGCGCTTATCAAGAGTATGATACTTGTCATCTGGAAATAACACCTAATGAAGGATATGATTTCTTGATGCTCAAAGAAGGTGCAACCATAGTGTCATACGAACCTTCTTATAGCTTTGAGGTGCTGTCAGACAGACATTTCAATGCAGTGTTCGCACTTAAAGAATATCAGATAACACTGTCAGCTAATCCCGAAGCTGGCGGCATGGTATCTGGCTCTGGCACTTACACACATGGACAGACAGTCTATGCCATAGCTGTACCTAATGAGAATTACATCTTCGAGAAATGGACCTATGCCGACGGCACATTTGTAACAGCTAACAACCAGTATGTTTTCGAAGCAACTGAAGATGTAAATCTGGTGGCTCATTTCAAAAGCACCGAGTCAATAGATGAGACTTATGTAAATGATTTGTTCTTCTATCCAAACCCAGCATCTGACTTTATCAATATCAGCGGACTTGAAAAAGAAGCAGAAATAACAATATACGACCTTATGGGGAAAGTTGTGTTGAAGACATCATTAGAATCAGGTGATAATATGATTGATATTTCAAATATATCAAATGGAACATATATAATAGCTGTTGATGGTAAATTCAATAGAATTGTGATAAACAGATAATATCTCCGTTACGCATAAAAGATGAAAACGCTTCTGAAAGTCAGCAATCTCCGTATCTCTTTCTGCCGCGACGATAAATGGCAGGAGGCGGTGCATGGTATCGACTTTGAAGTGTTTGAGGGCAAGACTTTAGGTATTGTAGGTGAATCAGGTTCTGGCAAATCGGTGAGTAATCTCGCTGTGATGCAACTCCTCGACAGACGTAAATCCAGAATAGAATCTGATTCCATCTTATTGGAAGATAATGACATTTCACATTATAACGACGACCAGATGTCGGAGGTCCGGGGCAAACAAATCGCTATGATTTTCCAGGAACCTATGACATCGTTGAATCCAGTTTATAAATGCGGATTTCAGGTGATGGAAGCCTTCGGCTGGCAAAAGACTAAAGGCAAAGGACAAAAGACATTGGGCATGCGGTGCCTGAGCTTGTCGAAGGCAAAGATTGGCACTTCGACAGGTTCAGTGACCAGCCAACTAAAATCTCAGCAACTCAGCAACTCAGCAACACAGCAACACAAAGAAAAAGTTCTAGAACTTTTCGAGAAGGTGAAGCTCCCTAATCCTGAGATTATTTTTGACAAATATCCACATGAGCTTTCTGGCGGTCAGAAGCAGAGAGTGATGATTGCCATGGCTCTCATTTCAAATCCTAAAATACTTATCGCTGATGAACCCACGACGGCTCTCGATGTGACGGTGCAGAAAGAGATTTTGAAACTTCTTAAAGAGCTACAGCGCGAGAACGGTATGGGAATGATATTCATCACCCACGACCTCGGCGTGGTCTCTGAGATTGCCGACGATGTCATCGTGATGAACAAAGGCGTCATAGTGGAAAAAGGCAAGACTCGCGACATTTTGAACAATCCTCAGCATCCTTATACTAAAGGACTCATCGCTTGTCGCCCGCCACTCGATTATCGTCTGGAGCGACTTCCTGTCGTGAAAGAATTCCTCGATGGAAAATGGATTGACAACAATCAAATCAAGAACGAATTGCTCATCACTGACGAAGAACGTAAGAAACAACATGAACTTTTATATTCTCAGGAACCTATCTTAAAAATTGAGAATCTCAGGACTTGGTATCCGCTTCGAAAAGGTGTCTTCGGCAGGACATACAATTACATAAAATCCGTCGATGATGTGAGTTTCGATGTTTATCCAGGCGAGACACTCGGACTTGTAGGCGAGTCGGGATGCGGAAAGACCACATTGGGACGCAGCATTTTAAGATTAGTCGAGCCGACTTCAGGCAATGTCATCTTCGAAGGAATAGACATCACGAAGTTAAATAATAAAGAATTAAGAGAATATCGCAAGCAGGCGCAGATAGTATTTCAAGACCCGTATTCATCCTTGAATCCGCGTATCTGTATTGGCGACTCTATCGCTGAGCCGATGTTGGTTCACGGCATTGAGAAAGACTCCAAGAAAAGAAGAGAACGCGTTTGTTGTCTCTTGGAAGAAGTCGGGTTGGAAGCATCGCATTATCAGCGTTATCCGCACGAGTTCTCCGGAGGTCAGAGGCAGCGCATCTGTATTGCACGCGCTTTGGCTGTCAATCCGAAACTCATAATATGCGACGAGTCGGTATCGGCTCTCGACGTCTCAGTGCAGGCGCAGGTGTTAAATCTTATTAACAGACTGAAGAAAGAATTTCATTTCACATATATCTTCATCTCTCACGATTTAAGCGTGGTAAGATTTATGTCTGACAGAGTCGTGGTGATGTATAACGGCAAGATTCAGGAGATGAATGAAGCCGACGCACTTTTCAACAATCCTCAAAACGA
This sequence comes from Bacteroidales bacterium, assembly GCA_045639025.1. Lineage (GTDB taxonomy): Bacteria > Bacteroidota > Bacteroidia > Bacteroidales > F082 > Limimorpha. The sequence continues at coordinate 3,624 of JAZUCH010000120.1, forward strand.
TTACACTAAGAAATTGATAGCAGCGATTTGTAAGGTTTAAAGACGCAATGTCGCAAAGTCACAGAGACGCAAAGTTGAAAGACTAATGACAAATGGCTAATGGCAAAAGACTAAAGGCAAAAGGAAAAATTCCTCAAATCCTCAATTCCTTAGTTCCTCAATTCCTTAGTTCCTCAAATCCTTAGTTCCTCAAATCCTCTATCTCGCTTTGCTTTTTCAAAGCAGTTTTGATAGAATCCGATTCTGATTTTATCACGTAATTTTCGTATCCAACATTAAGACTTCTCTTTTGAGAGAGTCGTACGATTCTTGTAAAACAATTTCATTATTCCTGCTTTCCCTTCCCGATGTCACTATATCATTTTTCAGATTCATCAGTATGATGGAATAAATCATGAATATTGCTTTTATTAATATGAAAGAAAAAATCACGAATACCGTTGTCATCAGCAATGATATTCCAGCAATGACATTTGTCTTGTCGTTGAGTTTTTTCTTTACATCAAGAGCAGAACTGAATCTTCTCTCGGGATTCTCTGCCAGACATTTTCTCGTTATTATTTTTATCTTAATAGATTGACAAGGAATGTCTTGAAGTAATTTTCCGAGAGCGTAGATGTCGGAGCGATTATCTATTTTATTTCTTTTCTGCTGTTCAGGAGAAGCAAATGATGTTGTTCCTGCGGGTTCTTTCAAGATATCGAAATCGTCTTTGTCGGTCAAACGTTTTAAGGCATACCACTTGCCGTAGCGTTTGGCTTTATATAGCTCGCTATAACCATTTTTAGAGTTATGTATCAGTTCGATGTTAGAGAACTGATTTGCTATATTGAAGTTGTCTTCTTCTATGAATCCAGAATTTAAGTCGGAGTCGAACATTGTTTAGGACCTCTTTGTTTGAATCGCTAAGGTAATACTTTTTTGTTAATAACAGTATTTTTGCAATGTCTTTATTTTTTCTTCATTTCTTTCAACTTGGTTAATCCTGATTTGCTGCCAGCCACATATTTTTTAGGAGGATTTTCTGGCATTCTGACCTGAATGAGGTCTGTTATTATCAGCGGATTGTTTAAGATGAATTGTGTCGTTGTGAAAGTGTCTCCTATTTCCAGTTTGCAATATTGAGCATCTTTGACGAGGAATCTGTCGTTGCCGAGGAATTCAGCGAGGCAGTATCTGTTAGGGTTCCATTCGAACACTACAGAATCGCCTTTTGATAGGTTTTTGGAATATATCACTTGTGAGGATATGAACCCAGACTCGCTTTTGTAGTTCATGCAGAAGGCGTTCCATCCCGAGTAGCCGAGATAGCGAGCGAGGAGTGACAGAGATGATAGACTGATGTCTTTGTCGTATTTGATATATCCGAACAAACGTTTCAGAGTTGTGGCGCTCATCGTGCTGCATTTAAGTTTATCTCTAATGTCATCACTCAAATCGGAGAAATCGGCTGGAGTTTCCATGTCGCGGCCGAATTGTGACTTCAGCATTTGCTTTAACTTCTCGATACAAAATTCGTTTTCCATCTCAAGTGCCATTGTTTTTTGCAAAAATAAGAATTTAAATATTGTGTAATAACTATATGTTTTTCATGTTGTGATTTGGTACGAATTGGTATGAATTGGAATTTTAATGAACTAATTTTGTTCCTATACTTGCAAAAACAAATTGTTGAATCTTGTTAATATATAATCATCATGGCGCAATGGAGAATAATAACAAAAAGGAGAAAGATTTGCAATGGCATAATGGTAGAACCTGATATGACTGTAGAAGTTGTAACAACAGGTGTTAATCCTTTGACAAGCAATAGAGGACAATTGGTTGCGGATGCTTTTATGAGAATATATGGCATTGATGCCGTTAAGGCAAATATACTTAACACATCAGATTTGGAAGTTTTGAAAATAAAATAAATATTGTTAACATTTAAAAATTAAAATTATGTTTATAGCAATCGCAGGAATAGTTGCATCAGTCGCAAGTGTAGGTATTGCAGCTATACAGGCTATTAATGGACAGCCTGTTTCTGGAACAAATAAATAATAATTGTATAACCCTTAAAAAATTGAAATTATGAGTGCAATTCTTACTACAGGTATTTTTGCTGGCATTTTATACATAGCTAAAGTTGGTATAGATGCTGTCATCAATGCTAATAATAATAGCAATGCTAATAATAATAAATAACATAAAAACAAAAAAGTAATATTATGGATAAAATACAACAAATGCAGGTTCTTTGTGCAAAGATTGGAGTGTTCTTTGCAAATTGTGACGGAGTTTATGAAACACGTGAACAAGAGTTTATTGAAAACTTCGTCGTTAACTTAGAACAAGGTGAAGGCGGTTTAGCTATAGAAATAAAACAAATCATTTTGGGAAGTGTCAATGAGAAAGTATCATTGGATACAATAATCCAAATGACAAGAGATTTGTTAGACGGTTTCAACGAGGTAGAACAAGCAGAAATCAAGAAAGTATTGGCAGAATTTATCGTCAAGTTGATAGAAGTTGATGGAGAAATTCATCCTAATGAAATTGCCAACTATAATCTGATAAAAGAACAAATTGGTTTATAATAATAAATGTTATCCTTATTAAAAACATTAACAAACACAAACTCTTATATATCAGATAAGATAGCGGCTGTCAAGCGTATTGCTGAGATAGTCGCTATATCTTCTGATGATACGGAAACTGAGATAAAAGAGAAAGATTGTCTATTTCATACTTTTCCTGTCTCTGTGCAAAACAGTCTCGACACTTACTTCGAGATAAAATATTCTAACAAAGGTTATAACAACATTCCAAAATCTAAGGGGAAATGGTCGGGAGAGGCTGGCAATTCTATCTGGATGCCAGATAACAACTTGGTTCCGGAAAGGAATATGTATAGCAATCCTGACGGGATGACGTGGGGAAAAATT
>JAZUCH010000121.1:0-14164 GCA_045639025.1 Bacteroidales bacterium
GTCCGAATTAAATTTAATTCAACAAATTGTCACACAATTCAAAATTTTATATATTGTTTGAATTGTTTGAAAAGTTTACACAATAAAAACTATCAGAATATTTCAATTTTAGTCAATGGAATATTGTCAAATTGTACCTATTTATATACACAATTTAAATTATTCAAAAAATTTAAAAATTTATTGTGTATAATTTTAATACAATTTATAAATGATTTTATATTTGTCAGACAATTATTAAAACAATTTATGAAAATTCTAACTATTGTTCACAAATTGTTTACAATCTGTTAACGGTTTATGTCTTAAAGTCTGACAATTTAAGTGCTATACTATAAGTAGTTCAAGGGACAGTCGTCCTAATATGTGGGTTTTGGCACTTTTATTAAGTGCGCCCAAATTTTAGGGTTTTAAACCCTTTATTAAAGTTACCATTTTGACAATTTCATCTTGCGAGTTCTAGTTAACTAGAGCATAGCGCATTGAGTGACTACGAGCCAATATTTCACGTGAAACATTGAGCCATGACTAGCGACAATGACGCAATGACGCAAACAAACAAATTTTGCTTATGCCGTAGTAGACGGCGGAAAGGATAATATTATGGCAAAAACAACATCTATCGAAACTATTAATAATGCAAAATTTGATTTTGGCATAGTTCCCACAACGGAAACGGAAAGCCGTGGCGCACTCGGAAATATTGAAGTTTGGAAACGTACTTTTACTGATAGTAAAGGTCAAGAGCACACTTTAGAACTTACTAATAAAGAATGTGTTGTATCGGCTAGTCGCCTAGATGTTTTATTGTCAATGCGTGAAAAATCTAGTTTGGGTATATGCTATGAAATATCAGTTCTCGCACGAAATAAGGCAAAATTCGGTTTTAAAACAGCTGGCGAAATTGGTCAATTATTCAATCTCAAGAGTTCAACCGCGAGTGCGTATGCTAGAGTAGGTTATCATTTTGTAAATCTTGTGGAAACTTCTAACGGCATTAATTATGAACTTAAACCCGAATACAAAGGTGCAAGTGTGGCGAACTTACTTCAAGTATTATCTCTTGTTGATGATAAAGCCGACAATCCAACTGAAAATCTCATTTCAGCAATCGCTGACGGAAAATTGAATATTGGCGGAACTTTAGTCAATGTTAAAAAAGAACTTAAAGCGATTAAGAGCGGTACAGACATTGATGATAACGGTAATGCTATTGTTGATACAAATGCAAAAGAAGTTTCTAGTATTAAAGAAACGATTGCGGAAAGTTTTTCTATATTGCTTACAGAGTGCGAAAAATTATCTAATGATAAAAAAGAAATTGCTTTATCTCACATAGTAGCATTACAAGAGATATTTACAAATTTATCGGTGGAAATTGCCGATTGACAACAATTTAACAAGTTTAGCAAGGGCGAAAGCCCTTGTTAAACTTTTGTCAAACGCTTTAGTCAACTAAAGTATTAAAGCATTAACGCGTTAAAGCATTAACGCATTAACGCATTAATGCGTTATCAATTTAAAGGAGAAAAGCATGAGAAAATTTTTATATAAGGTTCTTGTTAAAAGGCATACATCTTTTTCAAGTTGGTTTATCAAAAAATTTTTATTTGATGTATATTTATGGGATATGAGAAGTAGGGGCTTATAAAATGCGAAAATTGTTTAAATTTTTATCATTTATTTTTACTATATTATTATTCTCGGGGTTTATAATTTTATGTGCGTTTTTAATAATGTGCATCTTATATCAGGTTACACCACTCTAGTTGACTAGGGGTGTTTCAAATAACAAATCATTTTAAAGGGCATAAGCCCAGAAAGGAGCCTATTATGGCATTTAATTTTTCAAAGTTTAACAAGGAAAGAATTTTTGATGTTGACACATCAGGATTTGATTATGTCAATCTTGAAGATCTTTTCGAAGAAAATGGGGAAGACCATGTTTACAAGATAACGGGTGTTTACATCGGAACAAAATCAACATATGACGATGAATCGCCAATTCTTGCAATCGAAGATACTTATGTAAATCTTCCTCAGCACCAGTTGGCTGAAATTAAGGCAATGCTTGCAGATAAAAATGCAATCAGAGCAATTAATGACGGCGAAGCAGGTTTTGTAATTGATTCTTATTATCAGAAGAGATTTAAAAAGACCTGTTATGCTGCAAGATGGGGTTCATATAATGACCTTATTGCAGAAAAGGCTGAAGACGAAGAATAATCTTTAGTCAACTAGGGCGGGTTATAAAATCCGCCCTAGTTTTAAGAAAGGAGAAAATATGGAAATAAAAGATATGAGTCAAACAGAAAGATATCGACTCTCCAAAATAAAATATTGTTCCATATGTAATGGATTAATCCTAGATTGGCATGATGTCCAAGTAATTAAATATCGCACAGGCAAAAGAATATCTTATAATTTTTTTCACACAGAATGTCTTGAACAGGCAAGAAAGGAAATAGGTAGAATTTAATGGCTAAAAAAGGAAATTTAAACTATCTTCGTGAACAATTATCTTCTTTGGCACAAAAAGCAAATAAACGCGCTAGTCAACTAGCAGGAAGTTCAATGGCTTTAAAAGAAGCCCAAAGAACATTGCCTAAATCAAGACGAGGGGATAATAATTTGTTTACGGGGGATTTAAGAACTCTTAAACAAATGAAAAAAGAATATGCTAGAATACAGCAATTTATGTCTGATTGGCGCTCAACTCCACAAGGAGAAAAATTTTATGAAGATGAAAGAGGAACATGGGAAAAATATAAAGGCGCTTTTGGTGGACAATGGTTAAAAAAATATGGGGAAACCTATAATAAAGAACTAATTTCTGAAGATATGGCAATTAAAGCATTTGAACTCTATGACAGACTAGTTGAAGAATATCAAGGTGAAGATCGAGCAAGAATGTTATGGAATAAAGATGCAGGGAAAATATCATATGGATCTGAAAATATGATTGCGGCAATTTATGATATGGTATCACAAGGATTTGGAGATATGGATATTATGAATTTTGCTAGAGAAAAAATGGAATTAAACTATCTAGAACTTCAAAATCAGTCAAAATTTGAACAATCAGTAGAAGATTATGGGATATTAGATTATTTATCTACAAATAAATCAAGAAAGGAGATTATAAATGAACTCGCAAAACGAGGTTTCTAAATGGTCGGGCTATAAAAACTATGACCACTATTTCTACTATAGTCAACTAGATTCCTTTTTTGATGAAATTTCAAAAGAACCAATATCTTTATGTGTTGATGGTAAAAAAGAATATATTAATATTCCAGTCACTATTGACATAGAAACATCTTCAACATATATCAAAGGGTCAAAATTTGCCACAATGTATTTATGGGGATTAGGATTCAACGGATCTTCAATAATAGGTCGTACATGGGACGAACTAATATCTCTTATTAGTCGACTAGTGGCAAGTTTGAAACTATCAGATAGAAGAATCTTAACAATCTATATTCAAAACTTGGGATATGAATTTCAATGGATTCGTAAAAGATTAAAATGGGAATCAGACGATTCAGGAAATAGAAAAGTATTTGCAATGAAAGAACGAAGACCAATATATGCGGTTGCAGAGGGGGGAATAGAATTCAAGTGCTCGTATTTCTTATCCAATTATTCATTAGCATATATTGGAGCAGAATTATTAAAAAAATATCCAGTTCAAAAAGCAGTTGGCGATCTTGACTATTCATTAGTAAGACATTCAGAAACTCCATTAACAGATTCTGAAATATGGTATCAAGTAAAAGACTTGCAAGTTGTAATGTCTTATATTCAAGAAAAAATTGAAAATGATGGTTCAATACCTGACATTCCATTAACAAATACAGGATATGTCCGCAAATACTGTAGAGGTTGGTGTTTTACAAATGATGAGTCTAATCCAGCAATTATTAAAAAAGTAAAAGCAAAATATCATCAGCAGATGAAAGGATTATCGATAAAATCTGAAAGAGAGTATGATCAATTAAAAGCTGCATTTGGTGGGGGTTTTACACATGCGGCGGCAAAATATTCAGGAATTACTCTAGTTGACTATTCATTAAATGAAAAAGAAACAGAGTTCACCAAGAATGTTAAAGGAGGGATATTTTCAAAAGATGAAGCATCTGCATATCCAGGAGCAATGGTTAGTGATTATTTTCCAATGGGAGCGGGGATATTTATTGGAGATGTAACTTTAAAACAATTACAATTTTATCTCAAATATTATTGCTGTCTATTTACGGCAACATTATTTGATGTTTCTCCAATGTTTATTTATGAGAATTATATATCATTATCACATTGTTCAGACATATCAGATGATTATGTCACCAATAACGGTCGTGTTGCAAGTGCCGATTATTTAACAACAACAGTTACTGAATTGGATTGGGATATTATAACAAAGGCATATGACTGTGATTGGGAAAAAACTATTATTCATGGATTACGCATTTATCAACGTGATTATCTTCCCAAGCCGTTTATTTTAGCAATTCTCAATTTATATAAATCCAAAACATCTCTTAAGGGGGTTGAAGGAAGAGAAACTGAATATATGGTCTCAAAGAATATGATAAATGCGGCTTATGGAATGGCGGTTACAGCAATAGTGCGCTCAGAAATTACATATGATTCTTTACAATGGGGAACAACACCAGCCAATAAAATTGAGCAACTAGTCGACTATAACAAAAACTACAACAGATTCCTTTATTATCCTTGGGGTGTTTGGGTTACGGCTCATGCAAGACATAATCTTTGGGAAGCTATATTTGAATTAGCAGATGATTATGTTTACTCAGACACAGATAGTGTAAAGTACATTAATCCAGAGCGTCATGAAGATTTTTTCAAATCCTATAATCTCAATATGAAACTCAAATTGTTGAAAATGTGTAATCATTATGCAATACCATTTTCTATGTGTGAGCCTGAAACTAAAAAAGGTGAAAAGAAATTAATAGGTGTTTGGGAAAATGATGGTGTATATGTAAGATTTAAAACTATAGGGGCTAAAAGATATATTTACGAATATCCCACAGGCGAAATCAATTTTACAATATCAGGTGTAAATAAGCACTATGGAGTTCCATATCTTCTTCATACATATACGGAACGAAATTCTAATGAAGATTATGAACTTTTCAAATTAGCTTATACACCAGATTCTCGTCTTGTTGAAGAATCAAAAGATGCCATGGAAAAACTCAGGGGATTAAGAAAAGAAGGTTTAGTTAACTATAACAAAATCTTCGATAAATTCAATGAAGGATTGTATTTTCCGCCAGAAGCAACAGGTAAACAAACTGTAACATATATTGATAAACCAACAATAGCAACTGTCACAGATTACTTAGGTAATAGAAAGGTCTGCATGGAATGGTCAAGCATACACATGGAACCACAGGATTATTCAATGTCAAGAACACAAGAATATTTAGATTTCTTGTTCGGTTTTTCAGATGCCAGCTTGTAAAAAATATTGGAATTGCATTATTATATATTATTATTGCACCAATATTTTTAGTGCTATATTTACTTTTAATATACTTTCTTATGGATTTAGCATATAGATTATGAAAGGAGCATAAAATGGAAAAACTTTTTGATGTTCAAATTAAAGGCGAACTAGGCAACATATTATCTGTCTTTGAACGAGTATCAGACATTCGCTTTAGAGACAATTTATTACTCTTGAAAGGATTTGATATTGACGGCGAGCCATGGAATTATTCAACTACAGTCGCACAGGGGCTTAAAATTAATATCAACTTGGTGCATGACTATGACTAAAGGACAATTTAAGAGATTAAGACCAGGAAATTTGATCGTGGACTCATCGGGTGTTTATTCTATAATGGATATAGGTTTAATAACATTTCGAGTAAAACTTATTCAGGCATCAAATCCAGGCTGGGCGTCAATAACATATCCACTTGTTTTATCAACAACAATAGTAAAGCAAATGAGACCATATTCGGCTCGAGCTAAAAATTACTACAAAATCAAATCTTATCTTCATTTTCTATATATGAAATGGATAAAGCATCACTGCAGACATTTCTGTTTATTCTGTGCTCATGATGGATGCGAGTGCTATTCTGACTACATAGACACTTTATAAGAAAAGCCCCTAGTTAACTAGGGGCTACTTTTATATCTTCATTTCTGTTTGACAATACATTAAATAGTTTCTAACAAGCTCGCCAACATCATTATCCTGGTAATAAACTTGATCTTCTTTAAAGAAATCAGCAATTTTTCTTGTACAACTATTCATTGGCTTTCTTATATTTCTAACATGATTTGGACGGGGATCATATTTATTAGTAAATATGATGTCTGTATCAGGGTGTTTAATCTCACCAGTTTTTCTATGAATATAAGTAAAGCAGCAATCATCAAAACTAATTACTTCAGCCTGCAAAATCTGATCATTAAAGTCTATGAAGTATTTGAAAATTACATTTTCATCTTCATATTCTCTAGGTAGATGGGGGTATAAATCTAATTCCCAAGCACCACCAGTTATCATCTGCAAACTAGGATTATCAAAAGCAAAATATACTTCAGATTTTCTACCATCAAGTGAATGGTCTTTTGTTCGTTCAACAGCAACTTTCAGTTTACTCTCGCCGTACTTATACAAGTCAATGGTACCAGGCTCCATTTTTTCAATATGACCTAAACCCATTTCTTGGAAGTAGGGGCAATATTTATTTACTGTATTTCCACCCATGTAAACAGTAACATCATTTCTTTGTCTTATAATAGTACTCAAAACATTCATAAATAAGACAAATTCATTAGGTAAATACCCAATTCTACTTATGAACTCATCAAAGAATACTATATTGATATCAGGATATGAAGTACTCTTATCATGTTCCATTGATGCAAGTGAAAAACCAAAACAGAATGGTTCTGAATCTGAAATCAATCTGCCAGATTCTTCGTCGGGTCTTGCAAAATACCAGCGATCCGAGTAATATTTAACACAAGTCCATTTACCATCAGTTGCTTTAGTTACAATACCATCTTTAACAACAGCATCAAATAATTGATCACCACGCTTACCTTTGAAGTCTTCTCGGTATCTTCTTACATAGGCACCCTGTTTTCTATTCTCGGCAAAGTTTTCAATTATCTTCTTGAGTATAGAGTAAGTCTTACCATTTGATCTTTTACCAAAGATAATATTATAATGTGCTTTGTACTTATCAATTTCATCTGTTGTATAATACTCTTGATCTTCAGCTGATTTGCCATGTTCTATATTTACTTCATTAGTCAACTAGTTCACCTTCTTTCTTAATCGTATCTTGCACCCATCATAATCAAAACATAAGATTCTCCTGTAAAAGCATTTGGAAAATTTAATGTCTGAATTCTAGGATTAGAATTAACTTTAAACATTGAATCATTAAGTAATAGATTATAAACACTTTGACTTCGTGCAACAACACATTCCGTATTAAGCAAAGCATCAGCATAAGTCTTTAAAACATCGCAATGTGCATGTATTCGCCAGAGCCCAGTTCTTATACTTTCTATCTTATTAATAAAATAGTATCTATGGAACTCGGGGATATACATATAATTTACATTTGTTAATGTTCCATTGTATTCAACATTAATCTCAGGATCAACAATATCAGTTTCTTCTCTTAATGTTCCGCTCAATGACATAACAGTTGCTGGCGATTTACTTATTCTATTAAGCTCTTGACTATTATACATTAATACAATATTAAAACTCATACGATTACCCCCTGTTTTAATAATGAATAGATTTCAGCAATCTCATTTGATGTTGCGACTAAACCATTTAATCTAATATTTTCAACAACTGTAAATCCTGAAAAATCACCAAGTCTACCACCAATATTGCTAGGATAGCCACAGAATTTTCCATAGTTGCTAGGGATCGCTTGTCTAGGAGTTCTTAAAAATAGATAAGGTTGTCTAACAGCCATCATCGCAGCACTACCACTAACAGATCCTGTTTTAGATATATGGGGTTTTAATCCCATGGCAGCATTTGCAGTACAAGAAACTAAATTTCCAGCACTTCTAGCAACAGTAGGATTTGTATGAGCAAGTTCACCCATTTCTTTAAGTGATACACCACTAGCAGCTAATCCTTCTTCAGCAGCGGCAGCACCTGCAACAGTACCTAAAGTTGCAGCGGCAATACCAACATTGACAGCATCACTAACAATACTCTGCATATTAGAATTACTAATAGGTATTTGACTTAAACAGTTGCCCGTAAACTGATAAATATCTTTATTATCAACTCTAAGTATCGCAACACATTCACCAGATAATATATCTATCCGATATCTAAGATGTATTGATTTATCTCTAAATTCATCAATATCTAAATCTTTAAACCCAATGAATGGTAAATAAATACCCAAAGATGAAAATGGAGAATAATCCAATGCACTAGCATAAGTATATGCTCTATTCTGCTCTCCACCAAAATTTATTGTACCCATATTTATTTCAATAAACTGTTGAGCAGCTAGTGTTAAACTTACACCAGTATCAAATGCAAACCATTTAACATTAACAGTACTACCCGCTGGCACAACAAATGGAACCATTGCTAATGAAACAAACAAGTTAGAAACATCTTCAACAAGATTTCTCACAAATTCAAGAAATGATTTGTTCCACATTAAATTTGCTAAATTCTTTAACTGAGTTCTATTTGGTGTAAATATTGTAGCAAACCCAGTTCCAACAGCGTCGGTTAAAGGTAAATCATCAGTTTGAGGATCATCATCATCATAATCAGGATTTGTATTTGGATTCCAATCAGGATTACCAGGACCATAGGGATCATCATCTCCAGGTCCATATGGATTTTCAGTTGGCTCATAAGGTTCGGGTTCCCATTCTCCAAGCCATTCATGAAATCCTTGTATCAATTGAGCATTTGTTGTGCCTGTTGCTACACCAACACAATGAGATTTTATATCAAAATTACCAGGTAAAGGAGTTGGAACATCACTAACACAAAAATAGTTTGCATTAATTTGAAGATAATAAATTCCTTCAACATCTTGAACATGCATAAGCCAAGGAAAAGTTACTAATTGTCTAAATACATTTATTTGGCGTGTACTAGCAGCACCAAATGCGGATCTGGCTCCAACTGAAACCAAATCTACTTTAAGAACATCATTTAAATAATATTTCCATTCTAATGTAACTCTATGATCATTATTATCAGAATATCTATTTTCAAATTCTAGTTCAATTCTTCTAGTGCCAGTTCTTACATCATCAATCCAAAAAACCATCGCAACGATTCCATTATAAGATAATGTCTCTAAATCAGACCATGACAGGTGAACTTCATTTACAGTTAATCCATCTGAAAATGGTCTAAAAGCATCAAAAGATAATCCAGTGGGCTGAAACCATTTATTTCCAAATGCAGTATATCCAGTTCCACCTGACCAAGCAGTAACAGATCGCCATGATGTTGTGTCTTCAATACCACCATCAGGAGAAGATGCTGGGTTAAAATTGGAATCTAATGAAGGTAATATAATTCTTCTACTTCCTATTTGAGTTACCGCGCCATTAGAATATTTATAACCATATTTACAAGTAAATGCACTATTTCCCATAATACTCCTTTCTATCATAAAAGGGGCTAGTTGACTAAACTAGCCCCAATATGAATTACTTCTTTGCTGTTGATTTTGCACTAGGCATTGCAGTTACTGCTAAAGTAGCATAAGCCTTCGATGTATCGGCTTCAAGAACTGCAGTAACAAAAGCAGGCTCTCCAGATATAGCAATTACTCCAGATAAAATAACATCACTATCTTCAACAACAGCACTTAAAGATGCAATATATTCAGTAGTGGAAATCTTAAATTTAATAATTACAAGTCCACTTTTTTGAATAATTTTAGAGATTCTAGCCAAATCTTTAGCATCTCCAATTTCGGTTTTAGTTGAATCAACAACTGTACCAATATCAACTTTTACAACATTATAAGCATTATACTTAATATCCATGATTTACTCCCTTCACTTTAAGCTACTTTTTTTAAATATTGTCCCCATATGTGATAAACACCATCGGCACTTCCACCACCAATTGAAATTCCAGTTGCAGTTTCACTTGAATTTGTACTAAAATTTGCATTTGCAACATATTTAGTATAATCTGAACTTTCAATATCTTTAGCGGCTAATAGATATACATTACCAGTACCAGCGGGAAAACCAGCTAATGATGCAGTACTTGTACTTGAACGCTGTACAAGAATATCAATATAGATAAATTCGCCATCATCATAATAACCACCATTTAAAATAGTGCATCTTGTTCCAGTAATCCCTTCACTTGTTAAATCAGGCGGCTTCACCCAGCCGATGCCGCCTGAGCCGCCTTCTTCAAAAGGGTGAAAATCACCAGTACCATCAAGTTTATACCCATACTTCTGGCTAGTTTCGTCATAAGCAAAATAGAAATCCTTATTGTTTGCTTCAAGCTGACCAATACCAACTTTTGATCCTAACATCTGATCAATTTCAAGTTTAGTATAAGTATCGCCGCCACCACCACCTATGACATTACCAGCCATATCAACCTGACTAGGATTAACACCTACTCTACCTGCTTTTAAAGCCATAGTTTACTCCTTTCTCTAGTTGACTAGGGTGTGGGCTCACCAAGGGTGAATACAACGATATTCTCATTGAAGTCATTGAAGTAACCAGCATCAAACTTATACCAGTTATTCGTGAACTCAGCCTTAGGATTCCAGTTAGTAGTAACTCTACGATCCAGATTACTAACACCAAGTGCATCACGATCGAAAGCAATACCAACAATATTATTAACCGTAACAGGATTTTCAGCACCCCTAGGTGTAACAATAATTTTACTAGTATCAGCCCAGTCGAATCCAGTACCAGATCCCTGCCAGAATGCAACTTCTTCAGCTTTAGGAAGTTTTACAAATTCATTGTGATATGTATCACTATAAAGAAAAGCTTCTGCAGCTGCCGTGAAATCTGAGTGTAAGATCAAATGCAGTCTATCAGCAGGTGTATGCCTATACTTACCACCTTCATTGAAGAGAGTGCTAAGTTTTCTCATACGAGCAATAACTCGTTTCATGTGCATAGATGCCCAGCGAGTAAATTCAGGCTTTACAAGAGCATTCTCGGGTGTAACAGTATTGTCACCAGTAGCCGTCTTATAAGCGGTTACTAAGTCATAATACTGAACGGGATTAGTCAACTTATTACTATAAACAGTTGCGATCGCATTTGCCAAGGTTAACTGTACAAGAGAATCCATCTTAACAGTCATACCATTGGAAATTGCAGTCTCGATCATTGCAAAGAATGCCTGTAACTGAGCTGCATTAGAGAATGCGGATTTAACCTGCCTCTGAGCAAACGACATAGGAATATCAAAAGTTCTTCTTTCACTATAGAATTTTGCAGATACTTCAGGCTTATAGAAGATATTAGGATCGTAACTTCTGCCATCTTCAAGATTCCAGGAGTCATTCTCTTCAGCTTCAGGAAGTCCTTCATACTGAATCTTCTCAAGAATAGCACCATATTCCCAAGAATCCATCATAACAGACGGAGTAGAACCTGTATAAGGTCTGTTCACGAATACAACCTTACCAATGTGATCAATAAGAGTTTTTACATAGTTGTCGATCAATTTATCATTGTCAAGAACTTCTGATCCAGTCTCAACAACCTGATTAAGATCTACATTTTCAATTACTTCAGTACCTGTTACTTCTGCTGTTGTCTGGTTAACAATTTCAGCAATCTGACTAACTAACATAATTTTGTCCTTTCTCCCTAGTCAACTAGGGTCTAAATTTTAAATAAATAGGTAATGTACAGAATTCGGCGACATCTGCAAGCACTTGATTGATAAAATTCCAACGCCACAGCTCTATCTCTTCATTAATCATTTTCTGTGTTGTAATATTACCAATATTACCACTATGTCTACCTTCTCTGTCTCTATTATCAGAACCATCAAAACTGTCCGTCTGACTAGTTGCCCGAGTGTTTGTACCAGTATCTGCAACAGTCTGTGAAACACCTTGTGTTCCAGTATTAGCTTCGCTGTTGCTACCAGTAGTCGTCTTTGACGCACTTCCAGAACTATTGTCAGTTGGAACCGCCGTTGAACTATTGAATCCATGAATTGAATCTGCCTGACTGTCACTACTCTGTTCTGTCTCATTGATCGTTTCAGTAGTTAACAAGTTATCAGTCCTTGTCGAATTCGTAGTTTCAGTAGTATTCAAGGTGTCAGTTCTTGTGCCCGATAATTCTTTTTCATTTACTTCCCAGCCTTCAGAATGATCTTCCCACTCATCAAGATAATTGTGTAAAGGATCATATTCAGCTTTTTGCAGATTCTGCAATCGTGTCCACTTATTACTATACAAAGCCAATAAAGCATCTGCAATAGTAATCAATTCAGCACTAGTTAATGGCTCTTCAGGATTGTCCTGGATCGTTTCAACAAAAGGAGATGGATTTTTTAAACCATATTGACCAAGAAACATAATATCCAATAATGGCTTACTAACTTCAAAGTCAAAATCTATTTTAGTAAACAATCCATTAGTCTTCGGAAACAGATTCTTCACTAACTTCGGTCTCATCATTTTCATCTTCTCCTTTCTCTTCATCTTGCACATCATTTTGCTCATCTAGTTGACTAATCTCATCAGCCACTTCCAAGTTCTCCAGTGCCTCATCTAAAACATCATCAACAGAATCAAATGCTTCGTCCTGACTCAAGTCGTTCACTTCCTGTCCCATGTCGTCCCCGCTTGACACAATATTATCCAACACTTCACTACTTTCATCAACATTGCCAAGCCCGTCTGAAGAATCCGAACTTAGTTGACTAGAGTCGTTTGCAGTGAATAACCCTGTTTCTGATGCTTGTTTAAGAATGAGTAACTTGGACTCGATCATGTTCTCTTTCCAAGAAGAAGAGAAGTCAACTTCAATGTTTGTACCATACATTGAATTTACCTGTTGAATGTCTTCCTGTCGGGTTTTTAGCATATTTTCACATAAAGGAAGTAGAGCATCTTGATCAAGCGTAGACTCGCCTTTACCAATAGCTTCTCTTTTCATGTTATAATTTGCCGACAAACCAATTTCATTGTAGAACGAGCCCTTAATATACTGCTGGTACTCAATGAACTGTGTTAGATATGATCCATTATTACTAGGTGGACTCTGCATTTTTACCCCGTCAAAAAATGCATTTTCTGCAATAACACCAAGTTCACCCTTTTCAATTGTACGCAAGTATTCCAATGCTGATTTATATTCTTTGTCTGTTGGAGCAGATAAAAGAGATGTGATACGTAAAAGAACATCTGACACTCTTAATGTCAAGGTGTTCTCTGCCAATAAGCAGGAATATCTGGATAACATTGGGTGAAGTCCTAACCAACATGAATCATTTCGAAGTAGAACACCATCGTGTTCTCGGTCGCCCAAGACAACACAGTTTTTAGAAAAGGTTTCTTTGAAATGCGGATTTGCTATTATAAACTCTGTTGGTCTGTAATAGCAATCCTGAACACCGCCTAAGTTGCCATAGAAAACTCTTAACTCACCTTCGGGATCTTGGGTAATGCACGCTATGCCATTGATCATCAAGTACTTATCAAGTATCTCATGCGGAATAGTATCTGGCAGATTTTTGTATTCAAACATTCGAAGACATCTTGCAAGAAAATATGAATAATATGCTCTTGAAGATTTCAACTTGTCTGTTACATAATCCAAGTCAGGTATAATATCCTTGAGAAATCTGTACGATCCTGGCATTGTCTCTGGATTTTTTCTTCCCATTTTTTACTCCTTTCTAGTCGACTAAAGGAAAAAGCATGCTTTTTGATGGCTTGGAGAATTTCGATTGGACGGGATTAAGTTGCAGAACTAGTTGACTAGTCATCTGAACTCTAGTTGACTAGAATCCAAATAAGCATACTCTTCCTTATGATACCATAGTAGCATATTTTTCACTAAATGTCAATATACAAAATGCACAAAATTTATAAGATTTGGGTCGATTTTTGTATAAAATGCTAGTATACCC
>JAZUCH010000122.1:0-14673 GCA_045639025.1 Bacteroidales bacterium
AACTCTCTGCCCGTCAGCTAATGTAATAGCAGGATTCATTGCCATGACATCAACCAAGTCGATGTTGTTTGTATATTGAGCTATTGGGTCGTAGCCTTTTGAAACGTAGATAAGATTTCTTTCTGTGTCTTTCTTCACCACGAACCAAGGACCTCCGCCTAAGCCTAAACCTTTTCTCTGACCTATTGTATGGAACCAGAATCCCTTATGTTTTCCGAGTTTCTTGCCTGTTTCCATCTCTATGATGTCGCCTTCTTTTTCGCCTACATATTCTCTGATATAATCATTATAGTTGATTTTACCCAAGAAACATATCCCTTGAGAGTCGTGACGTTGAGCGCTTGGAAGCTTATGGAATTCCGCTAAACGACGCACCTCAGCCTTTGGCAAATCGCCGATTGGGAACATCGCCTTTGATAATTGATGATATGTTATTCTAGCGAGGAAGTCGGTTTGGTCTTTAAAAGTATCGACTGCTGTGCCGAGCCATGAGATGCCGTTTTCATCATACCACTGACGTGCGTAATGACCAGTTGCTATTCTGTCGAATTGATATCCCATCTTTTCCTCAAAGGCTCCGAACTTAATCATTCGATTGCACATGACATCAGGATTAGGAGTTAGTCCTTTGCGAACAGAATCCATGGTATAACTTGCAACACGGTCGTAATATTCTTTTTGCAAATCGACGATGTCGAATTTGCATCCGTATTTTTTTGCTATGTAAGTTGTTATCTCAATGTCTTCTTCGGAAGGGCAATCCATCAAATCGTCTTTACCTTCGAGACCTATTTTGATATAGAAGATATGAGGATTATAACCTTGTTCTTTCAACAAAGGAACCATCACAGAGCTGTCAACGCCACCGGATACTAAAGCTGCTATTTCCATCGATTTATTATTTATTTAACATTAAGAGAAGTAAACTGTTTTTTGATAACTGCTACATAACCTACGTTTTCAAATTCTTTTTCAGCAGAGCCATAAAACGCACCTAAGCGTTTTCCTTTGTAAGAAGCCCAGTAGCGGTCGCCATACGAGTAATGCCACCATTGTCCAGGATGCTGCACGAAATCCTGCGATTTCATCAACCTCAGAAGATATTTCTGATTACTCTTCTGTTCTTTTGTCAATGTTACCAATCCCGTGTTCTTCTCATGATATTTTGTTCCGTAATCCAATTCTTTACCATCAGCATAGCATAAAGCCAAATCTACGGCTGCGCCTGTGTCGTGACCGCCCATGCTGGCGTCAGGACTTTTCACCTTATGTTTTAGCTGCGACAGCAGTTTCGCACGTCCGATATTAGGATTCTCAAGCTCCATTTTTTCAAGTTCATTTTTCCATATCTCATAGAGTTTTATGCGAGAACAATATGCGCTATATATCTTTATATACAAGTCATAAGGCAATCTGTCAGCGATTTTATAAAGACGTAACGCCACATTTTTACGTAACAAAACAGGTTGCTCAACAGTACTGCTATTGATGATAATCTTAGGATGGCGGACCAATTCTACTAGAGGCTCGTACGACTCTATTGGGCGAACCATTCCGATGTTTTTTCTCGACATACGTTTCTTAAGTCCCAGCTTGCATAAAACGAAGTTGAAATAAAAAGCGAACTTATAACGACGTCTTTTAGAATGTAAGATATAGAACATCAGACAAAGCACGGCAAGCACAATTGCAGCTATGATGAATTCTTCTATATGGAATCTGATATAATTCATGCTTATTTATTTAATTCAACTACTATAGGACAATGGTCGGAGAAATTGACTTCCGGCATTATAGATACACTCTGCAAAGAATCATTAAGATTTTCAGTCAGGATGTGATAGTCGATGCGCCAACCTTTATTATTCTGTTTTGCGTTAGCGCGATAGCTCCACCAGCTGTAGTTGTGAGGTTCTTTATTCAAGAATCTGAAGCTATCGGTATATCCGTCGTTTAAGAATTTTGTAAACCATTCTCTTTCTTCAGGGAGGAATCCTGACGACTTAGCATTACGAATAGGGTCGTGGATGTCTATTGCCTCATGACAGATGTTATAGTCGCCCGATATCACTAATTGAGGGCGTGACTTTCTCAGTTCGTTAACGTAGTTATGGAAGAAGTCGAGCCATTTCATCTTGAAGTCCTGACGTTCGTCTCCGCTTGTTCCAGAAGGATGATATACGCTCACCACCGACAAGTCGCCGAAGTCGGCACGAATGAATCGGCCTTCGTCGTCGTATTCAGGATTATCCATGCCATACACCACATTGTCGGGTTGTATCTTAGAAAGTATAGCCACTCCGCTGTAGCCTTTCTTTTTGGCAGGGAACCAATAGTGTTTATATCCTAGCATTTCTATTTCCATGAGAGGAATCTGGTCGTGAGTTGCTTTTATTTCCTGAAGGCAAATCACATCAGGAGAATTAGCCTCCAGCCATTGAAGTAGCCCTTTTGAGATGGCAGCTCTTATACCATTTACATTATAACTGAATATACGCATCTATAAATACTTTTTTTGCAAAAATAAAAAATTATTTAGTAAAATTCACTCATATTATAAATTCATTTTTTATATTTGAAGACTGAAATTTGAATATTGTGGATACTAGAATAAAAGCACGCATAGTCTTAATGGCGCAGAAGATTAACAAATGGCGTTTCACGCACATGTCGGAGAAACAGTTCATGCTTTTGTTAAGTGTGCCTACCGGTTTTCTGGCGGGTCTATCTGCCATTATTATCAAGAAGTTGGCTCATTATATAAGAGACTATTTCTATAACATCGCAACGCATGACGACCATTATGGATTTTTGTTTTTCATCCTTCCGGCAATAGGTATTTTGTTTACGATTATATTCTGCCGTTTCATCTTGAAAAGAGATGTTGGCCATGGCATACCGGGCATTTTATATGCCATACAGAAGAACAAGGGAGCGGTGAAGCCATACAACACCTTCGCATCTATAGTCACGAGTGCTTTGACAGTAGGTTTCGGCGGTTCTGTCGGACTTGAAGGACCTTCGGTATCCACTGGTTCCGCCATCGGTTCCAACATAGGGCAGCTGCTGCGTCTCAACCAGAAAAACATAGTCGTGCTCATCGGCATGGGATGTGCTGCTGCACTTGCTTCCATTTTCCAGGCGCCTATCACCGGTATCATATTCGCCATTGAAGTATTTATGATTGATATTTCTATGGCGTCGTTGATACCAATCATAATATCATCATTTGTGGCAATTCTCACCTCATACTATTTCTTGGGAAGAGCTTTCGAATACACCATCACCACAAGCACTGCATTCATGCCAGCCAACTCATTGTTTTATGTAGGATTAGGATTGTTTGTAGGTCTGGTGTCAGCATATTTCATGTATGTCTATTTCAAAGTCGATAAGAAGGCTAAGAAGATAAAGTCGCCATGGATGCGATTTGCGTTAGGCGTCAGCGGACTGGGAATCTTAATCTTTATCTTCCCTGCTTTATATGGCGAAGGCTACGAAGCCATCAACGCTGCTCTCAACGGAGATAACTCCATCTTATTCGAGAACCAGATTTTCTCTAGCTTCCAGAACAACAAATGGGTTATATTAGTACTGATGCTTGTCATCATTCTTCTTAAGGCCTTTGCCACATCGTTCACCTTCGCGGCCGGCGGCGTGGGAGGCACCTTTGCTCCGGCATTGTTCTTGGGCGCATTCTCTGGAATGTTCTTTGCCACATTGGTCAATACTCTTGGACTTGGCAGCCTCAACATCACCAACTTCGCCCTCGTCGGCATGGGTGGCGTCATCGCTGGCATGCTGCACGCTCCGCTCACCGGAATATTCCTTATCGCCGAGATAACTAACGGCTACTCACTGATGGTGCCGATGATGATAGTGTCGGCAATGTCGTACGCCATCAACAGAACATTCTTCAAAGACTCTATCTACACCAAGGCCGTCAGCGAGAAAGGCGTACGCGTCACTCACAACAAAGACGTCAGCATCCTTAATATGATTAACCTCAACAAACTCATTGAAACCAATTTCTCGACAATCCGCGCTGACCAGACATTGAGAGACTTGCTCCCAATAATATCATCCTCAAGAAGAAACATCTATCCTGTGGTTGATGAAAACGGCAACTTCAAAGGTCACGTTCTCTTCGACTCCATAAGAAACATCATCTTCGACCCTGAACAATACGACACTACAATAGAAGACATCATGCTTTTCCCCGACTATCTCATCACAACAGAAGACAGCGTTGAGGAAATAGTAAAGAAATTTGAACGCTCCGGAAACTATAACATAGCTATCGTTGAAGGGAAAAAATACCTCGGCTACATATCAAGAGCGCTCACTTTCACTACATATCAGGCTACTTTGAAAGAGATATCGGATGATTGATGACTAAGGGCTAAAGACTAAAGACTAATGGCTAAAGACTAAAGACTAAGGATTAGGGAAGAAAAAAACTTTTGTCATTTGTCGTTTGCCATTAGCCAATAAACAACGAATTATGGATTACATTAAGAAATTAAAAGAATTATACAAAGACAAGAGATATACTTCAACGATAGATGTTGGGCTTTTCATCTTGTTGATTTTCAGTTTTCATTTCCTTTATCTGGGATGGCAGTCTCTGAACTATTTTCCTATATCAGGTGTTATTGCCAAACTTTTTGACTCGGCATCTGCGCTTCTGTTCAACCAGAGCTGCTGGGTGCTGGAGCATATCTTCAATGTTGACATAATAACAAAAGACCACATCATCGGAGTGATGAACTGCAACGACACTTATTCGTTCATAAATGTAGCACCTGAATGTACTAGCCTCAAACAATGGCTGCATTGGCTTTTCCTGATGTTGCTTTTCCCTGGTCCTTGGAAACATAAATTGTGGTACATTCCGGCAGGCCTCGTCATCATAGAATGGGTCAACGTGGTTAGAGTTGTGGGCATAACTCTCTGCATGATACCATTCCCTGACCGTTTCGACTTCTTCCACGACTATTTCTTTAAAACATTATTCTACTTTTTCATATTTATAATGTGGGTTATTTGGGTAGAGAAATTTTTACATAAAAAAGAAAAAATAAAAAAATAAAATATCATGGATACAAAAAAAATCATCTTCGTCCTCGATGCCGGCGGCACAGGATTCAAATTCTCAGCAGTACAAGATTATAAAGAAATCGTTGAGCCTTTCACTATCAAGACAGCCTCAGAGACATTAGAGGAACAGCTTCAAAAAATCATCGATGGTTTCAAGCGCCTCAAAGAACAATGCGGCGAACCAGCAGCTATCAGTTTCTGCTTCCCTGGTCCTGCCGACTATCCTAACGGCATCATCGGCGACTTAGCCAACTTGCCTTTGTTCAGAGGCGGCGTCGCTTTGAAAGATATGTTGGAAAACGAATTCAAAGTGCCGGTGTATATCAACAACGACGGTGACTTGTTCGCATACGGCGAGGCATTGGGCGGCGTGCTTCAAGATGTCAACGCTCTTCTCGAAAAAGCAGGCAATCCTAAGAGATACAAAAACCTCGTAGGCTTGACACTCGGCACAGGATTCGGCGGCGGCGTGGTCCTCGACGGCCGTCTGTTGCAAGGCGACAACTCAGCCGGAGCAGAGGTATGGTGCATGAGAAACATACTCTATCCTCAGACAAGCGCAGAAGACTCTATCAGCATCAGAGGCGTACGTCGCGTCTATGCTCGTGAGGCAGGCATTGAGTTCAACGAGGCTCCTCAGCCTTTCGACATCTGCGAGATTGCATTAGGCAACAAAGAAGGTAACAAAGAAGCAGCTCTCAAAGCTTGGGACGAATTCGCTACAGTATTGGCCGACATCATCGCCAACATCGCTACCGTCATCGACGGCATCGTAGTTCTCGGCGGCGGTCTCTCAGGCGCAGCAAAGATTTTCATGCCTAAAGTGGTTGAACATCTCAATACAGAATATCCTGGATTGGACGGAAATAAAATCCCTAGAATGGAGATTTCAGCATATAACCTCGATGATGAAGAAGGCAGAAACGCTTTCACAACAACATCAGGAAAGATGGTGAAAGTGCCTTTCTCCGACAAAGAAGTATGGTACGACCCATCAAAGAAAATCGGTGTCACCGCAACAAAACTCGGAACATCGTCAGCAGTGGCAATCGGAGCATACGCTTATGCTATCAATAAATAAAGTATAAGATATGACACTAAAAATAGCTTGCGTGCAGACTGATATTATTGCACGAAATCCTTCAGAAAACTTCAAACATCTTGATGAGCTTTTTACAAGAATTCAGGATGACAGAGATATTATCATTTTGCCAGAGACATTCACTACTGGCTTCCCTGCAGAAGCAGAACTCTTCGCAGAAAAAGAAAATGGCCCTACTATGACATGGCTCCGTAAAAAAGCTAAAGAACGGAACTGCGTCATCTGCGGAAGCTTTATCACTTCTTTTGTAAGTCAACAGACAACGGACAACGGACAACAGACAAAGGCTAATCACAACACTCTCATCTGGATGAATCCTGATGGTTCTTATCATGCTTATAACAAACGTCATACTTTCATGGGCGGCGAGAAAGAACTCGAATGCGGTCAGGAACTTATCACAATAAATTACAAAGGATGGAAGATAAGACCTTTCATCTGCTATGACCTTCGTTTCCCAGTATGGCTCCGTAACACTTATAAAGATGGCGAGTTTGAATATGACTTGGCAATACTCATAGCCAACTGGCCTCAACCTAAGGCATATATATGGAACACACTGTTGTCGGCTCGCGCCATCGAGAATCAGGCTTATTTCATTGGCGTCAACCGCGTTGGCATCGACCATAACAAAGTGCCTTATATCGGCGAGACGAAAATCGTCAATGCTAAAGGAAGGACAGTTGCTGAACTGACAGGCGACAAGGAAGACATACTCGAAGCTGAAATAGATATGGAATCACTCGTAAGTTTCAGAAATCATTTCGTTGTTCATAAAGACTGGGATGATTTTCGAATTATGTAAGCGTTTTTTTCGTACCTTTGCGTAAACTATAAATTATGAATATTATCATAGCAGGAGACGGCGAAGTTGGCATGCATCTGGCTCATGCCCTTGAACATGGCGACCACAACATCACCATTGTTGACCCGCATGAAGAACTTCTTAAAATGATTGAATCTGAATCCGACTTGATGACAATTGTCGGCGACTCTACTTCTATAAGAGTCTTGCAGCAGGCTAATGTCAAAAAAGCTGATTTGGTGATTGCCGTCTTACATGATGAACATATCAACCTTCTGACAGGTATTCTCGCCAAGAAACTCGGCGCCAAGAAAGTCATAGTGCGTGTCAATACTATGGAGAGTCTTAGCAAAGAAAACTGGCGTATATATCAAGACCTTGGCATCGATGGCATCGTCTCCCCAGAAGACATCGCTGCTCAGGAAATCATCAATTTGTTGAAACAGAATGTGGCTACCGAGGCTCATGACTTCGCTGGAGGCAAATTGGAACTCCTTATGATTAAGCTAGAGCCTAACGCTATTGCAATCAACAAAACCTTAGAAGAAGTCATTGAAAACTATAAACACATCGACTTCAGAGCTCTGGCTATACATAGAAGACAAAACACCTTCATACCAAAGGCTCACGACGTATTCCTAGAAGGCGACCTCGTTTATGTGATAACAAAGCCTCACGCCATCAAGGAACTGATGGAACTTAGCGGCAAGACAAAGTTCAATATTAATAATGTGATGATTGTAGGTGGAAGCCGCGTCGGCAAACTGACAGCAAAACGTCTTGAAGACGACCTTAACATCAAGATTTTTGAAATGGACAAGGAACGCTGCTTCGAACTTACCAACATCCTATCTAACACGCTTGTCATCAACGCTGACGCTAGAGACGTTGACCTCCTCGAAGACGAAGGCATCAAAGATATGGACGCCTTCATAGCTGTGACAGATAATACCGAGACGAATATTCTAACATGTCTTCAAGCCAAAAACTTCGGCGTGAAAAGAACTATAGCAATGGTTGAAAACATTGACTATATCGACATATCTCAGAACATAGGCATCGACACCATTATCAATAAAAAACTCATCGCTGCTAGTTATATGGTGCGATACACCCTCGGAGGCAACGTATCATCACTCAAATGCCTTAGCGGCATAGACGCCGACATAGTAGAATTCGTGGTACGCGACGGCGCTGCTGTAACAAACAGACCTATCAACAAACTTGATATGCCTGAAGGCGCTGTAATCGGAGGCATCATAAGAGGCGAAGATAGCTTTATTGCTACAGGTAATTTCCAGATTCAGGCAGAAGACAGAGTGGTAGTTCTCGTGCTTCCTAAGACAATACAACATGTAGAAAAAATATTCCGTTGATGCTATGAAGAAATTATCCGCGACAATAATAACACTGAATGAAGAAGATAAAATTCGTCCCTGCATTGAGTCTCTCAAAGATATAGCCGACGAGATTGTCGTAGTGGATTCTTTATCGACAGACGCAACAAAATCTATATGCGAAGACTTAGGCGTCAGATTCATAGAACAGAAATGGCTGGGCTATTCCGAACAAAAGAATATGGCAAACAGCTTGGCAACAAACGACTGGATTTTATCCATCGATGCTGACGAAGTCGTTTCTGATGAATTGAAGAAGTCTATATTAAAAATAAAAGAGAACGACACTCCAGACAACGCCGTATTTTCTTTCAATAGATTGAACAATTACTGCGGAAAATGGATTCGTCATTGCGGATTATATCCTGATAAAAAAATAAGAATATGGAATCGCAATATTGGAAAATGGGAAGGATATATTCACGAAGACATAAAATTTTCAACCAATGTTAAAGAAGAAAGACTCCACGGAGATTTATTGCACTATTCTTTTAACACTCATGAAGATTTTGAAAGACAACTATTCAAGTTCGCCGAGATGAGAGCGCAACAATATTTCGACAAAGGAAAGAAAAAAGCTGGACTGCTCAATATCATCTCACCAATATATTATTTCATCCAACATTACATCATACGATTAGGCTTTCTGGATGGAAAAGAAGGACTCACAATATGCTGGGTTGGAGCTAAAGCGACAAGACATAAATATAGAAAATTAAAAGAGATTCAGAATCTCAGAAATTCAGAAATATCAGAAAACAAATAAATATATTATTAAATGAAAAACATAGAACAAGTCAATTTTGCTGGAAAACGCGTTATCGTTCGCGTCGATTTCAACGTTCCATTGGACGAAAACTTTAATATCACTGACGACACTCGCATCCGCGCAGCGATGCCTACTATCAACAAAGTCATCAACGATGGCGGTATGATTATCTTGATGTCACACCTCGGTCGTCCTAAGAAAAACCCAGACGAAAAATATTCACTCAAACATATCGTAAACTATCTCGGCCAAGTCATTGGCAAGGAAGTCATCTTCGCTGACGACTGCATGAAAGCTGCTGAAAAAGTCGCTGCCATGAATCCAGGCGATGTCCTCTTGCTCGAAAACCTCCGTTTCTACGCTGAAGAAGAAGGCAAGGTACGCGGCATTGAAAAAGGTGAAGAAGGATACGACGAAGCAAAGAAAGCTCTCAAAGAAAGCCAAAAAGAATTCACCAAGACTTTGGCATCATACGCCGATTATTACGTTAACGACGCTTTCGGCACAGCACACCGCGCTCATGCTTCAACAGCGCTCATCGCCGACTATTTCGACGCCGACCACAAGATGTGCGGCTTCCTCATGGGTAAAGAAGTTGAAGCTATCGACAAAGTCATGAAAGACATCAGACGTCCTTTCACAGCTATCATGGGCGGTTCTAAGGTATCAACAAAAATCGACATCATCGAGAATCTTCTCACTAAAGTCGATAACCTCATCCTCTGCGGAGGCATGACATATACATTTAAAAAAGCTCTCGGCGGCAACATAGGCAAGTCAATATGCGAGAACGACAAATTAGATTTAGCTCTTTCATTATTACAAGAAGCTAAGGACAAAGGCGTCAACTTGGTATTGGCAGAAGATGCTGTAGTAGCCGATGATTTCAACAACAACGCCAACACATTGGTCGTCGACCCAATGAATATCCCAGAGGAATACGAAGGCATGGATATCGGTCCTAAGACAAGAGAATTGTTTGGCAATGTCATCAAAAATTCAAAGACTATCTTATGGAATGGTCCATGCGGCGTATTTGAATTCGACAACTTCGCCAACGGCTCACGTGCCATAGCAGAAGCTATCGTTGAAGCTACTAAGAACGGCGCTTTCTCATTGATAGGCGGCGGCGACTCTGTTGCATGTATCAACAAATTCGACATGGCCAACGACGTTTCATACGTATCTACAGGCGGCGGTGCATTGTTGGAAGCTATAGAAGGAAAAGAGCTCCCAGGTATAGCTGCTATAAAATAAAAAGAGACGCTTTAAAGCGTCTCTTTTTATTTTATAGCTGTTATTCCACAATCGTCATTTCTTCAACCAATCTTGTTGCACCGGCGTATTTGTCGATGATGAACAAAACGTAACGAATGTCGACAGAGATATTCTTACAGATTGATGGGTCGTAAATCAAGTCACTCATTGTGCCTTCCCAGGTGCGGTCGAAGTTGAGACCGAGGAGATGACCATCGGCATTCAAGATTGGACTTCCTGAGTTGCCTCCTGTTGTGTGGTTGCCAGCGATGAAAGCGACATGCATGCTGCCGTCTTTGTCGGCATAACGACCGTAGTCTTTGTTTTCATAAAGCTCACGGAGACGGTCTGTAACGACGTAGTCGTAGATATCAGGATTTTCCTTTTGCATGATGCCGTCTAATGTTGTGAAATGTCTGTAGTTGACAGCGTCTCTTGGACTGAAGCCGCCTACCTTACCATAAGTGACGCGTAATGTGAAGTTAGCGTCTGGATACATTCTCTTATCTGGATTTTGATCTGCATAATATTCCATCTGGCCACGCATAAACACTCTTTGCATATCGGCGATTTGGTTACTCAATTCAACAGTCTTTGTTCTGACGTTATTGAAATAGAAATCCATGACGTTGTTGTATGCCATAAGCGCTGGGTCTTTAGCAAGTTTCTTAGCCTTTGAAGCCTTGAATTCGTCTAAGAATTTATAGATGCCTTCTTCTGAAGTGAACATTGTCTTAGCGAACAATTCATCAACATATTCTTGTACGTTGTCATATTTCTTTTCTATTGTGTTGAGAAGCTCTGGACGGAAGTCAGCTGGTTGGTTAGCGATATATTCAGTCAACATTGCAACAGCCACTTCTTCATCAATTGGTTGGTAGTAGTCTTTGAAGAAAACCTTTGTTGCTTCTTTAGCAGCAGCAATCATCTCGTCAATCTCTTCTTGAGGAGTTTCTTTTGTTACTTTAGCGAGTTCATTGAATTCAGCAGCGAATGTGTAGATTTCGATGTTGAGAGCGGTCTCTGAGAGATAAGTTGTTGCAAGACGATAAGGTTCGTATTCAGCATAGACTTTTTCGAAGTCAGCGATAAGATTGAGGTAAGCGCCTCTCTGACGGCTCTTAAGAGCCCATTCAGTAAATTTCTCGTCGAAGTTCTTTTTCTTTTGTACGCCTTTGAAGTTGTTGATGCCTTCAATCACGCCCATCCATTTTTTCCAGCCATTGCCGAGGCCAGCGTGTTTTGAAGCATATTGAATTCTAACTTTAGGGTCTTTTTCTTGATGTTTGTTGTAGATGTCGAGAATCTTGCCGCGGAGGTCAACGCTGACAGGATAGATTACGTTAGCTTCTTGGTTGACTGCCACTGCTGGGAGATATTCGTTGGTGCGAGCAGGATAGCCGAACACGAAAGTGAAGTCGCCTTTTTCAGCACCTTTCAATGAGATAGGGAAGTGGTAGTTAGGTTTGTAAGGAACGTTATCTTCGCTATATTCAACAGCTTTGCCTTCTGGTGATACGTAGATACGGAAGATAGAGAAGTCGCCAGTGTGACGAGGCCATACCCAGTTGTCGGTATCGCCGCCGAACTTGCCGATGTTTGAAGGAGGGGTGCCAACCATACGGACGTCTTTAAACACTTCGTTATAAATCATGTAATATTTATTGCCATGATAGAAAGGCTTAATAACGACTTGATAGTCTGTTGTAGCCTCAGCTTCTTCCTTTACTTTCTTGATATTTTCATTAATGATTTTTGCTCTTTCTTCGTTAGATGTCTCTTTTGTAATGCCTTCTAAAACAAAATTTGTTACATCTTTCATGCTTTTGAGCATTACAGCAGTGAGGCCAGGACAAGGGAGTTCTTCTTCCATGCTCATCGCCCAGAAACCATCGGTGAGGTAGTCGTGTTCAACTGTGCTATGATATTGAATCCAGTCGAATCCGCAGTGATGGTTGGTGAGGAGAAGACCTTGGTCGCTGACGATTTCGCCAGTACATCCGCCGCCGAACAAAACGACAGCGTCTTTCATACTGCTATTGTTGATAGAGTAGATATCCTCAACAGTGATATTCATACCCATCTCTTGCATTTCTTGTTCGTTGTTTTGCAACAACATAGGAATCCACATTCCTTCGTCGGCTCTTAACTGCAAAGAGAACGACATCAATACGATAAATGATAAAAGGAGTTTTTTCATATTTAAAAAATTTAGAATTTTCTCAAGAATGCAAAGATAAGAAAAAAGACTACAAGACCACAAGACAACAAGACAACAAGTTTTTTTTGATACAAGAAATTCAGAACCTCAAAAACTCAGAAGAACTTTGGCTTTTGAACTTTGAACTTTGACTGTTGAACTTTTTTTAAATACAAGAAATTCAGAACCTCAAGATTAGTTGAAAGTGTAGAGTCCAATCCCTAACGCAGGGGAGAATTCTAGAATTCTAGAACCTTAGAAATTTCTAGAGTTCTAAAATTCTAAAGTTCTAAAGTTCTAAAAACAATGTTTTATAAAAATCATAGCGCCGAAAGCTCGACAGAACTGCGTTTGATTTCTTTTGTCGTACCTTCGGCACTATGATTAATATCCAGTCTTTACCCTTTAGTCTTTTGTCTTTAGCCCTTATTACCTCTCACCACATATCCACTCGGATCGATATATTTCAACGGGTTGTTGAAGCAGTAGGAATAGCGGTTGTAGGATTGGGAGTATTCAGACATAGCGGTCATTGTTTAGATTTTATTTCAATTTGATATTATGGACAAGTGGTATATGGATTACCACACTGGTTAAAAGGTGCGAGCCAACCTTCTATTTCATTGCCGTCCTCAACAATTGCTTCTATATAAACCCAATTTCGTTTTGTATCAAGGATTGGCACATGTTGAGGGGAATTTATGTTAGCCACTATTGGTGATTTAAAACAAGGCTTTTTATAAATAGGGACAGAGGTGTTTTTTTCATCATCAGATACTAATCCTCGAATATTTAATCCTATATCACCTTTTTTTATCCAAAACTGACCTATATTGGGATAATCAAAACGCACAAAGAAGAAGTCTTTTTTTTGTGATATAATAGTCACCATGTATCCTGCTTCCTGTTCAGCTTGCAAATCAACCATTTTAACGAAACACGTATCATGGCAATCGGAATAAATGGCGAATGGCTCCTTGTTTTTAAAGTGAGTATATCCTTGTATACCATCTCTCGTATATCCAAGTTGTTTGCGTTGAATGCATGAGCTAACAAGGAAAATTGTCATTAATAGTAGAAGATATTTTTTCATAGTAAATAAGTTATCGAGTTATTCTAAAAAATATATTTGATGATTTTTCAAGTTGTGCTTCTACATGTTTCCAGTTATTTAAGGTGTTTATGTTACCATCAATGATAATACAACCTTGAGAACTATATGTGGCAACCCCGTTTAAATTAGTTCTGTGAAAAAATATATGTTCCATATAGTTCTTATTAGTTTGTTTGTTAAGTTCACCACCTTCAATAGGTAGACGTAAAGAACCATCTATATTCATAATGCGATAACTTAAAGAACCACCTATTAAACCATATGGACTCGTTGACATATCTTGATAAAATGCTTTATAGTCTCCACTTTTTACCATTGAATATTTTAAAGGATCAGAAGACACCGATAGTCCACAATAAACAACAATATCATCTTCATTATTTACACCATAAACTGTAATCTGTGCAGGCTTTGCGCCTTTTCCTGTTAGAGTGCCATCTTCTCCCAATTTTTCATCATAACTACCGTGTACTAAAACAACAGCTTCTCCAAGATATTTCCCATCTATTCCAGCGACATCCATTTCCGCTTGACTTTTGTAGTCAGTCCATTTGATATTTCCGTCAGAATCTTCATACCAATCATCTACAGGCAGTTGTTTCCCAGCCGACAAATCGGTATTGAAAGAACTTCCATCACTGCTAAAACTACTAAAGTCATAATACAAGAAATACGGATTAAGAACATCATTTCTTCCTCTCACCACATATCCGCTCGGGTCGGTAAATCTCAACGGGTTGTTGAAGCAGTAGGAGTAGCGGTTGTAGGATTGGGAGTATTCTGACATGGCAGTTGTTGTTTAGATTTTTTTAATGTAATTTTATGGTTATTATCGAACTTTATTATGATTTCATCTTTTCTTTTTTTGTAAATATATTTTTCTTTTGATTTGTTTTTATGACGACTACCTTTTAGAATGGGTTTTAAAT
>JAZUCH010000123.1:0-10263 GCA_045639025.1 Bacteroidales bacterium
TATAGCCCGTTTGCGATTCTGGCTCAGCATCGTCGTCGACGAAGAAGAAGCCTCGCCATTGCCCAACTTAGACTACAAAATCATGCAAGGCAACTCCTTGATAGAAAGTTACAAAGGCCTCGACCTCAGCAAGCTCACCTACGCCAAGAAAAGCGGCGGACCTATCAGCCAGTATTCCATCTTCGAAGACGACACCAAGCAGCTGCAGAGAGAAGTCACGCAGCTACTCACGCAGTATTATTCCTGCAGCGACCACGACAAGAAGACCGACTTACGCAACAAGATAAGCAACACCATAGCCAAGCAGCTCAGCGTCCAGAACTTCGATGCCGACATACTCCGCGAGCTCCGCACCCTCGACCTCGCCGGCAACGACCAATTCTTCCTCTGGCACACCTGGTTCAGCGACGTCTTCAACAAAGGAGGCTTCGATATAGTTATTGGAAATCCGCCGTATGTACGACAAGAAAAATTAGGTAAAGAATACAAAGAACAATTATGTTCAATATTTCCCAATGTAGGGAATGGCATTGCTGATATATATGTTTATTTCTTTGGTTTAGGATTAAAGTTGTTATCCACCAACGGAGTAATGATGTTTATTACCTTAAATAAATATCTAAAAACAAAATATGGCAAAGATTTGCGAGAAACATTAGCAAATAAAGCCACAGTAGATTTAATCATTGACTTTTTTGAATTACCAGTATTCAATGCTTCAACAGATGCTGCAATTACTAAAGTATTTAAAGAAATGCGCAACATTGAAACACGTTACTATCCAATAAAGACATTAGAAAATCTTGATTTATTCAAAATTGCGTCTGGTAATTATCTTACAACGATTAAAGATTCTGACGAATGGAAATTTGTTAATGACAAAGATGAATTGATTATAAATAAAATATATGATAACTCAATAAGTCTAAAGGAATTTAGCAATGACAGAATATATAGAGGAATAACAACAGGATTAAACAAAGCTTTTGTTATTAAAGATAAGGATATTGCACAAAGATTACTAAATTCAGAAAGTTTGCCTATCATAAAAAAATATGCTCAATCTACAGATATAGAGCAATGGAAAATTAATGGTGACAAAATGTTTATACTTGCGACATTCCCTGCACTTCATTACAATATTGATGATTATCCTACAGCAAAAGAATATTTATTGAATTTTGGACGTGAAAGATTGGAACAGACCGGAAAATCTTATGAAATAGACGGAGAAATTATAGCATCAAGAAAGAAAACTAATAACAAATGGTTTGAAACTCAAGATGCCACTGCATATCATAAAGAATTTGAACAAACTAAAATTATTTATATTCATACAGCAAAGAATCATAAATTTTACTTGGACAAAGAAGGGTATTATATCAACAATTCATGTTATATGATAGTGTCAGATAGTTCTTTCTTGTTTTGTTTCCTTAATTCTAAATTGTTTCAATATTTCAAGCGACTGAAATTTGTTGCTTATGGTGATGGGCAAGAAGCAGGAAGGTGTAAGCTTGATTATAATAAAATGGTAACAGTTCCGATAAAAGCAAATGTTGACGAAACACCATATATAAATATTGTCAAGGAAGTAGAAACACAAGTCAAGAACAACCCTTTATTTGACACTTCACAATATGAACAAACCATCAATCAGATGATATACCAAACATACGGACTGTCTGAAGAAGAAATAAAAATTATAGAAGAAAGTGTGTAAAAAGAAATCCTATATTGGAATAAAATCATATATTTGTGTTAAAAAACAAAGATATATGACAAGGAAGGAATTTGCAGAATTATTAAACTCGATAAAAGTAGCAGAAGGTTGCGATCTAAGAACTTTAAACCAAAATGTGCTCCCAATATCGCAAGCATTAGTGGAAATGATGCCTGATAAATTATTTCGTTATAGGAGCTGTTCAGACATGAATATTGAGGCTTTTGAAAATGATAAAGTTTATGCAGTTACTGCAGATATGTTCAATGACCCATATGACACTTTGTTGAGATTTGATAAAGAGATTGTTAGGCAAATATTCGTATCTATATTGTCAAAAGATGTGTTTAGAGCATTCAAAGAATCTATTTTAAAAGGGATGGATTTTCCGGATATTGTCAAACAAAATTTTAGTGAAGATTATATTGCTAATGTTAAAGAGTTTGTATTATCGTTGACGACAGAAGAAGATATTGATAATATTATTTCAAGTCGTAAGGAATACATTGCGAATTTGGTAGATATTTTTTTTCCGATGCTTGTAAATTATGTTAATAAAATATCCACAACAATATCATGTTTTTCAGAGACAATAGAGTCTGTGACAATGTGGAGTCATTATGCAAATTACCATAAAGGGTTTGTGTTGGAATATAATCTAAGAGAAACTCTTTCTAATAACATTCCCAACGTTGGCATATTCCCTGTAATTTATGATGATAAAAGATACGATGCAACTCCGTATGCTACATGGGAGTTTCTAAAGTTTTTGGGAATAAATATTCCTAATACGGATATGATTTCTCATATAAAATGCGCTCTGTACAAATCATGTCAATGGGAATATGAGAAAGAATGGCGAATGATAGATAGTACAATAAGAAACAACATCATAAAAGAAAATAAAACTTGTGTGTCAATAAAGCCAAAGGCTATATATTATGGAACGAATATTTCGGCAAATGACAAAAAAAGACTTCATGATATTGCTCAATCTAAAGGTATAAAAGAATATGAAATGTACATTGATTATACATCAGAAAAATATGAGATGCTATTTCGTGAGAGTACAAAGTTTTAATTAAATTTAATAACACATAATTTTTAATAATTATCATATGGCAAACAGCATTTTCTTTGGTAATGGTTTAAACAGAATTTCTAAAGGATCAAAAAGTTGGGATGAATTATTGTCAAACATCACATCAGGTCATGTTATAAAAGATATTCCTTATACACTACAATACGAAGATATCTATTTAGCAAATAAAATAAACAAAATAGACATTCCTGCAAAATTATCAAAACATACATATGAATATCAGGTTAAATATTGTATTAGTGAAATTGTAAACGGATTCTCGCCGAATTCAATTTTTGAACGACTAGCATCAACCCAAGTAGAATCATACATTACAACTAATTATGATTTGACATTGGAAAAACAATTTGAACAAAACAGTTTTGAAGAAAACAAAAATGGCAGTGACATTTCTGAGCAAATATATAGTATTCGCAGACATCATTCATTTATTGATCCATCTGAGAGTAGAAAAAATATATGGTATATTCATGGAGAAGCAAAATATCCTAAAAGTATAATGCTGGGATATGATCATTATTGCGGTGCAATAGGCAAAATTGATTCGTACATTAAAGGTAATTATGAATATACGGACAAAAATGATAAATCGATTAGAATAGCATCTATAGCTGAAAGACTGAAGAATTTCGATAACAATATATATTCTTGGATAGATTTGTTTTTCATTCACGATATCCATATAATAGGCTTTGGTATGGATTATTCTGAGCAAGATATTTGGTACATTTTAAATAAGCGTCAACGATATATACAAGAAAATAAAGCAGATATCACAAATAACATATATTTTTATGGTTGTATCGACGATGCAAAGAAAGAACTTTTAAAAGATTTTGGAATTGAAATAAAATCATATCCTAAGCCACAGAAAAAAACAGAATGGACTAGTTTATATGAACGAATGATAAGTGACATACAAAACAATCTTTCTTAAATATACAATTTACTCCATTATGTATTAATTAAAACTAATAATCCCCAACGGTATCTCATTTCAGAAATCGTTGGGGATATTTGTTGGTGGATATAATATTTAAGACAATATTAATCCTGTAATTTTCATTTACACAAAATTATGGATGGTGTCTTTTCGTAAAATATTTGTCCAAAATATTCCAAACGTTAGTGCTATAATAGTATGTCTTATTATTAGAATTAGGATTGTCTGGATATAATTTTCTTTCTATAGCTAATTTTTCTTGATTCTTTATTTCAGAAATTGCTTTGTTAAATGTGTTATTTTGTTTAAAATCACTATAACGTTTTTTTGCCTCATAAGCTACCTTTTTATAATTCCATGGATATTTTTTTAGAATATCTTCCTCAGATAATGAAATAGTAACATCTGCATTATCCGATGTTTTAACTTTTATGGCATCTAAGGAATTTCCTTTCTTAAATTGCACATCTATTGATAACAGAACGTCATATGATGATGTGGATTCTATTTTTAATTTTTTAGAATATGATAAAAAATTCTTTATTTCACCTCTAAACTCTACATCAGCTATAACTTTTTCATTTATATATGCCAACGGCATTAAATATAAATTGTATTTATTTACATCTATCTCAATGCTATGTTCTTTAATGTATGTCATATAATTTTTAATACATGCAAATCCAAGTTCTTGTACCTGTTTTGATATATCATCATAATTTATGAAATGTATAGCATTATCTCTCAATTCTGTTAATATAGCAATATTATTTATGATAGGTTCTGGAATTTTTTGTTTTTTATTTAAATTTTCTATTACAGATTCTAAACTTAATGTTTTTTTATTTCCACTTCTATTTTTTGAAATAATTGTTTTTGTTTTATGAGTGTCACCTTTTTTTGTCTTTAATGGTTCAGTCTGACATATTGATTTAAAATTATATTTGTTATGTTTTAACAATTGTGATTTTAAAATCAACTCCCACGCATTAATTGCAAGAATAGCAAAAGTATCTTCTCTATATTTAAAATCAGGTTTGTTATATAATTCTATTGCAGATATCATACAACTAATAGACTTATCCAACATAGCTCTATATATAGGGTTAACTCTCATAATTATATATTGGCTTTTCTTAATTAATTCTAAAACGGTAAATCATAACTTCTTGGTATTCCATCAAAACGATCCCACAATGTCCTTAATGACAATTCCTTTATATCATCGGGTTTGTTGCACCACCATTCGTAGAACCTGTTTATATTATCAATTTTAATATCAAAATAGTTATTGATGGAATGAATCCCATCTATAAAACAATTTGATAATCTGTATTTATTCTGTAACACATCTTCTAATTGACTAATATTTAATAACTCACACATTCTATCAGTCACAATATTAGCGTCTTTTACATATGAAGTATCTTCATCTAAAGATACTATAAGATTACACAACATATTTGCAAAGGTCTGAAACATTGCTTTATCTTCTTGTGAAATCATAATATATCTATGTTTGGATATATCTTTGCTAATATTATTAAAAGATTGATAACGTTCATATTCTTTATGTTTACACATCTTTTCTATGACATCAATATAATTTGTTTGAGCATTAGATTCTATTAAAAGATTTTTAAATAATCTTCCTACAAAATATACTTCTGTCTTCTCATTATATATTTGTGTTTTACCAGTCATTTCTGATGGGACAGTAGCTATCCAATTTAACGGTACACTATTATCAGTATCGTAATCACACTTCTCTTTGCTAAAACCAAAATCAATAATTTTCAAATCACCATCATTTGTAACCATAATATTTGTACCACGAATATCTCGATGCAATATACCTTGTGATTCTAAATAGCAAAATCCATCTATTGCTTGTAAAAACAAATTATCAAATTGATCAGGATGGGATAGAATATAATTGTCAATTGTCATTCCATCTATATATTCCATTATTATATATCCTGTTTTAACATCGTTATAAAGATAATAGTTAAAAACTCTAACAATTTTTGGATGATTCATTTTATATAGCGTTTTTATTTCTTCTACAAAACGCTTATACCATTCATCCTTATATTTCAAAACACAAGGTTCGTATTTTTTACAAACAAAATGTTCACCAATACTTCCATCATATAAAAGGACAGTTTTGCCAGTGGCACCTTGACCTAAATAATTAATCAATTTATACTCTTTATTTTTTGTAAAAATAATATTATCATCCATAATTTATAATTTCTATATTAATATCAATTTTGTTTGCTTGTCTATGATAGTACATTGTATATTAACTCTTTAGGAATTTTGTGCTCAACAGATTTAGCATTATGTTCCAATGAATTAGATCTACATATAATTTTTTCTACTTGTAGCTCATTTGTTGTCTGTGATAAAAATTGATTTTTTTTAATATTCTATTACCACATCCATTTTTGGTATCGTTGTATAATACATAAGTTCAAATATATTTTGTTGTTTTTTTAAATTCATAACCTAATAGTTAGGTTCCTACAAAATTAACATTATTTTCTACAACTATCATCCATAAATCATATAAAATTTGTCCAAAAAATCATTTAAAAACACTCCTTTTTTCTCCATACCTCCTCCGTACCCTCCTCGTACCAACTCCACTAATTCAATTAGGAAATAGGAGAGAGTTTAGCCATTGAGCTAAGGCTTTTGGCTGTTGAACATTTTTTAAGTCAACAAGACCACAAGACTACAAGACCACAAGTAAGAAGACTTTTGTTTTTAATCAAATCTTTGTTCTTGGCAGTAACTCCTGCCGCCTCGGAGAAATAGCGTTAAGAAATTATGAGACTGAAGCGTTAAGAACAAAAAGCTGTCTGAGCGCAGCGAGTTCTTTTTGTTTAGCGAAAGAATCATAATTTTAGCGTATTTATCCGCAGCGGCGAGCTTTTTCTGTTTCTCTTTTTTGCGGAAAAAAAGAGAAAGGGAATAAATTCAAAAACGAAATCCATTGTGTAAAATAGGAGAGAATTTAACCATTGAACTAAGAACATTGGCTATTGAACTAAAGCTAAAAGTTCAAAAGCTAATAGTCAACAGCCAAAAGTCAATCATACCATAATTCTTCTGCGAGATACTCGAAATCCGTAGAGACCACCTTCAAAGCAAGACCCTACGCCGTCTTTTTCTCTATCTTCTTCCCATACTCATTATGAATCTCAAACATCGTGTAATTATCCGCAAGCATATTCTGTATGTCCTGTCGTCGGTAGTAAATCTTGCGCCCAATCTTTGAGAACCGCATCTTGCTTTCAGACAATAATTCTCAAAATTGTTTCCACTCCATATCTGCTAAATATGTATAATTCTTTATATCAACAGAAACATCTTGCAACATCCCATGTTTTAATAACAATACACCCAGCATATTAAGTCTATATTTATTACCGTCCTCTGCATCTATAACAGTATTAGACAAAACTCCAGCACTCAATAACACATCTGTCGAACCATATTCGTAATAATCTTTTGTATACTTAGACAACTCATTCAAATCAGAAAACGGAATACGATCAATAACTACACATAATCTTATAAAATACTCAATATTTATAAGGTCATTTATTTTAGCTTTCATCAAATTTGCCAATATGTCAACTTTATTTATATTGTCCAATTTATCTATAACTGCCAATAATGCTTCACACCCATTTTCTTTATTTTTCTCAGTGTATTCCGCCATAAACTTCATACGTTCATATAATGTGGTATCTTTTGTAGCAAATATAAATTTATGAACTTTTTTTAATTAGGCGTCGTGTTTGAATGTTTTGCGTAGTCTTATAAATACCTTTTAACGTCCCTAATACAGGAACTCCGTCTAACACACCACCATCAATTATTGCATCAAGTGCAATATCACCAATTTGAGCAACCATCTCATATGCATCTTCACTATTATAGGTTACATTAAATGATTTTACAATATCTTCCATTTTTATTTGTTATCATTTATTTTTTTTATCGCTTTCCAAACATCCGTATATGAACTGCCATTTCTGCCAAATTTCTCTGCTCGCTGCATTGCCTTATTCATCTTGTTTTCTTTTATAAGATCTTCAACCCATTTCGCTTGCTCTAAGAAATGTATTTTCTTATCAAATTGAGGAATGTACTTTTTTAAAGCTTTAATGGCATCACCTGATGTTCTTAGATACTTATTTGTATTTTCATAATGTAATAAGAACCAATATTCTATGGAAGGCATACTACATGCCAACATCACATTTTCATTCTTATCATATTTATCATGCAAACATTTTATACGCTGCGCTTCAACATGATTCCACTGCTTCACATCTTCATCGTAAAAACATATTACCGGCGCACCATCGCCAAGAGATTCCTCTATGAGACTATTAATATTCGCAACAGATTCATCACCAAAAAATCTTGGTTTCAATTCAAAATCCAATTCAAGCAGTGGCTTAAGATGTTTTAAATACCAAAATTCCGTAATCCCTGCTCCAACCACACGTTTCTTCGGTCGCCTCGTCTCCCTCGTATTTATCTTTCTCGCCATATATCAATCTTTTATATTAGGTAATGCTCCAAATTGTCCGTTACGATAAGCCCGTTCAAAACGAGTTATCTTATTCAATCCATTAAACTCCACAAGAGAATACAAATCTGTAGAACCATTCTTTCCCTTTTCAACAAACCAAATATTATCCTTACGCAAAAGGTCATTAATTGTATCCAACAATCCTGGATAATGCGTTGTTACAAGCAGTTGACTGTTACCATGATTCATCAAAAATTTTTGCAAAACATATTCCAACAAATCAGGATGCAATGATGACTCAATTTCATCAATAGTCAAAAAAGATTCAAATTCCACCGCTTCATATATAGCAGCTTCAATACCAATCATTCGTTTTGTACCTTCACTTTGTTGCCCAAAACTCATATTATATCTTTCAGAGCCTCTATCATTCTCTACAGTATGTTCAAATACAATTGCAGGATTATTTGCAGTTTCTTGCTCTTTAGAATAATTATTTTCAAGTCCGCTAATATTAAAATCAGCCAGGTGCATG
Organism: Bacteroidales bacterium; assembly: GCA_045639025.1. Taxonomy (GTDB): domain Bacteria; phylum Bacteroidota; class Bacteroidia; order Bacteroidales; family F082; genus Limimorpha. The sequence continues at coordinate 8,859 of JAZUCH010000123.1, forward strand.
AAGTCAACAAGATAATCCACGAATTTATTATCTTTCTTTATTTTGTTATATCCATATTTATTCATATTTGCGCCAATATCAACCAACGGCATAAACTTATTATGAATCCAATCACGAACTTTATCAACATGCTCCATCTTCATATTAACACGTCCACGTGTCGCAAAAAACGACATATTAGGCAAGCAATTTAAGTTCAATATTTTATGTTCTTCCTGTCCTATTTTCTGCACCTTATTGTTAAAAGTCAATACGGATTGTCCGCCATCAAAAGTCCTTTCAAAAATTTTAATAGGTTGAGTAGTTTTATAAAACGATAACTTTTCATAAATAACTTTCTTGCCTGTTACATGTAATTGATACCAATATCTGACGCCATCAATCCAAAACCTAACACTATATTCAGACGGTAGGTTCGGTGTTTCTTTATCGAGCATAAAAGGTTCAAAACCAGTATGCACATCCATATTTTGAGGGTCAGAAATTAAAAAAAGACGCAAATCATCTATTGCGTACAAAAAATTACTCTTGCCACTTGCATTTGAACCATATATAACACCTAATCTGAGCAGACGAGTTCCATTAGGCATAATAACCACATGCGTAGAGTCAAAAGCTGTATCTGCCGTAGCTTCAAAACTAAACGTTACCTCATCCTTGAAAGAATAAATGTTTTTTAAAGTTATCTCTTCTATCATAAAATTCAATATTTGAAATGCAAATATAACATTTTTTCAAATTAAATGCTTATAAGATTGAATTTTATTTTAAAATTAAGGATATTTATATACAAAACAAGAAATAAAATATCAATAATCCTAAATTATATATTTCGTATCCCTTTTCTCTTCATACCTTCTTCGTACCCTCCTCGTACCAACTCCACTAATTCAATTAGGAAATAGGAGAGAACTTAGCCATTGAACTAAGGCCATTGGCTGTTGAACTTTTCTTATAGCCGTGAGCTTTGAGCTATGAGCCATGAGCCTTCGTCTGTCAACGGACAACAGACTTTTGTTTTTAATCGAATCTTTGTTCTTGGCAGTAACTCCTGCCGCCTCGGAGAAATAGCTTTTTTAGTTAGGAGTTAGGAATGAATGTAGAGACGTATCAATTACACCATAAAAAATAAGCAATATGTAATTGCTGCGTCTCTCAAGAATTTCATCGTTTTTGAGACGCAGTAATGTGTGTTTATATGCAGGAAACATTGATACGTCTCTACCGGTTTGTCCTCATTTTCCGTTAACTTGCCAAATAACCACATAAAAGTTAAAAATAGTTAAAATTGTAAAAGCGAAGATTTTTCTTTATACTTTTGTCTCTTGAGAACACCAAAATTTATATATGGAAAATAATGATTCACAATCTTTAGGTTTTAACATAATAAAATCAGACGATATAG
>JAZUCH010000124.1:0-5627 GCA_045639025.1 Bacteroidales bacterium
TAGCTCAAAAAGAAAATCATTAACTAAATAAAAATAGAATATGAAAAATTACATTAAAATTGCAGTCATGAATAAGAATATCCTTCTGATAATTATGTTATTGACTCTGCTTTTTGGCAGAGTTAACATGCTCTTTTCTCAGGAATGGGAATATTCATTAGAATATGCTCCTTACGATAACGAGATGTTGAAGCTTATTAACCCTTTAGAATTGTCAGATGGAAATATTGCAATAGCGTCTTTTAATCATTATAGAAGAGGAAATTCTTCATTTTTTTACTCAGCGGATCCAGCAATCGTGATTTTATCATCTGATGGCAATGAGTTGGCAAGACGGGTCTTTCATCGGGAAGGTGGTTATACATCAATTACAGGCGAGCCATATCTTTTTGAAAAAGATGGAAACCTGTTCGCTCTTTTTACGTACAGTCCGGAACACAATTATGACAGTCCCGATTATTTCCTGAACTACGACAATCCACCATCGGATGCAATTCTATCGTTTTGTAAGTTGGATCAGGAACTTAATATAATTGACAGCTGTGAGTACAGATTTCCTATAGACACATTTGAGGATAGTGAATGGTGGCAATGGCAAGATTCCCCTAATGAATTTTCTGGTCAATTTATTATATTTTCACTTTTTGAGGATAAAGGTGACATAATAGGCGGATATATCAAGACGGTCAGTGCCGATTATGATAATCCTCGAGGCGATGATTCTCTATTTATTTTCAGGATGAATTTTGACGGTGAAATATTGAATAAAAAAGGATATGCGAAGGGTACTCATGGCATTGGATCACCCAGAGCACATTATACCGAGAATCAAATAGTGGCAACTGATTCTCATTATATCCTTTATGCTATGGGTGATAACAGCAAACATGGTAAGGTCTTATATTATGACAAGGAATTAAATCATGTAACTACAAAGTATATTATACAACCTGGTTATTATATTCCACAAATAGAGGCTGACCCTCTAAAAAACATTTCGGTAATCAAGCTAAATGACACTACAACTTATCTGACTGTCACCGCAAGTTGTATTGAAAATCCGCTTAATGATTTTTATAATGATGTCAGGTTATATAAATTGAATGATAATATCGAGAACGCTTCAGATTTTATATCAACTGACAATTATATTATCAGAGGTTATCCAGAAACATACGAGATGGCATTGTGTTATAAGGGTGTTGAAATGGCCAATGACAACACCTCAATATATTTTGCATGTAATTATAATATGTATGATACATCAATCGATCCGCCGTATAGCATGATAGAATGGCTTAATACAGATATGGATACTATTTCCACTATTTTTCTAGATAAGTCAATCGAGTCGATAAGTCTGATGGATGACGGAAGTATTTTGGCAAGTGGACTACACCACATTGCTAAATTCCCAGCCTCCGCATTTGTCAGCATCGAAGAAGCTCACGCTAATAATTTGAAAGTCGCTGTAGCTTATCCTAATCCGGGCGGTGATGTGATGAATGTCAGGACCTCATTGCGCAACTGCACTTTGCAGGTCTATGACATGCAAGGAAGAATGGTTCATCAGCAGAAGATTACGGATGATGTAACGAGTGTGGATGCTTCCAACTGGCCAAGCGGAACATACGTTTGGAAATTAGGAATTAGGAATGAGGAATTAGGAATTAAAGAAGTTGAGGAAGGGAAATGGGTGAAGTAGGATCTGAGAATTAAGGTAGGGACGTGGCTTGCTGCGACCTCAAGGTAGAGACGTTTCAATGTTTCCATAAAAAATAAACGAACATTGAAGTGTCTCTTTCGTCCCTCGTCCCCGTTCCCCGTTCCATATTCTCAATTTTTCAGTTTCAAAAAAGTTCATCGTTCATAGTTCATCGTTCATAGTAAATATGTATCTTTGCATCTATGAGAAAAATCTGGATTTTAATATTGTTTTTAGCTATCAGCTGTCAGCTATCAGTAGTCAGTGGACAACAGACTTCGTGCATGGAAGATACGATTGCTCAATTGTCGAAATCACAATATGCCAAAGACTTATATATGCAGGCTCAGAACTCGTGGAATTCAGGTCATATCGTTGATGCTTGTGAGAAATGCTTCATGGTAATTGAATTTATTGAGAGAGATGTAAAGAAGCGTGAGTTAGATAAGAGTTTCTACAAACCTTTGGCTCATGCGCATTATTGCATTGCTGATATTTTTATCAACGAGAATTATCGTAATTTAGGTCTGATGTTCCAGAAGAAAGCCTTATATTATTTCGAGAAATTCGAAAACGACAGCGTCTTGGCTCATACCAATAAGTTCGTTGGCTTGGCTTATATGGGAACTGCTATTGATACCGCGAAGTATTATCTGAACAGATGTCTCGAATTGGATCCGACCAATCGTTTTCACAAATATGATGTCGATAAAGCTATAGCCTATATGTTATATTACATCGAAGATTATAAAGACAGCGCTTTCGCAATCTTAAGAAACAACTTAGACGAAATAGAACACGACAACGTAAGGGAAGCATATCATGCGTTTTTGGGAGGTATATTCATCGACAGAAAGGAATATGACTCTGCGCTTTATCATTTAGAAAAAAGTACGGAAAGTTCCGATTTCTGGGTTCGATTAGATGCAATTAATTCATTGACGATATTATACGACTCTATTGGCGATCAGGAGAAAAAAGCATACTACGAAAGCATCTTGTCGAAATTGGCGTTCGACAGAGTTGACGGTGAAATGGAACGTGCCAACATCATGGATTTATACAACGAGCATCTGAACCGTATGCACGAGATAAGAAAAACCAGAATCATCAAGATTGTATTGTTTGTAACAGCACCTATAATCATATTAATAACGTCTCTTGTCATTTTCTTTACGCATAAAAACAAGAAGAAGAACAAAAATCTGATGAGCATAATCGATGATAAGGAATCGGCAATCAACGTGATGGAAGAACATCTCAAGGAAAAAGACGACTTCATAACGGATGTCAAGTTCAAGAACTCGATAATAGAAGGAAAGATAAAAAAGAAAAACGCCGAGATTCAGAAACTGACTGACCATGTGAAGAAAATGGAAAGAGAGATGGCAGATGTCAATGCCAAGATAGGGAAAGAAGATTCTCCATACGATGTGGAGGCATATTGCAGGTCGGAGATATGCACAAAGGTTCTGTCTATGGAAAGTCATAAGTTGACTCAAGATGATCTCGTCATGTTGCTTGACACTGCGAACAAACATCTGAACAATGTCTTCGTTGAATTGTCGGAGTGTTATCCGAGACTGAAAAAAGAAGATTTATATTATCTATGTCTCGTAACGATTGAACTTAGCGACAAGCAGATTTCATCATTGTTCGGCGTGGCGTACAACTCAATCAGGGTAAGAAGAAACAAGATCTGTGAAATATTAGGCATAAGCGATAAGAAACTCAACTATTTTTTATCGACAAAATTTAAGTAAGACATAGATTATTAAAATCTTAGCGATTTTTATATTATTCTCAAATACTTGACACACATATTTTATTAGGATAATTTTGCAATTAAATCTTCAGTTTAAGGTTTAATGCTTAAGGTTTAAGGTTGGCAGGATTTGTTTTTAAAGACGCCATGATATGACGTCTCTACGAGATAAACTTTAAAACTTAAAACTTTCAACTTTACAACTACCTTAAACTTTAAACTAAAAAGTGGACAAAGTCTGTTGACCGTTGTCCGTTGACTGTTGTCTAATTTATAAAATTTAAAAAATATGAAAAAAGTTATCCTAATCTTTTTGACGTTGATTCTGCTATTTTGCGGAATTGATAAAGTTTTTTCCCAAGAATGGAGAATAGTTGAGCCTACTAAGTGGGGTGAGGACTCTATTAGTTTTCATTATTATGAAACGTTTGAATTATCGAATGGAAACATCATAGCGTGTGGCTACTTTAACCATAGAAATCATGTAGGAGAAATTGCATCATATCATCCAGGATTATCCCTTATTTCTTCTGACGGGAAAGAAATATGTAGAAATGAATATTTCAGACCATGGTATCAAGAGATGTCACGTCTGTATTTGTTTGAAAAGGATGAAAAGGTGTATTTCCTAACGACATACAGTCCCGATCATGATACAAATTCCGATAATTATTTTAAGAACAGTGACAATCCTCCCACAGAATCCATTATAGGTTTATACAAGTTAGACTCTGCACTTAATGTAGTGGAAAGTCATGAACATACCTTCCCAATAGACACATATGAGGATATCGAGAATGAATACTGGCTACATTATACAAATCATCTTTGTGGAAAAATTTATATATATTCTGCTTTTGAGGACAATGGAATCATAATTGGTTCTTATACCAAGGAAGTTAGTTATTCTGAGAAACCAAAAGGAAATGATTCAGTTTTTTTCTTCAAAATGGATTTTGATGGAAATTTACTATTAAATAAAGGGTATAAGACTTTAGTAAATGAAAACGCCGGTAATTGCTACCGCCAGCAGATGGTAAAAAGCGAAAATGGTTATATTGTTTATTATAGAGGAACTTTAAGACCAGATTGTCATAGTAGAGTGGAATATTATGATAATGACTTTAATCTCATCGATACAAGAGAGGTCCGTATGCCTGGACATAGTCCCAATAGCCCGCTTGCCAGTTTCAGAGATCATTGCGTCATGCGTAGCAATCATAATACGACATACGTCTCAACAGGTTCTCGTTCTTTAACTTTATCATGGTTTGATGAGAATGTGAGATTATATGAGTTTGATGACGATCTTAATAATTCTACCGAAGTACTACCTGTTCTGCGTTATTTTGAGAGAGAGACAAATGACCTCGACATGCCATCCATGCGCGGACTTGATATGACAAGTAAAGGTGATATATTATTTGCATATACGCTAAACTATGGTTCTATGAGAAGGGGCGATTCATGGGTGATGATAGAAAGACTTGATTCTGATTTCGATACCATATCGACACTTTTCTATGATGACGGAGAAGATATACATACAGAAGTCGTAAGCATACATGCGACTAACGATGACGGTTTGTTGTTGGTAACACATTCGTATTTTGTAGGTGATAATTTTAATATTTATAAGAGATGGTCTGCGGTTTCCAAATTCCCAGCCTCCGCACTCACCATCGAAGAAGCTCACGCTAATAATTTGAAAGTCGCTGTAGCTTATCCTAATCCGGGCGGTGATGTGATGAATGTCAGGACCTCATTGCGAGACTGCACTTTGCATGTCTATGACATGCAAGGAAGAATGGTTCATCAGCAGGAGATTACAGATGATGTAACGAGTGTGGATGTTTCCAACTGGCCAAGCGGAACATACGTTTGGAAATTAGGAATTAGGAATGAGGAATTAGGAATTAAAGAAGTTGAGGAAGGGAAATGGGTGAAATTGTAATTGAGAATTGAAAATATCGAACTCACGTTAAATAATGGTTGCTTTTAATCGCTTATTCTATGCCACAAGTTTAGTTTAAGAAAATAAAAGCAACCGTTTTTATTGTACATATTCTCCTCCGTCGAATTGGCTTATATTTTTTTTCTTAGGCGAAAAATGCTTGCATTTGCATCCGCAATGATAAGAAAACGCATGCCCCTTTG
>JAZUCH010000125.1:0-15892 GCA_045639025.1 Bacteroidales bacterium
ATTTTTTGACAAATTACTCATCAGATAATCGTTGATTATCGTTAATTTTTCTTCTCGTGTGTACTTGTAACCACTTTTAATAAATTGTTGTCCTATCATAACTTTACTTTTTGTGTAAATTTATTTCAGGACAAGTCAGAAACCAAGAAATTCAGAATCTCAGAAATTCAGAAAATTTAAAGAACACAAAAACACCTCTATTTCCTCTCAATCCTTTTCAGATACGCATTCTTTGCATAAGAAAGGAAAAATATCAAAGAAAGGACACTAACTATTGCTGACACCAAGAAGGCTGAGTTGTAGCCTCCGAGATGTTCTGCCACATAACCTCCAAAGATGATTCCAAGTCCGACGCCCAAGTCCCAGCTTGTCAATATTGTAGCGTTTGCCGTTCCTCTCTTGTCGTTGGTAGTCATCTTTAAAAACATTGTCTGCACTGCAGGATACATGCTTGCCTGACCGAATCCAATAACAACTGCTGAGATATAATATCCGTATAGGTTCTGCCACAAGGCAAACATCAAGTAACCGATAGCGACGACAATCACTCCGTAAGTAGCGTTTCTAACTTCAAAACCTTTGCTCAAGGCTTGCACTCCGACAAAACGCGACAATATCAATCCAAAAGCGAAAAGCATGAAGAAGGTTCCAGTTCCAGTGGTGATATTCAGCACATCCTGACTATAAATTGCTATATATGTTGAAAGGATTCCATACGACATTGCGATAAATGCAATACAAATGCCTTGGCTCCATCCTTCCAGCAAAAGAAATCTGTCCAGCGACATCTTCCTCTTATCCATAATAGGAGGACGATATTTACAATCGACGAAGGTGTTTATAAGGAGTCCGAGCAATGCAACGACTAAAGATACGGTAAACAAAAGATTATAACTATTGAAATGATGATATAGCATAAGGCTAAGTGACGGACCTACTGCCATTGCAAAGTTGTTGCTAAGTCCCCAATAGCCGATGCCTTCGCCTCTTCTTTGAGATGGCAGCACATCGATAGCGACTGTATTGCTCGACACCGAAGTCAGTCCGAAAGGCGCACCGTGTAATGTTCTAATAACGGCGAAGAGAATTATGGAGCCGGTGAGATAATACCCCAAGAAGAAAAGAGCGAAAGAGGCGTAACCTATGAGAAGCACTTTCTTTCTAGAGAATCTATCGACTATATAACCGCTGAAGAAACGTATAGCGAGTGCTGCCACGCTGTATCCGCTCAACACGAGACCAATCATAGCTTTGTCGGCATCGAAGACATCTCTGAGATAAAGAGGCAACAGAGGCGTCACGAAATAGAAAGAGAAATACATCATAAAGTTGGCAATCCAAACTTTAAGATAATTACCTGTGAACAATTTAGGTCTAACTTCAATGTTTTCTTCTTGTTTCATTTCAATCTAAAAAAAAGCACCCGACTCTTTTGGAATCGGGTGCATATTTATTTTAACATAAACTTATTTCATTTCTGCTTGAGCTCTAGCGATATATTTTTCGATGCTGAAAGCTTCGTTGCTGTTTGGATATTCAGCTTTGATACGTTTGTATGTATCGATAGCTTTTTGGTAGTTACCTGCCATTTCGTAAGCCATACCAGCTCTGAGTAAATAGAAAGGAGATGTGAATGTGTTTTCGTTAGCTGCTGCTTTTTCGTATGCTGCTGCTGCTTCAGCTACTTTGTCGAGTTCCATATAAGCATCGCCCATTGCGCCTGCTGCCAATGATGAAACCATAACATCTTTACCTTTGAATTCTTTGAGATAATTGATAGCGTTGTTGAAATCGCCAGTGTTGAGGTAGCAAATACCTGCGTAATATTTTGCCAAGTTAGCTGTTTTTGTACCACCGAATTCGTTGATAACGTCAATAAAACCGAGATAATTACCATCACCATTGAGAGCTGTGGTGAAATTATCATTTTCGAAATACTGCTCAGCATGGTAGATAGCTTCTTGAGCATTCTTTTCACGTGGTTCGAGATAATACTTCTTAACGCCAAAAACAGCGAGAACTGCAACTATCAATGCAACGAGTACAATTGTGATAGTCTTTTGATTCTTTTCAATAAAAAGTTCTGTGTTTGTTAAAGTTGTTTCAATAGATTCGAGGCGTTCATCACCTTCATTCTTTACAATTTGTTTTGCCATATCTAATACATTTTTTCGAACTGCAAATTTAGCTTTTTTATCTGAAAAATCAACAAAAAAATTAAATATATTTGCTTAATTATTTTTTAAAACAAATTTATATGAAAAAATCATTGTTAACATTAGCATTAATGCTCTTAATCTCTTCTTTTTCAATAATAAATGCACAAGATACTGAAGAGACTTCTTATAATCATGCAAAGAATTATTTGCTTATTGAGACACAAAATCTCAATATTCCAATGCTCAACAATGGCACAAATGTCGCCGGCAAGAAATTCAATGCGACAGATTTTCTGGAATTAATACGAATGCCGGACGCCCAAAGAGCAGCTTACGAGAGAAAATTATACGATACTCCTAATTCTCCCACATGGTTCGAGAGCACGGTTAACGAAGATGGACACCTTAATATAATATATAACAAAAGCGAAAAGGAACAGTATTCATATACTATACTAGCAGGTTATTTGGAGAATATAGAATACCAAGAAGTTAAATTCAAAGCTACTTCTACTTCAGCATTCGACTTATATCTCGACGGAGAAAAAATCATTTCCAACAAAGAATTCTGCAAAGAAAACAACACAAAAGAAAAAAGCCTTAAACTTGAAATAGGCAAACACGACATCATTGTCAAGTCATTAAACAAAAACAACAGCGAATGCGATTGGAACTTCAAGTTTGAATTCACAGGAGAAAATTCTGAAAGCCTGATTTGGAACACCGACCCGACAAAAAACATGGACTTATACACTGTCATGAACGGAATCCGTCTCGCTGGAACTTCAATATCACCTTGCGGCAACTACGTCAAATATTCTTACAGAGAGACATTAGCTCCTGAAGGAAAATCTTTTTCATGGTCTGAAATCATAGATTTGAGAGACAACAGCACTATCATCAACACCAGATATAATAATATAGGTGGCGTTTATTTCCATCCAAGCGAAGCTGCTGTATATTTCAGAAAGAATGACAACGGCAAGTCACAGGTTTATATGCAGAACCTTGAAAACGGCAAAGTAACACTCTTGATGGAAGCACCAAAAGACATGAATTCATACGCCATCTCCAACGACGGCAACTTCATCATATATGGCATTAATATAAAAGGTGAGAAAAGTCCAGACGGTGTACACCGCCTCGACGGAATGGAAGACCGCTGGCCTTGGTGGCGCAACCAGACCGACCTTTATCATTACGACATCAACACTGGTTTACACTCACAACTCACAGCCGGAGAATTAAGCACTTCATTGCACGACATCAACAACGACTGCAGCAGAATCATCGTAAGTCAATCAGTTAGAGATTACACAACACGTCCTTATTCAAAACAAATAACAATGGAAATCAATCTTACAGATTTCAGCATTGATACTTTATGGACAGACTATTTCGGTGGTTCAGCTACATATTCACCTGACGGAAAACAATTGTTGGTCACAGGCTCAGCAGCATTGTTCGACGGTGCTGGAAGAAACCTCCCTAAGAAAATGATTGCCAACGACTACGACACAGAAGCTTATATCTTCAATATTGAAACAAAAAAAGCAAACTGCATCAGCAAAGACTTCGACCCTAACATCGAGCAAGTCGTTTGGTGCAATCACGACAACAAAATATATTTAAAGGTTGAAGAGAAATCATTCAACAACATCTATGTTTATGATATTAATAAAGGTGAATTTGAAGAAATAGAGACAGAGCTTGACAACGTCTTCAGCATTAGCAAGTCACAGAACAGTCCGCTCATCGCTTATTACGGCAGCGGCATACAATCGCCAGAGAGAGGTTTAGTAGTCAATGTAGAAAACAACGAAATCGTTTCAAGCAGCAACCCAGAAGAAGAATTGTTCAAAGACTTACAATTCGGAGAATATCACGACTACACTTTCAAGACTAAAGCAGGCAATATCATTGACGGTTTCTATTATCTCCCTGCCGACTTCGACAGCAGCAAGAAATATCCTATGATTGTTTATTATTACGGAGGAACAAGTCCTACCGGCAGACAACTCAGAGGTCTTTATCCTAAGAATTACTTTGCCGCAAACGGATATGTCGTCTATATCATAATACCATCTGGTTCTACTGGTTACGGCCAGGAGTTTGCTGCACGTCACGTCAACAACTGGGGCATCACCGTCGCTGACGAGATTATCGATGCCACAAAGAACTTCATCAAGAAACACGACTTCGTTGACGGCGAGCACGTCGGCTGTATGGGTGCATCATACGGTGGTTTCATGACTGAGTTATTGACAACACGCACCGACATTTTCGCAGCGGCAATCTCACATGCTGGTATCAGCTCCATCTCATCATACTGGGGCGAAGGCTATTGGGGCTGGGGTTACAACACCGTAGCAGCAGCAGGAACATTCCCTTGGGACAACCAGAAGATGTATGTCGGACAGAGCGCATTGTTCAACGCCGACAAAGTCAACACACCTCTCCTACTTTTACATGGAAGCGCTGACACTAATGTTCCCGTAGGAGAAAGCATCCAGCTATACACAGCATTGAAACTTCTCGGAAAAGAATGTGAATTGGTTCAGATTGAAGGACAAGACCATCATATCGTCGATTACAAGAAACGCATCAAATGGCACAAAACCATCATGGCCTGGTGGGACAAACACCTCAAAGGCGACGACTCATGGTGGAATGAGATGTATGAATAAAAGGCTACAAGTTTTTTCTTATCTTTGCCAATAATTTTTTTCACAAATTAAAAAACAGATATGTCACCAAAAGATAGAGAATTATATAATTTCTTAAAACAATACACAACAGAAGAAAGACAGAAACGTTTCGACGAAGTCTTAAATTACAGAACACGTCACGTCACAGTGGTCTTGGAAGATATTTATCAATCACACAATGCGAGTGCAGTTTTGAGAAGCTGCGACATCAATGGAATTCAGGACATTCACGTCATTGAGAACCGTTGGGTTTATAACGTAAATCCAGATATCGTGGTTGGCAGTATCAAATGGCTCGACTTGAAGAAATATAACGAGCAAGATTTTAACACGCCAGAAGCATTTGACAATCTTCATAAAAAAGGATATAAAATCGTGGCGACATGTCCTCACCAAAACGACTTCACCCCTGAAGAGTTGCCATTAGACGAACCTGTAGCAATCGTTTTCGGAACAGAGAAAACCGGTTTAAGTCAATATGCTTTAGAAAATGCTGATATGTATGTAAAGATTCCAATGTTCGGTTTTACAGAAAGTTACAACATCAGCGTATCTGCTGCATTGATGATGTACACATTGACACAACGTCTGCATAACAGCAACATCGACTGGCATCTCACCGAAGAGGAAAAAGACGAATTGAGATTGGACTGGAGTAAGAAAAGCATCAGACGCTTCTGGGACTTCGAACAGAAATTCAAAGAGATGCACCCGGAATTTTATTAATAGAATTCTAGAATTTTAGAATTTTAGAATCTGATGATATTATGATATTTTTCTAAAGTTCTAAGGTTCTAGAGTTTTAAAGTTCTATAAACAAGTTCTTCTCCTGGACGAGCAAGTCGCATTCTGTCGCGCTGATTTTCTGATATTTCAAAATATAATCTGTCGGCATCGACTTGGAATCCAGCTTTCTCCAATACTTCAGCATAATCACGTCCGAATTGACGCACATGGTCGTATTGGCCAAAAAGTCGTTGTCTTTCTTTTGGGTCAGTTATTGTCGGATCTTCAAAAGTATCGACATTAGGATTTATAGGCACCATCAAGATTGCCCAGCCGCCTGGTTTTAAGATTCTCTTTATTTCCGAAAAGGCATTATCAACATTGTCAACATGTTCCAAGACATGATTACATATAACCACATCGTAAGTGTTATCAGGCAAATCTATTTTAGTGACATCGAGATGCAAGTCGGCTATTGGAGAATCAAGGTCGGCAGTTGTATAGTCAAGATTTTTCAGACTCTTGAATTTCTTTAAGAAAGGCTGCTCAGGAGCAAAGTGCAACACTTTCAAACTATCAGTAAAGAAACCGGTCTTCTCTTTAAGATACAACCAAAGAAGACGATGTCGTTCTAATGACAAACAACTAGGGCACAATCTGTTATCCATCGCTTCACCATAGCCGTAAGGCAAGAACTTACGGAAATGCTTGCCGCAAACCGGACATTCCACTTTGTTTCCCCAATAAAACGGTCTTATCAAAATGCTGAACAAATAACTGAATTTTATCAGGACTTGTCGTGGAAATATTTTTGTCAAAAGCGATATCAGTTTCTTCATCATCATTATTTATTTAAGGTGTCGTTGTACAACTTCATTATCGTTGCTGTCATTTTCGACCATTCATATTTTTTCTTTTCTTCTATAATATTCTCTTCGAATGTCTCTTTTCTGTTGTTATCATAGAAGTCACATATTGCGTCAGCGATTTTAGCAGGCTGCGGCTCAACGACATAACCTACTTTTCCATTAGGAACTATTTCACGCAAGCCACCGACATCGGTAACAAGCATAGGTTTCTCAAAATGATATGCAACCTGAGTTACACCGCTCTGCGTAGCCGATCTATATGGCTGCACGACCATATCTGCGAGATTGAAGAAATTTTTCACTTCCTCATCAGGGATATATTTGTCGCAAATGATAACCTTGTCGTTAATTTTGTAATCGTCAATCAGTTGAAGATAAGGCTCTTTCTTCTCATAAAACTCACCAGCCACTATAAGCTTAACTGGATAATTGTCGATACGCTCATCCCCCATCGCTTTGAGCAACAAATCGAGTCCTTTATATTCACGTATCAAGCCGAAGAAAAGAAGATAGTTATATCTGTCATCCAAATATAAACTGCTCAGCGCCAATGTTCTATCTTCTCTGTCACCATAATGGTCGTACAATGGATGTGGTGAAAACTGTTTAGGTTTTGATTTCTTGTCGAGTTTTGAAACGTCTTCCAAAACAGATTTTGAAAGAGCTACAAATGCGTCCATCGATTTCACGAAACGAGGTGAGAACAATATATCGAGAATCGATTTCTCATGTGGCAACATATTGTGAACCAAACCGATGCAACGTGTTGTCTTATTCTTGGATATTATCTTTGCCATTCTTGAGTAACATGGAGCGAAGAACGACATCCAGTATGCGAACAAAACAATATCCGGTTTCTTATTACGAATTTCTTTTGCAGTCTTAATCCATGTCAAAGGATTGACTGAGTTAATCTTACGGAATATCTTAATATTTTCCGGAGCTGGTCCGTCAGAATATTGAGTTTTCCCGGGAAAGAGAAAGGCAGGATATTGCAAGGTAAATGTATATAGCTCAACATCAACGTCTTCAGCAACGAATTCCGTCGCCAATCTGTCGGTGAAAGCCGCAATACCGCCTCTGTAAGGATGCGCTGGTCCTACTATTATAACTTTCATATTGTTTCTATATTAATTTTAATATTGATAAAAACTTATCAATAATGTCATTTACTTGTTTTGAAATCTTTGATTTATATATAATTACGATTCCAATTATTGAAAGAAGCGATGTTCTTACAACAGAATCCAAAATTTTTCCTATCAATTCGATATCAAACATCGAAATCAGATGTTTTGACATATATGTCTGTAACAACCAATCTATTGCAAACAAAGAAAGTATTATTATCACTGTATAGAGCTCTTTCATTGAAAGAGGCGAGACCTTAATTTTCCAGTTGACAAATGTTAAAAGGAAAATGTAATAAACTATATATGAAACCAAGGATGCAAGAGCAGCCCCTTCCATTCCCCAAATAGGTATCAGTTTAATATTCATATAAATCGCCGTGACAGTCAGAATCACCGTGAATAAAAGCGAGTAATAATAATATTTCGAATAACTCAGAACTGTCGCCCCAACATTAAGAGAAGTGTTAATAATTTTAACAGCAGAGAGAATCAAAACGACGAACTTGGCCTCGTCATAGACATTTCCGTTTGGTATCAAAGCATAGACAAGGTCAATGTTTATCCATATAATGAAGAAGATAAACATTGAAGCCATAAACTGATGCAAGGAAACATTCTTAGTCATATTATTGACTTCCTGCATATTATTATCTTTCATACCTTGCGAGATGTGCGGTCTGGATATAGCGGCGAGCGAACGATAAGGAATCTCCACTATGCTCGCGATATAAACCGCTATTGTGTTGATACCTGCAACGGCAAGACCGAGTTTTCCTGAAACGAAGAATGTATTCAACACAGGAATAAGGTTTCCCGCCAAGGAAGTCGCGATTAAGAATAAGGTATAGAAGATGAAGTCTTTACGCAACCACTTTGACACGAAAGCAGGCTGTATCTTGAAAGAGACTTTTTTAAGCGAAAAAAGATAAATGATATTCAACAATGTAGCTATTCCGTATGTAAGACAGAGACTTATCACCATACCATCGAGGTTGATGATATCGAAGGCATAGAGAAGATAAACCACCAATGTCATGATTCGTATTCCCACTTCTCTTATGAACTTAGGTATGACGATTCGCATCAGCAGATTTGAATTAGTCTCAAACACAAGCAGATACGTCATAAAGAACGACATCGGTATCACAAAATAAATGTAATCGACGAAGAGTTCGGAATTTTGTGAGAAGTAGTTTTCTATCGGCTGTTTGAAGACGAAGAATAGTATCGAAAAAATAATGAATCCAACGAATGGAATTATCACCGACCAACCGAAGAATCCGTGGTCGCGTTCTTTTTCATCTTTGAAATACGGATAATAACGCATTGCCGAGGTGCTCGTCCCAAGCTGAGCGAGCCCCGACAGAAGAATTGAGGCATCGACAAGGACGCGAGTAAGACCCACCTCCTCTGTAGTAAGATATTTGGTCACAATGAAAAAGGTGGTGAAGAATCCAACTATCACCCCGAGATAATTCATTATTGAACCTTTAATACTCTGACGTACAACGACACCCATCTAAAGTTTATAGTTAAGAGTTGAAGTTTATTTGATTTTATTTAAGATATTTTTAACAAATTTCTTTGTTGGGTAGTCGTTATCGTTGAATACGTGATACAATTCCGACATGATTGGGAATGCGCTTATATCTATATGGCTATCTTGCACTTTCTGATAGAAGACATCAACAGCGATACGGCCTTCGAGCACCACTTTTTCAGAGATGCCGCTATTGAAGAAGCCTTTGCCGATAAGAAGGCCGAGGGTTCTGTTGCGGCTCATATCGTTGAGAGCTGTGAGTGAGAAGTCGCCGAAACCGCAATAGTTGAACATTGTTATCTCCTGACCTCCGAAAGAGAGCATCAGTTTACGCATCTCATTGATTGACTTAGTAATGACGAGAGATCTGAGATTTGGAGAGTCATAGTTAGCATCGAGCATTCCTATTACGATAGCGTAGATATTTTTCATAATACTTGCGAATTCAACGCCAAGCATATCGTTAGAAAAATCGAAATGGATATTGGTATTTTCAAAAATCTCAGCCACTTCATTGAAATAATCGCTGTTTGGAGAAGCGAGTGTAAAACCTGTCTCCTGACGATTTATTATCTCACGAGCGAAAGAAGGACCTTTCATGGTGAGGATTGGATTTGGCATAAATTCCATCAGACATTCAGGGATGAGTCTGTCGTCTTTGCCGAAACCTTTTGCCAAATTAACAATTATCGCTTTAGGATTTATATACCTCTGATTTTCTTTAAGATAACCAACTACTGCTGTGGAAGGGATACCCATGAAGATTATTTCAGCGTCTTTTAAAATCTCTATATCTGTTGTAGCCTTTATATTTCTTGACAATTTGACATTTGGGAAATATGCGATGTTAACTCTGTCATTATTAATTGAATCAACTACTTCTTGCTCAATAGAAAGCAATGTTACATCATAAACAGCTTTTCTTGCCAAAACATTACCTATTGCTGTTGAAATAGCACCACTTCCTACAAAAACTATCTTTTTCATAATTATGTATTTATCAATATTAATCTTACTTTTCTGTTCTACATCTTCAGTTCTTAAAGATTTTCAATCACAAACCAAAGAACCAATATCAATGATAATTTTATTTTAAGCCAATAAAATCAACTTACAAAGTTACTCATTTTAACTTAAAAATCAAGCATTCTTTTCATAATTAAAATATAAAATAAAAAAGGCTGCCCCAAAATTATTGAGCAGCCTTCTGTTTGTTAACATACGATAACATTTACACTAATGAACATCTTATTTTTCTGCTTGTATCAGTGTCTCCATGAGTAATCTCAACTTTGATAAAATGCTCCGGCATAAGAGGATCTATAAGCTCCGGCCATTCGAGAAGACATAGACTTCCGCCGTAGAAATAATCTTCGTATCCTATATCGAAGACCTCTTCCAGACTTTTAATTCTATAGAAATCAAAATGGAAAATAGAATCGAATGTTTCTGTCTGATACTCATTAACCAAAGCAAAAGTAGGACTATTGACTTCATCGCTAACGCCAAGTTTCTGGCAAAGGTTTTTCACAAGAGTAGTCTTCCCTGCCCCCATCGTTCCATAAAAAGCAATGATATTTGACTTTTCACGCCAGTCCAAAAGCAAATCAGATACTTTTGACAATTCTTCAATATTGTTTATTTCAAATGTTATGTCTTGCATTGTTAATATTTATTTACTTTTCAAATAAGCCACCGGTATCAGCATCTCATTCATCGAGATACCGCCATGCTGGAATGTATTTTTGTAATAGTTAACGTAATAATTGTAATTGTTAGGATACGCGAAGAAATCGTTGGTACGAGCGAAAACGTATGACGTGCTGATATTCACCTTAGGCAAGAATATCTTTTCAGGATCACGTACTTCAAAGACTTCTTTCGCATTATATTTCAAGCTCTTGCCATATTTATAACGAAGGTTGGTATTGACATCTCTGTCGCCCAGAATCTTGACTGCATCTTTAACCCAAACAGAGCCATGGTCGGTAGTGACAATCACGTTACATTTCTTCTGCGATATGAATTTCATGATATCGAAGAGCGATGAATGTTCAAACCATGAAAGCATCAACGAACGATAAGCTTCTTCGTCAGCAGCGAGTTCTCTGATGATTTCCATCTCAGTACGAGCATGCGACAGCATATCGACGAAATTATATACTATCACATTGAGTTTGTTCTGCATAAGGTTAGACATCTGCTCCGCGAGTTTCTTTCCTGCAGCCAGGTTTAGCACCTTATTGTATGAATATTTGATATTCTTACCAAAACGACGCAACTGCTCTCCAAGTAACTCGCCTTCATATTGATTCTTAGTGCCTTCACCTTCTTCATCGACCCAATATTTAGGGAAACGACGACGTATCTCTAGAGGCATCAGACCTGCAAATATGGAGTTACGTGCATATTGAGTCGTTGTAGGCAATATGCTATAATAGATATCATCGTTTTCTGTCCTGAAATATGGTTCGAGCAATGTCTGTATCGACTTCCACTGGTCATAGCGGAGATTATCTATCAATATGAAAAACAATGGTTTGTCGCTTTCATCAAGACGAGGAATGACCTTATCTCTAATTAAGGTATGAGAGAGCGTCGGTTTGTCATCGCTGTTAGGTTGAATCCAATCTATATATCTCTTTTCGACATAACGACAGAACATATTGTCGGCTTCTTTTCTCTGCATAGAGAGAATCTCCTTGATGCCGTCATCATTCGACTTCTGCAATTCTAAATCCCAGCGTGTAAGATTTTTATAAACATCAATCCATTCGTTATAGTTGAGATTGTTGTTAATCTCCATGCCTATCTTACGGAATTCCTGCTGATATTTGGATGTCGATTTCTCATCGACTAGCTGTTTCTTTTCAAGGTTTCTCTTCAAAGAAAGAAGAATCTGGTTTGGATTGACTGGTTTTATAAGATAATCGGCGATGTTGCTTCCGATTGCATCTTCCATGATGCTTTCCTCTTCGCTCTTGGTAATCATCACGATAGGAAGGTTTGGATATTCCACCTTTATTCTTTCAAGAGTCTCAACGCCAGAGATGCCAGGCATCTGTTCATCTAAAAAAACTATATCAAAATGACGTTCACGAACCAAGTCCAAGGCCTCACTGCCGTTGTTGGTCGTAACTACTTCATAACCTTTCTTTTCCAAGAATAAAATATGTGGTCTGAGAAGTTCTATCTCATCATCAGCCCAAAGAATACTTGTCTTCACCATAGTCATTTTTTCTGATTAACAAAAATACAATATTTTTTCTTTAAAAAAGTAAAGATTATCTATTTCTTGCTGTTTTATTAAGTTCGACATTGTTTTTACAAATAACGGATTTCATTCTCAAATGTTATTCGAAGAAAAAAATATTTTTCCATAATCCGCATAACGATTAACTCCACGTATCGAGCGTATCTTTTACATCTTTCTTTCGTGAAAGTTTAGTGTTCTTTCGTGGATATGAATTTATCTCCACGTATTTTCTCGTATCATTTCTTTCGTGAAAGTTTAGTGCCCTTTCGTGGATATTTTATGTGGATATCATATCGTCATAAGACTTTTTCCGATATTTCTCGTGATGTCTCTTGCCAGCATCGACTCCATTCCAAGTTCCTGAGCGGCGATATCTCCTGCATGTCCGTGGATATAAACTCCGAGCAACGCCGCTTCTTGAGGCGAATATCTCTGAGCTAGAAGTGATAATATAACACCAGTCAGGACATCGCCACTGCCCGCTGTCGCCATCCCAGGATTACCCGTCGAGTTAAAGAAACAGGTTCCGTTAGGGAATGTGATAGCAGTATGCGCTCCTTTCTGTACGATTATTATATTATGCGCAACCGACATCTTCCTCTGAAGTTCAAGACGCTCAAAAGAATTATTTGTCATTCCAAACATACGGTCGAACTCTTTCGGATGCGGAGTAAGAATAGTGTTATCTGGCAAGAACGAAAGCCAAGTAGGATTATCAGCGATGATATTCAAGGCATCGGCGTCAAGCACCAAAGGCTGCGTCGCTTCTTGTATCATCTTCTTCAGAAGCGTTACAGTCTCTTCATCCTTTCCTATTCCCGGTCCGACGCCAATTGCTGTATATGGAAGTATGTCATTTATTTCCGTGCAATGTGTATTCGACTTATCAATGCTCGTCATCGCTTCTGGGAGATAGACCTGCATCGGAAGCAGCGCGTCTTTAGGAAGATGCGCCGTCAGCAGTCCGACCCCCGTTCTCATACACGCCTCAGCAGCGAGAAAAGCTGCGCCTGTCTTGCCCGAAGAACCCGCCACCAGCAAAGCATGTCCGTAAGTGCCTTTATGCGAGAACTTCGCACGCTTACGCATTATCGGTCGCACGACATCATCAGTCGCAAAGAAATTCATTGTCTCAACATTATCTATAAAATCCTTATGAAGATTTATATCAAGAACTTCCCACTTGCCGACAAAAGCGTCATATTCTGGAAACATGAAAGCCAGCTTCGGGAATTGGAAAGACAAAGTATAATCTGCTTTTAGAATGCTATGAGCTATGAGCTGTGAGCTGCGAGCTATCGGAGAATGCTGTTGACCGTTGACTGTTGACTGTTGACCGCCGCAGGCGAATAATCCCGAAGGAATATCAATTGCGATTTTTATTGCGTTGGATTTGTTGATATATTTTATCAATTCCGCTGTGAATCCTTCTATTGGTCTGTTCAAACCCGAACCAAAAATCGCGTCAATGATTATGTCGTTATCATATATTTGAGGGAAGTCATTTTCGGAAACGATGTCATACATCGGGACATCGGACTCTTCATTCAATCTATTGAAATTCTCCTCGCAATCGGCGCTCATCTTTTCCGAATAACGGACAACAAAAACCTGCGGGATTATATTAGTCGCATAAAGCATCCTCGCGAGAGCGAGACCGTCGCCGCCATTGTTGCCTATACCACAAAAAATTTTAACAGAAACTTCCTTTGTTTTACAACGTTTCATGAACCATTCATAAACCTTAGAGGCCGCACGTTCCATCAAATCTGTCGAGTCAACAGGTTCATTTTCAATTGTAAAAGCATCAGCTTCTCTTATCTTTTCAACAGGAAGTATCTTCATTTTTGTTGGATTTTCGTTTTTACAAAGATACGTTTTAATTAGGAATTATGTTTAGGAGTGAGGAATTATTTTTTGGACTATGAACCTCTCTTTTTAAACAATTCTGTCTCCATCTCTTCTATTGTTGGCAATGACATTTTACAATCCTCATTCTTCAATCTATACTCAGCAATCCCCATTGGCGTTTCAATACCTTTAAAAGACCATTTCACTTTTGTATCATCTTTTCCTTGACAAATCAACAATCCGATAGTAGAATTATCATCCTCTTTTTTCAGAACATTATCCACAGCATTAATATAGAAATTCAATTTTCCAACGTATTCTGGTTTAAAATCGTTGGTTTTCAATTCAACGACCACATAAGACTTCAACCTTATATGATAAAACAGCATATCTAAATAATATGATGTACCAGACACTCTCAATTCTATTTGTCTCCCTACAAATGCAAAACCTTTTCCCAATTCCAAAAGAAACCGTTCAATATTCCGAGACAACGCCAATTCCAAATCACGCTCATCATATTCTTCTCGCATTGAAAGAAAATCAAAATGATAAGGGTCCTTCAAAATCTCTTGCGCTAACTTTTGCCTCGGAAACGCCAATGTATCATCAAAATTCGTCAAAGCATTTCCCTTAGCAAGGCACTCATTATTCAATATTGATTTTTCAAGTTCCGACCTACTCCAATTATTATCAATAGTTTGTTTAAAATAAAACAATGCTTCATCTATTTTCTTACACTTGGTAATAATAACGCAATGATGTTTCCATGGAATCGAAAACAACACTTCTGGAATTTCTCCACCAATTTGGTGGAGTTTTACATCACATTGACAATAAAACAAATACCATTTTTTAATATACCACAAATTAGTAGTTGAAAATCCTTTAGACATCGGAAATGCATTCTTCAAATCTATGCTTAATCTTTCAACCACACCACTCCCCCATACTTCTTCAATTTTCCTTTCTGCCATTTCTTTTCCAAGCTGCCAATAAAATCCAAGTAATTCCCTGTTCACTTTTAAAGACGCTTTTATCTGACTGATACAATACAACTGCTTTATGTGGTCTAACCACAAAACATATTCGTCATTTTCCGAAAGAAATTCTTTTGATAGAATCAATTTATTTTTCATTTTATCATAAACTTTGGTAGTTTTCAAATATTTTCTTCTGCAAATTTATGACTAACAAAATGAAACGTCAAGGTTTTAAAACGAAAATTTTATCTTATATTTTCATTTTTGACAATTTTCTGAAAATTATTAAGAATCGATGTTAATTAATTTTAGCAATAACCATAACATCACTAAAAACAGCATTCGTTCAAGCCAGTTGTTTAAACTTCTCAACCCATTCTTCATCGGTCAGTTTGCTTGGGTCTACAATTCCTCATACCCTCAATTCCTAACTCCTAACTTCTAACTTCCAATTAAAAAAATCTTTAGCCTTTTGTCTTTAGTCTTTAGTCATTTTTCTGGGCGTTCCGGCTCCGCTTCCAGCTCTGCCGTCGGGCTTTCCGCTATATCTTTGCTCGCCATGTTTCCGTCTCGCTTCTCAAAATCGGACCTCGGCACTTCGACAGGCTCAGTGACCTCGTCACCGTTCCCGAAACTCGTTCCCGTTCCGCTCGCAAAGGATGCCGCT
>JAZUCH010000126.1:0-21734 GCA_045639025.1 Bacteroidales bacterium
GTACAAGAAAAAATTTATACTCCTTTGCTTTCGGTAATGAATTGACATTAGGTAAGTTTAACATGTACCTCGACATAATGTATTCAAGCGATGCTATCGACCGCTCAGGCATCATAACAGAAATTGTTGGAGGCGCATGCGGTCACAATGTTTTCGAAGCTGAATATTTGTCATTTGTAACAAAGCTGAACTATCGTTTTGCCGACAAATGGAATGTATTTGTAAAAGGTATGTACGAGACAGCATCAGTAACAGACAAGACTGACCCTTTGGCATATCCATTTATCACAAATGGCAAATACCGCACATCATTAGGTTATCTCGGCGGTATAGAATATTATCCAATGGAAAGCAATTTACACTTCTTCTTGACATACGTCGGACGTCATTATATATATGAAGAAATAGCAAACAAAGCTGATTACAGCACAAACCGCGTTTCTTTAGGTTTCATCTATCAACTTCCAATGTTTTAATGACTAATGACTAAAGGCTAATGACTAAAGTTTTGGACTTTGGTTTTAAAACAAAAAAAACTCAGAATTTGATTTCTGAGTTTTTTTGTTACACAATATTAAGGGTTTTAAAGTTTTACAATTCTAGAACTTTTCTGAGTTTCTGAGTTTCTGAATTTCAAATTATAAACTCCTGATGCGAGGTCATCTATTTCTATCGTTGCCTCTTTTCCGTTTATTGCAACTTCTTTAACGACTTGTCCTGCTTGGTTTGTCATTATGATATTGTCGTTGACTTCCTTTTCCAATCTGATGTTTATCTCGTTTTTGGCAGGATTAGGGAAAATCTCGAAGCCATTTTCATTGTTTATTTCTTTGACAGTTACATGTTCTTCGTCCCACATACCTAATGTGTAATCTCCGGATTTGATTTCATCGACTGTCATTCTTCCATAATTGTTTTGACCCTGATGTACATAATTCAAAGATTGCCACATTTCTGAACCATTAGGACGATATAACAACACTATCGAATCGTTTTCATTCACCATAATATCGCTATCGTAGTTGGCGTTTTTCTGATATTGGAACTCGCCCTGAATCTTAGACTCGCCTTTGTCCAAGATATGAATTGTCCAATAACGATTTGATGACAATGTGAGTCCTTCTGGGAGTTCATAAGTTGTCTTTGGTCCGGTCCAGTGATGTTCCACTCTTAATAATGTAGAGTCACTGATTTCTTGAACCGTTGCCTTGAACTTAGCCTCACCGAAGTTATGGCTGCCAGTATTTTTTATGATATATGTCTTCTCAATACTTGCATCAGCGAATTTGTTGTTATAATCGCAGAATACAGCTACTGGTTCAAATTCGATTGTTGTAGAACAAACGCCTGTCTCTCCGTCCCAAGCGACCATCTCGCTATGAGTATTCCATTCTTCATCAACGAAAGTTATTTCATATCTTACGCTGTTGCCGATATAATCAGAGCCTCTACGATTTTGATTCATAATCACTTCCACATCGAATTTATTTCCGTTTGGTTGAACGGTGAAATTCTGTACAGTATAAACTGGACTTCCTGCGTTAAACACCCAAGTGTCGAAGAAGTCGTTCATATCAACGCCTGATGATTCTGAGACAGCGTCTCTCAAGTCTTCAGAAGAAGCTGATTTATAACTGAATTTGTCGAGATAATATTTTATCGCTTCATCGAATGTCTCTCTTCCTAAATAATTCATCATAGTATTGACGACGACAGCGCCTTTGTCATATACCGTTGTTCCGTATGTCAAATCCAAAGGCATATTATTCAATGGAATCCAGCCTTCTGAGTTATGGCATGATGTGATGATATCGTCGGTCAACTCACTTATCGCTTCCACGAAAGCCTCTTCGCCATAGATAGCTGAGAGATAATAGTTGTTGCAGAAGGTAGCGAATCCTTCATTGAGCCACATATCACCTGCCGATGCGCAGGTCACTTTATTTCCGAACCATGAGTGCGCCATCTCGTGAGCGATGAAAAACTCGCTGTCGAGGTTGGTCGTTCCAGTGATGAGAGAACTCGCCAATGCAATATTATCGACATGTTCCATACATCCGAGATTTGTGCTGACGTAAGATATTCTGTTGAAAGGGAACGGACCGAATTTGGATTCATAGAATGCCGCAATCTCTTTAGTATTGGCAAAAGTTGCAGCAACTTTCTCAATCTGGTTTGGCTTAGCATAAACATTGATAGGAATATTTCTTTCCATGCCTTCGTATGTGTCTTCCCACAAAACGAAACTTCCAACAGCGAAGGACATGAGATATGTAGGAATCTCTTGGCTTACTGTCCAATGGTCGGTCTTGGTTCCGTCGTTATTTTCTGTTGACTCCACGAGCAGACCGCCGCATGAAGAAGTCATTTCCTGAGGAATGTTAAGATATAAATCGTAAGAAGCCTTGTCGTTGAAGTCATCAACACATGGAAACCATGTCTTGCCGAGATTATGAGGTTGGCTGTCGAATCCGACGCCGAGGTTATAGACGTAGTCGTTGCTCCAGTGTACGCCGCCCCAGTTTTCGTTGAAGGTGCTGCCGCCATAGTTGATGGTGATTTCCAAGTCTGTGCCAGTTGCTATGTCGGAAGCGAAAGTTATACTTAAAACGTCGCCATCCTGAGAGTAATCTGCAACATCGCAAGCGTCACATACAACTGATGTCACTTCCATTGATTTAAGTTCCAGTTCCAAAGCATTGATTTCTGTCTTTGTCGTGAGCGTCAATGTGGCTGATGCCTCTAAAATCCTATCGGTAAAATCTATTGTGTTAAGATGTATTTCATAATGAGTAACATCTATGTTTTCTCCGATTTCATTAGTCTTTGCAAAAGACGACAATGACAAGCAAAATGCTAATAATAAAGGTAATACGTATTTCATAATCTGAATTTTAATAAGCTTAAATAAGTCTGTAAAATTACATTATTTTTTGTTAAGTCTGCAAATCTTTAATTCGAAATAAGTGAACTCTTCTCCCAACACTTCTCTGGCTGACGACAAAGAAGGGTCGCCTGTTTCTTCATAGTATTCATTTATTATCTCATAATGTTCTTTACTTACGAAATCTTCGGCATCATAAAAGCCGTTCTTCACTATCTCAATGATGTGATTTTCTATAGTGCTTCGCGACAATCCTCTTTCTTTCATAATATCTTCCATCGTGAAGCCTTCGTCAACAAGCTCCAATGTCTTCATCTCGCTGCTCGAGAGATTCATCTCTCTATTAGAATCTTCATCATCGAACTCGCACTTCTTGAAGCCTTGCGACTCCAAAACTATATTAATAATGTCAGCGCCGAAACTCTTGATACGCGTCGTTCCAAGTTTTGAAATAGACTTGAGTTCTTTTATCGTGACAGGTTTAAGTTCCGTAATCCTATTGACGACAGCGGTAGGCAATATCTGATGTTCTTCTTTTTCCATTTCCAGCGCTTTCTCACGACGCCATTTCATCAAGGCATTCAACAATGGTTTGTCTTCCTTGTCAATAGTTTTACCTTTCAGTTTCACCGACTTAAGATTCTCCGACTCTACAATTTTCTTGTTCTTCATCTCAAGATATTTATCCAAAATGAAACCGTCTTTCGCGATATGCAGGCAAGCCGTCTTGACATAAATAATCTCACGTATCATATCAAGGACAGCCTTCACTGCAGCGTTGACATTTTTATTATCAGTCTCCTGAATCAAATCGCTGATATTTTCTAAATCATTGATTTTATCGAAGAAATAAACCGACGCCTTTCTAATCCTCTCATCCAGATAAGAACTTGTAGTCTTGTCGTCTTGTGGTCTTGTTGACTTCACAATCGAATCCACCTGTCTAGCGAATCGCATCGCCACATCAATGACTTCTTCGCGGAATTTTTTACGTCTCTCTGCAATCTTATCAGCAGTCTCTTTCCCGAAGATATTGTCGTTCTCTCTTACCACCTTAGCGAGTTTGTTAATTTGCATCTCTAGTTCATCGAAAGTGAAGAGGTCAATTATCGTCTGATGATGATATTTCGTCTCCTCATCGCGGAGTCTGTCTTCATCAGGCTCGAGAGAAGGAATCTTATCCACGAAAGCGTTTATCGTATTGTCGTTATATAAAACGCTATTAGAAATCTTAGCGTTGAGCACCAGACCTTTAAGAGAGGTACAACGGCTCAATGCCACATAGACCTGACCATGAGCAAATGCCATCTCGGCATTGAGAACGACTTTCTCGAAGGTAAGACCCTGACTCTTATGAATCGTTATCGCCCAGGCTGTCTTAAGCGGAATCTGGGTGAAGCTGCCTATTTCTTTTTCTTCAATTTCGTTAGTCTCTTCGTTGAGTGTATATTCGAAGTTCTGCCATTTCACAGGCGTCACGTTTATCACCTCATCATCGCATCTCACCTTGATGCCTTCGTCTTTGTCGTAAGCTATTATCTTGCCTATCTTTCCGTTATAATAAAGCTTCTCAGGAGACGGGTCGTTCTTCACAAACATCACCTGCGCTCCTACTTTAAGTTCAAGCACTTCTTTCGTTGGATAAGCATTTTCCGGGAATATGCCCGTTATCTCCGCATTGAAAGTCAGCGTCTCCGAATCGATGGCGTTCAGTTTCTCATCATTTATCTCATCTGCCTGATAGTTATGAGTCGTCAGCGTGATATAACCTTCGTTATCATCAGGTTTGAAATTAGGGATATAACGAGAGTTTAACATCTGCAAGCTATTGCTGTCGAGGCGGTTGTTTCTCACTTGATTGAGGATGTCGATGAATTCGGTATCGTTCTGTCGATAAATATGGTCGAGTTCCACGCAGATATAAGGATTTTTCTGTAGCACACGACTGTCGAAGAAATACACCGACTTATAATAATCTTGCAGCAGTTCCCATTCGTTCTGTCTTGCCACCGGCGCCAGCTGTTGTATGTCGCCTATCATCAGCAGCTGCACTCCGCCAAAAGCCTTGTCGCAGCGACGTACTTTCCGCAACACAGTGTCGATAGCATCCAAGAGATCGGCACGCACCATACTTATCTCATCGATGACGAGGAGGTCGAGACTGCGCATAATCTTCAGTTTCGTTTTGCTCAGTTTCATATTAGATAAAAGAGACAACGACTGACCTTCTGGAGCGATAGGTCCGAAAGGAAGCTGGAAGAACGAATGTATCGTCACGCCGCCCGCATTGATGGCAGCCACTCCAGTAGGAGCGACAATCACCATTCTTTTATAACTCTTGA
The DNA here is from genome assembly GCA_045639025.1 of Bacteroidales bacterium. Classification (GTDB taxonomy): domain Bacteria; phylum Bacteroidota; class Bacteroidia; order Bacteroidales; family F082; genus Limimorpha. Next base: position 5,227 of record JAZUCH010000126.1, read on the forward strand.
TAGCTAAATTCCTGAGGAAGGTGGTCTTGCCAGTGCCAGCCTTACCCGTCAAAAAGATATGAACATCGGTGTTTTGCACAAACCTATTCAACATCTCAATCTTTTCATTCTTAAACACGTCTGTTTTCATCATTTCTAATTCCTAATTGATTAGACGCAGCAATTACATATTGTTAATTTTTAAGGTGTAATTGATACGTCTCTACCTGAATTCCTAATTTCTCATTCCTAATTCCTAATTCAACTCATTGTCATGTAGTCTTCTTCAAAGAGACCCTAAACGTCGTTCCTTGTCCTACCACAGAATTCTTAACGAATATCTTTCCTTTATGATAGTCTTCGATGATACGTCGTGCGAGCGAGAGACCGAGTCCCCAGCCTCTTTTCTTGCTTGTGAATCCAGGCTGGAAGATTTGTTTATATGCCGAGCGCTGCATTCCCTTTCCGGTATCGCTCACGTCGATATGGACATTCTCGGCGTCTTCCGTTATCTCCACCGTCAGTTTGCCATGGTCTTCCATGGCATCGAGGGCGTTCTTGGTGAGATTCTCCAGCACCCAGCTGAAGAGAGCCGCATCGAGAGGAACTATGATTTCTCTGTCGGGCACCTTGATGTCGAACTCGAACTTATTATTAGAGAAACGGCGTTTCAGATAATTCATGGTATCGTTGACCGCTACTGTCACATCGTACGATACCAATGTCGGGATAGAGCCAATCTTAGAGAAACGCTCCGTTATGGTCTTCATTCTGTCGATGTCTTTCTCCATCTCCGTAGTCCCGATGAAAGGAGTGTCTTGCATCTTAAGCAGCTCTATCCATCCCATGAGCGAGGTGAGCGGCGTTCCTATCTGATGAGCTGTCTCTTTCGCCATGCCAGCCCACACCTGATTCTGCTCGGAACGACGAGCATAACTGAACAAGAGATATGCCACTATGATGAAGAATGTGAAGACGAAAATCTGTACTATAGGGAAATAACTGACTATACGGAGCAAGTCGGAACTGCGGTAATAGATATATGCCTTCTCGCCGTCGAGGTAATTGACTTCAATAGGCATGTTCTCCGACTTCATAATATCAATCTGTTTCTGGACATAATCGCTGTTTTTCATCTGTTCCGAGTCGAGGTTGCCATAACTGAGAATCTCGTTGCCGCTTTGATTTAAAATAATGACAGGCACGCCCGCTGCATTGTCGGCGACATCATTGATGAAAAAGGCGAACATATCGTCGAGGACGTTACGAAGCTCTGTATAAATGAGCGACTCATTATAATATAAGGACGATTCTTTGCCGTAGATATCAATCTTTATCGGAGGATAAATGCTGAAGTCGTCTTGCATCTCAGCATCGAAAATCTCTTTGTTCTGATGCTTCTTCGGAAGATTGATAGAAAGCGTGATGTTATTGTCAGCATCAGTAATGACAACAGGAATGCTGATGTTACTTTGAATGATTTCCAGATAAACGCCAATGTTCTCATCGGAAGTAGCAGCTAGGAAACTACGATACGCCATGGCAAGAAGTTCTACACGTTTGCTTTCCTGCATACTCACCGCATTGAAAAACAATTCGGTATAATCCATCAACTCGGCATGAGTCTGTACCGCTTCTGCCCACATCGACATCTGACGTTGCTCCTGTGAGGCAAATCTCTTGACAAGATTATTAGTATAATACATGGAAACAATCACTATCACGACGGCAATTATCGAAAGAGCGATTTTCCACCTTTTCTTCTTCGAATATAAGTCTGCACTTTGTTTGTTACTCACCATAATCTTCATCAATTTATGTTTAAACAATAAAAAAAATGATTTAGTACAAAATTATAAATTATTTCTCAATTTTTAATCCATTTATCGTATAATTTTGGTCTCTTTTTTGCGTAATAACAATATATAAAAACTATACAAAATGAAGGCAAAACTTTTGTTAATATTGATGACTTTATCGATAGCGATGAATCTCAACGCTCAGTCTTACAAAGATTTATGGAAAGATGTTAATGAAAATTTAGAAAACCGACTTCCTGAATCAGCGGAAGCGTTCCTTAATAAGATTGAACAGAAAGCAATAAGCGAGAACAACCAGAAAGAATTGCTGAAATCTTATCTGTATAGATTTAAAATAATAAATCAGAAAGACGAAAATCCGATAAAGACCTCGATACAGTTCGCTGAAGAAAATATCGGCAGACTCCAAAAACCGGAAAAATCTATTTTAAACCTTGCAATAGCTTCTCTTTACGAAAATTACCTTAACGATAATTTCTTTAAAATAGACAGAATACAGACGACGAACAATAGTAATGAGTTGGACATTGAATTCTGGGATAAAGCGACTTTTGAAAATGTCATCGAATCTTATCTTAATAAATCTTTAGAAAATGCAGAGTCATTGAAGAAAACTTCCGCGGAATCGTATAAGGAAATACTTTCCATCAATGATTATAATGATGAAAAAATAGATTATATATACGAGCCTACTCTTTATGACTACGTCTCGCATTTTGTTATAAATTATTATAAATCATACGACAACATAAAAGAAAAAGCATTAACTATTTATCAGGAACTTATCAATTTCGACAAGGAGAATAATTATACTGACGCTGCAATATATAATGAGATTAATAAAATTGAATTGGAATATAATATTTCTGAAAATCTTAATGAATATTTAGAAAATTTAGAAAATCTTAAAAACAATAACATCAATAATCCTTTGACCGCATTGGTGATGGCATTACAAGCAGAAGCAATGTATAATCGTCAACAGTCAATGGACAACGGACAACAGACATTGAATGATGTGCTTGAGATTTGCGATGAAGCAATAAAATTATTTCCTAACAGCATCGGTGCGAAACAATGTAATTCAATACGTTCTGAGATTTTAGAGAAAGAATTGTCCATCTCGATGCAGAATGTTAATGTGCCAAACAAAGCGATTCCATTAGCTCTTACATATAGAAATATCACAAATCCTCATTATCGTATTTACAAAGTATATCAAAAAGAGTTGGAAGAACTTAAAGGCGATAGCGATGTGGAAATTGTCATGAGTCTGCTCAAAAAAAATTATATAATTGAAAATCATATCGATATTCCTGAAGAGAAAGATTATAAAGAACATTCGTCACTCATCGCTTTGCCCGAATTGGAATCTGGATATTATTTCATATTATTTTCAAAAGATGATGTTTTCAACGCTAAAAATTATCCTGCGGTACATGCTTTTCAAGTCAGCGATTTAAGTTATGTAGCGACAAACCACAACGGCAATTCTGTTATACAAGTCCTTGATAGAGAAAACGGCAACCCGATTAAAGATGTTATGGTTGAAGCCTATGATAGTAAATATGATTATAAAGAAATGACATATATTAACAATCATGTTTTCAGCAAGATAACTGATAAAAACGGTAGAATATCTATTCCTAACGACATCAATAAATCTATAAATATTAATCTGTATTACAAAAACGACACCTTGCTTTCTGAATCATATTCGATATTCCATTTTCCTCAAAAAAATGAAGACGAAAAAATGATAGAAAAAACATCCTTCTTTACCGACAGATTGATTTATCGTCCAGGGCAAACTGTTTTCTTTAAAGGCATTATGACAAATGAAAATTCAAAAAAGAAAGAACTGCTCTTAGGTAAGGAGACGGAAGTCAGTTTTATAGACAGCAATAGGGAAGTGATTGAAACAAAGACTTTTGTAACCAATGAATTTGGCTCTTTCGACGGAAGTTTTATAATTCCTGATAATTTGTCTAACGGAAGTTTTATTATCAAGAACGAAAGTGGTTGCATATATATTAAAATTGAAGAATACAAACGTCCTACTTTTGAAATAACGTTTAATTCACCAGATAAGTTATTCAAACTCAACGATAAAATAAATCTTACCGGTTCAGTAAAAGCATACGCAGGTTTCGGTCTCGATAACATCAATTATGATTATACTGTCGTAAGACGCGCTTCTTTCCCTTATCGTTTTTGGTGGTTCGCCAATTATGATAACAACCAAAAACAGATTGCTTTCGGAGAAGGAACAACCGACGCAAATGGCAACTTCAATATCGAGTTCGAATTGATTCCTGATAAAAAATTAAAAGACAGACTTCCTGTTTATGAATATCTTATAACAGTAAACGCCACCAACGCACAAGGCGAAACCCAGACCAAGACTTACACCATAAACGCATCAGAAAATGATTTGATTCTCGATTTCGACAACGAATCCTCAAATATTGCTTATGATAATTTAGAATCAATAACGTTTTCCGTTAAAAATATTGAGAACATTCCAGTAAAGGCTAAAGTCATAAGAAAGATTTATCAGCTGAACAACAACAATCGTTTTATTGATAATGAATACAACTTCGACCGTAAGCTTTTATCCGATAATGAGTTAAAAGAATTATTCCCACATTTCGATTATTATTCATCCAACAGTCAACAGTCAAATATAAATGGCAATTTGATATATGAAGATGAGATTTTAGTCGATGGCAAGGCGAAGGTTTTTCCTGATGTTAAAAAACTTATAAAAGAAGGCAGATTTTATGTTGAGATAATTTCATTTGAAAACGAGAATGAGAAAATCACAAAAGAAATTAACATAATAGATTTTAATAGCAAAAAGATACCATATAAAGAAATGTGTTTGTCATATACTGACAAGAATACGGCAAAAATAGGTGACAATGTTAATTTTTATTTAGGAAGTTCTGCCAATGATGTCAGTGTTTATGTCAATGTTTTGCATAATGATAAAGTTCGCTATTCTAAATGTGTAAAATTAAATGACGAGATTTTGAAGTTCCCTTATAAAATTAAAAAGGAAGACAGAGGCAGAATCACATTTGAAGCGTATTTTGTTAAATATAACACTATCAATATTGTAAGGCAAAATGTTTCTGTTCCTTACGACAATCTTGATTTGGATATAAAATTAGATGTGGAAAGAGACGAATTACAGCCAGGAGCCAATGAGAAATGGAGTCTTACCATAAAGGATTATAAAGACAAAGGCGTTTTAGCCAATCTGATGGTTGGTATGTACGATGCCTCGTTAGACGTTTTCGCCAAAAACAAATGGAGTTTAAACAACAAGCCTTATATTGGATATTTGCCAAACAATCCTTTGTTTGATTATGGTTTCTCACACTTTTACACTTACGCCAGAAAAGAAAGTTTCCCACAATATAATTTATTAGATTTCAATATTTTATCTAATTATACTTTGGTGGGGAATAATTATGACGACAGAATGTATTCGTATAGAAATATAAGTTTTTCTATAGATAAGGATAATGTTAGGGCAGGTGGCTCATTGGCAAAAAGTTCCAATGTTACATTTGTCGGTGAGATAGATATAGTTGAAGAGGATATAGATATAGAACATGAAGATCAAGATGTTACACCTTTATTAAGAGAAAACTTCAACGAGACGGCGTTCTTCTATCCTAACTTAATTACTAACGAAGATGGAAGTCTGACGTTTTCTTTCACCATGCCCGACGCCTTGACTCGCTGGAATTTGATGATGCTCGCTTATACCAAAGACTTGAAAGTCGGGACTTTGAACAAGACTTTCACCACATCGAAGCCTCTTATGATTATGAGTGATATGCCTCGCTTCGTTTATGAAAACGACACTCTCTGGGTGGTGGCGAATGTGATAAAGACAACGGTCAACAGTCAACAGTCAACAGACCTTGACAACTCATTTGCTAAGTTAGAGATTTTCGATGCGTTGACGATGAAACCTCTTGATTTGATTCTCTCTGAACAGGAAATCGCCATCGATGAGATTGCTGCTGGGAATAGTAAATCTGTAAGATGGAAGGTGGCAATTGAAAATCGAATCAATACCAATTTGTTGGCGATGCGTTTCAGCGTTTCATCAGAGAATTTCTCCGATGCTGAGCAGCATCTTCTTCCTGTTTTAAGTAATGAAGTCTTTATGACAGAGACTTATCCTTTGATGGTAAGAGAGAACTCCGAAAAGACATTCGACTTCGATTTCCAAAATGAAAACGAAAGAAATCAAGGACTTACATTAAATATATGCGCTAATCCTATTTGGTATGCTATACAATCGCTGCCATATCTTGCGCAAGAAACTGGACAATATGCCGAAGTGGCATTCAATATTTTCTATGCTAACAGTCTCGCCTCTTATATCGCGAATAACATTCCTGATTTGTTAAATTATATTAAGGAATGGAAATTAGAAACACCTGATGCATTGATGTCGGCACTTCAGAAAGACGAGAATCTGAAAGCCATCATGTTACAAGAGACACCTTGGGTAATGGAAGCAAAATCGGAGGCAGAACAAATGTCAATGCTCATAAATTTATTTGACATTAACGCATTACGCAATAAAACCGATGAGGCATTAAAACTCATCAAAGAGAAACAAAGCGTCAACGGCGGATGGTCGTGGTTTCCTAATTTGCCGGAAAGTACGTTCATCACTCAATATATATTAGGTGGCTTCGGGCGTCTTTATAAGATGGATGTTATAAATTCATTGACACCAATTCAGCAGGAATATTCCGACATCATTTCTAAAAATGCAGTCGAATATTTATGCAAAGACATAATAAAAGATTATGACTTATACAAAGATTACAAGAGCATCTCACATTTAAATATCAATGAATTATATGCATTGAGTTTCTTCAACTTCAATGAAGATTTAAAATACAAGAACGCCAAAGACTTCTTTATCAATCAATTGAAAGAAAACTGGCACGACTACAATTTCGGCGCGCAAGCAAAAATATCCTTGATATTATATCGCAATGGTGATAAAAACATCGCTCAGCTGATAATGAAATCACTGAAAGAAAGAGCTAAAAAGAACGAGACTCTTGGCATGTATTGGAGTTCTAAAGTCAGCGAACATGTTGTTATTATGGAAGCTTTCAAAGAAATAAATCCTGACGAGAAACTTCTTAACGACATGAAAGTCTGGTTATTAAATAACAAGCGTACCAATATGTGGGAAAATGCTCAATCGACAGTAGATGCGATTTATGCTTTGGTTGGGGATAAGACTACAGGACTACAAGACTACAAGACCACAAGTGTGGAGGTGATGAGACATGGCAATACAGGATTAGCTATTGATATTAAAAATGACAATAATTCTTCTGATTTTATGAATCAATATTTTTGGAATTCTGAAGAGATGAAGGATTTTAAAGATATCAAAATCAATAATGAATCTGACAATCTCATCTGGGGCGGTTTATTCCGTCAGTATTTCGTCTCTCTCGATGAGGTAAGAAAACACGAATCGCCATTGAATGTGGAGAGAGAAATTTATCTTGAAAAAGTCAATGAAGAAGGAACTTATCTTGTTCCTATTGAAAACGAAGATATTAAAGTCGGAGACAAGATTGTCGTAAATCTGAATATTGAGAGTTCCCAAGATATGGAGTTCGTCTTTTTGAAAGACATGAGAGCAGCTTGCCTCGAGCCAGTCGAACAGATGTCAAGATACAGATATCTAGACGGAATGTTATATTATCAAAGCAACAGCGACACCTTCATGGGATTCTATTTCGACAGATTACCGAAGGGCAGACATCAGCTAAGTTATTCTATGTTTGTGACAAAAGAAGGCGACTTCAGCAATGGATACGCTTTGATACAATGCATGTACTCACCTGAGTTCTCGGCATATTCAGAAGGAATGAGAATTAAAGTGATTAGTTTATAGTTGAGAGTGTAGAGAGTAGAGTAGTTGAAAGTTTAAAAATTCTTTTGAGATTCTGAGGTTTTGAGATTCTGAGTTTTTAAAAGTCTCTTTCTTATCGGTTCGTCATAAAGCTTAAGACAAGCGTATGCCAATGCGATGTTTGTCGCCATGACGAGCAACACGACCTGCCATGTCTCGCCGAGTGAATATAACTTATTGTCGATGATCCATGAGTAGAAGAGATACATCACTGGATAATGCACTATATATAAAGGATAAGAGATGTCGCCGAGGAACTTGCAAACCTTTATTGAGAATTTGCTTGTGATGTTTCCAGCTGCGCCGAACCAAACGATGAAAGGGAAAACCAATATAATACAAGCCAGTTCATAAATACCGTTGATGCTGATGTCAGCTGTTTTTGGAATATAAGGCATAGAGAAAAGAACAAACAACACCACTATGGCAATCCAAAAAATGTTGTTTGTAATTATTTTAGACGCCATATTATTTTTAGACGCCACAGGGGTGACGTCTCTACATGTTGTCTTGTAGTCTTGTAGTCTTGTAGTCTTATTAAAATTCCGAGCCAACAACATACCCAATGAAAAAGGGAACAACATTCTCAGGAGGCCGCCGAAGAAATTGACGGTGTCGAGAGTCCAGCCGATGCCAATCATATCGTAGCCGGAGACATCTATTACCACGAAGGCAATCCATAGTATTCCAGTTACCCCGACCAAAGCAGCGAGTTTCTTATTGGATAATTTTCTAATGAAGAGAGCGTATAAGATATTACCGATATATTCGAAGAAAAGCGACCAGCTCGGACCGTTGAGAGGATACATCTCGCCATTGCCGCGCACGTCGTAAGGAGCGCCTGGATAAGCAGGGATGAGAAACATAGCGAGTAAAAACGCTATCATAGTCCAATGGATAGGCATCTGAGTGCCGTCCCATCTCACGCCACCTTGGAGGAGATACGTAATCAATCCTATAAGAGCACCCATCACCACCATAGGCTGTAATCTAATCAGTCGACGCTTAAAGAAACTTCCTATCGTAAGACCTCCCCCACTTGTAGTCTTGTTGTCATGTAGTCTTGTCGTCTTCCATCTATCATCATAAGCATAACTGATGACAAAGCCAGACAGCATGAAGAAGAAATCAACGCCGAGATGACCGTGGTTGAAAGTTTCTATAGCAGTTCCGCCAGCGAAGGCAAATCCTTCAAAGACGTGATACCATAACACCATGAGAGCCGCTGCTCCACGCAATCCGTCAAGAATAAGATAATGCTGTTTTGTATCAAGAGTATTATATTTCTGTAATGACATATAGATTCAATAATTATTTTTACATTCTCTTTAAATTGATTGCAAAGATAAAAACATTTCAATTTGATAAAAATATCACAACATATTTATGCTCATTTTTATATATTTGCATTTTAAATCAAATCATCTTATGACAAAGGTTTTTAACAGAATATTAAATTACCTGATAATAGCCGCCATTTTATTTCTTATTGGAAAAAGTGCTTACAATCAGTATGTTGAGATGCAAAAACTCTCTCAGCCGAAATATGAGTTGACATTATCTCTAGAAGATGCTAAGGCACATTTTCCTGAAGCCGACAGCATAGTAAAAGATGACATCTCATCCTATCTTGTCTTAGACGAAGGCAACGTCATAGGCGAAGTCGTCAACACCTCCCCTTATAGCGACGACATTTATGGTTACAACAGCATTACTCCACTCACTATTTATATTGACAGCAACGACATAATCAAAGAAGTTGAGATTTGTCCAAACAAGGAATCTCGTGGTTTCATGAATAAAGTCATCAACAGCGGCTATCTTGATTCGTGGGACGGGCTCAGCATTGAAGACGCTCTTAATCATGAAGTCGATGCCGTGAGCGGATGCACCTACACCTCAACGGCTATATCAGAATCACTACAAGCCAGCATGGAGGAACTCACATCACAAGAGGCAGAACGCACATGGGACTGGAGTCTCTTTGCGAAACAAATCTGCGTCCTTGTCGTCACTGTCCTCGCTCTGATATGTTTCTTCAACCCTAAGAAAAGCAAGAAATTAAGAATAATAACATTATCACTCTCGATATTGATTTTAGGATTCTGGACCAACTCGCTTCTCTCTTTAGCCTTGTTTTACAATTGGCTGACAAACGGAATCTCACTCACGATGCAGGTTGCCGTCATAGTAATAGCAGCAGTTTCAATCATATTGCCATTATTCACAAAGAAGTCATTCTACTGCCAATATCTCTGTCCGTTCGGAGCGGTACAGGAATTCGTAGGCATGATACCAGTCAAGAAGATAACAATATCATCAAAGATATATAATGCCTTTGCGATTATCAGAAGACTTATCTTGTTAGCCCTCTTGGTATTGTTAGCCTCTGGAGTCGGGTTAGACTTGTCGATGACAGAGCCATTCTCCATCTTCAGTTATCAGACAATAATCTTCGAAGTGGCGCTGCTGACAGCCATCATCGTCGTGGCATCCATCTTCATCAAGAAACCATGGTGCAACTACCTCTGCCCTACAGGAACATTATTAAAATCAATAAGTCGTTAAACATCTAAATTATAAACTATGAAAAAAAACATCTTACTTTTACTTTTAACATTATTCTCATTAAATCTGATTTACGCTCAGACAAACACAATTGAGCCAGAACTTCAAGAAGCATTAAATCAAAAAGGCGATGAAATGATTAGTGTCAACATCATTTTAAAATCGCAAGCCGACGTACATAAGCTACAGCAAATCGCTGCAAAAGCAAACGACAGAAAAAGCAAGAGAGAAGTCGTTGTCAATGAGTTAAAGAATTTCTCAAAAAGCACACAATCAGACATTATGTCAATACTCGATGCTGAAGCAAAGAGCGGCAAGGTTGAAGACATAAGATGCCATTGGCTGGTCAATGCCATCAGCTGCAGCGCAAGCAGCGACGTCATTTATCATATTGCCCGACACAATGACGTAGAGGTCATCGCTTACGACGAAATGAAATATCTGTTGTGGGATGAAGAAGTCAAGGCTGCCGAACCTGCACGTGGCATGACACAAAATATCACACACGTCAAAGCCGACGATGTATGGGATTTAGGATACACAGGAGAAGGCGTCATGGTAGCTGTCATCGACACTGGCGTCAACTTCAACCACATAGATTTGGCAGACCACTTATGGGACGGTGGCGAGGAATATCCAAACCACGGATATAACACAATAGAGAACAGCCATGATGTGTCAGACGGCTTCGGTCACGGTACACACTGTGCAGGCGTAGTCTGCGGCGACGGGACATCAGGCACACAGACAGGCATCGCACCTAATGCCACATTGATGTGTATCAAGGTCATGGACGACACCGGCTACGGCAGTGCGACAAGCATCAGCGCTGGCATGGAGTTCGCCATAGAACACGGTGCCGACGTCTTGAACATGTCGTTAGGTATTCCTTTCGCATCGGCAGCAGTAAGAGAAATGTTACGCGAAGCATGTGTCAACGCATTGCAATGCGGCATAGCAGCAGCTGTAGCTGTAGGTAACGACGGACAGTTACAAATCTCATTCCCAGTGCCTAACAACGTGAGAGTGCCAGGCGGCTGCCCTCCACCATGGATTCACCCTGACCAAGAAAGCAACGCCGGCGGATTGTCATGCTGCATTGCTGTTGGCGCCGTAGATTTCAACAACGTGAGAGCTCCTTTCTCATCATACGGCCCTTTCACATGGCAAGAGACATCATACGCAGATTATCCTTACGAACCAGGAATGGGACTCATCCGTCCTGATATCAGCGCCCCTGGCGTCGGCATCATATCTGCCAACCCTAACAACAATAACGGACACGTCAGCATGGACGGCACCTCACAAGCAGCACCTTGCGTGGCAGGTGTGATAGCACTTATGTTAGAAAAGAATCCAGAACTCACTCCAGCAGAGATAAGCATGATATTAGAGACGACAGCAGTGAAGATAGAAGACAACAAAAACAACTACACCGGTTCTGGATGCATCGACGCATTGGCAGCGATACAAAGCATTGAAGGCGGCGACATAGTTGAACCTTGCGAGGCTCCTACAAATCTCGACGCCGCCGTTGAACAAAATGCTGCCAACTTCGAATATGTCTTCAAAACAACATTGACATGGAACGCAGCTGAAAACGCAGTCTCTTATAACGTATATATAAATGGAGAATTACATGAGACCGTCACAACAACATCAAGTGTTTACGGAACAGATGAAGAAGGAACATTGAATATCGCTGTTTCTACAAATTGTGAAGACGGTGAATCAGAAATGTCTGAAAGCATCAGCGTTGTTCTTGAGAAAGAAACCATACCATGCGATGCACCGACAAATCTCAACGCTAACATCGAACAAGATGCTGCAGGTTTTAGTTATAACTTTAAAGTCACAATGAGTTGGGACGCAGCCGAAAACGCAAATCAATATGTGATTTATCTTGATGGAGAAATATTGGATGTAACAAACAACACCTCATATATCAAAGGATTCGACGAAGAAGGAACACATTCTTATGCTGTAGTATCAGTTTGTGAAGACGGCGAATCTGAGATGTCAGAAGCGTTTGAATTTGAACTTATCGGCGAATCAATAGGAGAATACGAAAACAACTTTGAGATATATCCTAACCCAGTCGATGATGTCTTATACATAAAATCAGACAATAACATCAAAGAAGTTAACATCTATAATATCGTTGGTATTAAGGTGGCAACCGTCAGCGGTCAGCAGTCAGCAATCAGCGTTGACATGAGCGGACTCAGCTCGGGAGTTTACTTTGTTGAAGTTGACGGAAAAACCTTTAGGGTAATTAGGAATTAGGAATGTGGAATTAGGAATTGAGGAATTCAGGGTTTAGAGGTGCAGAGGGATTAGAGGGATTAGAGGATTTTTTTTACATCACTCCATCACTAAAAAAGGTTCAAAAGCCAAAGTTCTGTCGTTCCTTCTGTGCTTTGATTTCTTTTAACAATGTTTTGCAGGAATTCTTTTTTCAAAGACGCCACATTTTAGAACTTTAGAATTCTAGAGTTCTAGAGTTCTAAAGTTCTAGAATTCTCCCCTGCGTTAGGGATTGGAGCGGCATCCTTTTGGAGCGAAGCGGAAAAAGATATAGCGGAAAGCCCGACGGCGGAGCGAAGCGGAGACGGAACGCCCAGAAAAGAATTCAGGATTTGAGGATCTGAGGATTTCAGGATTTTTTCTCCATCACTCCTAATTCCTCATTCCTAATTAATTAGACGCATCAATTACATATTATTTATTTTTATGGTGTAATTTGATACGTCTCTACCCTGCCCTCTGAAATCCTGAAATCCTGATACCTTGAGTTCCTCAATTTCTCAGTTCCTCGATTCCAAAAAAAAGTTTCTGAGTTTCAAAAAAATTCTTAATTTTGTAACCTTATCTAAACAATATAGTTATGGATTACAATTTTAATGAAGTAGAAAAGAAATGGCAAGAATATTGGCGCGACAATAATATCTATAAAGTTGATATTGACAAGAATAAGCCAAAGTTTTATATCTTAGACATGTTCCCATATCCATCAGGAGCAGGTCTTCATGTGGGTCACCCTCTCGGTTATATAGCATCTGACATCTATGCTCGTTACAAACGACTCAAAGGTTTCAACGTGCTTCACCCAATGGGTTACGACGCTTACGGTCTTCCTGCAGAGCAATATGCTATCCAAACCGGCACTCACCCTGCAATAACAACAGAGAAGAACATCAATCGTTATCGTGAACAAATGGATAAGATTGGTTTCTGCTACGACTGGGACCGCGAAGTACGCACCAGCGACCCTAATTATTACAAATGGACACAGTGGACTTTCATCCAGCTTTTCAATTCTTATTATTGTAACCAAGCCAAGAAGGCTCTTCCTATAGCAGAGCTCGTCAAGATTTTCGAGCAACAAGGTTCAGAAGGTTTGAACGCTGCATGCAGCAAACCGCTCTCATTCACAGCAGAGGAATGGAAGGCTATGAGCGAGAAAGAACAACAAGAAATCTTGATGAACTACCGTCTCGCTTACTTGGCAGACACTATGGTTAACTGGTGTCCTGAGCTCGGCACAGTACTCGCCAACGACGAAGTAGCCGACGGTCTCTCAGTCCGCGGCGGTCACCCTGTAGTACGTAAGACCATGAAACAATGGTTGCTCCGTATCACAGCTTACGCAGAACGTCTCCTCGAAGGTCTCGACACCATCGACTGGAGCGAGTCAATCAAAGAAGTACAACGCAACTGGATCGGCAAGTCGATGGGTGCATCATTATTCTTCGACATTGCTGATAAAGACATCAATATAGAAGTGTTCACCACACGCGCCGACACTCTCTTCGGAGCAAGTTTCATGGTGTTGGCTCCTGAACACGAGATGATTAGCAGCCTCGTCACTGAAGAACAACGTGCTGCTGTTGAAGAATACGTCACATGGGCTAAGAACCGCTCAGAACGTGAACGTATGGCTGAAGTAAAGAAAGTGTCAGGCGTATTCACCGGTGCTTACGGCATCAACCCATTCACTGGTGCAAGAATTCCTATCTGGGTAGCCGACTACGTACTCATGGGTTACGGCACAGGCGCTATCATGGCTGTTCCTGCTCACGACAGCCGCGACTTCGCTTTCGCTCGTCACTTCGACCTCCCTATCATCCAAGTTGTTGCTAAACCAGGCGAAGAACCATCAGACGCTTCTCAATGGACAGAGTCATTCGACGCTAAAGAAGGCGTGATGGTCAACTCTGAGTTCCTCAACGGTCTAACAGTGAAAGAAGCTATCGCAACAATGATTCAAAAGGTAGAAGAAAAAGGCATCGGCAAAGGCAAGACCAACTACCGTCTCCGCGACGCTATCTTCAGCCGTCAACGTTATTGGGGCGAGCCATTCCCAATCTATTATAAAGACGGAATGCCTTACGCCATCGACGAAAGCAGACTCCCTCTCGAGTTGCCTCCTATCGATGCATACAAACCAACAGAAAGCGGCGAGCCTCCATTAGCACGCGCTAAGAACTGGACAACAGAAGACGGCTGCCCTCTCGAAACCAACACAATGCCTGGCTTCGCTGGTTCAAGCGGCTACTACCTCCGCTATATGGATCCTCAAAACAATAACGAATTCATCAGCAAAGAAGCAAACGACTATTGGCAACAAGTTGACTTATATATCGGCGGCGCTGAACACGGAACAGGTCACCTTATCTACAGCCGTTTCTGGAATAAGTTCTTATTCGACCTCGGCGTGATATGCAAAGACGAACCTTTCAAGAAGATGATAAACCAAGGTATGATTCAAGGTCGTACAAGCTTCGTATATCGTGTCAACTTCGAAAAAATGGCAGAATACAAGACTTGGGAAGTCATCAAAGATAACAAACTCGGAGTCAAGTTCGTGAAAGACTTCAAAGTTGGTCACCGTAAGTTCGACTTCTTCTGCCAAGAAAAAAATATCATAATAGAAATTAAGAAAGTGTCATCACTCGAAAAGATTGCTGATGCTTACGAAAATATAGCTAAAGACTTAGGTTGCAAATTATTGCTCATCCCTATCCGTCAAGTCCTCGTTGACGAAGAATTCACTGTTGTAAAACAGAAGATCCAAGACCTCATCGACGGCAAAGACGTTCCAGCATTCGAAGACATCGAAATGGTTGAATATCCACGTCTCTTCGTCTCTAAAAACATCCCTGGAAGAGAATTCTACAGCGACCCTATCCGCGTTGACATCAGCATGGTCCACAACGATATTCTCAATACAGAAGAGTTCAACCAATGGCGCGACGACCTTAAAGACTCTAAATTTATCTATGAACATGATAAAGATGGAAACCCAATATATGTCTGTGGATGGGAAGTTGAAAAGATGTCTAAGTCTAAATTCAATGTTCAAAATCCTGACGACCTCGTAGCAAAATACGGAGCCGACACATTGAGACTCTATGAAATGTTCCTCGGACCTCTCGAACAATCAAAACCATGGGACACACAAGGTATTGAAGGCGTATATCGTTTCATCCGTAAGTTCTGGAGATTATACACCGACGAAAACAACGAGTTCTCATTCAGCGATGAACCAGCAACAAAAGAAGAGTTGAAGTCATTACATAAACTCATCAAGAAAGAAGAAGACGATATCGAACGTATCTCTTTCAACACCGTCGTTTCTGCTTTCATGATATGCGTCAACGAACTCACAGACCTCAAGTGCAACAAACGCGAAATCCTTGAGCCTCTTGCTATCATGGTATCGCCTTACGCTCCTCACCTCGCTGAAGAGTTATGGCATCAAATGGGTCATGAAGACAGCGTAGTGACACAGAAATTCCCTGAATTCGTTGAAAGCCACGTCGTTGAAAACAACTTCACATATCCAGTATCTATCAACGGCAAGAAACGCTTCGACTTGGAATTGCCTATCACATTAAGTCCTGCTGAGATAGAAAAAGCAGCTATCGAGACACCGGAAGCAGCAAAATGGATTGCCGACAAGAGCATAAAGAAAGTCGTTGTAGTTCCAAAGAAGATTATCAATATCGTAATAGGATAAGAGAAAAAGAGGCCGTCTAACAACAAAAAGTTAGGCGGTTTCTTTTTTTATGAGCAAAACTCTGGATTATTAACATATTTGAAGATTTTTCCGTGTGGATTCTGAGATTTCGTCAGAACATACCAAAATGCGCATAAAAACGCCG
>JAZUCH010000127.1:0-4663 GCA_045639025.1 Bacteroidales bacterium
GAGAAGACGTAACGCAGCATTGCTCCATCTTAATTTCAATTGCGACACCTTAAAGGAAATTAAGATTTCCAATAAGTTTTATAATCTTTTTAAAGATGTATATGGCGAGATGCATCTTGTCTCCAACAAAGAAGTTTGGCAAGTCGGTCATCTGATGATGAATGGTAAGTTTCTTGAGATGAGACTGCTCTATCATTCATCACTCGAAAATTTCCTGAAGTCCTTCTCTAATGTGGCGTGCGCTACCGATAGCATCGTCGTAACGGGACAATATTTCTTTTATAACACAGAACTTTATTATTATTTCTATAAGACCGACGGTAGTAAGAAACAGAATCTCTTACACCATATCGTCGATAAGGAGGGAAGAGAACTGGCGATTAATATGAGTAAGTTCGGCGGATTCGACAGAGCTGGCAATATGTTCCAACGACCGATTTATAATCCGATATTTAAGACCGATAGTACTTTGGTATTATTCTCATTCAGTGAAGATAAGTCTATAATATATAATCATCTTGGAAAACAGATAGAAGAGAATCCTCTTGGATTCCATAAATACAAACATTGGAGCGGCAAGATGAAAGTGATTCAGAAATGGAATAAAAAAGTCATTCTTGATGAAGCAACTTCTACGTTCTATACTACATTCGTTGAAGATGGAATCACGACGATAAAGAAAATTAATATTGAAAAAGGAACGGCAGAAACCGTTTCTGTCTTGGGAGGATTCCCTTTCATTGAGAATCTGAGAATCCACGGTGGTAAGGCTTATTTTTTGTTTGCCGATGATAATTCCAGAAACAAGAGGTTATATGAAGTAGCTATTGAATGAAAGCATTGGGCTTCGAGCCATGAGCCATGGGCAATTTTTGAATTGCTCGCAGCTCATAACTCACGGCAAAATATCAATTCTTCTTATTCGGTCTGTTAGGATTCGGCTGTTTCTTGGCAGACTGTTGTTTTTTGTTGTTGGTAGCCTTTTTCTTTTTTGCCATTTGTTGTGGCTGTGGTGATGGCATCTTATTTAATATCTCGTTTGTTGGAGTTAGCTTTGTCTCCATCGGCATGGCGAATTTCTCGTCAGATAATTTGTATAAATCATCGAGAATCAATAAGTCGTTAACAGTCTCGCGATTCCAGTTGAGATAATCTCTTTTCATCTGGTTGGCAACTGAGAGCAGGAGCGCTTCTCTCTTTGGACCTTCTTCTATTTCCTCAATTTTCTTTATCAATTCTTTTATGTAATATCCGTAGTGACCTTGCTTGATGTCGCGTTTTTGGTAGCCGACATGCTCTGGTTTTGCAACGAAACCTTCTTGTTGAGGAGGGTCGAAAGGACCGTCAACGTCTAATTTGTGTTCTGATATTATATAAAGATGATCCCATAACTTGTGGATGTAGTCATTGGATTCTTTAACTTGCGGATTCATTTGAGCCATGACGCTCACGATAAAATGAGCAGCTTCAGTTCTTTTCTCTCTGTCTTCTATTTCTAAAAGATGTTTAATCATTATCTGAATGTTGCGTCCGTATTCAGAAATTATCAGCTTCTCGCGCTCGGTATTGTATTTTAATCCTTCTTTGTCCATTAGTTTATTGTTGTATAATATAGTAACGTAAAATAAGGTTCTATTGTTTTTATTTCAAAATATTCAATTTTGCAAATTTAAGCATTAATTGTTTACTTCCACATTCATCAAAGATAACAGTGGCTTTTTTGTTAGGACCGATGCCTTCTACTTTAGCGACTGTTCCCTGACCGAATTTTTGATGCAGAACTCTCATGCCTTCAGCAATGTCGTCGGGTGCAGCAGCAACAAAGTCTGAATCATTGTTCTTGGACGTATTAATATTAATAGGAGTAGCGCTGCTTGCATATTTGCTTGTGGCATCTGAACTTGATTGCGTGGTTCTCTTTTGGAATTCTTTTTTCTCTTGGAAACTTCTTGAGAATGGATTGCTGAAGTTTATTCCTTCATTAAAACTTGATGTTCCTCTGAAGGATGCTTTCTTGGTTCTTTCAATTAAAGATTCGTCAATTTCTTCTATAAATCGTGAAGGCTCGCTTAAAGTCATGTTACCCCAACGATAGCGGCTTTCGGCATAACTTAAAACTAATTTTTTCTCTGCGCGAGTCAATGCTACGTAGAACAAACGGCGTTCTTCTTCCAATTCTTCGCGTGTGCTGAGCGATTGTATTCCAGGGAAGAGGTTTTCTTCAAGTCCTACAATGTAAACGTATGGGAATTCCAGACCTTTTGCACTATGAATAGTCATCAAAGTAACGTAATCGGCATTTTCGTCATCTTTTTTGTCTTGGTCGCTCAAAAGAGCTACGTCTTCCATGAATTTGTTAAGAGTGACTTCGTTTTGCTCACCTGTGACTTCGTCAACTTGTTTGTCTGAAAATTCCATGATGGCATTAAGGAGTTCCTCAATATTGTCAACGCGTGCTGCTCCTTCCGGAGTGTCGTCTTCTTTTAAATCCTTAATTATGCCAACGGTGTTGCAGATGTGTTTTGCTAACTCTATTGCGTTTTGTTTGTCTAAAAGAGTCTGAAAACTTTTAATCATCGTTGCAAAATTACGCAACTTATTTGCGGTTCCGCTATTAAAATCTTGTGGCATCGGCTCATTCTCGTTGGCGATAACGTCCCATATTCCTTTGTTGCGTTCATCGGCAACAACCATCAAGCGTTCAATTGTTGTTTTGCCTATTCCTCTTGCAGGATAATTTATGATACGAAGTAACGCCTGTTCGTCATGTGGATTTATGACGACGCGGAAATAGGCGAGGAGGTCCTTAACTTCTTTTCTGTCGTAGAATGAAAGACCACCATATATTTTATAAGGTATATTTTTCTTGCGTAAAGCTTCTTCCAAAGAACGTGACTGTGAGTTGGTTCTGTATAAAATGGCAAAATCTTTATTGTTGAGTTGTTGCGACATCTTGTATCCAAAGATAGAATTGGCAACCAATATTCCTTCTTCTCCGTCTGATGTTGCACGAAGAACAGTAATTAAATCGCCTTCTTCATTGTCGGACCATACTTTTTTCTTGATTTGGTCTTTGTTATGGTCGATAACGCTGTTCGCTGCGTTAACGATTGTCTTTGTTGAGCGATAATTCTGTTCGAGACGAATTAGCTTTTGTCCCGGATAGTCGGTTTTGAAATTGAGAATGTTTTGGATATTAGCACCGCGGAAACCGTAGATACTTTGTGCATCGTCGCCAACTACGCATATATTTTCACGCATTGCCGCAATTCTTCTGATAATAAGATATTGCGCATAGTTTGTATCTTGATACTCGTCAACGAGGATGTATTCAAAACGTTGTTGGTATTTGTATAATATTTCAGGGAAGTCGCGAAGCAATACATTTGTATAAAATAAAATGTCGTCGAAATCCATTGCGTTGGCGCGTTGTAGTCGTGCGTTGTAACTTTTGAAAATCTCTCCAATCAAAGGTTTGTTTGCTCTGATATCCTGTTGTTGTATATCAAAATTATTGCAATAATCTTCTGCAGTATATAATGCAGATTTAGCCATTGAAATACGATGAAGAATATATTTTGCAGGATAAGCCTTTGTGTCTAATTCGCGTTCCTTTAAAATAGAATTGATTAGTTGCTTGGAATCATCGGTGTCGTATATTGTGAAATCTGGAGTGAAACCGAGATGCTGAGCTTCTATTCTTAAGATGCGAGCGAAGATGGAGTGGAAAGTTCCCATCCATACATTGCGTGCGGAATGAGCGTCAACTAATTTCATGATACGCTCTTTCATTTCCTTTGCCGCTTTGTTGGTAAAGGTAAGAGCCATGATGGCGAAAGGGTTGATTCCTTCTTGAATCATATATGCGATGCGGTGGGTGAGGGCTTTTGTCTTGCCAGAGCCTGCACCTGCAATAACCATAACCGGACCCTCAATAGTTGTAACTGCTTCCTTTTGAGGGTTATTTAAACCATTTAAAATATCTGCCACAGTGAGTAATATTAGATTGCAAATTTAATAAAAAAGACAAAAGGCTAAAGACAAAAGACGAAAGATTTTTTAGGAAAATAAAACTCGAACTTGATAAGAACTTGGTACGAGGAAGGAGCGAAGGTGGGTCAACACTCCCTAAAAAAACTCAGAAAATACCATTAATAATAGGGAGTAAAAAAAAGTTAATTTTTTTTTCTACAAAGTGTTGTGTATTAAAGAAAAAGTTGTATCTTTGCACTCGGAAAAAAGTTAGAAAAATTAACTTTGTGAATGAGATAGTTAAGGGACCTGATAAGTTAAACGTTAGAGGTTTCTACATTGTAAGTGAATGTAAATCAGTTCTATGGGCTTGCAATGGGTTTAGCAAAATAAGTCACAATCGTGGCTGTAACTCCCGAAACTATGTTGTTTAAAGAGTGAAATTTTTGGCTATTTGAGAGAAAATTAAAGGAATTTTTCCTATTGAATGGATAAAAATTAGTAATTTAAAGAAAAAGAAATGCCAACGATTCAACAATTAGTCCGCAAGGGACGTCAAAAATTGGAAGACAAGAGTAAATCTCCTGCCTTGGATTCGTGCCCACAACGCCGTGGTGTTTGTGTACGTGTTTACACAACAACACCTAAGAAGCCTAATTCAGCTATGCGTAAAGTTGCTAGGGTTCGTTTG
>JAZUCH010000128.1:0-26310 GCA_045639025.1 Bacteroidales bacterium
TGTTAGTCCGACCTTGCTTGACAAAACAATAAACTATGTCAGAAACCAATCACAACATCATAAAACAATGTCATTCCGCGAAGAATATGAATCGTTTTTGAAAGCATACGGAATACAATATGATGAGAGATATGCTTTTGACACCTGATTTTCTGTCGTACCTTCGGCACTCTTATTAATATTCGGTCTTAATTGCAGGCATTCCGAGCTACGCTCTCCATACCTGCCTGGGGACTGTCGTTCCTTCGGAACTTCTATAGTATCCTATTATTTTTATTGCAGGGTTCCGTGCTATATACTGATGCCCATACTGGGTTTTTTTTAGAACAAAACAAAAAATCGTCTCTGAAATGTCAGGGACGATTTTTTATTTTGTAGTCTAAGCTCAAGGCTCACAGCCCATAGCTCATTGCTTATTCAATAACAGTCAATTCATTGATGATATTGTGAGCTTTACCGACTTTCTCGATGCACCATAAGAGGTAACGAGCGTCCATAACGATTGTACGTTGTACCTTTTGTTCGAATGAGAGGTCGCCGCTCATTGCTTCCCAGTTGCCGTCGAAAGCAAGGCCGATGAGTTCGCCATTGCCGTTGATGACAGGACTACCTGAGTTACCGCCAGTGATGTCGTTTGTTGTGATGAAGTTAACAATCAATTGACCGTTTTCGTCTGCATAACGACCGTAGTCTCTTGCTTCATATAAATCTCTAACATCTTGAGGGATGTCGAATTCCCAGTTGTTAGGTTTATATTTTGCCATCACGCCGTCCATTGTTGTGACGTAGTCGTAGTTGACAGCATCAGCGCCTTTGTAAGGTTCAACGCTACCGTAAGTGAGTCGCATTGTGAAGTTAGCATCTGGATAGAAGTTACGTTCTGTCTGCATTTCCAATAAGCCTTTCATATAAAGACGTTCTGCTTCGTCGCCAGCCTCAGCTGCTTCCAAATACATAGGAACAACAACATTGTTATAAACTTCAATGATGTTCTGTGTCAACTTATAGATAGGGTCTTTGTCTAATTTCTTAGGTTTAGCGAGCCATTTGTTAAGTCTTTCTTGATCTACGAAGATAGATTTTTCAAAAGCTTCTTCAACCCATGTAGTGAAGTCGCCATTGTTTTTGTCGCCTATTTCAGTAATCATGGAAGGAACATATTTATCGATGTCTTTGTATATAAGATTTAACAAAGCGATTGTCACGTCTTTATCAAGATTCATGTCATAGTCTTTATAGAATGCTTCTGCTTGAGCTTTTAATGCTTCGGCTGCTTGAGCTATTTCTTCTTTAGAAGCCTTGTCTTTGAATAAGTTGTTTATTCTTATGAATCTACGTGAGAAAGAGATAGCTTCGCCGCCATTCCATCCAGCTTCGCGGAGGTATGTCATTGGCTTGTTGATATCGTCTAAGATTTCCCATTTAGCATTAACGCCATCGAATATTGCGCCATATTCAGCGATGCGGTTTTCATCAGCGTTGACCCATGCTCTGAAAGCTTCTTCTTGAGCGAGGCGTCTTTCCTCAACGCGGTTACGTTGTAATTGTTTCACCTGACCGATATAATATTTCCAGTAGTTAGAAACGCTAGCTTGTTTTGAAGCATATTTGATAAATACTTCTTGGTCAGCATCCATGTGTTTGCGATATTCGTTGAGTTTAGTTGTACGGCAGTCGATGATAGCAGGACCTTCTTCATTGATGATATTGCTGATTGTGCGGCTTGTTGAGTAGCGGTCTGTGCTGCCAGGATAACCCATAATCATAGCATAGTCGCCTTGACTTACGCCTTTAATATTAATAGGTAAGTAATGTTTTGATTGCATTGGGATGTTTTCTTGGCTGTAACGAGCAGGTTTGCCGTCAGGTGAAGTATAAACTCTGAAGATACAGAAGTCGCCTTTGTGACGAGGCCATGTCCAGTTGTCGGTATCAGCGCCATATTTGCCTATTCCCCATGGTGGGCATGCTGTAAGACGTACGTCGCGATATACATCATATTCAAACATAATGTATTGGTTGCCGCTGTAGAAAGGAACGATTTCAATTCTTATGTCACGGTCACCTTTACGTTCTTCTTTTATAGCTTTGATGTTAGCATCGATGATAGAATCGCGTGTTGCTTTTGTTGTAACGTTTTCAAGCACTAATGCTGTAACATCTTCAACATTAGAAAGGAAAGAAACATAGAGGCCTTCGCATGGAAGTTCTTCTTTCATATCCAAAGCCCAGAAACCATCTGTGAGGTAGTCGTGTTCTACAGAAGCGAGAGCCTGAACATAACCGAGACCACAGTGGTGATTGGTGAGCAACAATCCGTTAGGAGAGATGAGTTCGCCTGTACAGCCGTTAGCGAATTGTACGATAGCGTCTTTCAAACTTGGCTGGTTGAGGTTAAAGATTTGTTCAGCTGTGAGTTGGCAACCGAGTTGTTGCATTTCATACAAGCTTTGATTACTTAAATTGTAAGGCAACCACATGCCTTCATCAGCTTTCAACTGCATATTGAGAACAGTCAAAAGAGCAAAAATACTTAACAAAAATTTTTTCATGTGAATTGTATTGATATTAATGAATTTCGATTTTTCATTTGTTTTGCAAATATAGGCAAAAAAAATTGAAATTTCTATGTGATATCTTTTTAAAAATATATATTTTTGTTGCTCAATTTCAAACATTATAAAATAAAAAACAATGGGTGGCTTTTTCGGAGTAGTATCAAAGAGAACATGCGTTTCTGACCTTTTCTATGGTACTGACTATCATTCACATCTCGGTACAAAACGTGCCGGTCTTGCAACAGTAGAAGACGGTAAATTCTATCGTTCAATTCACAATATTGAAGGTGCATATTTCAGAACAAAATTCGATTCTGACCTCGCCAAGTTCCATGGCAATATGGGTATTGGTGTTATCAGCGACACAGACGCTCAGCCTATAATCGTCAATTCGCATCTCGGACGTTTCGCTATCGTCACAGTAGCAAGAATCAACAACTTAGTCGAGCTCGAGCAAGAATGTCTCAACAACAAGCAACATTTTGCTGAGTTAAGCGGCGGTTCAACAAATCCAACAGAGTTGGTCGCTCTTCTCATCACTCAAGGCAAAGACTTCGTCGATGGCATTCAGAACGTATATAATAAAATCAAAGGCTCTTGTTCAATGTTGATACTCACTCCAGAGGGTATCATCGCAGCTCGCGACCGCTACGGCCGTACTCCTATAGTTATTGGTAAAGATGCTGAAGGTTACGTACTTGCAACAGAAAGTCACAGCTATGTCAATTTAGATTACAAGACAGAGAAATTTATCGGTCCAGGTGAAATAGTTAAAGTTACGCCAGAAGGTCACACACAATTGCTTGCACCTAACAATAAATGCCAGATGTGTTCTTTCATGTGGATTTATTATGGTTACCCAGCAGCCGACTACGATAATATCTTCGTAGAGAACATGCGCTACAACGGCGGTTACGCTATGGGACAGATGGACGACGTTGACGTTGACTACGTAGCTCCTATTCCAGATTCTGGCATCGGTATGGCGATAGGTTATTCTAACGGAAAACAAATACCATACGTTCGCAGTGTTGTGAAATACACTCCAACATGGTCAAGAAGTTTCATGCCTGTCACACAAGAAGAGAGAGAACACGTGGCTAAGATGAAACTCATCACCAATGCCTCATTGTTAAAAGACAAGAAAGTGGTTTTCTGCGACGACTCAATCGTAAGAGGAACACAACTCCGCGACAACGTCAAGATGTTGTATGAATGCGGTGCTAAAGAAGTACACATCAGAATCAGCTGTCCTCCTTTATTATATGGATGTCCATTCCTCAACTTCTCCAACTCAAAGACCGATATGGAATTGATTACACGCCGTTGCATCAAAGAGCTGGAAGGCGACGCATACAAAAATTTGGAATATTACTGCGACCACACCACAAAACAATATGCAAACCTCGTTGAGATGTTACGCAAGCATATAGGTGTTGATTCATTAAAATTCAACACTATAGACATTATCAGAGACGCCATCGGACTTCCAAAAGACACAATCTGTACACACTGTTTCGATGGAACAAGTTATGGACATAAATAAGACTACAAGTCAACATGACTACAAGACTACAAGCAGAGACGTCACTTTGAAGTGGCGTCTTTTTTTTGTTTTTTTGTGATATAATACTAAACTTTTTTTGTAAGTTTGTGGAATCAAAAATGTATAATCTATAAAAATAAAAATATGGCAAAAAACAGACTTATAGGCGATTATCCAGTTATCGGTATCCGCCCAACCATCGACGGTCGTCGTGGTGCTCTTAAAGTTCGCGAATCTCTTGAAGATCAAACTATGAACATGGCAAAAGCTGCCGCTAAACTCTTTGAAGAAAACTTGAAATACTCTAATGGCGAACCTGTCAAAGTCGTTATCGCTGACACTACAATAGGACGCGTTGCAGAAGCTGCTGCTTGTGCCGACAAATTCAGAAAAGAAGGCGTCGATATCACATTGACAGTGACACCTTGCTGGTGCTACGGCGCTGAGACAATGGACATGGACCCAATGACAATCAAAGGCGTTTGGGGCTTCAACGGAACAGAACGTCCAGGTGCTGTTTATTTAGCATCAGTTCTCGCTACACACGCTCAAAAAGGCTTGCCAGCTTTCGGCATCTATGGTCATGACGTACAAAACGCTGATGACACATCAATCCCTGCCGACGTACAAGAGAAACTCTTACGCTTCGCTCGCGCTGCTGTCGCTGCTGCTTCAATGCGTGGCAAGTCATACCTCCAAATCGGTTCTATCTGTATGGGTATCGGCGGCTCAATCATCGACCCTAACTTCATTGAAGAATATCTCGGAATGCGCGTTGAGTCAGTCGACGAAGTGGAAATCATCCGCCGCATGACTAACGAAATTTATGATAAAAACGAATACGAAAAAGCTCTCGCTTGGACTAAAGAAAAATGTAAAGAAGGTCTCGATAAAAACCCAGAATATCTTAAGAAGACAGCTGCAGAAAAAGAAGAGATGTGGGAATTCGTCGTTAAGATGATGGTTATCATCAAAGACATGATGAACGGCAACCCTAACCTCCCAGAAGGCTGCGAAGAAGAAATGGTAGGTCACAACGCCATCGCTGCTGGTTTCCAAGGACAACGTCAATGGACCGACTTCTATCCAAACGGCGACTTCGCAGAGTCAATGCTCAACTCATCATTCGACTGGAACGGCGCTCGTGAGCCTTATATCCTCGCAACAGAAAACGACGTCCTCAACGGCATCGGAATGTTATTCATGAAACTGTTGACAAACCGTCCACAGATGTTCGCCGACGTTCGTACTTACTGGAGCCCTGATGCAGTGAAAGGCGCAACAGGCTACGACTTAGAAGGCGTTGCTCAACAATCAGGCGGTATCATTCACCTTATTAATTCAGGCGCTTGCTGCGTTGACGCTTCTGGTGTTTGTAAAGATGAAAACGGTAACAACGTAATGAAACAATGGTGGGAAGTAACAGAAGCTGACCAAGATGCAATGATGAACGCCACAGAATGGTGTTCTGCTGACTACGGTTACTTCCGTGGTGGCGGTTACTCATCACGCTTCGAGACAAAAGCAGAAATGCCTGTCACAATGATTCGTCTCAACCTCGTCAAAGGCCTCGGACCATGCATCCAAATCGCTGAAGGCTGGACAGTCAACCTCCCAGAAAAAGTTTCTGACACATTATGGAAACGCACCGACTACACATGGCCATGCACATGGTTCGCTCCACGCACAACAGGCAAAGGCGCTTTCACATCAGCATACGAAGTTATGAACAACTGGGGCGCAAACCACGGAGCTATCAGCTACGGCCACATCGGCGCTGACCTCATCACATTATGTTCAATGTTACGCATCCCTGTATCAATGCACAACGTGCCAGAAGAAAAGATTTTCCGTCCTTCAGTATGGAACGCTTTCGGCATGGATAAAGAAGGTCAAGACTTCAGAGCTTGCGCTAACTTCGGACCAATGTATAAATAATTAAAAGTTGAAAACTGAAAATTGAAAATAATGTAGAGACGTATCAATGTAACAAAAAAATAAAAAAACATTGATGCGTCTCAATTTAATAATTAGGGACTGTTGACTGTTGTCTGTAGTCCGTTGACTAAAAAACAAATCATGAGTATCATAGACGAAAAACATTATACAGAATTTCTGAAACAGGCTCATCGTTATGGTGATTCAAAACTGACATTATGCAGCAGTGGCAATCTCTCATGGCGTATCGACGACAATCTCGCTCTCGTTTCAGGAACAGGATCATGGGTTCCTACTTTAAAAGAAGAAAACATTTCTCTCTGCAATATTGAGACAGGCGAATTCCTCAACGGAGTGAAACCTTCTATGGAAAGCACTTTCCACCTCGGCATCATGCGCCAACGTCCTGAAGTCAATGTAGTGTTCCACTTCCAATCGGAATATGCTACAGCGATAGCTTGCATGAAAAACAAGCCTACCAACTTCAACGTCACAGCTGAGATTCCAATTCACGTTGGAAGAGAAATCCCTGTCATACCTTATTATAGACCAGGCTCTCCAGAATTAGCAAAAGCCGTTTTAGAAGCAATGAAAGACCACAACTCATGTCTCATGACAAACCACGGTCAGGTGGTATGCGGCAAGAGTTTCAACGAAGTATTTGAACGCGCTACATTCTTCGAGATGGCATGCAGAATAATAGTACAATCAGGTGGCAATTATTCAACATTGACACAAGAAGAGATAGAAGATTTAGACGTTTACGTTTTAGGAAAGAAAAAATAAGATGAAAAGATATATAGCAGCAGACTTCGGCGCAGGCAGCGGTCGTGTCATCGTAGGAACTCCATCGGCAGAAGGAATACAACTAGAAGAAATACATCGTTTTGAAAACAATCAGAAGATGATAGACGGTCATCTGAGATGGGATTTCAACGCTCTATTCAATGAGTTGAAGACTGGTCTGAAGAAAGCCTTCGCAAAATACGGCGACGAGATTGAAAGCATCGGCATCGACACTTGGGGCGTTGACTACGGACTTTTGGATAAAGATGGTAAACTCATTTCCACTCCAATATGTTACCGCGACGACAGAACCAAAGGAATGTTAGAATTAGCATTTCAGAAGTTACCAAAGGAAGAATTCTTCCAACATGCTGCTAATCAGTTCATGGAAATAAACACAGCGTTTCAATTATTGAGTATGCGGTGGTTGAGCTTGTCGAAACCACAGGAGCCTTCGACAAGCTCAGGCACCATTGATGACACCGTCATACGAGCTAAAAGGCTATTATTCATGCCGGATTTGTTTAACTATTTCTTGACAGGAAAATGTTATAACGAATTCACCATATCATCGACATCGCAGTTGATGAATTCGCTGACACATCAGTGGGATGACGTCATCTTCGACAGATTAGGATTGCCTAAACGTTTGATGCAAGAGATTATATATCCAGGCACTGTGATAGGACGACTCAGCGATGAGCTCGCTGAAGAGTTAGGCGGCAACGCCAATGTGGTTGCCGTAGGTTCGCACGACACCGCGAGTGCCGTCGCTTCCATCAGTGACGCTGGTGATGACTGGGCTTTCATCAGCTCCGGCACATGGTCGCTCATGGGAACACCGACAAAAGAACCTATCATCTCGCAAGAAGCCTTTGACGCCGCTTTCACCAACGAAGGCATGACAGACGGAAGAATACGTTTCCTAAAAAATATCACAGGTCTCTGGCTCATACAGCAACTCGTCAAAGAATGGGAACAAGAAGGCTACAAATGCGACTATTCTGAATTAGTCAAAGAAGCTGAACAGTCATCATTCAACTCATCATTCGATGTTGATGATGCAAGTTTTATGAATCCTGATAAGATGTCGGAAGCTATAGTTTCGTATCTTAAAGAAAGAAAAGAAGACATTCCTGTCACCAAAGGCGACTTCATGAGATGCATCTGTATCTCATTGGCAAAGAAATATGCAGAAGTGAAGTCACAGATGGAACGCTGCACCAATAAAAAAATCAACAAGATTTACATCGTTGGCGGCGGCTCAAGAAATCAGTTGCTGAACAAACTCGCTGCAGAATACACAGGATGTGAAGTAATCAAAGGCGAAGTGGAAGCCACAGCGATGGGAAACATTTTGGTTCAAGTCTCAGTTCATAACTCATAGTAATATTAACATTATGACACAAAATTTACAATCGAAACTCGTCGAGAAAAAGTATCTCTTGACATTCATTTTAATAACATCATTATTTGCCTTATGGGGCTTCGCCAACGACATCACCAATCCTATGGTGGCAGCATTCCAAACTGTCATGGAGTTATCAGCCGCAAAAGCCTCTCTCGTACAATTCGCTTTCTACGGAGGCTATGCCACAATGGCGATACCAGCAGCACTCTTCGCACGACGCTACAGCTACAAAAAAGGCATCTTGCTAGGATTGATACTCTACGCCATAGGAGCCTTTATGTTCATTCCGGCAGCTAACCGTCAGGAGTTCGGATTCTTCTGCGTATCGTTGTACGTCCTCACTTTCGGACTCGCTTTCCTCGAAACAACAGCAAATCCTTATATTTTATCATTAGGAAGCAAAGAGACTTCAACACGTCGTCTCAACCTCGCACAGGCATTCAACCCTATCGGCTCTCTGATGGGAATGTTCGTGGCTTCAAGAATAGTGCTTGCTAAACTTGAATCCGACACGGCAGCAGTTCGCGAAGTGGGATTCAGCAACTTAGACGAAATGACAAAACTTACAATACGCGAACACGACCTCGACATCATCAGAAATCCGTATGTCGCATTGGGTTGCGTAGTGCTGTTTGTCTTCGTCATCATAGCTATCTTCGTGAAGAATCAAAATAATGAAACAAAAGAAACAGCTAATAACAAAGGTACTTTAAAACGTCTTTTCTCCAATAAAGTATATCGTGAAGGCGTTGTCACACAGTTGTTTTACGTAGCAGCTCAAATCATGACATGGACATTCATCATACAATATGCCGACAGACTTGGCATCGACAAGGCGACAGCTCAGCTGTATAACATCATCGCGATGGGCATGTTCTTGTGCGGACGTTTCATCAGCACATTCTTGATGAAATATGTCAACTCTCGCAAGCTTCTTATGTTCTTTGCTATCGGTGCGATGCTCGCATCTGCAGGAACAATATTGATTGACGGAGTTATGGGTTTATATTGTCTGATGGCAATCTCAATCTTCATGTCGCTCATGTTCCCAACAATCTATGGTATCGCTTTGGAAAACGTCAGTTTAGAAGACAGTTCATTAGGCGCAGCATTTTTAGTCATGGCTATCGTTGGCGGAGCTTTGATGCCACCGCTTCAAGGCATGATAATCGACTTAGGAACAGTGGGCAGCTTGCCAGCAGTCAATTTCTCATTCATACTTCCATTCATCTGCTTTGCTGTAATATTCGTTTACGGATTGAGAACAAGCAGGATGAAATAATAAATTCAGAAACTCAGAACTTCAAAACCTCAGAATTATTTCTGAGATTCTGAGATTTTGAGATTCTGAGTTTCGAATATAAGTGTTATCTTTGCACTCTCAAAAATCGGGGTGTGGTGCAGTCGGCTAGCATTCTTGCATGGGGTGCAAGCGGTCGCCCGTTCGAGTCGGGCCACTCCGACATAAAACATCGTCTTTTCGGCGGTGTTTTTTTGTTTTTTGTAAAAATAATAAGACCAATTTATCTTTCTTATCCTTTTTTTTCTTAATTTTGGATTCGTAAATTTTTATAAGATTTTGTAAATAATTAATTTATAAATACATAATTTATATGAGATATAAAGTCATAAGCGCAGAAGAAGCTGCATCATACATCAATCATAATGACAACGTTGGATTTAGTGGATTTACTGCATCAGGAAGCCCTAAAGTTGTTCCAATGGCTATTGCACAGAAAGCAGAAAGCGAACATGCAGCAGGTCGTCCATTTCAGATAGGAATGTTCACTGGCGCATCTACTAGCGACAGACTTGACGGAGCACTTGCACGTGCCAACGCAATAAAATTCAGAACTCCATATCAGTCATGTGGCGATATGCGTACTGCCATCAACCAAGGCTCAGTTCCTTTCTTCGATTTACACCTTTCTGAACTTGCACCTAAAATGCGCTATAACGCATTTGGAGATGTTGACATCGCTGTTATCGAAGCTTCTCATATCACCGATGACGGTAAAATATATCTCGGAACAGGTGTTGGTATAGCTCCAACAGTATGCCGCATGGCTAAAAGAATAATAATAGAGTTGAATCACCATCTTCCTGAAGGTCTGTTAGGTTTCCACGACATTTATGAACCATTAGACCCACCTTACAGAAGAGAGGTGCCTATCTATAAACCTAGCGACCGTATAGGAACTCCTTATATCCAAATAGAACCAGAAAAGATTATCGGCATCGTTGATACCGACCTTTCTGATGGTGTTAAAGACTTCGATACACTCAATGAAGTTACAATGAAAATCGGTAAGAACGTCAGTGACTTCCTCGCCGAACAACTTAAGACAGGCAGAATCCCTGCAGAATTCTTACCTTTACAATCTGGTGTAGGCAACATCGCTAACGCAGTTTTGAGCTGCCTCGGAACCAACCCAGACATCCCTAACTTCCAGATGTACACTGAAGTTGTCCAAGACTCTGTCATCAGCCTTATGAAAGAAGGAAGATGTACTTTCGCAAGTACTTGTTCATTAAGCATCAGTGACACCCTTGCTGGCGAAGTGTTTAAAGACCTCGACTTCTATCGCGATAAACTCGTGCTTCGTCCTTCAGAAATAAGCAACAACCCTGAAATGGTACATCGTTTGGGGCTTATCACAATGAACACAGCTATCGAAGCCGACATCTACGGCAACGTCAACAGCACTCACGTATGCGGAACAAAACTGATGAACGGTATCGGCGGTTCTGGCGACTTCACACGTAATGCTTATCTCTCAATATTCACTTGTCCTTCTGTTGCCAAGAACGGC
Source organism: Bacteroidales bacterium (assembly GCA_045639025.1). Classification (GTDB taxonomy): domain Bacteria; phylum Bacteroidota; class Bacteroidia; order Bacteroidales; family F082; genus Limimorpha. The sequence goes on from JAZUCH010000128.1 coordinate 11,053, forward strand.
ATGATTAGCTCTATCGTTCCTATGGTTTCTCATCAAGACCACAGCGAACACTCTGTAAAAGTACTTATCACAGAATGGGGTGTAGCCGACTTGAGAGGAAAAGATCCAATCCAAAGAGCAGAACTCATCATAGAAAACTGCGCTCACCCAGAATATCGTCCTTTGTTACGTAAATATTTAGAATTAAGTCAAAAAGGTCATATACATCATAACCTTGGAAAAGCTTTATCATTCCATGAAGAATTCTTACGCTCAGGCGATATGAGAAACGTAGAACTTTGATATGGATAAATGACTAAAGGCTAAAGACAAAAGGCTAAAGGAGTACCTCTAGCCTTTTGTCTTTTATCTTTAGTCTTTAGTCATTAATATTCTCAGCAACAATTTCAGCGATGTCTTTCACTTCTATCGGCGCTAGTCGAGCAAATGTCTTCAAACATAAAGGACAAGCCGTCACAATTTCATCAGGCTGGTTGAGTGTCAGATCCTTGATAGAATTCTTTGTTATCTCATCACGCTCTTCTAATGACATAGTAAGACTTCCTAAACTTCCTCCGCAGCAGACCGACATATCCTTGTCCGACTTACCTTGTGTCAACAAACCGATATTATCAATTACGTTACGAGGTTCGTCATAAACACCAAAAGCCCTTCCTAACTCACAAGGGTCGTGATATGCGTAGCGTTTGTCGCTTCTATCGATGTTTAATTGGTCGTTTTCAACCAACTCATTAATATATTGAGTGTGATGTAAAACTTCTATGCCTTCGAGCTGATATTCTTCTTTGAAAACCTTATAACATATTGGACAGGAGAGCACCAGTCTCTTTGCACCTGAGTTCTTGATGAGTTCAGTATTTTTTTCTATCAATGCTTTAGCTTCGTTCACTTTACCTGTAAGCATCATAGGACGACCGCAACAAATGCTACCTTCAGCATCCATAAATTCATAATTCTCATTTGCTGCCTCGAAAATCTTCTTCATCGAACGAATTATCTTAGGAGTAAGATGCGACATACATCCAGCGAAATAAAGAGTTTTTTGGCTGTGAGCATTGAGCTGTGAGCATTGAGCCTTATCTTGTTGTCTTGTTGTCTTGTAGTCTTGTAGTCTTTCAAGATACCCGAAATCAGACTTTATCTTATAATAAGTCTTTTTACGTTGTGCTATCTTGATGTTCAACGATTCTATTCCAAGAGGACAAACCTCAATACATTTTCCACACATCAGGCATTTCTCTGTCATATTCTTGACGTCTCTTCTTCTCTTTCCTTTTCTGATGTTACGGATGAAATAAACTGCTGTATTTTTGTAGTTGTCCTTCACCTCGCTCATAGGACAAACGTCGATACAAAGTCCGCAGCTTGGACATGAATAAATTTCCGCCACAGCATAACCTTTACGAGGTTCGGTAGTCTTCAGTCCAGCGTTACGAAGTAAAATCAATAATGCTTCTGCTGGAATGTGCATATATCGAGAGAAAGGAAGCAGAGTCATGAATATTGCCAGGTCGATGGAATATAACCACCAAAAGACCATACTTAAAGTCTCATTATAATTTCCTCCGAACAACAACTCAAAACCAAGATATTTGGTCAAAAACGAACCTCCTGCAATACCGGCCATAGAAGATTCTGCCAAGAAACGTAATGGAAAAATAGTCCATAATGATAGTCGCACCAAGTCTTCTTTGAGTCCGAATTTGGTGACACGTTTAAGTCCCACATTACGCGGTTTCTTCTTTTTGACAACAGCGATGAAGATGCCGCTTATTATCATCAACAGGAAGAAATCCATCAAGAAACTGAATATCTGCGCTTTGAGACTTAATTCTTCCAATGCGAAGTAACGGAAGAAAATAGGAAGATATAAATTCGACATCATTTTTTGCATGAAAGGCACTTCCAGTCCTCTTAATGGTGAAAACGTGATACTTTCAAAATGCCCGACAATGATAATCATAAACCATCCTAATGCGATGGACATGTGCATATAACCAAGGAGCGGTTTTCGTTTCCATATTTTTGTATGGAAGAGACAATCGTTGAAGAGGTCTCTGATGTTTTTCCATGCCGACTTAGGATATATGAGCGAACGTAAGAATTTACGTCTATCTTCCTTAGGAAGCTGGAAAACTATGCGTATCATGCCTATAAGACAATATAAAAGCACGAATGTCATGCTTATAACGAAAGGCAACACGAATGGGTCGAATATAGGTCTCATATATTTTGTTCGTTATAAATTCTTGTTATAGAAAGTAATATGTTTCTTGTGTTGATGCCACGACTGCAAACTAACATACATTTTCCGCACATCATGCATTTACTGACTTTCTCTAAGGCTTCTTTTTCTTTGCCACGTTGCAACATCAAGATTATCTGTCTGAAACTGACATCGGTAAAGTTACCTGCGGAACAAGTTGCGGTACATAATCCGCAAGCCATGCAAGTTTTGATGTCGGGATTGAGTGCTTCTAATTTGTTAAAATTTTTTAAGTCAACATCATCCATCTGGATATGCGAACTTTTTGATATGCTGAAACCGAAATCAATCATGGTTGGACTTTGAACTTTGAACTTTGAACTCTGAACTCTGAACTCTGAACTAGATAATGAAACACTTCCACTGCTGCTGAGCGTGCTTCGGCGAGTGTCTCTGGTAATGTCTTTGGCGAGGTGCATGCTCCTGCGACAAAGACGCCTCTTTCTTTTGTGAGGTTCAATCCAGTGAAGATGTCGCGACTCTCGATGAAACCATCTTTGTTGCTATTGATGTTGAGCATCTTTTGTATTTCGTTGGAGTTTTTAGATTTCTCCATTCCGCACATAAGCACCAACAAATCCAAAGTCATCTTCATCGGTGTTCCGAGGAGCGTGTCTTCAGCCTTTATGACTAATTTTCCTTCTATATTTTCCGATACTTCACACACACGGCCTCTCACACATTTGATGTCAAAATCTTTCTGTGCCTTGAGATAAAGGTCTTCGTAACCTTTGCCGAACATTCTTAAATCCATATAGAAACAATAGACATCAGCTTCAGGAAATTCGTCTTTTATCTCGCAGGCTTGCTTTAATGCTGTGGCGCAACACACCTTAGAACAATAAGTATTGTTGACTTTAACATCTCTCGAGCCTACGCAATGAACAAAACCGATGCGTTTGGGTTCGTTGATGCGCTCGTCATTATGTGTCTTGAAATAATTTTCCAATTCAGCATTTGTAATCACATTGTTATAGATGCCATAACCATATTCTTGTTTTTTCTCTGCTTTGAAAAGGTCGAAACCTGTGCAGACGACAATTGCTGATACGTCATAAATCTTGTTGTTAGAAAGCGTTACATGGAATATATCACCTTCTTTTTCTATATTGTTGATACGAGAGTTTAATTTAATCTCGATATCTTTCACTTGTTCTTTTAATTTTTCAAGAAGATTCTCGGCATTGTCGCTTGATGGGAAAAGTCTATCCCATTGTGCAAGATGTCCGCCTATTCTGTCGCTTCTCTCGATGATGATAGGAGTGAGTCCGAGGATTTTCAGCTGATGAGCTGTTTCTAATCCTGCAGGACCTGCTCCGATGATGAGTATTTTGTGGGTGTTCATAACGTATATATTAGGCTACGAGATATAAGCAGTGAGCTATGAGCAGTAAAATTGGCTCGAGGCTCATTGCCCACGACTCGCAGCATTTAAATTAATTTTATGTTAACAGGATTTATAGGTGTTCCTAAATCTTTATTATTTACTCCTTTGTATTTTGCTTTAGGGTCATATTCTATTCCCATCTTATCCAACAAAGGCTCTATCGCAACCTGATGCATCTGCAGTCCCAAGTCCCAAGGGTTGTAACCCATGACGAGGCCTGCCACTTCTTCGTATGTGAGAGCTGGGATTCCGTATCCGTTTTTGCCGTAAGTCTTGCCAGTCTGTTCTGCAATAACATACTGCCAACGGTCGAGGAAATAAGGGCAACCTGGACAATTGGTAATAATCAAGTCTGGTTCGTAAGGTTCCATCGACTCAAATTTTTTGTAGGTATTGGATAACGAATAACCTCTGTTGGCCTGAATAAAATACTGACGGAAACCGAATCCGCAGCATTGGCGACGTTCTGGATAATCGACGACTTCACCGCCCCAAGCTTCTATCATACCTACTAAGACGTGAGGATATTCTGCGCCTCCAAAGCCTTTGGAAGGAAACATCTTGGCATAATGACAACCGATATGTTCCACTACTTTAAGAGGTTTACCTGTCTTGGCGTTGACGAGTTTATATTTAGCTTGTTTAGCAATTTCGTGTCTGAATTTATATATGATGTCGCTGGCGTGAGCGAGATATTTTGGTTTGGCGAATTCTTTCTTACATGAGTCCCAAAGATATTGACGAATCTTCGCTTCCAGTTCTGGGAACTCGTGCCAAGTCTCTAAAGTCTCTGTATAACAACCGAAAGAAGTGATGCAGGAGCATACGTAGTTCTCGTAGCCGCTCTCATGCATAAGAGCAAACTGACGAGCGATGATAGTCATGGCAGTCTCCTGCGGAATGCTGTCGCTGTGATAAGCGATGCCTCCACATGTAGTGTGATAAGCACTCTCGTAGAAGTCTTTGCCTAACTTATTTCTTGTAATATCTAAAAATGTCACTTCAGAACCAGGAAAGAACGACTGACGTATGCAGCTTCTCACATAGAAATAATGATCGTCAGGAATATCTTTCTGATAATCAGCCCATATTTTTTGTTTGCCTTCTACTATCATGATTATCCGTTGTTAAGATGTTTAGAACTATTATTTGTTATATAAACCTTTTTAAAATAATCCTCGTCGGAGAGATTTTCCTTTTCTGCCTGAAGATGAGCATCATTTATTACTTTATTCATCAATTCAGTTGCTCCTGTAATGTCGAAGATTTTCTTGAGTTGGTCGAGACTCTCCTGAGGAATCTTACGCAGTCCGCCAGGTCCGTCGCCATCGAGATTAGATCCCATTCTCTTATGTAAATCGTCAAGATTTTCGTTAATCCATTTTCCTACTGTGCCGTATTCCTTATGTTCGTCATAGTCGAAATTACGAGGATAAATACAATAACCATGGTTTAAGATATTGCCACATAAGTCTTTGACTAACACATATTGCTGACGACCTTTCTCCGATTCCATATAATAACCGCTTTGCATTGCAAGTTTGCGGAGAGCCATTATGATAAGTCCAGGTGCGTTACCTCTCGGACAGCGTGTCACGCACGACATGCATTCGCCGCAATACCAGATGGTGTCACTTTTCAAAAGACGTTCGAGTTCGTCCTCGTCTTTACGCTGTACAATGTTAACGATATTCTTTGGATTATATCTATAAAACTCTGCAGCAGGACAAACCGCAGTGCAAACACCGCAGTTCATGCATGCTTTCAAACCTTCTTTTATACGATAATCTTTTTCCAGTTCTTCGTATAAATGACCTTTATATATTTTGTCAGATGACATATAATCTGTTTTAATAAGTAAAATTATATATAGTAAAATTGTTTACTATTATTTTTCGAACGCAAAAGTAATAAAAAAACAGAAAATATAATGAAAAGTTTTATATAAAAACAATGATGATATAGTTTTTTGTTGTAACGATATTTTAGGGCTAGACTTATAAGTAATAAAAAAGAGGTCTGAAAATTTCCGACCTCTAATTATTAATTGTAATCTTGGCAAATATAATATTCAAAGAAATTACATCCTAATATTTCATTTATCCTTATCAGAAGCTCCGTGTTGATATTGGGATTGTTGAAGATTCTATAGGCATGTTTTCTGGTACATGGTATCTGTGCCGCGAACCATGTCACCGTTCTGCCTTGTTCCTTGAGTTTCTGGCGTATCAGTTTTCCTATATGTATATCTATAATTTCAGTATCCATAAAAAAGCGTGAACTTTGTTAAACGCTGTACTCGACATTTGAGGATTTCTGGACTACCTAACCAATCAAAATACACGAACAATAGCTCACGCATGACACGTGAGCGTTTCGAGCTTTGTCCTTGATTGGTTCTTGAAAGTGTCCAGTTTTCAAATGTCAAGATATGCTTTAAACGCTATGTTTATAATATGTTATATTTTTATTTTTCTTACTTCTTTTCTATAAAATTATTTTTAAATGTTAACGAAGCAAAGTTAATGAAAAAATGATAATTGTCGCATGACAAAATAAAATTAACTTCTTCTTTGAACTCTTCTGACTATGGTTATACTTAACTCATAAAGTAACGCTATCGGCAAGGCAACCAACATCAATGTAAATATATCTGCTGTCGGGGTAATTATCGCTGCTATTATGCAGATTACAACAAATGCGTGTTTCCTGTATTTACGCATTATCTCAGCACTTATCAAATCTAACTTGGCGAGGAAATAAGCCATAATAGGAATCTCGAATATTATACCTATCATTAAAGACAACATGAAAAATGTTGAAATATATGACGACAAAGCAATTTGATTTACTACCTCCGACGATACTTGATATGTGCTCAAAAATCTGAAAGAGAACGGAAATATCACAAAATAATTTAACAATACTCCGCAAGCGAAAAGTATCACAGAACAAAAAATAAGATAATACGAATAACGTCTTTCGTTGTCGTACAAAGCCGGACTGACGAACCCATATAGTTGATAGATGAGATACGGCATCGCAGCCACTACACCCAACCACATCGAGACCGACAAATGCGTCATGAATTGAGACGCTAATTGTGTATTAATAAAGTTGATTTCAAAACTTCCAGGACATAAGACTTCCACATTTATTTTGCCTGATATCAAACACAAAATATCATACAAAATAAAATCTGATTTTGACGGGGCAAACAATATGCTAAAGACTTCATCTTTAAAAACAAAGGCTGCAATAGCACAAAGTAACCATATTGCCAAACAACGAAAAACGACTTTTCTGAAAACCTCTACGTGTTCCCAGAAAGTCATCTTTTCTTCATTCGTCTTGTTTTTCTTTTTTGTCATCTACAACATTATTATCATCATTGCCCTGAGAACCTGACATATCATTCATTCCATCTTTAAAACTTTTGACGCCTTGCCCCAATCCGCGCATTAGCTCAGGAATCTTCTTGCCGCCAAAGAGTAACAAAACCAAGACGATAATAAATATTATCTCTGTACCGCCAATCATCAAGAGTTTCATAACATTGACTATTCGTTAATTACTAAGTATATTTCGCAAGTCTCGAAGTTGATTTCCCAATTCCCGTTCGGACTGCTTTCCCATTGATATTTAGCAGACATGGTGTTCCACCAGTTTTGGAATTTCGTTCCAGTCTCACCCATATCTTTTACGAGCTTCTCATACAAAGCTTCATTTTCAGCTGTCAATATCATGGCTAATTCATTCAAGCCATTTCTACGTTCAAACAAATTCTGAATCTCGTTTTTTTCATGTTCTGTTACAGAACCGATTAATTTTTTGTTCATATTTTTTACTGATTTAGTTTACCATTTGAATTGTATTGTGTCTTTCCCTTTTGATGTAGATTGGCATGAACCATAGCAACTTCCATGGCAGCTGCCTTTGCAAATATCTGAGCACTGATCACATTTTCCTGAATACATACATGTATGTGTACAAGCACCCCCACATCCGACTGCACATAAACCTGTACACGAACCTGTACACGAATTTGTACAATTATCATTACACACACCTACACATGTATTTGTACATCCTCCATTACAATTTTGTACAATGTTACCCTTTGTGGTATATCTGATAATTGATGGTAATATCAATATTGGCAATATCTTTGCGGTCTTCCTAAAAAAATCTCTTCTGTTTATTATCATAATTATGTCAATATTTATTTTTTGCCAGACCCATTGCAACTACTACAAGTCTCAATTACATTGCCACGACATGCTAAGCATTCATTAAAAAAACTCCCATCACACCACCAACATTTCTCTCTATAATTTCCATTGCAGACAAGACATTTCTCATACTCATCACCATTCCAATAATAACCTGAATAGCAAAACTTACATTCTATATAACCATACTCACAATAATTGCAATACCCTGTACCGTCACAAATATTACACATAATATACCCTCTTCCAAAACAGATTTCACAAGAATCTTCATTTAATTCCCCACTTTTGCACGATACAAGTATCATTAAAAAAAGCAAGAAAAATATCTTTGTAGATCCTTTTACCATTCTTTTCTTACATCAAAAGGATCTAAATAACTGATTTCCTCAATTTCTTTATTAGGAAGAAACATTCCGTGCTTGCGGATATTAGCTAACAACTCACGGCTTTCATTACGTTCCAAATGCGAAACCACACATTGTTCGTGACCTGGAGTGTTGAGTTCGTAAGTAGTCTTTCTATTCAAATAGACGCATCTCTTACATTGATAAGCATCGCAGTTACGACAGATTGGAGCGTACGACAATTTATAAAGCTGCGGATTCTTGACATCCAATCCGTTTTCTAAATCACCGATTGAGAATTTGGATTTCCCTAAACCATAATCTTCATTTTCATCTGTAAGATAAAATGCCGGACAAACATAGAACTTACCGTCAGGAGCAAGAGTGATGTTTTCATCGCCAGCGTTGCAGTTGTTCATCTTGTCAAGCATCATTCTGTCGGTAAGAAGATTGAGTTGAGGAGTCTTTCCTTCAACATAAAGTTTCTCTATTTCCTTTGATAAAGAAGACAGAATCTCTTTGTATTTCTCGAAATCATTTTCATCAAAACTGTCAATATCAGTTATCACGACATTGATACGCTTTGCTATAGGAAGAACCTTGTTCAGCGACAAATGATTTTCAAACAATTCAGATTTGGAAGTGCGAATCACATAAATGCCGTTCTCGTTGATTTTATATGATTCCAATTCTTTCCAATTGTTAAAAATAATTATGTCGGCATTATCCTTTAATTTCTCATCTTCACAATCGGAAGGAACAATATCGCTATGATCTATTGTGTTTATCGCATCCTTATATTCTTGCGACAACTCAAAATTCGGATAGACGAATTGAATCATAAGATTTTCCTTCATGGCGAAGAGGATTCCTTTTTTCAAGTTCTCTACAGAAATCAGGCGACTTTCTTTCTTATCGTTTGAATAATGACAATACGAAGTGCTTGTATCGTCCAACTGAATTATTAAATATTGTAACATGACTTAGCAATTTATATTGTTAGACGATTGTTTCATTTGTTTCTCAGCTTCTTCCTTAGCGATACCTTCGAGCTCCAACTTGCGGTACAATTTATTCCAATAATAATTGTTAGCACGTACGCGAGCCTTATGCATCTTACAGATAGCCGTGGCACGCTGATAGACTGTACTCGATTCGGCAGCGTCGTAATTTTCGCCCTGACACCAAGCGCAACCGCTTGCGACCTCACAATCGATGCATTCTTGTTTGCTTTGAGTACAACGGTCGAGAGTGTGGAAAGGACGCAGTTTGTTCTTGTCGATACCTTTATTAATATTGCCGATCATCCATGCCTTTTTGTCGCGAAGAGAATATTGAGCGAAGCGAGTGCAAGGATAGAAGTTTCCAGCTGCATCAATCGAGAGCATACGACCTGCGCCGCACCAGTTTTGGTTGTCGCGTTTCGGATCCATAGGTTTGCCAATATGCTCCATGAAGAACGAGCAAGCGTGATCTCTAAAATAGTCGCCGTCGATGATAGCATCTGCAAGCTGCATCAGCTGATCTTCAAACTTCTTGTCGTCGCCTTCTTCCCAGACATCTTCGAAAACGCAGTTGATATTAACCTCTTTAATTCCCAACGAATAAAGATGTAAAACACTTTCTTTGATATAAGGAATGTCAGGAGAAGCAATTGTAACCTTTGTGCCTGCGTTGGGGAATTGCTGTAGCCACAGAGGAATGTTACGAACCACATCTTTATAAGATCCACGTTCATCATTACCTTTATAGACACGGTTGATGTCGTGTTTCACTTCCGTACCGTCGATGGTGATACCGATAGAAAGATGGTCGCGATTTTTCTTGATGAAATTCTGTACCTTTTCGGTATCGTAGTTGATGCCGTTTGTTGAGAAGCTGAAACGATAAGAGTTGAACCAATGATGGTCGCGGCGGAACATCTCAGACTTCAGATAATCGCAAATCTTATCTATGAGATCTATTTCCAAGAAAGGCTCCCCGCCGATGAAGTCCCACACTACCGACTCCTCGCGAAAATCCTGTTCGTTGTCGAGTATATAATCTATAGCCTGTTTAGCCACCTCCCACGACATACGCTCCTTCTCGTTCTTACCCACGAGGTAGCAATATTTACAAGCCAACTGGCAATCCTTAGTTACAATGAAAGTGATGTTTTTAGCCATTCCAGATTGCCAGGAGGAGTTTCTTTCTTTGATGTTCATTTGCTTTTAATTTATACAGTTTTATACAGTATATGAACCACCCTTACATGAAGCTGTACATGTTCCGCTACATTCTCCAGTACATCCTGCGCAGTAATATTTACATGTGTCACAGTCAGCACTGGGATGATACTTATGAGTATGAGCTTGACAGTTTGTAAGACAACTATTGCCACAACCTCTTGAGCAACCTGTTCTGCAACCATTAGTGCAATTAGAATTACAATGCTCGCAATATGTTAAATATTCTTCCGATGCATTTGAAATAATTGGGCTACTTACCAAAATAATTGCACCTAAAATTGGAAGTGCGCCTTTTGCTGCTTTTTTGAAAAACTCACGTCTTGATTGAATTTCATTGTTTTCCTTCTTCATAATATCATTTGCAAAGTTATATACCATTGTGCCCTTCGGTGTTTAGAAAATTAAACTTTGTTTATTTTACGACCCTGAACCTGATTTCAGTTCGCCCGCTAATCTCATCTGATATACAGCTGTATAAATATAATACATTTCATACCTCATATTGAAACTGGGTGTGACTATGTATCTTCCAATTCCATCAGAATACTCTTTATTGCCGTTTTTGTATGTTTCAATAAGATCACACCATATTCCATCAACAGTTATGTGGTCTTTATAAAAAACTACTTCTACACTACGTTCACCTATATCATTGGTATCGTATTGTTGTAATTCAACGTAGTATGGAACACCACTCTGAATATACGTTCCATGGCAAATTGCTTCATCTTGAGCTTTAATGAAGTTGGTTAACATTATTAATGTTAATGCTAATAATATCTTTTTCATAATTGCTTATTTTATAATTATTTAACCATATTGAACTATTGGTGTATATGTTCTACGGTATGTACCTGTACAACATTACATATATTAGTATATGTATTAGATGTCAATAAGAAGAGTTCATACTCCGACAAGTACCGCTACAACTTGAGTTGCAATAGCCCGAGCATGTTCTTGCGCAAGCTGTTGTGCATTCGCCTTTGCATCCACCACTACAATTATCAGCACACCAGGCAGTACAGTTATAATTACAATTCATTGATTCATTTTGAAGCGCATTTGAGGACATTGGAACATTTGATAAAACGATAGCACCTAAAATTGGCAATGCTCCTTTTACTGCTTTTTTGAAGAACTCACGTCTTGATTGAATTTCTTCTTTTCTTTCTTTTTTGTTTTCCATGATAATGTCATTTTTAGTTATACATTTTTATGAACTTTTCGTTACCTTTTTTATTAAGGAAACGGACATGCAATATTATCCATTTTTCTTATTTATCAACAACTTACGCTATCCCCAAATAAGCCATAAAACTATCCCCAAATAAGCCATAAAACTGTCCCCGAATAAGCCACGATTAAGAGTTTACAATTAACAATTGACAATGTAGGGACACATTGAAGGTGTCTGAATAATATGTAAGATTAATCAAATTAGGGACTGCATGAGAATTGACTGTCTGTTTTATGGTCAACAGACAACGGACAACGGTCAACAGATTTTGGTTTATCAGTGAAGTTTGGTGTAATCAGCAGAAGAAATAGTAATTTGTAATTCAACTAAAATCAATGCAATTTAATCAGTTTCCTTCTTATAAGGAAAAAGTTATAATTCTTTTCCTTATAAGAAGGAAAACGAGAAATAGACGGATTAGTAGCTGCGTCAAATAAAATTAGGTGTGTATTAAAACGAAACGCCTGCTATTTATCACTTAGGTTATTTGATCAATAGATTTAACTTCTCTGTGATGATAGATTTGAGGTTCTCTTTCATTTCATTAGGTAAGAATGATATTTCTATGAAATCAAACCATTTGTCTTTTGCTTTTATAAATTTGTTGAAGATATTATCTATCACCTTCTTTTCTAATCCAGAAGTTTGCATTGAGATTACAAAGTCGGCTTTTTGAATCTTACGTTTTTTAGCGTTAAGAGTCAGAGCCAACTCTTCTGTATCATCTGGCATAACCAATGTTGTTGAAAGCATGTCATATCCTGGTGCCAGCACATATTTCCCTTGTTCCTTACTATAAAGCGAGAAATTCTTTAGATGCATATCAGCGTTTCCCGTTATCCATGAGAAAACTACTTGTTCCCAATAATTTATTAAATCCAACTTTGGCACAGAAGAATAACGTTGTATAATTTTTGAAATCTGTTCATACGAACCTTTGTATTTATGTTCAGTGAGTCTTACACTCAATTGGCACATATCTTCCATGTGAAGTTTTTCTCCTTTATCGGTACGGTCGATACGACGTGTTATGTAGCATAATTCGCCATCTTCAAAACGTATCAGGCTGTGCGGTACTACATTTATCTTTGACAGTTCTGCAAGATGCATTGTAAGATCTTCCAATTCTGGCAGATGAGGGAAATTATCAGTCTGAGGCTTTAAAATGTATCTTCCCCATAAACCAACTATTGTAAAACGCTTTGGCTCATTTTTGTTACCCTTTTCTATATCTAACGACAATTTAGCTTGAACACCTGTTAATGTCGTTTGACTACGGATTACTTGTTTGGCGAGTTCCGTTAGGTTGTCACGTGTGTAAGGTAACTTTGGTACATTTAATGTCCCAAATATCTTCTTTGAACAAGATTTATGAAAATCATTCTCTCCCTCATTCAATTCTTTATAACAGTAGAGACATCTTGACATTTTTAATCCTCCTTATCAATTATGGGTTCAACACCAACAGCACCAATACAATCTTTGCAACAAGCAAGTAATAAAGACATTCTGTCGCGAGTGTCAATTTTCCAATTCTTTTCTGCGATATCTAAAAGCCAACCTTCAGGAATCAAGCCATCGAAGAACGGAAACAATACTTTGTCATGGTAAGGTCTATTACTTAATGGTAAAGTAAGGCTTATTGCTTCCGCATTTGCAGTTGACAAATATTCTGTGTTATACTCAAAAGTGTAACCGTTTTCATCTTCCGTTAATATGCCTGCCTTTATGTTACGCAAAAATACAATAGCCTGCTTCATAATTCATTAGATTTTGTCATCGGCACGACGCCTACTTCGCTGCCAAAGAGATTTAATATCTGATTTACTTTATCAAGACGTAAAGTCTGTTTCCCTTGTTCCAATTCACGAACAAGGCGTAATCCTACTCCAGATTTTTCGGAAAGTTCTACCTGCGTAAGATTGTACTGCTTACGCATCGCTTTTACATATTTAGAAAGTGTTGTTAATTCCATAATATGATAATTATACCCTATAGGGTGCAAATATAATAAAAAGTTTTGTTTTTATACCATATAGGGTATAAAATAATGTATAATTAACAATTAATAATGCATAATTCATAATGTAGGGACACATTGAATATGTCAGAATATTAAGTCCCCGAGTCACTAAGTCACCAAGTCTCTGAAACAACCAAAAATGTTTATAAATAAAAAGAGGTCGGAAAAAATTCCCCGACCTCTAATTGTAAATTGTTAATTGTCAACTGTCAACTAAAAAGACGCATCAATGATTATTTATATTGCAGGAATCATTGATACGTCTCTACATTGTAAATTCTTAATTTTCCATGAGGAATCTTTCAACTTCCATACCAGCTGTTGCGCCTGAACCAGCAGCGATGATAGCTTGACGGAACAATCTGTCTTGACAGTCGCCAGCAGCGAAGATGCCAGGAACGCTTGTTGCTGTTGATTTAGGTTTTGTTATGATATAACCAGCTTCATCCATTTCTAATTTATCTTTGAAGATGGCAGTGTTAGGAACATTACCGATTGCTTCAAAGAAACCGTCGATGTTAATAGTACGTTCTTCATTAGTCTTGCTATCGAAGAGAACTGCACCTTGGAGATTTGCCATAAAACCATCAACTTCACCGAATAATTCTTTTGTTTGAGTGTTCCAAAGAACTTCAATATTAGGTGTGTTAAGAACTCTATGTTGCATTGCTTTAGAAGCACGGAGAACATCACGACGAACGATTAAATAAACTTTATTGCAAAGGTGTGAAAGATATGTTGCATCTTCACATGCTGTGTCACCACCGCCAACAACAGCAACATCCTTACCTCTGAAGAAATAACCGTCGCAAGTAGCGCAAGCAGAAACACCTCCGCCTTTGAATTGATCTTCACCTTTTACGCCTAACCAACGTGCAGAAGCACCTGTAGCAACAACTATAGTGTCAGCTAATAATTCATCACCTGTTTCTGATTTAACTCTGAATGGACGTGATGTAGTGTCAACTTCAACGATAGAGCCCATACGGAATTCAACACCGAAACGTTCAGCTTGTTGGCGGATGTCTTGCATCATTTGACCGCCGTGTACGCCTTGTGGGTAACCAGGGAAGTTTTCTATTTCTGTTGTTTGCATCAATTGACCGCCTGTTATTGGGCCTTCGTAAATAACTGTTTTAAGGTCAGCACGACATGTATAAATTGCTGTTGTGTATCCTGCAGGACCTGAGCCGAGGATAAGACATTGTACGCGTTCTAAATTTTCCATTATAGTTTTAGTTTAATTATATTTTTTGCAAAAATAATGTATTTGGAAGAGAAATAAAAGTAATAGATGAAATATTTTTTAATGGCTAATGACTAAGACAAATGACTAAAGGAAGTTTGTGAACGTGCAGATATTCGCGATACGTGGAGAAAGATAGTGAGATATGAAAACAGAAAAGCCCCAGCGCTGTGCTGAGGCTTCCGCTATAAGGGTGGCGACGACCTACTTTCCCACAAGTTGATGCAGTATCATCGGCGCTGCGGGGCTTAACTTCTCTGTTCGGAATGGGAAGAGGTGGACCTCCGCG
>JAZUCH010000129.1:0-49407 GCA_045639025.1 Bacteroidales bacterium
GGAAGAGAAATTGTTATTGTTTGATTTATTCTGGGATTTTTATAAACGACATATACGTCTCGTCCAGTGAAAAACTCGGAAGTTATATATCCCTCGCTTTTCAAAAAATCAAAAGCCCTACATATTTCTATAAAGGTACAGAATCCAGACGATAGATTACGCTCTTTTATTTCCATAAAATTATTCTTATTTGAATGTTATAAAGTTTATATCACTTTCTGCAAACCATCTTTACTTTGCTTCCAATCATCCATTGTCTGAGGGTCTTGATTTTCTATATCATAAACTAACTTATTTAAATTCCATATTTTACTTTGAGATTTCATGAAATTCAACATATAGTTGAATTGAAGATCTTCATCATTATTTATTTCTAATTGACCTGTTCTTCTGATATATTCATAATTATTCTCTTCTGTAATATAATTATCAAAACCAAGTGAGCCTAAAAAATCATCCCATATACAAATATCTGTCATTATAGAACGAACACTGTATAATCCTCTTTTTTTATCATAATCTATCAATGTTGAACTGCTTAACCAATCACCGATGTAACCTATATCTTTGTCAAAAAATCTCCTACGTTTGTTGTTCCAATATATAATACATAAAAAAATATTGATTCGATAATATAAATATAGTATTTTCATCGTCTTATCCAATTATTAATTGTCTCATTAAAGTAATAATGATTTCCTGGTTTATTTATTCCAAAATTATTTATATAGGCGGGTTCTATTTATTAACTTTTTTCTCTTCAATTATGGGCAGAACCGCATTATTCCCATAACTGAAGATTTAATTTATTTTCAGTTCTGAGCTTGTCGAAGCGCCGAGAGTTGTGTCTTCGACAAGCTCAGGCACCATGCACAAAGTCTGTTGTCTGTTGACTGTTGTCTGTTGACCTAACATCTGAGATTTTAATAAAAAGTCTCATTTCAACAATTGATATGTCACATAATCTGAATATTTCAGCAGTTCGAAAATTTCAGAGGCGTTGATGCTTCCTTTTACAGGGTGCAATGCGCATGTCATATTGTTTACTCTGTCAACGAAATGCACAGAATAACGTTGTTTGCCTTTGTGTTCATTTATTATCTTGATAAACTCTTGCGCTTTCTCCTTGTCGAGAACGTCGGTGTAAATTGTGAATCGTACTTCCCTATTGGTGTTTTCCATCATAGCCTCGAGAAGTTGTATATTATTGACTCTGAATTCCATCGCATTCTCATCCCTGAAGCTCTTGTTTACCACGCCGCTTACCAATACTGGTGTTCCCACGACAAGAAGCGGATGCAGTTTCAAATAATTCTCACCGAACAAAGAGAACTCGAAGCTACCTGTCTGGTCTTCCACTCTGAATCGACCGTAGTCGGATCCTTTTTTGGATGTGAGTCGCTCTGCCGAAGTGACGAGTCCGGCAAACTTCAGTCCCATGTCCTTGTTTTTCTGGATGAGAGCGTCTTTGATGCTTTCAATCTTGATATTAGAGAAGTATGATATCGTCTCTTTATAACTGTCGAGAGGGTGAGCGCTCATATAGAAGCCAACGAGATCTTTCTCCATCTCCAGTTCCTTAATTTTGGACCAAGGATCACATTCTGGATATGGTATCACAAATGTATCGTCGTTATCTTCTACACTGTCAGCGAATAAGTCGAACTGAGCGTTATTTTTTCTATCGAGATATGCCCCTACAGATTTTATCGCTTTTTCTACGAATGTTGTCTTGTCGCCTTCTGGAATATAATAGAACATCGCTCTATGCATGCCAAAACTGTCGAAGACACCGACGCCAGCAAGTGCTTCTATTGATTTTCTATTGACGCCTTTACCATTGACTCTCATAATGAAATCGGCGAAATCCTTGAACGGACCGTTGGCGTTTCTCTCTTCAGTGATAGCTTGGATAACAATCTCACCAACAGATTTCACCGCTCCCATGCCGAAGCAAATCTGACCTTTCTTATTAACGGTGAACTTATATTCCGACTCGTTGATATTAGGTCCGAGCACGTCAATCTTCATGCGCCGACATTCCTCAATCATGAAAACGACTTCCTTACTATCTCTGATACAGCTATTTAAAACAGCCGCCATAAACTCTGCAGGATAATGCGCCTTGAGATATGCAGTCTGATATGCCACCCATGAATAACAAGTAGCGTGTGATTTATTGAAAGCGTAAGAAGCGAATTTCTCCCAGTCTTTCCATATATTTTCAAGGATTGCAGGGTCGTGACCGTTAGCCTCACCTTGCGACATGAACTTGCCTTTCAGTTCGTTCATCTTTTCTATCAACTTCTTACCCATCGCCTTACGCAAGGTGTCAGACTCACCACGAGTGAAACTTGCGAGCTGACGTGACAAAAGCATGACCTGCTCTTGGTAAACCGTAACACCGTAAGTATCTTTGAGATACTTCTCCATGATAGGAATCGGATAACTGATTGGCTCTCTTCCGGTCTTACGTGCGATGAATGTAGGGATATAATCCATAGGACCTGGACGATACAAGGCATTCATAGCGATAAGGTCTTCAAAGACAGTAGGTTTCAGTTCACGCAGATACTTCTGCATACCAGGAGATTCGAACTGGAACGTACCGATGGTGTTACCAGAACTATATAATTTATATGTCTCTTCGTCGTCGATTGGAATATTATCGATATCGACATCAATACCTCTGGTTTTCTTGATGTTAGCCAGAGCGTCTTTAATCTGTGTCAAAGTCTTGAGACCCAAGAAGTCCATCTTGATAAGACCGACAGTCTCAACAACGTGACCGTCATATTGAGTAACGAGAACGTCCTCTTTTGTATCCTTATCCTTGATTGTACAAAGAGGTGCGTAGTTCGTCAAATCTGAAGCACCGATGATAACGCCGCAAGCATGGATACCAATCTGACGGTTAGTCTCTTCCAGCTGCTGAGCGTAAGTCAACATTGATGAAATATTTTCATCGTTGCCTTCCACCAATTCCTTCATCTCTGGAACATATTTGAAACAGTTTTTGAGATTTACCTTTGGTGTTTTTCCTTTTTCATCTTTAATGCTATCAGGGAATTTATCAGGGACGAAAGCCTTGATTTCATTCACTTTAGGAATAGGCACCTTCTGCACACGACCCACGTCAGCGATAGACGATTTCGTCGCCATAGTGCCGTAAGTGATGATATGAGCAACCTTTTCCTTACCATATTTATTTGTGACCCAATCCAAAACCTTACCACGACCGTCGTCATCAAAGTCAACGTCGATATCGGGAAGTGAGATACGGTCAGGGTTAAGGAAACGTTCAAAAAGAAGGTCATATTTCAGAGGGTCAACATCAGTGATTTTCAAGCAATAAGCCACTACAGAACCAGCAGCCGAACCACGACCAGGACCAACGGAAACGCCCAGTTCCTCACGAGCTCCGCGGATATAATCCTGAACTATCAAGAAGTAACCAGGGAAACCCATGGTCTTCATGATATGAAGCTCAAAGATAATACGTTCTCTCTGTTCGTCAGTGAGCTCCTTGCCATAACGACGCTCGGCACCTTCCCAAGCGAGTTTAGCGAGATAGTCAGCCTCGAGCTTGATACGATACAATCTGTCGTAACCGCCTAACTTCTTGATTTTCTTCTCGGCTTCTTCCTGACTCATCACAACCTCTCCGACTTCATTGCGAGTGAATTCGTTGAATAAATCCTCTTCTGTGAACTTCTGACGATATTGTTCTTCTGTGCCGAAGTCAGTTGGGATATCGAAGACAGGCATAATCGGGTCAGAGTCGATGGAATAAGCCTCCACCTTATCCACGATTTCCTTTGTATTTTCCAGAGCCTCAGGAAGGTCAGCGAAAGCTTCGCCCATCTCCTGCGGACTCTTAAGCCACTCTTGCTTAGTGTAATGCATTCTGTCAGGGTCATCGAAGTCACGGCCCGTGCTCAAACAAATCAAGCGGTCGTGAGCCTCGCTATGTTCTTCCTCTACAAAGTGAACGTCGTTAGTAGCTATGATTTTAGTATTCGTCTTTTTAGCTAATTCAATCAACACCCTATTCACTTCCTGCTGACGGTCGAAAGTTGTTTTATCAGCATTAGGCTTGTCAGTCTTATGACGTTGAAGCTCAATATAGAAATCATCGCCAAAGAGATTCTTGAACCAATGCAACGACTTCTCAGCACCTTCGATGTCACCATTCATAATCTTCTGAGGAAGCTCGCCTCCGAGACAAGCCGAAGTCACGATAAGACCTTCGTGATACTGTTCGAGAAGCGAGTGATCAATACGAGGATTGTAGTAATAACCATCAACGTAAGCTATTGAAGACAATTTACATAAGCTCTTGTAACCCTGCTTGTTTTTCGCCAATAATATAAGGTGATAACCCCTATCGGCGCGACCGTCACGTTTGTCGATGCTCACAGGAGCGCAGTAAGCCTCCATACCGAAGATAGGCTTGAACATCTTTTTCTTAAGGAGGTCAATCTCTACAGCAGCGTCATCTTTCTGAGCATCAGTAGATTTCTCATCTTTAAGGATTTTCTCCTGTTCCTTAATCTTATCCTTTATCTTACCGTTATATTTATTAGAAGAATCGGCAAACTCCTTGATACCAAACATATTACCATGGTCGGTAAGAGCCATTGAGTACATGCCGTTTTTAGTACATTTATCGATAAGGTCTGGCACCTTCGACATACCATCCAATATTGAGAAATGCGAGTGGACGTGAAGATGCGTAAAATGATTCGGAGTATAACTTGTAGTCTTATAGTCTTGTAGTTTTGTAGTCTCTTTAACTTCAGGCTTAATAGCCTCTGCCACATTAGAAACCACCTTGATGCCAGCAGGTTTGATGACATCAGGATTAGCGGCGTAGAAGTTATCGAAGAAAGAGTTATCCTCTATTATATCATTGTTATCCAATACTTTTATACGAATCAGTTCGAGGAAGACGCGTGCTGTAGCCTCCACGTCAGCAGAAGCGTTGTGCGCCATATCGAAGCCCTCGTTGAAAAGCAGCTGATGAATCTCAGCGAGTTTAGGTTTCTTGAACTTACGGCCAGGGCCGCCGCTGAGTTTACAGAAGTTAGCAGTCTTTTCGGTGCATGTATCCACCATAAGCTTCTGTTCCAGAGGGTTGACGCCTTTTGTTCTGAGATATTCGCAGCCCACTACGTTAAGGTCAAATTCCACATTATGACCAACGACATATTTCACAGTCTTGAGTGTCTCTGTGAAGATATCGAGAACACGATTCAGGTCCTCGCCCACGTTGAGAGCGTGTTCAGTGCTGATGCCATGCACCATTGAAGCGTTGATAGGAATGATATAACCTTCAGGCTTAATGATGTGATTCTCAGCCTTGACGAACTTACCGTTAGCGTCATGAATCTGCCAAGCCAGCTGCACCATACGCGGCCAGTTAGCAAAATTAGTCAAAGGCGCATTCTTATCTAATGGAAGACCTGTAGTCTCTGTATCAAATATCAAAAACATAAAAACTCCTTATTGAATAAAATAAACTGAGCAAAAATAAAAAAGCATTCTGCGAAAACTTAGCAGATTTATTTTTATCACATGCTATTATCAATATTGATTTTCAATGAAATAAAAACATTGAAACATCTTTCCAAAACTACGCATTTTTTTTGAGAAAAAGGAAGGTTACGGAAAGATTTTTTGGAAAATAATACAACTTATCCAACTAAAGAAACGAATGTATAAACAAAAAAGGAATCTTCAGATTCAAGAAGATTCCTTTTTATAAATATTTATTGCGATTTTATTTGACAGCAAATTTGCAGACTTTGTTTCCGTGCTTGATGAAATAGAGTCCGCTACTTAAGCTGCTTATATTTATCTCTATTGAGTTATCTGTAACAGTTTCAGATATTATTGTCTTACCTGTGATATCTGTAATTGTCAGTACATTGTCACAAGAAACATCACCTAATTCTACCTTGACTATATTGTCAGCAGGATTTGGGTAAACCAACATTGCAGCTATATTTTTTTCTTCTATTATTGCGTTAGGATTGTTTGTCACTACTCTAATATCGTCCATGGCCATCTGATATGTTCCGTTTTTCACAAATGCTATCTTTATGTCACGGCCTCTCCATTCATTCAAGCTTAATTTATATTCTTCAGTATAGTGCAATGGTGAATTGAATTCATCAGCACGAAGGTATGCTTGTTTCCAATTACCGTCTTCATTGTCATAAATCATAATATAGAATCTATTGACATACATTGCTTCAGAATGATACCACAACCAATAATATAAAACTGTCTCACCATCTTCGGGTATTGTAATCAAAGGAGTCATGAGCCAGTCGTGGGTAGGTACGTCATATAATGTGCCACCTATCCATGCAGCAGAGTCGCCTGAATGCACATAACCGAATCCTGTTGTTTCTGTTATATCCCATTTCTCCCAAGGGTCCAAGCCTGTTGCGGGATAGTCTTGCGGTTCTAAGTTAATGCCTTGTGAAACTCCCATAGTCCAATCCTTATCGAAACCAGGGCCTTCGAAACTAGTTGATAACAATGTTGTTTGTGAAAATGCAGCCAAGCAGAATGCTAAGCTGATTAAGATTGTGAAGTAAATTTTTTTCATAGTAATATATTATTATAATTATCAACAAAGGTAATTAAAAAAACATAAAACAAAATGATTTTGATAAATAATTTGTTAAAAATTTTAATTTAGCCGAATCTCTACTTACGAAATAGTTTTAAGCAGTTTATAGTGACTTATAATCAATCCGATACCGGTCTTATATTTTTCCCAACATTGCGACCATCAATGCAGGTCGTTACTTCTTCACTTTCTGTTTTAGATTCAGATTCCAGTGACAAAAACGGGAAGAATGTTGCTGTTAGCAGTTTAAAGTTTAAGGTTTGAAAAAAGATCTATTCCTCACTTAGTAATGCTTCTAAATCTTCTATTTGAGGCAATGATGATGCTACATCTGAAAACAATTTCTCCGTATCATATCGTGCTATTCCCATAGGCTGCGTTACTCCTCTAAGCGAGAACTCTACTTTTTTGGCACTTTTATTACGGCACAACAACAATCCTATCGTTGGTTTGTCTTCTGGTGATTTTACATATTCATCTACAGCGGAGATATAAAAGTTTAATTTACTTATAAATTCAGGTTTGAACTCGATGGCTTTCAACTCAACAACGACATAACAATGCAGTTTCAAATGATACATAAGAATATCAATATAATAGTCATCGTCATCAACGGAAATATGA
Source organism: Bacteroidales bacterium (assembly GCA_045639025.1). Lineage (GTDB taxonomy): Bacteria > Bacteroidota > Bacteroidia > Bacteroidales > F082 > Limimorpha. Next base: position 7,268 of record JAZUCH010000129.1, read on the forward strand.
TATTGTCGCCCTATGTATGCAAAACCTTGTCCCATTTCCAACAAAAAATCTGTAACCTTGTCTGTCAGCGTCTTTTCTATATCCAATTCATTTTGCAAAGCCATTGTTCCCAAGAAACTGAAATTGTAAGGATCTTTGAATATATATCTTGCCAAATCAGATTGAGGTGAAGGCAACACATTATCAAAGTTATTGATTGCATGACCTTTGGCATTTATATAACCATTATTAATCTGCATCATCATAACATCTCTACTCCATCCATTATGCGCCGTTTCTGTTATGTAGTAAGCACGTTCTATATTGTCTTTTACTTTTGAAAGTAATGAAATATGGTGATACCATGTAATTTGTGCAAGTGGCACTTGCACAAATTCCTGTTCTTTATCTCCTAATTTGGCAAGTGAGACTTGCCGAATTGCTTGTCCTTTTAATTTTGCAAGTGGCACTTGCAGAATTGGGAAGTCAGGGTATGCTTCCGAGAATTGTCTCATATACTTTAAATTCCTAATAGAATAACCTCTGTCATTAGGAAATCTATTAGTCAAATCCTTTGACAGCTGTTCTATTACCTTTTTGCCCCAGCCTTTCTCTTTTTGCTTCTGCAATATACTATTTCCAATATTCCAATATAATTTTAATGTATCGGCATTTACATTTATTGCTGCACGAAGTTTTGATATTTCAATCAATTGCTCGATGCTTTTTTGCCATTCGGGATATCCATTAGGAAGCAAGTTTTTATCTTCATTAGAAACTACAAGATTATCATTCTCTAATGAATTCATAGAGTTATGTTTCTTCATAAATCTGTTGGTTTAAAGTTACTCCACAAAAGTATAAAGAAAAATCTTCAGTTTTACAATTTTAACTATTTTTAACTTTTATGCGGTTATTTGGCAAGTTAACGGGAAATGAGCTTTAGTAAAGACGCAAAGTCACAAAGACACAGAGTCTTAAAGTTTCTTTGTGTCTCCGGGTCTCTGCGACTCTATGTCTTTAATTTCTTAACGCTATTTCTCCAAGGGGGCAGGGATTAGTACTCAGAACAAGGATTCGATACAAACTCTAAGTCTGTTGACTTCCAGCTCAAGGCTCATAGCTCATAGCTCACGGCTATTAAAAAAAGTTCAACAGCCAAAATTTAGTTCAATGGTTAAGTTCTCTCCTATTTCAACAGATGTCTGTTATTGCTGTTTTCCAGAATGTTCATTTGATGAATGGCTATTTTGTTAAGTTTTTCCAATCTGTCGCCTTGTGGAATGCCTTCGTTAATCAGAACAGAGTTGATGTTTTCCATATTTGATATGCATATAAGTTCATTTATGGTGGCATAGTCTCTGATGTTACCTTTCAACTCTGGATTGTTTTCTCTCCATTCTTTGGCTGTCATTCCAAATATTGCGACATTCAGCACGTTGATTGTTTTCTAAACCCATCGAATTCGAGGGGATTAAAATCAGAATTATACAAACTTTCCCATATTCCCAAATACTCAATTGTATTTCGATTGCGCATCCAATTTGAAATTACAGCTGTTGGATCATCGCTTTTATATTTCGCTATATCTGTAAGGGATATATAATCATTATCGTCAAATGACATTATCGTAATGTTGGTATTATCAACAATAATTTCTTTTGCTTTCATAATTTTGAATTTTAAAGTTACTCCACAAAAGTATAAAGAAAAATCTTCGCTTTTACAATTTTAACTATTTTTAACTTTTATGCGGTTATTTGGCAAGTTAACGGGAAATGATGACAAACTGGTAGAGACGTATCAATGTTTCCTGCATATAAGCACACATTGCTGCGTCTCATGAGATTCGGTATTTTGAGACGCAGCAATTACATATTGTTTATTTTTTATGGTGTAATTGATACGTCTCTACATCCATTCCTAACTAAAAATGCTATTTCTCCGAGGCGGCATGGATTGACGCTATAAATAAAGATTATTCTTTAAATCTAAAGTCTGTTGACTGTTGTCTGTTGACCGTTGACTTCTCTTCATTCGAACGTGGTACTACTGTGGTACGAAGATGGTACGACTGTGGTCTGTGTGGAGTGCTGGATTTTAGCTTGAATTATCCTTCAAACTGGTCTGGCGACACGGTCCATGTGTATTTGGGATTTGTATCGGAGAATGGTTCTTTGGTATCGGATTCTGTTTACATTGGAGAAATGGTAATTGAATGACTCGTCAGATAAAAAGTCTCCGTGCGTGGAGACTTTTTTATATTCTCTCTCCTATTCTGTCTGCACGAATCTAAAGTTTCCTTTCTCTTTTTTACCGCAAAAATGAGGACAAACTGGTAGAGACGTATCAATGTTTCCTGCACATAAACACACATTGCTGCGTCTCTTGAGATTAGGTGTTTTGAGACGCAGCAATTACATATTGTTTATTTTTAATGGTGTAATTGATACGTCTCTACATCCATTCCTAACTCCTAACTAAAAATGCTATTTCTCCAAGGCGGCAGAAGTTACTACCAAGAACAAAGATTCGATTCCAATATTGTATGTTAAAAATAGTAGAAATTTAATTGTCTTTATAGACTGATTGGTTAAAGAAAAAGAAAGTTAATATCTACAATAGTAGAAATTTAATTGTCTTTATAGACCTTATAACGTCAAGATACGTCTCACGCAATCTACAATAGTAGAAATTTAATCGTCTTTATAGACAAAGATTTAGAAAAAACTTTAGGCAAAATCTACAATAGTAGAAATTTAATCGTCTTTATAGACACTGTGAGGCGCACGGCGTAAGAAGAGGATCTACAATAGTAGAAATTTAATCGTCTTTATAGACCTGAAGACGACGTAACAAGAATCGTACAATCTACAATAGTAGAAATTTAATTGTCTTTATAGACTCTATATAATCTGCAAAAGACTTTGCAAAGATATAAATTATTATCAATTAAGCAATTATAAATCTGATAAATTTCCTTTCTCTTTTTTACCGCAAAAAAGATGACAAACTGGTAGAGACGTATCAATGTTTCCTGCATATAAACACACATTGCTGCGTCTCATGAGATTAGGTGTTTTGAGACGCAGCAATTACATATTGTTTATTTTTTATGGTGTAATTGATACGTCTCTACTCCATTCCTAACTCCTAACTAAAAAAGCTATTTCTCCGAAGCGGCAGGGATTAGTACTCAGAACAAAGATTCGACTCAAACCTAATGTTAACAATAGCAGAAATCAATTATCTACATAAAATCATTTCAAAGAACGTTTTTTTCCATCACGCATATATAAACGGCAACAGCATCGCTCGTTCCCAGATATCTCCCGAATTGTTTATATCATTAAGGGCTGTTGTGTTTTCAACATATTTTGCAAAATATCCTGACTTCTTCACAAACTCGCTCAGCAGGTTGTTGTACTTTGCATGATATGGATTCTGCTTGCTCAGCAAGGCATAACATTGAATCAACGGTAATGCCAACGTATTGATAGCGAACCCGTTTTCTTTGTCAAGCAGATTGGCGACAGCTTCATTCAAGAGTTTTTCTGTTGCAACTTTGTTCTTTACTTTATCTTCTATATATAAGGCTATCGCTGTCCATTTCATAACCAATGGGAACGGATATTCGCAATTGTAACTGCTCAATTCCGAGAGTTCTATATGTGGCAATTCTGTTTTGCCGTTCAAATAGAGTTCAAGCGCTCTCAGTTTGCAGTACGACAGCAGTTTCCATGCATCGCCATATTTCTTGTTGGCGTAATATTGTTCCGGCGTAACATCATTTTGAAGCTCAAAATATCTTCTTGCATTTTCCAAATCCTTGTTTCTGTGATATATTGTAAACAATGATGAATATGTTCTATTCTTAGACTTCACTGAATATTCCAACGACATATTGAAATATTCTATCGCATTGTCATAATCGCCATTGTAGGCATACGACTGAGCTAATGTTCCAATCAAAGCCGTCGTAGGTTCGTCTTTCTTATCATCGCAAATGATGTCAGATATATTTCCAATCAGTTTTTCATGCTGCTCCCAGATATTTTCCACACGTTCATTTATCTCCGAGAAGTTGTAGGCATTAAAATAAATCTGCGCTTCTCTAAGAGTGAAGCTTACCATTTTCTCCCATTTGCGCAGAAGCCGCGTTTCGGAATTTCTGTCAGTTTTCTTCAAGCAATCGAGGAAAAATTCTCTGCTTAAAGGTATTTCTATCTCACCTGAATGTGAAGAATATTCCACAAAAAGCACAAGATTATCAAGGTATTTATTTGTAGGCAGATAGTTATGAGCCACGTTCTTAAACTCATTAAGGAAAATATTCACAAATTCCTTTATTTTCACTAATGATGATTCCGAAGCGCGTTCATCAATTTTTGACTTGATGAAATCGTAAAACATATCCCAGACAAAGACATAGTTGTCAGACTCTTTTCTAAGTGTCTTCAACAATGTTTCAACAAGATGTGCATTTCTCAAATCATTGTTAAACGCCTCTTGGAATATAATGCTCAAAGCTGCGGTAGGATTGTCTTTCGCTATCAGCACAGGATCGTTGCCATCCATAAAAGACTTGCAAGATACACTTGTAATCTTCTGAGGGATGTTCTTGCTGTCTGTCCTGACGAAACCACATGCTAAATCCGCAAGGTTGACATAAACATTCGATGTGTCAGACCTGAATTCCATCTTGAACTTCACGGTTTTAGGAACATAAGCCTTTACGTTGTTTTCTATCTGCTGCTTGATATTATTATGATACCTGTTATATCTGTCTCTTCTATCATTGTCGGACAAATCCTCCAACGTCTCCCCTTTTTCATAAACCATACCCCACACTTCATCCTTTCTGCCATCAATGAACACCTCAATTTCATCATTATCTTTGAACTCACGAGACTTCAAAAATTGTCTTACGACAGATGTCACAGCGACAAGCCACCAACTTTGGTTATTTGAGAACAAAGCAGGTTTTCCTTCTGACTTGATAATCTCATCTACCAAAGGCATTAGGTTGTATTTACAGAATGCCTTTTGAGTATCATCCAATTTATTGAAATGATAACGAGCCTTATCACCATTTTCTGTAGTATCATTAGTCAGAAGCGCCTTGATATCTTCTGGTACAGGTTCAGGAAATCCGAAGTCGGAATAAGTCTTCTGATAAGCTTTTTTAATCTCCGAGAAGTCTTTGCTTACCACCACGCCACATACGAAAGATTTGTCATCACTTTTCATTGAGAATCTTCCGGTCTCGTCTATTGCAAGAATATGTTTTGCCATGATATTATTTCTCTATAAAATTATTAAAACCTCTTTTAGCAATATTGTAACCTGCAATACCATCGTTAGAATGCATTATGCCTTTGCTTTCAAAGCCGCAGTTGGCAGAACATTTTTCAGTATGTCCCAATCTGCCTTTTTCGCATACAGGACAATTCTGGCTTGTGCCTTCGTAACCTACGAAACAAATATTACCCAGCTGCATGAATTCATTTGCCTTCTTCAAATCATAATCTCTCACTGACATAAGATTTTTGACTGGTGGAACAAGTCCGTAATTCTGGAATTTCTGATACAGTTTTCTTTCCAACAATCTGTATATGTTACCAGAGAATTTCTCTCTGTCGCTTTCAACCTTATTACTGTTGAAGCCTTCCTTCACGATAATGCCGTCGCCACCGAAGCGTTCTTTATATTGTTTATACAAGAAATCAATAACACCAACGACATTAGCCACCAATGACGATTTCAACTGGTTAAGTTTCAAATCAAGTTCTTCATTAGAAATACTCTTGGCATTCTTAACATTATATTTATTGATTTCTTCCATTATTTCAGCTTCCGATTTCAAAGAATAGAAATCGTCCTTGAATTTAAATACATTTCTGATGTCGAAAATGTCGATAACATTAGTCAATTCCTTTCCTGTAAAAGTCACTGCAACAACAACATTGTTCAAGAAGTCACCTTTTCTTTGACCTTTACTGATATTTGCAAATGTTTTATTATTTTCGTATTCGGAATAATCACCGTTCCATATTCTGTAAACCCATTTTACATATTCAGATTTTTCCCTTTCAGCCAAATCTTCATATTTTTTATTGTCTTTATTCAGATAATCAATGAACTTTCTCTTTTCTGCATCATTCAATGTCTCACTTCTTTTTAACACTATATTATTTGCAGTTTCTTTAATAGCATGATCGTTCATTTCATAAATGCTACGCTGTGCATGACGCATCCAAAGATTAAACAATGAAACCACATCACCGTTAGTTACTATATGACCATTAATAACCTTAGATGTTGTCAAGTCCAATGTTAAAAGCTGTTTTTCTTCAAACACTTCAGCAAACATCTTTTCATAATCAGAAGCCGTCTTGTTAAATGTTCTGCAATACAATTCCTTATTCATGAAATATGAAGGATTCTGGACAATTTTTCTATCCTTTCCATTGTAGTCTTTTTCGGAATAACGGAGATTTCTTATTTCCAAGACCTTAAATCCATATTCATCCACTTTTTTCAATTCTGCAAAGACTTCTTCATTAGTACCCTTCTTGAAGTTAGGAAGATAAACGCCGAGTGTTGAAAGCTCAACTTCGCCGTTGTCAATGCCTAATGCGAATTTTATTTTTTCTTTCTTGATTTCATAATTGAATCTTTCAATCATATCTTTCAATTCAGCATCCGTTGTGAAAGAAAGATTCTTTGCAGGAGAATTGGAATGTTCAGAAATTGTTGTCACGAGAGTCAATTGATCGTGAAGGTATCTGTTTTTCTTATTAGCGTCATACCTGTCGCTTCCAGTTCCATATTTTACTATACGGCTTTCCTTAGGTTTGCGGTAAGTGATTGAGATTTCAGGATTTAATCTGATGTCGAAGTTATCCTTTTCATTATCTGCTGACCAGAACTTTTTCCATATCTCAGTGTGTTTCTTGTCGGCATGAGCATATACTGTTTCTTTTCCCTGAACATTCAACGGATTACGCAGATCGAGAGAAGTTATATCAAGAATCTGAGCGTTGAAATAACTGCCGAGTGCATTTATCATATGAGGATTGACACAGACATAACGCTGATAGCAGATTTGTTCAAGAGCGATTACAAAATCATCCAACGACTCGAAATCCTTTTCTATTATGTTTCGTTTAACTTCATCTTTAGGGAAACTCAAAGCTGATTGAGCATACTTTGTATTCAAGACGTCTTTATAAAACTGTATCTTCTTCTGTTCGTCACCTTTGAATTCAAATTCACCAGCAATGAATTGAGGATAACCATTTCTATCAATTGTAGAATATTTATATTGAAGTTCTTTTCTTATTCCAGGATAGAATGTATTGCCACCGTTTTCAAGATTACCGAAGCATAGTTTCTGCAGACTTCTAAAAGTAAAGCTTTCAAACCAATACAACTTAGCTCCCTGTGCTTGTTCATTAGAACTTACAAGTCTTGACTTGCATTCCTGAGCATTGTCTTTTGGAACAAGGACAAGTTTATGCTGATTATCGACTTCAAGCATCAAAGCCCAATATTGCAATAGTTGTGATTCAGATCTTTCTTTTTCGATACCTTTCAGTTGGGCGAGAATCTTGCCATGTCGTTGCGACACTTTTCTATAAAAATCAGCGAATCTCTTATAAGACTTGAATTTCTCCTTGGTTTCTTTATCGGCAGCATTTATGAGAGAGCCTCTGTTTTTTTTCAACTTCACCAAGTCGCTGCGGAGTTTCTTTATTTTATTTTCATCGTCTTCCTGATTTATTTCAGTCGCAAGTTCCTCAATTTGATTTGTCATCTCAATATATTCATCGTATTCCTCTTCTGAAATATTGTTAAACAAGAACAAATCGCTGTTTTTCAAGTCTTCGTAAGAAATTTCATCTTGCATCATCTCTGAAAATTCAGCCTTTTGTTCTGCCAGAATATTTTTAAGAATCTGTCTCAGACTGGCATATTCGTCTGTATCAGACAAAGGAGAGTCGCCAAGATAAAGAGTCTTGCCGTCTGATTTAACCTCGATGAGATCCCACAACGACTTATTGAAATTACAAGTTTTGTCTTTTTTCCAGAAATCTAAAGTCGTAATCAACTTATTATACAATTCATCTATCTTTCTATCGTAGTCGATAGGCTTTTTATTTATGGTATAATAGTTAAAGCTCGCCTTTGCGATATTCACTCCCGATGATTGTTCTGGAAGATATTCCTGTATTCCAAGTTCTAATTGCGAGAGCAATTTTCTTCCCGAAGACTTCAACTTCAGACTAAGATTATCTTTTTCGTTTTTATCAACAGTATTATCAATCAATGAAACCAAGCAAGGCAAAGCGCTGTTTGCAGAAAGACGTTTCAGGAGCAAAGCCGTTTGAGCACGTTTCGCTCTTTCGTGAAGTTCTGCCGAAGCATCGTCGCACAACTTTACATAAATATCATCCATATCATCGATAATGTCCTGGATTCTTAAGTCCAATCCGTCAATATCGCCTATTTTATATTGAACTCTTTGAGCAGTCTGGTTTTGCTTTAATTCAGCGAGATCCTGTTTGGCATATTTCTTAAGCCATTCGTTTTTCACTATGAGATTTGGATTGACATAGAATATTTCCCTGCGACCTTTCTTTTTAGAGCAGAAGAGATAATCGTTACAATCACTTATAAAAGCGTCCAAGTCATCTACAAATACATTCAAATCAAACTCATTACGAGAATTAAGGTTATTGATGCTTTCTTGGATGAGAGTGTTTTCATTATTGTTTTCCAATCTAAATCTTATCGCTTTGGTTGTCTTAATAAAATCCATATTTATATCTCCTATTATATTTACATTTTGTTAATAATTTCATCATTGAATATGCTAACAAAGTTCTAAAAAAAGATCAGAAATAACAAGCATTTCAAGAAATAATTTTATCAACAAATTGAGGTATAAAAATGAAGAATCAGGACAGAAATCCGCCCTGATTCATTTAAACATTTACAACATGGCTACAATCGGAAAACTCTTATCTACAATAGTAGGAAATTTAATTGTCTTTATAGACTTCTTTACCGTTAGCAGTATTAGTGCGAAATCTACAATAGTAGAAATTTAATTGTCTTTATAGACAAAAAAGCTTTTCAATCAAACGACTTATTATCTACAATAGTAGAAATTTAATTGTCTTTATAGACATAGAGAAGTCGATTTTTGAGAACGATATCTACAATAGTAGAAATTTAATTGTCTTTATAGACTTCATCTTTATGATTGGGTGCACGTTGATCTACAATAGTAGAAATTTAATCGTCTTTATAGACTCTATATGATCTGCAAAAGACTTTGCAAAGATATAAATTATTATCAATTAAGCAATTATAAATCTAATAAAAATTTCATCTTCCGACATTTTTACCCCACCCCTACTTTTACATAATTAGCATTTTATTGTATATCAGCAATTTAAACCTTTTACACAACAACATTGAGACCGAGATCTGCAATATCTCAACTTCGAGTGTATTCGGGATATTTATCCATCTCAAATTCAACTCTTATGTTGCAGAATTCATTGTTTTTGCTGATTACAGAGAACAGCAATTATTTTCTCTCGTCTATTCTGTTGTTGGCAAGAATACAACAATCAACACCCTGACGGTTTGTGGATTTTAATAATGAGATGAATGTTTCTTTGGTGTTCATAGGGATTGGTGTTTATTGATTTGTAATATATTGTTAAGATATCTGATATGGTTTATATGGTTTAAAATCCCATAAAATCAAAATCACCATCGAATCCTTCTGGCATATCGCCATACATTCCATCTGTCATGGCATCCCATGTATCTGCCATGTAATCATAATCGTCGTATTTTCTGTTCATATCTTTTTGTGTTTAATTTGACGATGCAAAGTTATATAGATAGTACGAACTCTATGTTCGGAGGGAGTTTTTTTTAAATTTTTTTTTTTTTTGGGGGGGGATTGGGAGAATTGGGAGAATTGGGAGAATTGGGTTGATTGGGTTAATTGGGGGGATTTGTTAATTGATTTTAAGGGAATATGTTAAAAAAAGGAGTGGATGGTTGAAAAATTTAAAAATTAACATTTTTTAACTAAAATAATTTGTTTGGTATGGTAACTGATATTACCTTTGCTTTTATTTACCAAATTAACCATAATTTATAATACAATGAAGACCTTCTTAAAACTTAAAGGTAACTATAAGGATCTCATAGCTTATCAAAAAGCTGAGTGTATTTATGATATTACTTACTATTTCGCACATAATTTTCTTTCAAAAAAGGATCGTACTATTGACCAGATGGTGCAGGCCGCGCGTAGCGGAAAACAGAATATTGCGGAAGGTAACAGTGCTGCAACTACATCTCTTGAGACAGAATTGAAACTGATAAATGTGGCTCGGGCTAGTCTTCAAGAACTTCTCTTGGATTATGAGGATTATCTAAGAGTCAATAAGTTCGAACAATGGGACATCAATTCTTCAAAAGCTATTCAAACTCGAAAAATATGTTCCAAACATAATGATTCTGCATATTATAGAGATGCGATAACAAAACGAAATAGCGAAACTATTGCCAATATTGCAATTACCCTGATACATCAAGAAGATGTATTTCTTCGCAGGTTAATCGAGACTAAACAAGAAGCTTTTCTCAAGACTGGAGATATCCGCGAACAGATGAGTGCTGCTCGTATCTCTTATAAGAAACGTAATTCTTAAATATAATCTTCGCTATTTCCTCCTCCTTTGAACCTTTTCTCTCTTTGTCGGTTTATAGGTCAATAAATCTGGATCTATGAAACCTTTTTACTTTTTCATATTGTTTTTAGCCGTCAGCTGTCAGCATTCAGCCGTCAGTTGTCAAGAGACAGTGTCGAACAATGTCATTGATTTCCAGACGGCGGTCGATATGATGTTGGAGAATAATGCGACGATAAGGGTTGCTGAGAAAAGTACGCTGCTGGCGAAACGGCAGTCGCAGCTGATAAATGGGAGCTGGCTGCCTACTATCACAATGACGGCGGATTATACTATGATGTCGAATGGGATTGGCGTCTCGCAGGATTATGCTTCTCTGCTTGATCCTTTTAAGGAGAGATATGCGGAGACGCCTCTCGTGCCCGAGATTCTCAATCTCATCTCTAACGAACTGGGCGACCTTGCCTTCGAGGTGCCGATATTTGAAGATGACTTCGGCTCAATAGACTTGGAAATTCTATATCCTATTTTTACTGGTACGAAAAGGTTGTACGCCAATAAGTTGGCTAAAAGCAACGAGGCTTTATCGGAAATCAATAAAGAATCTGTTGGCGCTGCTAAATATCTAGAACTCGCTAATGTTTATTTCTCTTTAAGTCTCGCTGAGTCAATGATTAAGGTTTTAAGAGAGACTCACAAGATGACTGACAATCACTATTCACAGGCTCTTAAGATGGAAGCTATCGGCATGTTCGACAAGGCGGAACGCCTCATCGTGAAAGTCGCTCTGGATGAAAGCGAGAGAAATCTCAAAGACGCTGAAAATCAAGCGGAAGTTCTTAGAGAAGCGCTGTCCTTTTTATTGGGTCAACGGACAACAGGGCCTTCGACAGGCTCAGGCACCAATAAGTCCTTGGGTAAGGGTCAAGAGCCAATGGCCAATAGCCAACAGCAAATTGTCACCTCTACTCCACTGTTTATCAATGAGAAATATCCGCAGTTGGAGTGGTTCAAGGATATGATGAAAGAAAATGCTTACGTCTTTCAACAGGCTGATTTGCACGATGACATCGCGAAGGCGAATCTACGATTGAGTCAGTCGAATTATTATCCTGTGATTTCGGTTTATGGCAAGCAGACTATAGTCTCGTATCAGGTTCCTAAGAATCTGGTTCCCAACACTATCGGAGGCGTGAATTTGGTATGGGACATCTTCGACGGTCTCGCGAGGGAACGTAATATTCAACTTACGAAGATAGAATCTGAGATTGTGGCAGAGACACAGCTTTCGTTGAAGAATGATTTGGAAGTCGCTGTGGATGAATGGCATGCTAACCTTAAACAAGCCTGCATCAATGCGGAGGAACTGCAGTCGTCATTAGAACTCGCTCAAGAAGTGTATCGCATAAGGAAAAAATCGTTCAGTGAAGGTCTCTGCACTTCACAGCAAGTGCTTGACGCTCTTAACCTTGTCAACAAGACGAACTTGCTTTTACTGACGACATATTTCGAATACGACATCGCTCTGGCGAATCTGTGTTGTCTGTGTGGGATTCCGGAGTTTTTTGAATCGTTTTTAACGAGTCAACAGACAACGGACAACAGACAACAGTCCTTGGGTAATGGTATCGAACGATGACAGAAAAAATTTTCAATGAAAATATAGAATGATGATTATAGAATAAAAATGCAATTAAGAAATAAGAAAGATTTAAAAACTGTTGACTGTTGACTGTTGACAAAAAATAAAAAAAGATGAAAGTTTCTAATAAAATATTATTCGTTTTGTTTGTGGTTATCTTATTGATAATATTGACTTTATCTATTCTTGGGATTTTTCTTATGAAGGATAAGGAGGTTGTTTTGCAGGGTCAGATTGAGGTTGAGGAGTATAATATTTCTGGTTTGTTGCCGGGAAGGGTTGAGAGTATTTTGGTCAAAAAAGGCGAGCGTGTTGGCAAGGGCGATACTTTGGTTCACATTGTTTCGAAGGAGGTCATTGCGGAATATGAAGCGCAGAAGGCTTTGGAGAATGCGGCGTCTTTGCAGAGTGACAAAATCGATGCCGGCTCGCGTAAGCAGCTGGTTTCCATAACGAAGGAGTTATGGGACGGCACTAAGGCTGACCTGAAACTGGCGAAGACGACGTACGAGAGAATCAAGGTTTTGTACGAGGATTCCATCGTGAGCCTGCAGCGAAGAGACGAGACCGAGGCGATTTATAAGTCGGCATTGGCGGCTGAGCGTGCGGCGTATTATCAGTATCAGCTAGCTCTGGAGGGCGCGCAGGAAGAGGACAAGGCGTCGGCGAAGGCGATGGCAGTGGCTGCGCAGAACAACAGCGAGGTGGTGAAAGCGCTGCTCAACGACGCTAGTCTGACGTCGCCAATATCTGGTGAAGTGGCGGCTATCTCGTTAAACGAAGGCGAGTTGACATCAATAGGGACTAACATCATGACGGTCATCGACATCGACAATCCGTACCTTGTCCTTAACGTGCGCGAGGATTTGCTGCCGCATTTCAAGATGGGCGAAACGATACTGTGTCACATCCCGGCTCTAGGTCTGAAGGAGGTGCTGTTCATCATCAACTACATCTCGCCTCTCGGTAGCTTCGCGACATGGAAAGCGACGAAAGACACTGGAGGTTACGACATGAGAACCTTTGAGATACAGGCGGTTCCGGCGACGAAGGTGGAGGGATTGAGAGCGGGGATGACGGGGTTGGTGGAATTGAGGAACTGAGGATTTGAGGAGTTCTGGTAGAGATGTGTCAATTACACCTTAAATATTAACAATATGTAATTGCTGCGTCTAGTCAATTAAAAGTTAGGAGTTGGTCACTGAGCTTGTCGAAGTGAGTCTAAAATTATGAATTGTGCATTATGAATTATGAATTTATGAAAGGTGGTTTTTGGAATGTTGTGAAGAGGGAGTGTTTGGTCTTGATTTCAAGACCGCTTTATCTCTTCACGGCATTGGGTTTTCCTTTGTTTGCTTTGTTTTTCATGACGACGATTTTCGGTGATGGCATGATTGACAGTATTCCTGTCGCCATCGTGGACGAGGACGACAGCCGTATGTCGCGTAACATCACGCGGCTATGCTCGGCGGTGCCCGAAATTCGTGTGACACAGGTAGTTGCTAACACCGACGAGGCTCGCGACGCTCTTCTCTCGAAGGAGATTTACGGTTATCTCATAATACCGAATGAGTTCGAATCTGACGTCAACGCCAACAAAAACACCAGTCTCACTCTTTGTTATCATTACGCATTTTTAAGCGTCGGCTCGGAAGTGCTGCAAGGTTTTCTTAACGTATTAAGAATCATTGCTGTAAATCCATTACAAGAGACTGCAAATTTCCTCGGCATCGACGAGAAGACTGTGGAAAGCATCGCCTCGCCGATAAGCATCAGCGCTCACCCACTCTACAATCCGTCGTTGAATTACACCTCGTATCTCTCATTTCCATATTTCTGGGTTTTGTTCCAAATCTTAATATTACTTAACATTGCATATTCTTTCGGCACTGAATACAAAAACGGAACGATAAGAGACTGTCTCATAGCGGGAAACAGAAAATTCATAAACGTGGTTTTAGGCAAGATGTTTCCTTACGTTATAATATTCTCGTCGGTGGCTATATTCTCTAACGTACTTATGTTTAACGTATTGGAATTCGATTTAAGTTCTAGCATATTTTCAATAATAGCGGTATGCGTTCTTTTCATACTCGCAACATGTTCCATAGCAATCTTCCTTTTCTCTATATATCCCAACTTACCGATAATCATCAGTTTCATCTCGATGTTCGGTTCGTTGGGAGCCACTTTTGCCGGCGTGACTTTCCCCGTAAACGCGATGTACCCATTCTTCGAAAAACTATCGTATTTCTTCCCGATTCGTCACTTCGTCTTGATGACCGACTACCTTCGCTATGAAAGTCACGCCTTTATCTATTACTGGGACCATCTCCTTGTCTTAATGTCTTTTAACATTTTGATAATATTGGCGACAATGATTTTGAAACACAAGTATTTTCAGTTAGGAGTTAGAAATTAGGAGTTAGGAGTTAATAATAACTGTTGTCCGTTGTCTGTTGTCTGTTGACTAAAAATTATGAACGAAATCATCAAAATAATATCCAATGAATTCAGGGCGATTGGAACCAATATCCCGATTTTGATTGTATTGATTTTGGGTAATGTCGGTTATGGTTTTCTTTACAACTTATTGTATAACACCAATGTTTATAAAGAAGCTCCGATTGCCATCGTCGATATGTCGCAATCTGATTTGAGTCGGCATTTCGTTGATTATATCGATGCTACTCAGCAGGTGGAGGTCGTTTCAAAGACGATGAATTTCGATGAGGCGAAGCGTATGCTTATCGAGAGGAAAATCGTTGGTTTTCTTTATATTCCGAGTGAATTAAAAGAAGAAATCATGAAAGGCAATCAGGCTCAATGTGTGGTTTACGGTTCCACACTTTCTTTCCTGGATTACCTTAATATATATGAAGCTGTCAATTTTGCTTCTTTGGATATCAATAGCGAGTTACTTCCTGAGATGGTTGAGTCGCTCAATATGATTGATATTCTGTTTCTTGCTAACGACAAGGCCGTCAATATCGTGAACGAGCCATTATATAATTCATCAGAAGGCTACGGCACTTATCTCATTCCGCCCGTTATGGTTATCATTATCTTTCAGACACTTATGATTACAGTAGCGATGAGGTGCGGAGAGGAGAAGACTACAAGACTACGAGACAACAAGACTACAAGTTGGGGTTATTCTATAAAAATAGTTTTAGGTAAGGCGTTTACAAATGTGATGATTTATAGTGTCTTTTCTGTTTTCTTCTTGGGTTTGTTGCCTTTGATTTTCGACCTTCCGCATTTGGGTAATTCTCTCGATATCATCATCATGATGATTCCGTATCTCTTCGCTAGTGTGTTCTTCTGTCTTTCATTGTCGCCTTTATATACCGACGGTGATATGCCTTTGTTTTTCATTGTGTTTATGTCGGTGCCGCTCGTCTTTTTAACGGGCATCTCCTACCCTTTGGAGCTTATGCCGTGGCATTGGAAGATATTCCACTATCTCATTCCGACGGCTCCCGCGACTTTAGCATTCGTGAAACTCGACTGCATGGGAGGCAATTTGAGTAATGTAGTTCCTGAGATGATTACACTATGGGGTCAATGCGGAGTGTATTTCATTTTATCCATGGTAATATTTCATTTTCGTCCACGAAGAATTTTGTCCACGAAAGGACACTAATCTGACACGAATTGATTAGTGAAGATTCGTGTAGTTTCGTGGATAGTTTTTGTCCACTAAAGAACACTAATCTGACACGAAATGATTAGTATAAATTCGTGTGGTTTCGTGGAGGTCAATGGTTATTTGGTGGTTGACAAAAAGAGCCCTTGAAAAGTAATCAGAATCGAAAAAAAACAACAAAAAAGCGATTCTCTCTTCAAGGGCTGAGATAGAACGTTTTTGCATTGGGAGTGCAAAAAATTACGTCACAATTATTAATAAAACCGAATGCAAAAGTATATCAGAAAGAAAGGCTTGGTATGATAAAAATCAGTTTTCGGCAGTAACCGGCAAGATAACGTTTAAATTATAATTTTCATTAACTAAAAAAAGTCGGAATGAATCCGACTTTTCTCTTTTGGTCAAACATTATTTCTCAAATTTTGAAAAGCGCCAGTATGTAACAAACCAAAAACAACAAAAAACAAATTTGCAATACCGACTTTGTTTGATCCTAAAAACAACCAACCAATTTGTTAACAAAAATACGAACTATTCTACCAAATATTTATTAAGAAATAAGTTTTCGGTATGATTTAGTAAGTTAACGGAATGTAAAATATATCTATTAGAGATAAATAATTAGAAGAAATTGTAAAATAAGTTCATTTCATTGAAAAAAGTATTTTTCATTATCATTTGTTCAATTTTTCTTCTAATGCAATTATCAAATCTCTGTATTTTGCAGCAGCCATAAAATCAAGTTCTTTAACGGCTTTTTCCATTTCCTTTTTGGCATCAAGGATAGCTTTTTTAATATCTTTTTCTGACTTATATTTAGTTTGAGATTCTTCTGCAACAGACTTAACTCTTTCTTCTACAGTGATATAATCTTTAGGTTGTTTTGACTTACCTAATGAATTGTCTATAGCTTTTATGATAGTCTTTGGTGTTATTCCATGTTCTATGTTATATGCCATCTGAATTTCTCTTCGTCGCGCCGTTTCATCAATGGTTTTACGCATGGAATCAGTGATTTTGTCTGCATACATAATTACTAAGCTGTCAGCATTACGTGCCGCACGACCTGCGGTCTGTGTCAACGAACGCTCCGATCTCAAGAAACCTTCTTTATCAGCATCCATAATTGCAACCAGCTGAACTTCAGGTAAGTCTAGACCTTCACGAAGTAAGTTGACACCTACAAGAACGTCAATTATTCCGCTTCGCAATTCTTTCATTATCTCAACTCTTTCCAAAGTATCTACATCGGAATGTATATATCTTGTATTGATTCTCAAATTGTTAAGGTACGAAGTCAATTCTTCTGCCATTTTTTTAGTCAAAGTAGTAACCAGAACTCTTTGGCCTCCTTCCACCACTCTATGAATTTCGTTTATCAAGTCATCGACTTGATTCTTGCATGGTCGTACTTCTATGATTGGGTCCAACAAACCTGTTGGACGAATAAGTTGTTCGACATAAATGCCCTCTGTTTGTTGCAATTCATAATCGGCTGGTGTAGCACTCACATAAACCGTTTGTGCAGTAAGAGATTCAAACTCATCAAATTTAAGCGGTCTGTTATCCAATGCTGAAGGAAGTCTGAATCCATATTCCACCAGAGTCTGTTTTCTTGAACGGTCGCCTCCATACATCGCTCTAATCTGCGGGACAGTGACATGACTTTCATCGATTATAGTAATGAAATCATCAGGAAAATAATCAATCAGACAGAAAGGACGAGTTCCTGGCTCACGGCCATCGAAATAACGCGAATAGTTTTCAATACCGCTACAATATCCGAGTTCTCTAATCATCTCAATATCATAACAGACACGGTCTTCCAGACGCTTGGCTTCTTCAAACTTTCCAATCTCCTTATAATATTCCACTTGCTTGAACATATCAAGCTGAATCTCATTAGTAGCAGATTTTATCTTGTCTTTAGAAGTGACGAAGATATTAGCCGGGAATAATGTCAGACTTGAAAGCGCTTCGATGCGAGTTCCATTCACCGGGTCAAAAGATTCTATCTCTTCAATTTCGTCATCCCAGAATATGATTCTATAGGCTATATCAGAATAAGCTGGAAAAACATCGACGGTATCACCTTTAACTCTGAATTTTCCATGAGTGAATTCAATGTCATTGCGACTATACAGAGAATCTGACAGCTGCCTCAACAAATCATCTCTGTTGATACGTTTGCCTACTTCTATATAAATCACATTCTTGCCGAAGTCATCAGGATTTCCTATACCATAAATACACGACACGGAAGAGACTACTATAATATCACGGCGTCCCGACAATAAAGAAGTCGTTGCGCTGAGACGCAATTTCTCAATCTCATCATTGATGGAGAGGTCCTTCTCGATGTATGTATTTGTCTGAGGAATAAATGCTTCAGGCTGATAATAATCATAATAAGAAACGAAATATTCTACAGCATTCTCAGGGAAGAACTGTTTGAATTCACTGTAAAGCTGAGCTGCAAGAGTCTTGTTATGACTGAGAATCAATGCAGGACGATTCAACTCTGCCAACATATTAGCTATGGTAAAAGTCTTTCCGGAACCAGTAACACCCAAAAGTGTCTGATAACGCTCGCCATTCAATATTCCTTGTTTAAGTTGCTCTATGGCTCGCGGCTGGTCGCCCGTTGGCTTAAAATCTGATGCTAACTTGAAATTCATTATTCTTCTCCTATATTTTCAGTTTCCTTTTTTATGTTAAAACTCATTAACAAAGGATAATGGTCGGATGTCGTTTGCTTAATCCTTTTATATTCTATCACCTCAATATTATCATTATACCAAAAATAATCAATTCTCAGTAAAGGAAGTCGTCCGCAATATGTCTTGCCAATTCCTTTTGACACAGTGAGAAAAGCATCTTTCAAACCAGCATTCAACATCTGATTGTATGTATATGACAATGGTGTGTCATTAAAATCACCGCATATAACAAGAGGTGCATCATCATTAGGTAATTTATCAATCAAAACCTGCGTACTTTTGGTTCTTAATTTAAAGCCTCTTGTAAGTTTTGAAACAACAGACCTACCATAAATATCAGTATCTTTCACAATATTTTTTGCATCATTTATATACTCTATCTCCTCACTGGAAATACCGAAAGAGTTAAAATGACAATTCACCAAATAAAAAAATTTATCTTTATCTATTTTAACTTTCTTGATATCGGCGAATTTGTTTATAACTTCATTGCTGAAATCTTTCACATCTTCTAAAGGAAATTTAGAAAAAAAGCTGTTGCCATTGACAGTGTTTACGCTATAATATTTATAACCTATCATTTTTGAAAATTCTGAAGCTCTGTTTTGAGGCCATTTGCCTGATTCTTGAAGACATAAGATATCAGGATTTTGTTCCTTAACAAGTTTTGCCAAGGATTTCTTCACATCAGTAACAGTGCGTGAATTTACTTTATAATCTCTGAACACACTTATATTATATGTCATCACTTTAAGTGTGGCTGTATCTTCGCTTTTCTCACCCAAAGAATACGACTTCGCCAATCCTGGTATTGACAATATAAGCGCCAATATTGGTATCAACAGCGTTCTTCTAGATTTAAGGAATATTAATATTAAGAGTATTATAACATTAGCAAAGAATATCATCCAGAATGCCAATCCGAAGAATGCAGTCCAGACAAAAGAAGACGGACTGATAAAAGGACATATTGCGCACAGAAATGCAGATATCAAAGCTGCAATACCGCAAATGCCAATTATCAGTTTTCCAAAGCCTTGGAAAAAAGTGTTCCTCCTCTTTTTCTCCTTCCCTGGTGCCATCACTTCTTGCTTTGTCTGAATAAAAACTCTTTCTCTTTATCGCTTAAACTGGAATATCCGTTTTTAGCTATTTTCTCAAGTATTCTGTCTGTTTCCTCTTGTTCCATTGCACGTTCAGCATTATATTGCTCGTCGGTCTTTGGTCTTGCATGATAATTATCCGAGTTGACAGTCTTGATTCTTATCTTGGCTTTTTTCTTGAATATCTTATAGATATCGAAGTCATTTTTTAACATATAGGCATATAAGAATCCCCATAATGCGCCACCGAGGTGTGCGATATGTCCTCCTGAATTTCCTTTAGAAATACTCAAAAAGTCGATGACAACGAATACGATAGCGACCCATTTCATCTTGACTTGTCCTAACAAGAAGAGATTCAAGGTATAATCAGGACGATATGTTGCTGCTGCTATCAGAATGGAAAGCACTGATGCTGAAGAGCCTAATGCTACAGCTTGACCTTTCATATTCTCAAAAACAGGAAACGCATTGAACGCCAATACGAAAAACAAAGCACCTACCAATCCTCCGAAGATATAGGTAAGCAACAATTGTTTTTGTGAGAAATATTGAAGAAATATCTTTCCACCGTAATAAAGCATTAACATGTTGAAAAACAGATGCCAGAACGCTTCTTGAAGGAACATATACGTAAATACACTCCAAGGTTTTTCAGCCAACGCCGAAATGTCTGAAGGTACAGCAAAAAGTTTTGTCACGAAAGAGATGTCACTGATATTGAAGAGCCAAGTAAAAACACTGACAAACAGACAAATAAGCCATATAACAATATTGATTTGCATCAATCTTGACAATATGGTTTTCTGCATGAAAAAACTCTTTAATCCTTCAAGTATATTATTTTGCACAGGTTTCATATTCAATAAAGGTTTCCTTTCTTTTTCCAATAAAGAATCAATATCAATCCGAACAGCATACCTCCCAAGTGAGCGAAATGAGCTACACCGTCAGCGGCGCCACCCAATCCCGAGAACAATTCAATCACACCATACAACAATACGAACCACTTGGCTTTGATAGGAATAGCGAAATAAATGTATAGCGTCGAATTAGGAAACATCATACCGAAAGCGAGTAAAATACCA
The DNA here is from genome assembly GCA_045639025.1 of Bacteroidales bacterium. GTDB lineage: Bacteria > Bacteroidota > Bacteroidia > Bacteroidales > F082 > Limimorpha. The sequence continues at coordinate 28,173 of JAZUCH010000129.1, forward strand.
TAAACTGCGCCTGAAGCACCAACCGTCGTCAACATGTTGAGATATTCTCCCATTGGGATAATATGTCCTCCCATATTGACACTAGTATAAGCTTGCAATGTGGTAGCATACTGAATATATTGTACGAGTTCTTGCACCATACCCGCTCCTATTCCGCAAACGAAATAGAAGAGCAAAAAGCGGTTAGCTCCCCAGATATTTTCCAGAGTATTACCAAACATCCATAGCGCAAACATATTAAAGAACAGATGCGCGAAACTGCCATGCATAAACATGTATGTGACAAGTTGAAATGGCTGAAAATCTGAGGCGCCTATATAATGCAGACCGAGATAATCAGCAAGATCAATGCGAAATACAGATTGTGCGGCTATTGTGGCCAGGAAAAATAAGACATTTATTATCAACAAATTCTTTACGACTGTTGGTAAGAAAGCAAAACCGCTAGGTCTAAAATTACTCATAATTAGTTTAAACGTGTTTTTAATTCATTAACATTCAATATTGTATAAATCTTCTTGCCATCAGGTGACACTTCGGCAACGGCGCATCCAAACAAGCGGTCAATTAAATCCTGCATTTCTAACGGACTTAATGACTGACCTGATTTTATGGCTAACTGCGACGCTAATGAACGTGCAAGGTTCAATTTCTTTTCTAACTTCAGATTAACAAGATTTGTTTTATACATGTCCAAAATCTTTTCAAGAAGTGCCACAGCATCATTGTTTTTGCTATCGGCAGGTGTTCCGTTAATCACAAATGTAGAATTATTCATCTGCTGCATTCTAAAGCCAATCTTTTCCAAATCGGGCATTATTTCTTTCAGCAATGAAACATCATTTGGATTTAACGAAATATGCTGTGGAAAAAGTTCCTGCTGAGATGCTTCTATGTTGTTTTCCATCTCTCTAAGATACTTCTCATAAAGAATCCTCATGTGCGCAAGATGCTGATCTACAACAAGAAGTCCCGACTTCATCGTTGTTACTATATACGACTGCTGCAACTGGATGTATAAATTTTTGTTCTCAACTGACATAGTCGTACCAACTTCATCAAAAACGCTGATTTTATTTATGTTGCTAGAAACAGTGTCGTTATTATCCTCATACATTATTCTCCAGTTGCCCGAAGCATGGCGCGATTGAGGTTGAGTTTTAAAAGGATTAAAACTTGGATTGTAATCAATTTTAGGTTCTACAATAGGTTTATCCATTCTACTTGCCTCCCCGAAATCAATACCTAAATCTGGTGTCACATCAAAATCAAGCATAGGCGATAAGTTATTCTGTCCTATAGCTTTACGTGCTGCAGAATGAAGTATTGCATAAACCAGCTTAACATCCTGAAAATTGACTTCAGTCTTGGTTGGATGTATGTTGATATCTATCTCCTTGGGGTCAATATCAATGTTGATGAAATAACCCGGAAAACAATCTTTAGGGATGAGTTCCTGATATGCGTTTTCTATAGCATGATGCAGATACGAATGCTTTATGAAACGTTTGTTCACAAAGAAATACTGCTCACCTCTGGTCTTTCTCAAGAATTCAGGCTTGACGATGAAACCATTGATTGTTGCCGTCTCAGTCTCCTGTTGAACCGGAATTATCTTTTTATCATAGTCCTTCCCGCAGAGTCCGACTATTCTTTGCTTTAAATTTCCTTTTGGCAGATGATAAAGCTCTTTTTCATTATTGGTGAGACTAAAACCCACCTGCGGATTCATCATAGAAACGCGGAAAAACTCATCAGTAATGTGTCGCATTTCCACTTCGTTAGATTTCAAGAAGTTACGACGAGCAGGAATATTAAAGAAAAGATTCTTGACTGTAAAGTTCGTTCCTACCGACATTGGTTTAGGCTGCTGTTCTTTCACAACAGAACCTTCGATAAATATCTTAGTTCCCAATTCATCCTCTTTGCGACGTGTCATAAGTTCAACCTGCGCCACAGCAGCGATACTTGCCAAAGCCTCGCCTCTGAATCCCATAGTTCTGATTAAGAAAAGGTCTTCTGCCTTTTTGATTTTTGAAGTGGCGTGACGTTCAAAACAGAGACGCGCATCAGTTTCAGACATGCCGCAGCCATTGTCAATGACTGTTATCATGGTCCTGCCAGAGTCTTTTATTATCAAATCAATCTGTGTGGCTCCTGCATCTAAAGCATTTTCCATCAATTCTTTAACAACAGAAGCCGGACGCTGAATAACCTCTCCGGCAGCAATTTGGTTCGCAACTGAATCTGGTAACAATTTAATTATATCGAAGGACATAAATCTTGATTTTATTTTCCTAAACTAAGAAACATTTCTATGAAATTTTCAATTAAAGGCGTTCCAAAGATGACGTATGTGATAAATCCTATCAAACCGAAAAGCACAATATGACGCATGCTATTGAAACTGAACTTCTTCTTCTCTTGCATCTCCTCAGGAGAATAGCCGAATCCTCTTCTGATTCTCATTCTGCGCTTCTCCGCTTCAGAAAGTTTAGAATCCAATCCCATTGCAGCCTTCTTCTTTTCTAGTGCTTCTTTTTCCGGATCGAAGTAACGTGGTATATAATTGAATTGCCTTGGTTTAGGCGTATGAAAAAAGTAAAATCCCATTTTAAAAAAATTTAATTTGTTAGGCCTACAAAGATAATTATTTTTTCTGACTTTTTCATCATCGAACAACGCCTTTTTTCGTATCTTTGGCGATAATTATTTTTAAGATAAAACTGTTAAAAAAATGACTAAAAATTGCCCTCGCTGTAACAAGACTTTCGAATGTCAGCACAGTTCAACTTGCTGGTGTTCAAAATATTCCATCACAGATAATGTAAGATTGTACTTGAAAGACAACTTCTCCGACTGTCTCTGCGAAGATTGCTTGAAAGAAATCATTGAATCACATAAATAATTATGAAAAGAGTCATACTCGTTTTGTTTTCAATAATATACATGATGAGTTCATGCGACGTCTCCTCAAAAAGCGAGAACATTGGCGAGAACACAAACGACACTTTAAACTTAGTTTCATTTGCACAAAACTTTAAAATATATCCTTTAGAAACAGGATATAAACTAGTCATCAAATATTCATCAACAGAAAGCGAATACTATCTGTTTAACGACACTGCCACCATCCCCAACCATTTAACCAACAAAACAATAATCAGGACTCCTGTAAAATCGGCCGTAGCCTTTTCGTCAACACAATGGTCTGTTTTCCAAAAACTTGGAGAGATAGACAGGGTAAAAGGAATACTAGAAAGCAATTACACCAAAAACGAAGAAATATTAGCACTCGTTGCAGAAGGCAGAATCACCGACGTTGGTATGTCAACCAATGTAAATGCAGAGAAACTCATCAATATACAGCCAGATTTGATTTTATATACGCCTTATCCTGGCATTGATTTTTCACATTTAGGAGAATTAAGCGGAGCCACAATGCTTTCATTTCCTGATTATCTTGAAAGCCACCCACTTGGACGCGCTGAATGGATGAAAGTTGTCGGACTTTTATGCGGAAAGGAAAAGGAAACCAAAGAATGGTTCGACAATGTAGCAAGACGTTACGAGACATTATCAGAAAGATGTTCTTCAGTAGAAGCAAAACCAACGGTATTCTCTGATTTGCCTTTTGAAAACCAATGGTATGTCCCTGGAGGCAAAAGTTATATAGCAAAGATTTTCGCTGATGCCGGCGGCGACTATGTATGGAAAGACAACGAATCAGCAGGAAGCCTGCACATAGATGCAGAGAGCGTATTGCTAAAGGCCCAGCAAGCTGATTTCTGGAGAGTCATCAATTCATACGACACTCCTTTCACATACGAAAGATTGGAAAAAGAGAATGAATTATATCCGTTATTCAAAGCTTTCGAGAAAAGACAATTGTTGGTTTGCGACGTGAGAGAGTGCGGCTATTTCGAGAAATCGCAATATGAACCAGACGTCTTATTAGCAGATTTTATCTATCATTTTCATCCAGAATTATTAACAGACGAGTGGGAAAACTACACTCCTACATACTTCAAGTTATTACTTAAATAATGACACGTAACAAAATAAATATCAGCATTTTAATAACGATAATATTTTTAGGAATATTATTGTTTTTCCTTAATTTATTTGTTGGTTCCGTAACGATTCCATTCAGCGATATATTCAATGTATTTTTCGGAGACGAATCGAACCAAACCATAAAGACAATTGTCTTAGACTACAGATTGCCTCAAGCAGTTACGGCCATATTTGCAGGCGCAGCTTTGTCGGTAGCAGGACTTCTGATGCAGACCTTATTCAGGAATCCACTCGCCGACCCTTCCATGCTTGGAATCAGCAGCGGCGCAGGATTAGGAGTAGCCATAACGATATTACTGACAGGCGTTATAGGAAATTCGGCACTTTCCACAATGGGGATTTGGTCAAACCTCGGAGTGAGCCTTGCTGCTTTCATAGGAGCGACTTTGGTATTAATGCTGATACTTGGTTTTAGCAGCCGTGTAAGAAATATGACAACATTGATTATCATAGGTTTGATGGTTTCATATCTCGCTGGTTCTTTGACAGATATAATGAAGTTCTTCAGCATGAAAGAAGACATCCACGCTTTCGTCATCTGGGGAATGGGTTCATTTTCCGCAGTAGGCACCAGCAAACTGATGTTTTTCTCCATCAGCATCATCATTGGGCTTTTCGCTAGTCTATTCATGACCAAAAACTTGAACATCACTCTTTTAGGAGATTTATATGCTGAAAACCTCGGCTTGAACGTAAAGAGAAACAGCTTGTTCATCGTCCTCGTTTCCGGTTATCTGACTGCAATAGTAACAGCATTTTGCGGACCAATAGCATTTCTGGGTTTAGCAATACCGCATCTGACCAGATTCATTTTCAGAACTAGCGACCATAAGGTTTTAGTCCCTGCAACAATGTTAATAGGAATGGTTATCAGCCTTTTATGCAACTTAGTGGCAAGAATGCCTGGTTTTGAGGGCAATCTTCCTATCAATGCCGTCACTGCTTTCATAGGAGCGCCAGTAGTGATTTGGGTAATTTTAAGAAAAAGATAAAGTGTTTGATTTTTAATTATATACAACATGGAAGTTTTAAGAACTGAGGATTTACATATTGGTTACAAAGACAAAGCCATCTTGCCACCTATAAACGTCAGTTTAAAGGAAGGGAACCTCATTGCTTTGATTGGACCCAATGGCGCAGGAAAATCGACGCTTTTCAAGACGCTGACAGCACACATAAAGCCTCTCAAAGGAAAAATAGAACTGTTCGGAAAAGAGCTTTCAGATTATTCAGCAAAAGAGAAAGCCAGACTGATTGGGCTGGTACTTACCGAACGACCTGACGATATGTTTTTAAAGGTCTATGATGTGGTCGCAAGTGGCCGCTGTCCTTACACTGATTTCTTTGGAAAGATAGAAAAAGAAGACGAAAACGTAATTCAAGAATCACTTGATATAGTTGGTATAAATAAACTGAAAGACAGATACTTCAACACATTAAGCGATGGAGAGAAACAGAAGGTGATGATAGCAAAAACACTAGCACAGAACACTCCTATTATATTTATGGATGAGCCAACCGCTTTCATCGATTATCCAAGCAAAATAGAGCTTTTCTCACTGATGAAAATGCTGACAAAAGAACGCAACAAGACAATAATCTTCAGTTCTCACGACCTCGAATTATTGTTACGTTACACCGATGACATCTGGCTTATCTCTAAAGGAAAACAACTTATTTCAGCAAAGAAAGACGATTTGATTGGAAACGAAATTTTAAAAGAATATTTCAACCTTAAAGAAGATATCAAAATCTAATGGAAAACTATATTTTTGAACTCAAAATGAAAGTCCGCGACTACGAATGTGACGGACAAGGAATTGTAAATAACGCTAACTATCAACATTATACAGAGCACACACGCCATGAATTCATAGAATCAAGAGGCGTGAAGTTCGCCGATTTACACGAACAAGGCATCGACCCTGTCGTAGCTCGTATCTCTTTGACTTACAAGACACCTTTAAGAGGCGGCGACGAATTCTTCTGCAGACTTAATGTCAAGAAAGAAGGAATAAGATACGTTTTTTATCAAGATATTTATAGAGCATCTGACGAGAAATTATGCGTCAAAGCTGTTGTTGAATGCGTATGCGTCATCAACGGAAGACTAGGAACACACGAGATGTTCGACGCAATGTGTGAGTAAATAATTAAACATCAATAGATTGTGTACTTCCGTCTTTCATTACGAGAAGTACATATTCATTGACTTCAGCTTTCCTCGACAAGAAACGACGTTTGATTTCAGAAGTCTGTTGCTTCCAATATGCTTCTGCAACGCCTTCTTCTGCTATCGTTTTAACCAGCTGATTCTTTCTGTCACGGATTTCGCACCTTCCTGAGTTATAAGTAATTGCAAACAATGTTTCATCCATATTGAAATCAGCTTGGTTCACTGATTCTCCATTGCCTACCTTACGTATTATTGTACCGCTGTCGGTTCTGATATATGCTTGTCCGTCTGGCTTTATCTCAAAGTAATTCATTTTAAATTCTATTTTATCAATACCTTGTAATCAGTTATTTCAACACCTTCAGATTCAAGCAGTTCTCTCTGTTTTTCTATTCCACCAAATCCAAAGTTCTTGGCTAATTCACCTTTTGAATTGACAACTCTATGGCATGGTACAATTATGGGCGTTGGATTTTTATGTAACACATTACCAACGACTCTTGCCAGATTCTTATTACCCAACATCTCTCCTATCTGACCGTATGTCATAACACTGCCACGAGGAATGTTGCTGACAATTTCATATATTTTATCAGACAACTCACTCATCTATTTTGTTATTATAGAGAATTCTGCTATGCCGCAGTTTCTGCTTCCATCCGTGTTTCTAGTAGGAACAAAAGTCACGGTCTTTCCTTTTATTTCTTCAAATCTCACGACTTGTTCTATCGGATTGTTCTTGATATTTCCGAAGGTTCCTTTTTTGAGCAATTTTCCGTCAATATATAATTCATAATCAACGATATGACGAGAAGCGTCTCTGCTTTGATTTGGCAAATACCTGAATCCACATATTGTCTGTTCTTCATTAAACTCAAATGTAAGCGGTTCGTTGTTGTCGATATACATTGTAGAATATATATTAGCGTCAATGATTTTTCTTGTTCCTTCTTTTGGTTCAACAATCTTAAAGAAATCGTGTGACAAGTCTAGTTCTTTTATCACGACAGCGCTCTTCGACTTAGATTCGACATCGTATAAAACAGCTTTTACGATTCCGTTTTTATTAAAAATGAAAGGTTTGTCATATCTCAATGAATTCTCATTTGGCTCAGAACCATCGAGAGTGTAAAAGACAGCAGCATCTTTATCAGATGATTCAATCTTTACATAATTATCGAAATCGCGGGAAATTGTCGGTTCAGTAAGCAAAACAGGTGCGCAATAAGCCTCTATATTATTGATACACAATGGACCGCGGCTCTCTTCAAAATAGATTATCAACTTATCAAGTTCGACAGTATTGAAACGGACGATACGCTTATAACCGATAGTCGATAATGTATCTAAAGCATTGATTTTAAACCATTCGCCATTCAATTCACCTTCCATATAAAAATCGCTTACCCTCTGACCGAGTGGAATATATTCCTGAAGCACTACCCTATTCATTTTCACAGGGTTATCAAATGTAAATGAGATAGTTCCGAAGTTGTAATCGTCTTCCGTTGCCCAATAAGTATTCCAATCATCATCAGTCACGTTTTCCGCTTTGAATTTACTGCCTCTTTCGCTATCGACATTTACTTTAGCATCTTTTAAGACATTCTCTTTCAAGTCATTAGAAATGATATTATACCATTCTAAAGCTCTTATTGAATCCAAAGCAGGAATCTTTCCGTCGAGATTTATCGGGAAATTAAGCAAGAGATTGGCGTTATGACCGACGCTACGATAGTAAATATCAGTGAGTTGTGCGATGCTTTTCACTTGATGGTCTTCGCGTTTATGATAGAACCAGCCTGGACGAATAGAGACATCCACTTCCGCTGGAATCCAATGAGTTCCGTTTGCAGAACCGCGTGTGAGATATTGGTGATTATTATCCATTTCAGGATTTATCATACACCAGTCAGTGTCGCCAGCCCAGCCCTGCTCATTGCCGACCCAACGTATTGTCTGACAAGTGCCTCCGAAAATCATAGCATTAGGATGACGTTTTAAGATAGTGTCGCGAGCACGTTCATAATTGTAATATTCTTTAGCGTTTATAGAACGAGACTCGTTAGTTCCGCCGTAATATCCGTTACCGCCGTTAGCGCCGTCGAACCAGAATTCGAAGAGTTCGCCGTAATTGCTTGTAAGTTCGTCGATTTGTTTGTGATAAGTCTCAACATAATCCTCATAGCCATATTCAGCGTGATTTCTATCCCAAGGAGAGAGATAGAGACCGAATTTAAGACCATGTTTTTTGCAAGCGTCGGAGAGCTCTTTCACCATATCCCCTTTGCCGTTTTTATAAGGAGAGTTAGCGATGCTGTAGTCTGTTGTTTTAGTCTGCCAAAGACAGAAGCCGTCGTGATGTTTTGCGGTGAGAATCACGCCTTTCATGCCACATTGTTTGAGAGTCATGACCCACTGTTCACAATCCAGTTCTGTTGGGTTGAAAGTAGAAACCGGAGTGTTGCCGAAGCCCCATTCTAGGTCGTTGTAAGTATTTAAACCGAAATGCACGAAGGCGTAGGTTTCAAGTTTATGCCAATCGATTTGTTGTTGAGTTGGTATTGGTTCAATAGCTTCAGGAGCATGATTTGTCACGCTAGAGCAAGATGACAATATACTGATTGTCAATATGTAAAGTAATGATTTTTTCATAAGGTAGATTTTGTTACAAATATACAATTAATTATCGTAACAAAATCCACCTATTATTTTAAATCATCAAAAAAATCAATCTGAGACTGGTCTTACACTATATCCAAAACAACGCATACCAGATGCGCCAAATCCAATAAATCCACCAGCGCAATTTAATTCGTAAGCGCAATTTTGAAGTTCATTATTATATGGCGTAGAAGTCCAATAGTAACAGTCACTTCCAACGCCCTCTATACCATACCAGTTATGACAACCGGCAGCTGGCAAATAGATACTATTACCATTAGGGCCAGTCACTTTATAACCTTGGCCTTGTTTAACCCATTCACATTCTTCATACAACTCTTCCATCTCATTTCTCTTAGGCATTCTCCATGTGCTTCCCCACTTCTTTCTTGCCACGTCATAAACTGGGTCACCAGAGATGTCACCCATGCTTACGCCATGAGTCACGCTATTTTCCGTTTCATAATTCGTTTTGGTCTTAGTCTCTCCCCATGCGTAAAAGTCGCCGTATTCTTCTGTTGTAAACGCGCCCACATTACGAGTAGCCCATTTGGTTCCGCTAGCCAATCCTAAATCGACCCATTCATAACCATTTATCATGCCTGATGTTGGAGGGATGTCGTCAACCGTGGTAAAAACGACTTCTTCTCCATAGCTGGTACCTTTGCTGTTGACAGCATAAGCTCTCACATAATATTTAGTATTAGGTGTCAAGTCATTTATTACGACTTCAAAAGAGCCGACGCCGCTACCGCCACCCATCGAGAGAGCATCTTCCATTGTCGGGTTGTTTGTCATGCTCCAGCACACACCTCTTAACGTGACTTCAGTGCCTCCATCTGATGTGATATTGCCGCCGCATACCGCAGAAGTCGCTGTGACGTCATATACAGCATTCGTTGATATCTCAGGAGTTCCCACCATATTTTTAGTAGCAAACACATTCACATCACCATAAGCAACGCCCTCGCTATTAACAGCATACGCTCTGATAAAATAGGTAGTGCTTGGTTTGAGTTCATTTATCTCGATTTCAAAATTACCCAAGCCGCTGCCGCATCCAACAGACAATCCGTTTTCTATTGTAGGATTGTCAGTGTCACTCCAGCAAAGTCCTCTGGATGTAACTTCCGCGCCGCCGTCAGATATCACATTTCCACCACAAAAGACCGATGTTTCTGTTATATCTGAAACCAAACTCGTTGTAACTGTAGGTATATCAAATGATTTTTTTGTCGTAAACACCTTTGTCTCTCCATAGCTTGTACCTACACTATTGATAGCATAAGCACGTACGAAATATGTAGTAAATGGAGCTAGATTCTCTATCACGACTTCATAGCTACCGATTCCGTTTCCAGAGTTTATAATGGCGTCGTTTTCAATCACAGGAATCTCGCTAGTGCTCCAGCAGATACCTCTTACAGTAACTTCTGCTCCTCCATCGTTTGTAACATCACCAATGACATTGGCGGAATTAGATGTGACAGACGACACATCTTTAGTCGATACAGTTGGCTTTTCAGGATCGGGTGTACATGCTACTAGCATTACACACAAAAAACTAATTAAAAGACAGATTTTTTTCATGACGGTATTTTTTTATGTTAGTAATTATTTTATTAGCTTAAGACAGTTATTGTATAAAAAAATCTCTGCAGATGAACAGCAATTCAAATCTTACAGAGACTTTATTTAATAAATTTGTTCTTACCTAATATATGTATTTTTTTATCCATACTATTTCCTTTCATTTGTGTTCTGCAAAGTTTGTAATTTAATTCCAAAAAAACAAATGTTTTTTAATATTTTTTTACAAAAATCGGGGGGGTAAATTATTGAGTATCATAAGAAAAGCAGAGTCTACAAGATACCGAAGAACTTTTTAAAATACAATAAATTCAGAATCCAAGAAAGTATCGAGTTTCTGAAATTCTGAGATTCAGAGTTTCTTTTTCTGGGCGTTCCGGCGAAGCCGTCGGGCTTTCCGCTATATCTTTTTCCGCTCCGCTCCAAAAGGATGCCGCTCCAATCCCTAACGCGAAGGGGCGATTGAAAATTGAAAATTAACTTTCATATTTCAGTTTTCAGATTTCGACTCAATGGTTAAAAATCCTTAACATCAATAAACGTAATTTAGAATATTATAGAAAATTTTATACTCTATTCCCTAACGCCGAAATTGTGAACACGCGTGTTCACAATCTTGAATGGTCTCACATACGTCGTGTTTTATCTGTATCCAATCCAGAAGCTCGTTTGTGGTATTTGGAAAATGCATCATCTAACATGTGGAGCGTTCGTGAACTCGACATACATGCCTACAGAAGATGAGTTACGTCAAGAAATAGAACAGCTTTCAACTTTCAGTTTTCAATTTCAATTTCAATTGAATTAGTGGAGTTGGTACGGACTTGGTATGGCGGAGGTTTGGAGAAAAGCCCCCCTTGCACAATGGATTTCGTTTTTGAATTGATTCTTTCTCTTTTTTACCGCAAAAAAGAGAAACAGAAAAAGCTCGCCGCTGCGGAGAAATACGCTAAAATTATGATTCTTTCGCTAAACAAAAAGAACTCGCTGCGCTCAGACAGCTTTTTGTTCTTAACGCTTCAGACTCATAATTTCTTAACGCTATTTCTCCAAGGCGGCAGGTTTGACTCCATAAACAAAGATTCGATTAAAAACAAAAGTCTGTTGTCCGTTGACAGCCGAAGGCTGTATTTTCATGAACTGCGTAATGCAACTTATTTTGTACTGTCGCAAAAAACATCTTCGTCATTTCACTGCGAGGGTCATAATCTGTGGAAGTAGCATAGATGTCGGTCACTTGTTGATAAAAATTTCTCTCACTACTACGAATATCTCTGATACGTTGCAGCAATTCTCTGAAATAGCGATTCCCTCCCTGCTTCAAGCGTTCATCGTCCATTGCGAACCCTTTCTGGATATACTCATGAAGTCGTTCAGTGGCCCAGCGTCTAAAACGTGTAGCAACTTGAGATTGAACACGATAACCCAAAGCAATAATCATATCGAGATTATAATGAGCGATATCTCTTTTAACTTGACGATTTCCTTCCTGACGAACTAACAAGAATTTCTTGTGAGTTGCCACCAGAGACAATTCTCCATCCTTATAAATGTTATCAATATGCTGACTGATATTCTGTTGCGTTGTGCAATAAATTTCAGCTAATTGGTCCTGTGTCAGCCATAAATCTTCATCAGCGAATCTCACTGATACTCTCGTTATTTCGTTATCATCCTGATAGAGAATAATTTTATTATCTTCTTTCATCATCAACCTCCTTCATTGCAAAAATATAAAGAAAAATCTTCTGTTTTACAATTTTAACTATTTTTAACTTTCATGTGGTTATTTGGCAAGTTAACGGGAAAAGACGCAAAGTCACAAAGACTCAAAGTCACAAAGTTCTTTGCGTCTCTGAGTCTTTAATTTCTTAACGCTATTTCTCCGAGGCGGCAGGGATTGACAGCTGAGACTAAGATTCTGCTTTAAATACAAAGTCTGTTGACTTCCCTACTTCGAACGTGATACGAACTTGGTATGACTGTGGTTATACCTCAAGTCCCGTGAGGGGACGACTATTTTCAAGGTGTATGGAATCCCTAATTTAACGCTTATACTTATCTTTAAAATATATTTTGCAAATTTGTTGGGCTTTTAAAACTCTTACAAGTTCTGAATACGAAAGGTAAAACTTAGCATTTTTTGCAAAACTTGAACGATGAACTTGGATTTTACCTTCATCAATAGCGCGCGTCACCCATGCTTGACCAAAAATAGAAGAAGCTTTCCTCATTGATATTATATCTTTTTCTTTGTTACATTCCGCTTTACCGGTTTCCATACCTGCAATAAAGGCATTCATAATAATATCATACAAACAATCATCACTCATATTGTCATTATTTTCTCTGGTGCTTAATTTATATGTTTTCTTAATAAAACATTAAAAAAGGTACGACGTAACAGTCGTACCTTTTTTCGTTTATTTATTCTCCATTCTTTAAACTATAATACATCGCCTTTCCCATTTCCTCCATAATCCTGTTATAGAATGACTGTTCTTCAAAGAGTTTAGTGAATGAATCCATCTGCTGAACATAACATTCCTGTGCTATCTTTTCAAATATCTTAGGGAATATGTTCTTGGAAAACATATTGACATCTGCATTCTTTGCCTGCTTTGTGAGTTTCTTTTTCTCTTTTCCCATAGCGTCAAATATCGTTTCCACTATCACTCTGTCTGCTTCGGTAAAGTTGCCTTGATACATCATATTTATTTTATCAATGATGTTTGACAACAGATCCGTCTGAACTTCCGTAGGTTTTGCTACACCTCCCTTTTCGTTTTCCAACGTCTTATCTTCAACTGTTGGCTCTAATACTATTGAACCAGAGAACGACTCAACAAACTTATTGTATTCTACCGCTAACTTGCCTGTCAAGTCAACTTTCTCATGAGGTGTCTTCGGCAAAAGCTTGAACAACAATTCTGTAAATATATATGTCTTGTATAATTCTACATCAAATGTTCTTACAATCTGTGCCATGTAGGAATAGAAACGGTTGAAATTCCTAACAAGACTTCTTACCTTGAATCTATCTTCTTCCTCTAGACTATTATAATCCTCCAATACGGGTTTGAACAAAGACGTCAGTCTTCCCATATCTTGTGTTGTTGAATATACGTCAAATACTTTTGTCTCCGTATCTTCGCTCCATAAATGGAAGTTCTTCAATTCGTTAAGATATTTGTAAACGATATTGACATCAATGTCATCGCCTAACCATGTCTCTTCGTAGAATGGTTTGAATGATTCTCTGATTGATTCTGATGTATTTGCGAAGTCAAGAACGTATGTATCATTCTTACCACCGCAACATCTGTTCAAACGTGATAGTGTCTGCACAGCTTTAACACCGTTCAACCTCTTGTCAACGAACATTGAATGAAGTTTAGGTTCATCAAAACCTGTTTGATATTTCTCTGCAACAATCAACACATTGAACATATCAGAAGCAAAATATAATGGCAATGCTGTTTCAGAAATCTTAAGTTCTTCTGTGCTGTTCAACTGTGGTTCTGTGTATTCTTTTCCTTCTGATATTACAGTGCCTGAGAACGCTACCAATGGATTGACATCATTATATCCTTTCTGCGTACAATATTTCTTCATTGCAAGAAAATATTTTACAGCGTGAGCACGGGAAGGACAAACAACCATCGCCTTGCCTTTTCCGTTAAGTTTTCTTAACGTTATTTCTCTTATCTTTTCTACAATAAATGCAACTTTATCATCAACAACAATCTGATTAATATCGTGAAATTCCTTTATCGCTTTTGTTGCAGGCGGTTCTTCCAACGATGGATTTTCTGTAATTATCTTGGCAATCTGATAATATGTACTAATGGTTGTGTAATTCTTTAAAACATCAAGAATAAATCCTTCATCTATTGCCTGACGCATTGAATAATGATGGAAAGCGTCATATTTATCTCCTTTCCATTCACCGAACGTTCTCAGTGTCTTTGGTTTTGGCGTTGCTGTGAAGGCATAGAAATATTGGTTCTTATGCTGTCCTTGGGTAAGAAGATCTGAAAGATGTTCCATTTCATCAACAATCTCTTCTTCTGTCTTTCCTTCAATATCCGCCCATTCTCTCAATGATTCTTCTGTATCTGCCAATGCGGCTTTTAACTTCTCAGCACTCTTTCCTGATTGTGAACTATGCGCTTCATCAACAATGATTGCAAACTGTTTTCCTTTATGATTGTCAAGTTCTTTATAGATGATTGGAAAACGGTGCAATGTTGTGATTATGATACGTTTCTTATCGTTTATAGCGTCTCTAAGAGCACTTGAATTGTCCTTATCAGTAATCGTTGCAATCTGTCCTTCGTAATGTTCAAATCCGAGAATTGTGTTTTGCAACTGCTTGTTAAGGACTCTTCTATCGGTAATTACAAACACTGATTGGAACATTTCCTTGTCTTCTTCATTATGTAACGAAGCGAGACGATATGCCAACCAAGCGATTTCATTTGACTTTCCTGAACCTGCTGAATGTTGAAGCAGATAGTTTCTACCTTCCTTTGTCTTCTTGGTATCGGCAACCAATTTCTCAACTACATCAAGTTGATGATAACGTGGGAATATCAGGATAGTTTTCTTTGATGTTTCCTTCTTGCCATTGACAAGTGATATCGACTCAGTTGTCTGTTTGCTGATATATCTTTGGAAAATGGATAACAACATTTCAGGACTGAGAACTTTTTCCCATAAGTATGATGTTGCATACCCTTCATCATTCTTTGGATTACCTCCATCGCCCACATTGCCTGCACCGTTAGAACCCTGATTGAAAGGAAGGAAATATGTCTTTTCTCCTTGCAACTGTGTTGTCATAGCGACTTCATATAAGTCAACACAGAAATAGACAAGGAAACGATTATTGAAACGGAAACAGAACTCCTTCTCGTCCCTATCGTACATGAACTGACGCTTTGCGTTATTGACGGACTGTCCTGTAAGTTGGTTTTTCAATTCCATTGCAACGACAGGAATACCGTTAAGCGACAGAACTATATCAATGGTATTTTTATTCTGTGAAGTATATGAAAACTGACGAGTGCAAGTAAGAATATTGCTTTTATATTTTTGTACAAGTTCTTCATTAAGGTTGGAAGCAGGAGCGAAATAAGCGAACCTGAGTTCCATGCCTCTGTCCTTGACACCGTATCTGAGAACATGAACCAAACCATTCTGTTCAACATTCTGTTGGAAGATAGTATATAATTGTTTCTCTGCCTTCTCTCCATAGACATTGACATAACGTTGCCACATCTTAGGTTGAGTTGCCTGAATGAATGAGATAAGAACAGGCATATCTATTGCCTTGTTCTTGTCGTATGTGGATTGATTTCCTTTTACATATCCATTGGATAGCAAATAGGATTCTATATCGTTTTCGAGGTTCTTTTCTTTAGTTTCCATAATATTACCAAATCAAGTCTATAATGCGTTTATCTGAATCCGTATGCCACTGCACTTGGTATGTATGTCCTTTTTCTGTATCAAGCATAATGAAGTTATACATATTTTTTGTTGGATACAATTCAAAGCGTCCTGCTCTGACATCATCTGTAGTCAGTATCAATGATTCATCATTTAGCGTTGCTGTCATAGATTCTGTATCACCCAACCCTATCTGCACCATCCAAATACGTCCTGTTGCAGTATCAAGTTTTAGAGAAATATGAAAATTCTCCGTTGGATATATCTTGTATCTTGGAACTTCCATTCCTATTTTATCATAGATACCAATCAAGGCATTTACAAATTCCATTGCTATAGAATCTGCCATTGCTTGTTCATCAACTTCAGTTTTTGTTTGTGCCTTAACTTCAAATGCTGAACAGCATAGAAGTATCATTAAAACTACCAATAACTTTTTCATAATCCATATCTTTTAGTTTTCTACTGACTAATCCTATTATAAATCATAGATTTATTACAACATACATTTATTTCCTCCATTGTCAATCCTAAAAGGTGCAACAAACAGCATGATAATAATATAAAACCTTGTTGGGTGATATTATATAATTCCTTACCTGTTGGTATGTCATTATTATTATCAAAATACAAATGGGAATAATGATTTCTCGTTTTTGTAAATAAATCAGAGTTGATGTTGCATTTTTTTACCACATCTATATCATTAAATTTATCTAACAGTTTTTTTAACCCATCCTCATATTTCCTAACATCTTTACCGTCTCTCATGTTATTAAATCTTTTGTGATATCCATCTAACGACTCTGCTACTATTAGAAAATCTGTTGGTTCAAACTCAATAACCTTAAGTGAATTGATATAATGACTACATATTGGAGAGACAGCGGAATAATGCTTGTGCCAATTACAAATTATGCTTGTCATTCTATCTCTTAACAAGTTAAAAGGTATCAGATGAAATATCGGTTTATCTGATTCGTTTGATTTAAACAATAGTTCAACTTCATTAGCAAAATAAATCCTATTTGGATATTGTTTGGATAACAAAGCAATGGATAAAAACTGTGCGAATTCAGTTACAATGTCTACAAAACAACCAACGCTGATTTTGTTCGTTACATTGAATCTTAAACGAGTTTCTTGAGTTAGATTGCATGAATAAAAAGGAATTATTGATTCCAATACATGTGCATGGATTGAAACCGACAAATTATCATCTAATTTAAAATCGGACATTATCGTTTCATCATCTTTTGCGACGAATGTATTTTTGTCAGTTCCAAATATAATTTCAAAAGAATTCTTTTTAATCCATGAATTAAGATGACTAAATACAACCGAACATTTGTCAAAGCGACTGTCTTCCAACGACTGTAAATGTATATTTGTCAAAACGTATTTTACAGAAAACAAGAAATAACTACAGTCTCTTTTCTCCATTGGAGATACGTTGAAAAGTGTTATCGGATAACCATCTCCAATTTCACCCCACAGAACGTCATAGTTTGGCATACGACATAATGTCTTATCATAATCACACCTATGTATTTCCACAACAGAACTTCCATCTTTCTTATATGTGTATGTCCCAAACATTTTTTTATCTTCATTGTTTGGAATCCAAAATGTGCCAAAACATGTCGTAGGTTCAATCATTCCACAACCTCCTTTTTTCCTGTTACATATTCATATATAATGGATTTCTTATATTCTTTCAAACTCTCAATCTTCGACTGTTTAATGCTGATAAGAGAATCTATCTCTAAACATTTTTCATCAAGATATGAAGCAATGGTTTGTTGTTCGGGAAGAGATGGATGTAAAAGAACAGCATTATTAAGTATTGTTGGATTCACTCTTTTAAGTCCGCCTGTTCCTGTCATACTTGAAACACCTAAATTCTTTATATATGCTGATTGCAAATAGTAGAATACATACTGATTGCATATTCCATTTTGGCAACGAATTACAAAAATTTCAGATGTTCCAAAACCATATCCTTCACATAGATTTCTTGCAATAGCAATATTACCATTTTCAAAGCATGGAGTAACCTTTGCCATTACAATATCCTCATTTTGGAATGGAGTATAATTTGACACTTCTTTGTATGGTGAAATTCGTTCTTGAATTACCCCATTACGCAAACATTCCATTGGCATATATGATACCAATGTATCAGATTTTATCTTAAAATCAAATGACGGATTAAGTTCTGTGCAGTTCTTCAACCTCTTAACCTCCCAATTCTCAGGAATCTCCCCAATCCATTCTATTCCGCTGTCTTTCATTGGAACATCAGGGTTGAGTCCTTTGGTTACCGCTTCGGTTATGACAGACTGCTTGTATGCCTTCAGTTCTTCTATTATCTTCTCCTGTAAAACAACCATCTCGTCTATCTCTGAACATTTCCTGTCAAGATATGAAGCGATTTTCTGTTGTTCGGAAAGTGGAGGGAGAAGTATTAACAACTTCCTTAAATCTCCGAAATTCATTCCTTGTCTAACCCCATCACCCATTCCATAAAACACTTTACATAAATCGTATGAATGGAATAAATAATGATAATATGTAGAATTTAAGGATTGTTTACCTCTAATTGTCACATAAGCAGAAGTTATAATACCTTTTTCTTTACACAATCCTGTTCTAAGACTTCTTTTATCATTTTGTAAATCTGTCAAACGAAATACAATATCACCATTAGATATTATATTATATCCGTCAAAAGATTCAGGTAATAAACCTTCTTTTGTATTTATATTCTTTCGTACAATTTTTCCGTAACTCAAAGAAAGAAGATTTGTTTCTGTTAAATCAACATTCTTTTGTTTGTGTTCATAAAACAACAAAGAAAGTAAATTCACATTCCATTCCTTCGGAATCTCTCCAATCCAAGGGATACCGCTATGTTTCATTTCCCTGCTCATCGTCCCATAATTTTAGTCATCAACTCTTCTTCCTGTGCGTTGAGTTCTTGGAGATAGGCGTATATGTCTTCACTCTTTCTTGGTGCTACATATTTATAGAACTCTCGTGTAAACGGTATCTCATAACCAATTTTGGTTTTCTTGTCATCAATCCATGCGTCAGGAGCGTAAGGATATACATTCTTTTCCATGTATTCTTCAATGTCTTCTTTCCATGGTATAGACTCTGTATCTCTCTTGCTTGTATCCGCTTGCATTTTTCCTTTCTTCAAGATTGGTTTTCCTGTCTCATCACATATAGGTTGTTCAACTACAACCTTGCTATACTTGAAATCATCGTTATCCTTAATCTTAACCTCAACCTCAAATCCATTCTGTTCATCTTTGAAGACACCATCAGCAAACGCATTATATGCCTGTGCCACGAGATTGATACATTCTTCAGTAAATTCGTTACGTTTGTCACCGAGAGACTTTCTGCGTTTAACACAGCATTTAGAAGCGTCAATCAACTGAACCTTTCCTGTACGTTCAACTGCTTTATCCTTAGTCACAATCCAAATATATGTTGCAATGCCTGTGTTATAGAACATATCATTCGGAATCTGAATAATCGCTTCCAACCAATCGTTTTCAATAAGATAACCTCTGATATTGCTTTCACCTGAACCTGCGTCACCTTTAAACAATGGCGAACCGTTCTGAATGATTGCCATTCGTCCTGTCTCCTTCAACTTAGCGACACCGTTAAGCATGAACAACTGCTGAGAATCGCCAATGGCAGGAAGTCCCGCTCCGAAGCGTCCCATATCACCTTTCTTATGTTCTTCTTCAACCTTAGATTTCTCTTTCTTCCATTCAATGCCGAAAGGAGGATTGGAGATAATGTAGTCGAACTTATACCCTTTAAACTTATCATCGGAAAGAGTGTTTCCATGTTTCATATTCTCAGCGTCACCGCCTTTGATAAGCATATTCGCCTTAGCGATGGCGTAAGTCTGTTCGTTAATTTCCTGCCCGAACTCAGTCAACTGTGCTTCATCATCAATCTGCAAGAGTTTTTCCGAGAGACAGTCAAGCATTTGAGAAGTACCCATCGCCATGTCGTACATAGTAGCGGTGATTCCTTCGTCCTTCATCTCGTTTTTCTTAGGAGCAACAAGGATTTCTGCCATAAGATAGATGATGTCACGAGCAGTGAAGTGCGCTCCTGCTTGTTCATCGTATGATTCCGAGAACTTACGAACCAATTCCTCAAATATGTAACCCATATCGACAGCAGAGATTTCATCAGCACCCATGTATGCCTTCTTGGTACAAAACTCAGAAACCACACTATATAAGATTTCATTATTTGAGAGTTTAGTTATTTCCTTGTCAAAATCAAACTTCTCTATCACATCAATAACATTCTTGGAAAAATGATTGAGGTAAGAACGGAAGTTATCAGCGATGTTATTAGCGTCAGAAAGAAGTCCTTCAAACGTGAATGGAGACACATTATAGAAGTCATAACCCGAAGCATTCCTGAGGAATCCATCTTTCACAACTATTCCCCTTGCGTCAAGACTTTTGTTCATCTCAATAACCTTATCCTTAGTTGGAGCGATGGTATCGCTGAAACGCTTGATGACGCACATCGGAAGAATCACGTTACCATATTCGTGAGGTTTATAAGTTCCCACGAGTTTATCAGCGATTGCCCAAATAAGATTCGCTTTTTCCTGTATATTGACAGTTGTTCTCTGTTGTAATTTATCTATTGTCATGATGGTTGAGGAAGGTGTTTTTTTGTTGACTACTTATCTCAGAACAAAAATAATCAAAAACCCAAACGACATAAAGGAAATGTTAAAAAAAATTAACACCTCTCTCCTGCCCTCCAACAACACACAAAAGCTCTTAAACAATATTGGATTTGAGGAACTAAGGATTTAAGGAATTGAGGAAATTAAATTTCATTCCTAACACCGTGAACAAAGTCTGTTGTCTGTTGTCCGTTGACTGTTGACAGCCGAAGGCTCACGGCTCAGACACCGTGCACAAAGTCTGTTGTCCGTTGTCTGTTGACTGTTGTCTTCCTAAAAATCCTTAACATCATTTCTTAATATTTCACTGATTTTATGTTAAAAATTGTTAAAAGCAAAATATTTCCTTTGCAAACACTTGACAAAAGGATGAGACGGTTGTAGTTTTGCAGAACCAAAATTTATGTTACATGAATAAGACTTCCATTATTAACGTTCAAGGCGTAGATATTGCCATAACAAAACATAATCAAGATGATTATATTTGTCTCACTGATATGATAAAAGCAAAAGATGGTGAAAGCAGAGCTGCC
>JAZUCH010000130.1:0-9487 GCA_045639025.1 Bacteroidales bacterium
CTGTCCAAATCGTCACCTCAAGAAAGAAGACGGTTCAAACGCTAAGATGGACGAAACAATCGACTTCAAAGTTATCGAATTCTCAAAAGAAAACAAGAAGATCATCCTTTCTCACTCACGTATTTGGGAAGACAAAGTAGCTGTTGAACGCGAAGCTGAAACAGAAGTTAAAGATAAAGCAGCTAAATCAACAAAACGCGCTGTTAAACAAATCAACGACAACGTTGAACGCACAACTTTAGGTGACTTAGACGTTTTCGCTGAATTGAAAGAAAACTTCGAAAAAGCTCAAAAAGAAGCTAAAGGTGAATAATTGAAAATCACTTTATAATAAAAAACCTCCGATTTCTCGGAGGTTTTTTTGTTTGTCATTTGTATATCTCTTCAAATTTAATCATCCTGACTTCACCGTATTTCTCTAATGCCTTCATATCTACATTTTTCTTGTTGCCGGCAATCATGATGACGATTGGTCTGTTCTGTACCTTGTCTTGATAGAATTTCTCAATATCGTCGTATGATGTCTCCTTGATGATATTGGTAATCTCAATTCTTGGGTCGTGGTCGTAGCCTTCTTCAATCCATGTCATTACAGCCGATGGCATTCTGCGTGATGGAATATAGTCGGCAGCTCTCGACATAATGAGCGCTTCTTTTGAAGTGTCAAATTTCTCCATCTTCTCCGGCATGTTGACGATAAGTTCTATGAATGCATCAACACCTTCGTTGGTTTTGTCGCTCTGTGTTCCGAGATATGCATATTGATAACCAGGATATCTGTCTTTGTAATCATATGAATAATAAGAATAAGCAGTGTATCCTAATGAACGTAACTCTCTGATTTCCTGAAATACTATAGAATACATGTCTGTGCCGAAATATTTGTTGAAGACACTCGACAATGCTTTCTCTTCTTTGTTCAGTTTCTCGCCTTGTACATATATAGAAATGTTGCTTTGTCTGAATTTCTTGTTATGTGCGAAATAAACGATATTCTCATTTTGTTCTTGTGGAACGTTCACTTTAAGTTCTGCTTTGACAGCATCGTTCTTGATGATGTTATGAGAATTCAACATAGCGATTACCTCTTTAGTATCGACATTGCCATGGAATGAGATGTCGCCTCCATAATTGAAAATTTCTTTAAATTCATTAAGGATTACATCACCGTCACGTTTTGCCCATTTTTTAATATCCATCTTATTGAGATAGCTTGACTTCTCTCCATAAAGAACGTAACTGTACAATGCGCTATTCCATGTGTCTGGTGAATCTTTGACGGTTTTCTTGTTCATCTTGTCATTATCAATCATGATGGCGAGTTTGCTTGCATCATATTTTGCGTTATAAATCTTGTCTTCGCATATTGCTAAAATTTCATCAAGATTTTCATCAAAACCAGATATTGACAAAGTGCTGCTGCCGTTGTTGACATTCATATATATAGAAGCTCCTATCTTTTGAAGTTCGAGTTCTATCTCTTCGAAAGTCTTTGATTCTGTTCCAAGTAAAGTCCACAAGT
Organism: Bacteroidales bacterium; assembly: GCA_045639025.1. Classification (GTDB taxonomy): domain Bacteria; phylum Bacteroidota; class Bacteroidia; order Bacteroidales; family F082; genus Limimorpha. The sequence continues at coordinate 1,523 of JAZUCH010000130.1, forward strand.
CGCTTGCTCTTGAAAGTTCAGGATTGTCGATAGATCCGTGGTTGTAGGTTATATTAAGATTGAAAATATTGTTATATGGATTTTTTGATGAATACATTGTGAAAGCGTCGTTAGCTTTTTCAATGATGACATCTTTTCCAAATTCAATGATTTGTGGTTTCACCTCTTCCACTTCTTGAGCTTCAATCTGTTTTGCGAACTCAGATTTAAGTTCTGTATTCTTCACTTCGACAGCTTTCCAGTTTGGTTTCTCGACCTTGTCTTTTTCTGGGAATCCCATCTTAGATCTTAATATTGTACGATTCTCTGTGAAGTATTTGTTTGTCACAGCAATAACATCTTCTTTTGTGATGTTCTTAATCTTTTCTGTTTCTTTAATATAATCGTCGAATGTCAAGCCTCTTCCTTCCAAATCCATGAAGATATTTGACAAGTTGTCGATACCTTCTAAGCTGCGAAGTCTATCTTGCAAGATAGTAGTCTTGGCTGCTTCGAGCAAATCTTCGCTGAAGTTACCCGCCTTGATTTGATTAACAGCGTCAAAGATAATAGCTTCAGCTTCTTCGTGTGACTGTCCGAGGATTTTTGGTACATACAAGAAGATATTTGCACCATAATCTTCCAATGACAAAGGCATCATCATACCCAACATAATATCGTGGTTAACCATAGCTTTGTCGATGAGACCTGTAGCGCCGTTGGTCAATAAGTAAGATATGATATTAAGAGCGAGGTTGTCTTCGTGAGAATTGTCGATACCTTTATATATTATTGCGCCCATTTTTATAGGTGTGAGTTTCACTTCTTTGACGACTTCTTTATCGAAAGCTGGGAGTTCAAACTCTGGGAACTCAGGAAGTTCTCTCTTTTCCCATACAGAGAATTTCTCTTCAATCATAGGTTTGATGTCTTCTGTCACGAAATCACCGACCATGATGAGAGTCATGTTATTAGCTACGTAATAAGTGTTAAAGAACTCGCGCATCTTTGATGTCTGAGGATTTTTAAGATGTTCGGTGAGACCGATGACAGGACGACCGTAAGGATGTTCGCCGAAGCATTCTTTTAACATCAATTCTGCGAAGGCTGCTGTAGGTTCGTCGTTGTACATATTCTTTTCTTCATAAACAGTTTCGAGTTCGCTTTGGAAGAGACGGAAGACAGGGTTGCGGAAACGTTCCACATAAACATCCATCCATTTCTCTACCTGATTGGAAGGGAAACTGTTGAAATAGACAGTCATGTCGTAAGAAGTACCGGCGTTGAGACCTTCGCCACCCATCTTGGTGAGAATCAAATCCACCTCGTTAGGAATAGCGTAGTCAGTGGATGCGATTGACAATTCATTGATTTTCTGTTGAATTGCAACACGTTCTTCTGGCACGTTTGTCTCATGTAACTTATCATACATGATGTCGATGCTGTCTAAGAACACCTTTTCTTTTTCCCAGTCGGTGGTTCCGATTTTGTCGGTTCCCTTGAACATGATATGCTCAAAATAGTGAGCCATGCCCGTTGCATCTAAAGGGTCGTTCTTGCTACCTGCATGAACATAAACAGTACCATGGATTGTCGGTGCGGAATGGTCTTCACACAACACGACTTTCAAACCATTGTCGAGGTAAAACGTCTCGACTTTCAGATTTTCCTGAGCGTTAGCTGTCAAGAAACTAAACAAGACAGCAAACATTAACATTGATAAACGTTTCATTTTTTATATTTTTTTAGTTAAAATATCTAAGTCTCGTGGCTCATGGCTCATAGCTCAAAGCCTAATTTTCAATTTTCCTCTGATTCTTTTTTGGGAAAACTAATAGACCAAGTCTTGGCATCAAAAGTGATTCCTTCTATTGCAAAAGAAAATGAATCTGAATTATTAGTGTCAAGAAACTTCTTGATAGGCACTCCCTCGATTTCAACATTATCGCCTTTTATAGTTGCGTTGAATGTTTTCAACGGAATCCATTGATATTCCGACATATTCAAATCGTTTGTTATGAATATCGTCTTACCTTCAAGAGTGTTTTGTTCCTGTCCGTTCAAACCATTCACAACAGATATTATCCATGCGAAACCTTCATCGTCGGAGATTGTGATGTTACCGTCTTCTCCAATTACATATCCTTCTGGTTGCGATGTCACGACTTCTGACCAAGACTTCTTCACATCAGTTTCCTGAGCGAAACAGTTCGTAAAAAATGTAGCAATAAATAAAATTATCACGATTCGTTTTGAATTTCTAAATAGTGTTTTCATGATTCTAATTGTTATTTAATATTATATTTTGGGTTTCGAGCCTTTGCCCGTAGCTCATTGCTCATAGCTCAAAGCCTAATTTTCAACTTTCAATTTATTAATGATTTCAGAATAGTCTCCCAACTTTTCTGTTCTATAGACAGCTTTCTTGTCGGGTGAAATGAGATAATAACATTCCCACCAATTAACATCGATGGCATTGAATATTCCTTTGGCAGAATATGTAATGTCTTCGCTATGATGTCTCTTAGCATATTTCTCAATATATTCCATATTATTCGATTTATGTTCTATCGCCATAATCTTTATTCCTTCTTTTTCAAGAATCCTATAACCCAAAGAGTCTTTTTCTTTTGCGTATCGGTCGAGTTGTCGCATGGAATAATCGCTTGTTATGGTACAGAAATTCAACAGTACCCAACCTTCCTGCTCTCTTAATGTCGTGGTGTCGTTGTTCAAATCAACCAATGGAAAATCGAGGAGTTTGTCGGTGACAATAGTGTCAAACGAATAATAAGGTTCAGAGTTAACGATATCATATTTCGAATATTTTTCATATTCCTTATTGTCGAAATTAAATATGGAGTCGATATAAGATTGTCTATTTTCAAAACTGAAATCATAAAATGTGTAATAGACTTTCGACGAATATTGATAAATTTCGGTATATGCGCTATCCATAATGTTGGTGGCAGCATTGACATAAAAACGCACACGTCTTTCATTATTGTCAAATTTATAGACATTATAAAGTTCACCGTCAATCTCGCGTTCCTCTATCTCGTTAAAAATCTGTTTCATATTCATTGATTCAGCAAAACTGATTGGATATATATAATAAGGTATGTCGATAAAAAATCGAGGAATGAAGCCTTGTTTTCCAAGCGCATCATAATGTCTGTCAAAGTCGAATATGGTGTTTTCATATTTTATCAGCGAACCTTCCGGTTTTTCTATCTTCTTATAATAGTCTTTATCAAGAAGATAGAACCATTCGATACTATTTATATTGTAAAACAACGACGAATTCTTACCGTCATATTTTATTATGAGTTCATATTCTTCTTCAAAGAGCAGACTGTCGCCAGAATAATGGATGTCTTTATATTTGAAAGAAACCCATTCATGTTCATCGGCCAAGGTTTCCGCCTGTCTCTTGAATTTTGCGTAATTCCGCAAGGCATCTTTTATCGTTGTTTGAGCATTTGTTGTCATACATGAAAATAATACGACAAACATTAATATTGACATTCGTTTCATTTTAATTATTTTTAAGCTTTATTTCTCAGTCTTCCATTAATTTCTTAACTTCTTCTATCGAGATTCCGAACATTTTCAATTTCTTGACTATTTCAGGGAGTTCCTCTTCCATGAACTGTTTCTTCTGTTCTTCGAGGATTATTTCTTTTGCGTTCTCTCCAACGTTGAATCCGATGCCACGTTTGTTGATGATGATATCTTTGCTCTGCAGCAACTCATACGAACGCATCACTGTATTAGGATTGACGCCGACTTCTATCGCCATCTCACGCACCGACATTATCTTGTCGCCAATCTTATATTTTCCGTTTAATATCATCTCGCAGATGTGAAGATAAATCTGCAAGTATATCGGTTGATGTGCCTTGAATTCCATAATCAATAAGTTTGTTTCTTGATTTTATAATATGTGAGATAAAGGAATACTGATGTTGATATGAGTGACATATAGAACACAAAATGATATACATAACTTACAACTCCTTTGATATAATTCGTCATTTCTTCATCAGTCCAATCTGCATCGAAATTATATTCCAAGTTAATTGCATATCTCACTACAAATATCGAAAATATTATTCCCAAAAGTGTTAGAATCCCGATGGTCTTACTGAGTTTACGTTTTTTGAAAAGCATATTGGTAAACATAAATAAAGAAGTGAAGCCTAATATTTGTAACACTTTATAAATAAAATGATTTTTAGAAAGCATATAATCATATATTGAACGATTTAATTCTTCCTCACCAAGAGATAGTATTTCTCTATATGATTCATAATTTTTGCTAAAGAAATCGCTAAAAATAAAACCATCGTACGGATTAGTTCCTGGTTTCAATGCAAGAATTGTATCAATAAATAATGCTCCTATCAAATAAACAATAGGTGTAATTACGACACAATATAAAATCATGCTCAAGAATTTTTCCAAGGAAGATGCTGGCGTCATAGCTAAAATAACTCCTTTTCTAGAGTCATTATAATTTTTATAAAGTCTTGATGGAACAATCATTAACGACAACCACATCAAAGTTGAAATTTTAGTATCACGATTGATTATTATACCTGTATCAAAAGTTTCCATTGAAATATAAGTCAGGAACCACAGGATAACGGGTAGCGCCCAAAGCACTATGAGAGTCCATCCAAAGTTTTGAAAATAACTCAAGCCGTCGCGTCTCACGACATTGCCAAATCTTTTTATATTAAATGTATTATTCATAATGTTATAATTTATAGTTAATTTATGCTTATAGCTTCGAGCCTTGAGCTATGAGCAATGAGCCTTTGCCCATAGCTCACTACTCACAGCTCATAGCAAATATTTCTCTAATTTTCTTCTTATTATTTCTCACTGCATTGAAGAGAGCTTCCACGTTAACTTTGCTTTCCATATCAAATTTGTTTGGAAGCACATTGATGTAACCGCCTGGAATCAACTCAGTATAAAGAGCGTCGTCAGATTTCTCGCTGCTATAATCGAAATAAAGTTTGGAAGAAATCTCCTCGAATGTCGCGTTAAGCAGAACCTCGTCATGGTCTAAGATGACAATCGGGTCGATGAGATTTTCCACATCTTTCACCTGATGTGTGGAAATTATTATTGTAGGGACGTGACTTGCCGCATCTGTCCCGTGTTGCAGAATCACTTTTCTAAACAAAGCTTTTGATGGAATGTCGAGACCGTTAGTTGGTTCATCAAGAAGCAGATAATCTGTACGGAGCGAGAGCGCACATGCAAGAAGCGACTTTTTCTTCTGGCCATACGACATAGCATCGAATTTCTTTGTATAATCCACTTCGAGCTCTTTCATCAGATTCAAGAAATAAGAATGATCATAACGAGGATAAAAGACACCTAATTTATTAATGAAATATTCTGGCGTAGTATTTTCTGTTATGACTTCTTCCGGAAGGTAAAAAATATTCTGCAAAAAATAAGGATTTCTTTCTGAAGGAATAAAATCATCTACGGTACATGTTCCGTTATTTGGAAATTGAAGACCGCTAATAATTTTCAAGAGAGTTGTCTTGCCGACGCCGTTTTCGCCAAGAAGACCATAAACATTGCCATCTTTAAATTCAAGGCTAATGTTTTTAAATACAGCAGATTTCTTGTAGCTGAAATCGAGATTTTTTAATGTTATCATATTTTTTATTTTTAAAATGTCAACAGACTTTGTCCATATTTTAGTTTAGGAAAATTTAAATTATAGTTCAAGTATAATCTTTCCAAACACTATTATTTAGAACTACCAAATAATATATTGTATCTTTTGAAACATCTGATTGTGAATGCTATCGTTAAAACTATTAGCAAAATCAGATTAAAATAATTATGAATTCCATCATTCCACCTTTGAATCAATCCAATCCAAATGAAGATAAGCAAACCAATAATTACAATCACATGAACTATGTTTGCTATTAAATTCATTTTAGCGGATTTAGGGTTATTGTCAATATTGAATTTTCTTCTCTTTAAAATAAATTGTCTTACGACAATATAAGCTAAGAAAATCACAACTAATGTTGTTAAAGATAAAACATACTGATTCATAATTACCTCCAGTTTTTAATTAAACATAGTGTATTAGTTAACTAATACACTGCAAATATAGAGATAATTTTTAATATGTCAAGAATTATTTTATTTTTTTTTAATTAAAAGCATTATTTTTTTAACACAATGCATAAATGCTGAATAAAAAAACTTATCTAAAAATAATTATCTTGATTTTTATATTAATTTTGTAGCTGAAAACAATAAAATTGTTTTTATATAAATTATAATAATATTAAAAACAATGAATACGTAGAACTGAGTTCAAACAAATAACAATATGATTGACGAACAATTTATAAATAGCTTATACGAATCTTTAAATGAAGATTCAAGGCATTACTTAGATATTGCAATTGAAAAGATTGTTGAAACAAAGAAAAAAGGTGGGAAAGTCGTTGTTGTCACAGGCAGTGGTCCTAACATTCATGAAGGTGTTACCACATTGATAGCAGAGTTTATCAACAAAGGTCTAGTCGATGGTGTAACAACTAGTTCAGCAGTTGTATCACACGAGATGGGAGGCGTACTCGACAAAGTAAAAAGAATCAGCATACACGAAATAGGCGAAGAATTCCTTGACTTTGAAAAGATGCCAAGAGGCGACGTTTTCGAACTTACAGAGCTTGATGATAAACAATGGGATGCTCTTAGAAAAGAAATGATTATTGACGAAGCCTTAGTAGAGCGTTGCAAAGAAAAAGACGGTACTGTAATTATCAAGGCTGCAGGAAACATGGCATATCCTATAGGATACAGAAATGAGGATATTGCAAGTGAGATATGTGAGATAGCACGTACATGTCATGTTCCTTTTGAGACGGTAGCCGGATGGGGTTGTGATGAACGCAGCATGCTAGGGGCAGGTGCTCGTAAAGACGTACCTGTTCTTGTCAGTGTGCCTCAGCTCATAGGCGGCGGACAAATTGGTATTAACATAGCAGATAGTATATCTGTAGCAGAACGTTGTTATCGTATCTCACAAATGCTTTCCGATGCTGACGTTATCATTGAATCAGCTGTTGCCCTAACCCAAGAAATACACGATGGGCCTTTCGAGACTTATACAGGACACGGAATATGGGCAGCATGGAAAGGATACAAAACATATAGCTTAAAAGACAAGACTTTAATACGTTTCGACCTTGACGAAAATCTCAAAAAAGCATGGGATCTCGACAAAAACTCAGGTGACGTACAAGCAGCTATTGACAAAGGATTACCAAAGACAAAGATGTCAAAAATTCCTTTCAGAATGGAGATGTCAGCATTTTCACGTCTAGAGAAATCAATACCAGTAATTGGTGATATCGGTGTCTTGTGGTCAATATTAGCACTAAAAGTTTCACAGGCATTGAATATTAAACTAGACTTTATCAGTTATCCTCAACAAACTCCTAACGGTAAAGAGATGAGAGAATGGATTGTCAATAATATTGATTATATAAAACTTGAAAAAATCAAAGCTTGGCTTAGTAAATAACCTATTAAACATATAATAAAACCTTGAAGGCACTAAGTCAGCGAGGTATCAATACACCAAGACGTCGTTTATATATTTTATAGGCGACGTTTTTTGGCTAAAGCCAGAAGACTAATGGCTAAAGGGAAGTTAATGATACGAGCGGATGCTAGTGATATGCGGAGGCTGCATAAAACAGGTTTTGCTGAGAGCAATTGAAAACTGAAAGTCAGCTGTAAATTCCCTCCGCGTTCCTCTGCGTCTCTGCGAGAGAAGGCAGGCGCACAAAAACAGAAAAGCCCCAGCGCTGTGCTGGGGCTTCCGCTTTAAGGGTGGCGACGACCTACTTTCCCACAACTTGATGCAGTATCATCGGCGCTGCGGGGCTTAACTTCTCTGTTCGGAATGGGAAGAGGTGGACCTCC
>JAZUCH010000131.1:0-5685 GCA_045639025.1 Bacteroidales bacterium
AAAGAATAAAACTAAATATGACCCTAATAAATATGTGTTATGTAAAAATAGACTTGATCAAAAATTTGTAACAATATAGATGTTTAAAAAATAATTGTAAATTAATTTGGATTTTAACATAGAATACGCGTCAATGATTCCTATAAAAATAAATAATCATTGACACGTCTAAAATAAAGTTAGAAAAAATGATTGATTTTAAAGATATTACATTAGAAGATAAAGAGATAATAACATCTTACATTTTCCCGAACGACTGCTGTAATTGCGAGCTGTCGTTTGCGAATCATGTGTCGTGGCGTTTTTTGTATCAGACGAAATATGCCGTTGTCGATGACTTCCTGGTACTTAAATATCTCAGCGAAGACAAAGAGATTTTCATGATGCCTATCGGCAAAGGCAATGCAGACCATATCGTCGAGAAGCTGATAAAGGAATCTGAACTACTAGGCATTCCTTTTGTGATGCACGCCGCCTGTCATTTCGTTGAAAACCAGCTCAGCGATGAGATGAGAGAAAGATTCAACCTCATGCCTAACCGCGACTTCTTTGACTATGTATATCTTAGAGAAGACCTTGCCACATTGAAAGGAAACAAGTTCCAGCAGAAGAGAAATCACGTCAACAGATTCATGAAGACTTACCCTAACTGGGAATATAAGTCAGCCACGCCGGAACTCATCAAATTATGCATAGAAAAAGAAAACGAATGGTATGAATCGAACGAGGATTACCGACATCAAAACATTGACAGCGAACGACAAGCCTTATTATATGCGATGAATCACGCTGAAGAAATAGGAGTCAAAGGCGGAGTTTTGTTTGTAGATAATAATGTCGTTGCTTTCACTTTCGGCTTTCCTATCAATCACAAGACTTTCGGCGTTCATTTTGAAAAAGCCGACATCAGATATACGGGAGCTTTCTCTATGATTAACAATATGTTTGCGAAAGACATTCCTGAAGAATTCGTATATGTTAATCGTGAGGAAGACCTCGGCATTGAAGGACTGCGAAAAGCCAAGATGTCGTATAATCCTGAGTTTCTTATTACCAAAGGACTTTTGACTTTGAGAGAAGAATAAAGACTTAAAGACTTAAAGATAAAAACTTTGCAACATTGCGACAATGAGTCTTTGAGACTTTTTATTATTTTTGCATTATGGTATTTTTAGACAAATATAAATCTGGCAATCACTGCATAAATCGTTCTCTTTTATGGGAGTACGACATTGATAATTTTGATTGGTATAATTCTAAAACAATAGTTGTTCAGCGAGTTATAGAATTAGGAATGCCAGAAGATTATTATGCTGCATTTGATTTGTATGGAGGCATTGATGGTTTTAGAGAAATTATTAAAACTATACCATATCTAAATGATATTGACATAAATTTTGTATGCATATTTTTTAATCTTAAAAGAGAAGAACTGAGATGTTGTACAAAGAAACAATTGAACCAAAAACATTGGAACTTTTAATTGATTTGCAAAAAGAACCTTTGTTATCAACATTTAATTTAGTTGGAGGAACAGCTTTAGCTTTACATTTAGGACATCGCAAAAGTATTGACCTTGATTTCTTTACATCTGAATCCTTTGATTTAGAAGAAGTTAAAATGATGTTAATAAAAAAATATGATTTCAAAGTTTCATATTCCAGGTCACAAACTCTTAAAGGTTTTATCAATGGAATAAAAGTTGATTTCATTAAATTTGATTATCCTCATTTATATAATTTCGATATTATTGACGAAGTTAGAATAGAAAGCATTCCTGATATAATTGCAATGAAGTTGTTAAGTATCACAGATAATGGCTCTAGAATTAAAGATTTTATTGACATAGCTTATTTATCGTCACGGTTTTCATTAGAAGAAATGCTTCAATTTTTCATCAGAAAAATTACAAATTCAAATATCATAATGCCCATTAAAGCATTGACATATTTTGACGATATTGATTTTAATGAATCTATTGTGATGCTTTATAATGATTTTGATTGGGATAAAATTTCTAATCGCTTGATAGATATGACTAAAGAACCAAATAGAATATTTGAGAAAATTTAAAAATAAAAAATGAATATTACAGTATATCACGTTTCTTGTGAAGAGATAAAGAAACCTTCCGTTGATGTAAACGGTGAAAATCTTGGTTTTGGAAAAGGTTTTTATCTGACAAACTCAAAAATAGAAGCTGAAGCATTGGCAAGAAAAACGGCAGACAAAAACCTTATAAGCGTCTATGAGTTTAATTACTTCAAAACCAAAAACGTAGGATACCGTTTTAACGAGTTTGAAACATATAATAAAGAATGGCTTAATTTCGTCGTCGATTGTCGCAAAGGCAAAGATGTTGCCGCAGATTACGACATCGTCATCGCTGGCGCAATTTATGACGAAATAGCTGATATCGTTAACGATTATGAAAAAGGCGACATCACTGCAGAAGAAGCTGTCGAACAATTAAGATATAAAGACGTAAAATTCCAGATTTGCATCTTGAACCAGGAAATAATCGATTTTAATTTGGAATTTGTAGAACAATTGACTAACACACATTGATGCGTCTAAAAATTAACATTTGATAAACAATTTTATGGACAATAATATAAAGAATCAAACCAAAGCACTTTGGGATAAATGCTTCAGCGAGGAAGACCAACGATTCGTTGATTTTTATTTTGAGAAACGATACAACGAGCAAGACAACATTCATATTGAAAAAGACGGCAAGGTGGTCTCAGCCATGCAGCTCATATCCTACCCTTTCTCTTATTATGGAAAGACTATCGGATGCTCCTATCTCTCAGGTTGCTGCACCGACCCTGAATATCGCTCACAAGGATTGATGAACGATTTAATTATCAAAGCATTGAATCAGGCAAAAAATAATGGCGCCTGTTTCGCAGCATTGATACCGGCATCCGAAAGTCTCTTCAACTATTACGAAGGAACCAACTTCATATCCACTTTCGACTATTCAAAGATTCGTATTAAAAGACAACAGTCTGCAGACAACAGCCAACCAACCACATCAGGATGCCAGATTATAAGTCTGCAAGACTACAAAAATACAAGACTACAAGATGAGTCAGAACTTGATTTTTATCAGGTTTATGACTATTTCAATAGTAAGATGAGAAGCCGTAACTGCTGTATTCAACATGACGAATATGACTTCGGCGTCATCACTGAAGATATGGAATTATTTGACAATCATCTTCTTGTCGCCAAATATGGAGAAGATATTTGTGGATTGGCATTCTGTTATTTGAGAAACGACGAGATTTTCATCAAAGACGTATTTGCTGAGTCAACAGCCATCTTCACCGATTTGATAACAGCAGCGGCTAATATCTTCGAGAACGAGACTATCAACATCATCATTCCTCCTGTTCCAGGACAAAAGACACATAAACTTGGTATGGCGAGAATCATCGATGCAGAGACAATGCTTCGCATCTATGCCATGACACATCCAAAGATGAAGATTGAAATTTCTATCGTTGACCCTATTCTGACACAGAACAACGGAACATATTATATCAACAACGGCGAACTTGACAAAAAGAACTCTATAGGTGCCAATGTCGTTGATATTGAACAACTCACACAAGCATTGTTTGGATATAACATTGAAAACCTACCAGAGAAACTGCAGGCGTTCAACAAACAAGCAGCCTTTATGAGCCTGATGTTAGATTAATTAGGAATTATAAATTAGGAATTAGGAATGTTATAAACAACTCCTAATTCCTAACTCCTAATTGATTACGCTTTAAGCCATTCGTATTTTATCAAGCTATAGATTGGAACGAATGGAAGCAAAATAGGTGTTTTCTTGATATATTTTTGGAATTCAGGGTCATTGCCGTAAGTGACAGCTTGTCTTAATTCAAGACGGCGAGCGCCGCTGAACATCACATAAACGATTCCTATATAACCGATAGCAGCTACAATCCATTGCCATGCAGAGCATGAAGCGCCGATGCAGACGACCAAAGAACCAGTCCATATTACGAGTTCTCCGAGGTAGTTAGGACAACGTACGATTCTGTACAAGCCTGTATCTACATAACGGTTACGATTTATTTTCTTAGCTGCTTTCTTTTGTGCGTCTGAGACAGATTCCAAGACGACGCCTAAAGCCATGAGAGCTGCTCCTATCCAAGCCCACAACTCATTAACAGCAGCGCCTTCAGCTGCGTTGGCAAGATAGAAAGCCACTGGACTTACCTGACCGACATACAAGAGAGCGCAGAAAACCCACACTGTGATAACTACAAAAAGAGGTTTTTTCTTTGCCGCATCAGGGCCGTAAAGAATCTTTTTATACTCAGCAGATCTCTTCTCTCGAGTCGCGAGGTAAATACCGAGACGCATTCCGAAGATAAACATAACCAAGCACAGAAGAGCTGTCGGGATTGTCAGCACGTCGCGGAAGATGACAGCGATAGCAATAGCTAAAGCAGAAACGCCGAAACCGTAGCCCAGACTAAAGAAATAGATGAAATAAACCCATCCAAGAGCCGAGACCGCAAGCGATACTAAAAGTAAAATCAATAAATAATGCATAATAAAAATAGCGTGTTCTTTTATTTGACATAATCATAAAAACAGGCAGAACAACATTAACCTATCTTTACAACAGAAATTTCAAACATTTGTTCAAGAAAAACGTAAAATAATTTCTCTTCGCAAAGATTGTAAAAAATATCTTTATTTAGTAACTGTTTAGAATATTTTTATTCCTGAAAACATATTTGTTTTGGGGTTAAGGCGCAAAGTCACAAAGACGCATAGTCTTAAAGTTTCTTTGTGTCTCTGGGTCTCTGCGACTCTGTGACTCTGCGACTCTGTGACTCTGTGTCTTTAATTCCTTAACGCTATTTCTCCGAGGAAGTGGTATTACTATTTCTCTTTATTGTGACAACATTCTCTTGCAACTGCAATAGCTTTCTTTAATTTATTTGCTAATAGTTTTTTATCTGGCAGTTTTGTGTAATATTGTGCCACTTTAATATGATTGTTGTCACTTAACATTAGATACTCAATATGTTCCGTATTTCCTTCTGAACATAGGATTAATCCTATTGGAGATTCCTCCCATTCTTTTCTCTCGTTTTTGTTAAGGTATCTGAGATATAGCAACATTTGACCTTCGTATTCGGGCTTAAATTTCCCCAACTTCAAATCAATGGCGACAAGACGTTTCAGTTCTCTGTTAAAAAACAGCAAATCAATGTAGTAATCAATGGAATCTATTGTAATCCTTTTTTGACGACAGATGAATGAAAAGTCACTTCCTAGTTCTCTGATAAATTCCAATGTTCATTGCAACACATCAGCATATAAAACTGTCGTTCTATTGGCTCTTTGATATACATCAGAGTTTTCAGATGTGTCCACGACAATTGTTTCTGTGTTGCCGAAATTATCTCGTCTTCTGAAAAAGTCTCCGCACTGCGGAGACAATGTCGTAACTTCTTCTCGCTCCACCCTTTGCCATAACGTTCAGTTAGTTTTTGAGATAATTTTCTAACTATTTGCTGTCCGTAATCAGCTCTGCGGTTGAATAATATTTCATCGTTGATTCTTTTACCGATATGCCAGTTTGTCAAACATATTTTTGCGTTGACTAATGTGGCGATTTTGTTACGTTCATTATCGATAATGTTA
>JAZUCH010000132.1:0-1733 GCA_045639025.1 Bacteroidales bacterium
AAATAACAAATCAACATGATAATCTTTGTTGTTAAACGACAAAGTATGTTGGTTTCCGATAAAACTGAATCCGTTTCCTAATTCCATAATGAAGGATGAGATTTTATTAACCAAATGTCGTTCTAAATCCAGTTCTTTCAAAGGTTCAACAGCGTCTATGAATCCTAAGTGATACCGACTCCTGAAAATCTCATTGGCATATTCTGCGTTCTCACTCGACATGGTGACGGCAAAGTTGTTCGACTTCTCACTCGCTTGTATAGAAAGATGATATTCAGATTTCAAAGCAAGGAGTAGCATATCTAATGACCATCCTTTATTTATTATTTCATTGGCATAAAAAACAATATGTTCTGTAGATAAATTATGTCTCAATAGTAACATATTATGTCTCCATGGTAAAAGTGCAACGCTCCGTTGCACTTTTGTATCTTCTTGATAGTAGCGAAGGTAGAAGCGTTTCATGTTCCACAAATTCCTTGGCGACAATCCCATGTTAGGATATTTCGCTTTTAAATCAACAGATAGTCTTTTGACGATTTGGTCACCATGTTTACTATCGAGCTTACGTTCTTCCAACAATTTGCCAATCTCCCAATGTGATGACATTATGGTAGTGTTGATTTGTTTGGCAATCCGTACTCGTGAAGATTCTATCACCGCTATTGTGTCGTGCAATAACTCATGATAATCTTTTTCTGAATAATTATCAGATGCATTTAATTTTTTAATTGGTTTCATATTGATAAATTTAAATTAAGGTTATTAAATTCTCATTTGCAAAGCTACAGCTACAACATTCTTTTGTCAAGACTTTGTGAAGGAAATTTTTTGCTTTTAACAATTTTTAACAAAAAATCAGTGAAATATTAAGAAATGATGTTAAGATTTGTTAACCTTTGAACTCTGAACCCTGACTCAGACCCTGACTCATAGACTCAGCAACTCGGAGTCTCAGCGACTCGGTGACTTTGAAAAAAAGTTCTTAGTTTTAAAAAAAGTATTATCTTCGCGCCACAAAACTAAGCATTGATGTCAAAGTATAATTTACAAATAGAAGAAAAGACTTTTAAGATGGCTTTAAAAGCTAAGTCTTTGACATACATTGCGATTACCCCCCCCATTGGCAATTTAAAATAAAACCTGCGGTTGACAACGGACAACAGACAACGGACAACAGTCTTCGGTTTTGGAGATTGTCGTTGAAAAAGTCGTATTCTAAATTTTATTTACAAAAATCTTATTTAACAAAATTTCACAAAGTGTGTCATCATGCTTTGCGATACCGTATTGTCATAACTTAAATTCAAATAATATTTAATTAAAAATGAAAAGAAAATTTATTGTATTGAGCTTTATGCTGGGCTTCCTGGCGTTCGTGACAGGCGGCTTGAAAGCGCAGACTGATGCCTATTTCTCAACTGCTAAGGAGTTGCGCTCGCCGGAAACGATGAGTCCAGGTCTTGGCTTTGATGGATTTGCAGGACAGTTCGGACAAGGTTTCAACTTCGGAAACTTCGACACCCAGCAGGGAGGCTTCAGCTTTGAAAACTTCACAGGAGGAAACGCTCCATTAGGTAATGGCTTGTTAATCATGACAGCCACAGGTTTAATTTATTTAATGAACAAAAGAAGAAAGGAAAACGAATGATGAAAAAGTTTACAGCAATAATGATGGCATTGATGATGGTGTTGACATTAACTCAATGCAAGCCAGACAAAGGCAATGAAGG
>JAZUCH010000133.1:0-22802 GCA_045639025.1 Bacteroidales bacterium
TCAGTTCGTACTACTCTATGTTTTCAGTGGCTCTCGTACATTTCTAATTTCCACTGTTGCAAGCCTCCTTCCGCTTGGCTTTGGATACTGGTTATTGTTATACATTATGTCTTACAAAAACATTCTCAAAATTACCACTAAAAATAATAGTTTCTTATTTTTTACATTCAATTTACAGATATTTTTTTATTAGTCTTTTTTATTTAACGTGAGTTCGATATAAAATAATTCATTAAAAATGAATAACATAACGATATTTTTTGTATCTTTAAAGTGCAAACAAAAGAACAAAACGTTATGTTATCCGATAACAAAGTTATTGAAATTTTCTATATGGCAGACGACTTCTGCATTTTTTTAATGAAACTGTTAAAAAACATTCTATTGACGATGGAAAAAAGCATAGAAACAAACCGAGTCGTCTTTCCGATTCCGAGATCATGACCATACTCATAATGTTTCACATGGGTGGGTTCAGATGTCTGAAACATTTCTATGTCAATTATATATGTAAACGTTGTAGTCTTGTCCGACAAGATTCTTCTCCGCACCTGCAAAACAATGTTTAGTAAAATCAAAGCGCCGAAGGTGCGACAGAACTGCGTTTGATTATTCTGTCGTACCTTCGGCACTATTTTGAATCTCAGAAATTCAGAATCTCAAAACCTCAGAAGGACTTTGAACTCTAAACTCTGAACTCTGAACTCTGAACCTTTTTAGTAATGAAGTGATGTGCAAAACTCCTCTAATCGCTCTATTCCCTCTAATCCCTCTGCCCCTCTAATTCCTCTAATTCCTATTTAACCCATTTCCCCGTTTCAATCTCCTTCATTCCTAATTCCTCATTCCTCATTCCTAATTTCCAGATGTAGGTTCCACTTTGCCATTTAGAGGCATCTACTGAAGTGACGTCGTCGGTTATTTCCTGTTCGTGGATTTTTCTTCCTTGAATATCATAGACTGATAAAACAGCATTCCGTAATCCGCATCTGATATTCAATATATCTCCGCCCGGATTAGGATAAGCGACAGCAAGATGCAGACCATGAGCGTGTGCTTCTTCTATGTTTTCTGTATCAAATGCTGATGCGGGAAATTTGACAATACAAGGATAATTGGTATCGTTGTTTACAACAAATCCTGTTACAATAATGTCATCAGATTCTGTACAATAAATATGATCAAAATGATGCATATACTCTTTCTCAATTTCATAATACCATTCATTTATTTTCTTAAGATTTTCGTCAAATTTTACTATGTATAATTTGCATTCATAATTAGGATTATTCGTAAAATAATCAAAATCATAAATTCCCATTCCATAAATATCACCGTTTTTTGAATAGGCTAAGTAATTACCCAGTCCTGTGGTATTACATATATTATCTGGAGTATCTGTACATCTCATCATTTTAACCTTCATATTTGTCTTATCAAGCATAAATACGGCAAGTTCATACATCATCTCTGGGTGAGCGACAGATGTTATGCAGTATATCTTTCCATTATTAGGATTTTGACTATATGCTTGCTGACCCGAAAATTCCCAGTAATTCATTGCACTTTCTTTTTCATAATATAGTGTATCTATAAGATTGAATTCATTGTCAAGAACATATTGGCAATTACACGGGGACTTGTCTATTCGTAACATCACATTATAATTGGTGGTATCTTCATTAAATGTATAGCATACCAAACTTAGGTGATTATAATTCAATTCAGCACAATCCAACCATTTTTCCAATATTACATTACAAGAGGCGTCTAATTTTAAGAAAAGGATTTTTCCGTATGGAGGTCTTACACTGGAAATCACCTCGCTGGAATATGTGTAAGATATGGTTCTATTGCCTTCATTGTCAATCAATGGACTAAAACTTCCCAATATATTAGTCGTCATCGGTTTTTCAAAATCAGCTGACCATATTTGTCTAAACTCCGTCAATGTAAAGTCTGGCAAAAGATATGAATGCAACATCATGGCACAATTGCGATGAATACCAATACAGTGCATTAAAACATTTACTGTGTCATTCTGTACATCATAAACAATGTCATTTAATATATAACTATCATCAATATCAACTTTAATCTCATTTAAAATAACACCGTCCGAATTAATTTCAAATATAGTCGCATCGTCTTGGGATTTATAATAATTCGAATAGTCATACATAGATGTTATGTAGTTACCATCTTTTGTCTCTATCAAATGCGTAATTCCCAATACGTCATTATTATAGGTGCTGTCAGGGAAAAGATACCAGCCTGCATCTATGTCGTCTTGTGATTTCAAGACAGATGCAATCAACATAATTGAAATAAATAGTAAAGTCTTTTTCATAAGTCGTGATTATTTTATAGAACAAAAATACGTTTTCCATAAATACAACTTTGAAAAATTATGTTACATTTTGTGGTAAAATATTTTTTTATAATTGATTGATAATAACTTAGCTTTAATATACCTCTATTGATTATACTTTTTAATTGATGAAATTTTCTATTATATAGATTAAAATGTCATCATTGTTTTCCAATTCAAACATATTTCTGATTTTGCTGAGTCTATACCAAATAGTTTTACGGTTTTTGTTTATTAAATATTGCAATTTGTTTTCATCTGTGTTGAGCAGAATCAGGCATATATAATATAAATCTTCTTTGTTTATTTTCGGATATTTCTCTTTCAGTCTCGTTGTGATATTATTGAGATGCTTGTCGGCTGCTTGTATCAGCAATGCAAAATCTTCGTTGGTTAGGGCAGAGAAGTCGGTGGCTTTTCTGTTGACGATTTTACGGCATATATCAGATTTATAATAAGATTCGATATTAGGAATATTAGGAGAATTTTCAATTCTCTCTATTTTTTGCTTCATCTCATCAAGTTCTATTTCCTTAGACTTAATGATATCTTCCTTTTTGCGTAGTTCTACATTCATCTTCTTTATCCTGCCATCCACTATTGAATGTTTGAACTCTATGTCTGCTATGATGTTATTATAGTGTTCTGACTGTTTGTTGAGTTTCATACTGTTTCTTCTGAAAATGAAATACCAAACCGACATTGATATTACAATTGCTATCAATATCAATGATGTTTTCTTTTTTGTCTTTTTCAGTTCGCGCAATTCATTGATTTTAGCATCCCGTTTCTCTGCATAAATTTCGTATATCTTGGTTAGATCGTCTTTATTGTCATCTCTTTTTATTTTTGATTCAATAGATGCTCCATAATATTTGCGACAGAAATTCACGCTGTCTTGATTGTTTTCATATTCATATATTTTTTCCAGTAACAGCATTATCGAACCTATTATATCATATCTTGTCTCATATTCAAGCACTTTTAACAAATATGGTTTTGACTGAAGCATGTAAGGCGAATGAAACATCTGTATTCCTAATGTCATGGAGTCTCTTTTGGCTTCCAATCCACGTCTGCATTTGAATGCAATCATATTACGACACACCTGAAAACACGAATCAAATTTTCCTTGATTATAATATACTGTAGATAATAAATGTTGAGCCATAATATACCTCCCGATGTCGTTAATGGTATCAAGATAAGGTTCGGCCATTTTAAGATAAAGCATTACAGAATCAGCTTCTGTTTCAGACGTGAATGAGCTAGCCATTGCTAAGCACACTGAAGGAAAAATAATACTATCTATCTCATTGGCGATTTTTTGATAATGAAGAGCTCTTTTTGCTGATAGAGCGTCAAAATGGTTGTCATATACGGATATAAAAATGCCGTTGATATTATTGTACACCTTAGAAGCCAAATGCTTTTCTTCTTCTGTCATATCTTCAGGCAATGTTTCTATCAAACTAAGGACATCAATGAACTTATATAAAGATTGTTCTAAACTGTCGCTTTTATATAAGCCAACAGCCTCGCTATTATAAGATTGAGCTTTCTCTAATCTTTCCATTAAATCTTGATTTGCATTCCTCGAGCATGAAATAGAAAACAACATAAAGAAAGAGATAATTGATATTATGCAGAAGAGTCTTTTCATAAACAAGAGTATTTGTTTACAAAGATATGAAAAAAGACTACAAGACCACAAGACTACAAGTTTTTTAGTTAGGAGTTGTTTTTTGAGCTAAGGCTGTTGAACTTTTTTTAAATCTCAGAAATTCAGAAATTCGGAATGATATAGATTCAAAATTAACATTTTTTAACTTTTTTATATGAAAATGAAATATTAATTTTGCTGAATCAAAAACCAATGGAAATAAAATATGAAACAGAATACATAATTCCGTTTTCGATAAAATATTTCTGTATTTAAAGTATTGATGTAAAGTTTGATTCTGATAAATTATCAGATATAATTGATGATTTTTAATAGTGCAGATTGATATTATGGAGGATGATAAAAATAAAAAAGTCACTCGTCTGAACTCTATAAGAGGAACTCAAAGGTTCACTAAGCCTTCTCAAACGAATGACATTGCAAATGTACAAATAAATACTGAAATAGCAATACCAAAATTAAGAAAACTTGCTCAAGATTATTATGGAGTTACTGACCCGTATGGTTTTTTAACAAATCTAAGAAATGCATTGGATATCCCAAATTTAGAAGGTGCAAGTAAATATGGAGTTGTTAAAATTAAAAAAGATGATGGCAGTAAATTGGAAGCATCATTGAGGATTACGAATCATAATAGCAATGCAGAAACATATATAACTCATAATGCAAATTATGAATATAATCTAAGCATTCTAGTGAGGAAGAATTTCAAGACAAATACTTTCAGACCGCATGATGAAGTTCGACTTGATGAATATGTATATTATGGCAAAAGAATGGCTAAAATAGAAAATCCATTGTCGCAAATAGTAAATAGTATTATTGGATTTTTACAGAATGGTGTATATGAAGATACAACGGGAATAGCTTTTAAAAATAGTTCACCATTGTAAATCCAACACTTTTTTATTCAAAAAATTCAGAACCTCAGAATCTCAGAAGAACTTTGAACTCTGAACTCTGAACTTTTTTTAGTGATGGAGTAATGAAGTCCTCAAATCCTATAATTCCTGGATTCCTGAATTCCTAAAAACCAAAGTCGCAAGTCCGTGCGCCTCTACGCAAGACCCTCTAATCCCTCTGCGCCTCTAATCCCTCAATCCCTGAATTACTAAAAAAAGAGCGCCACTTCATAACAGCAGCGCCCAATCTTGTAGTCTTGTAGTCTTGTGGTCTTGTAGTCTTTACTCAGCATAAATCTTTTCAACCAAGTCGGCGTAGTTTTGCATAATCTTGCTACGACGTGGTTTCAGACTTGCTGTCATCTCGCCAGACTCGATAGTCCATTCTTTAGCGATGAGTTCGAACTTCTTCACTTGTTCGTAGTCGCCTAAGTCAGCGTTGTATTTCTCTATCTCTTTTCTAAAACGCATGATGACGTCTTTGTTCTTTATCATCTCTTCATCAGTAGTGTAAGGTATGTTCTTGATTTTGCACCATGACTTGAGGTGTTCGAAGTTAGGATAGATGAGAGCTGCTGCGAACTTCTGTCCTTCGCCTATGACCAAGAGTTCGCCAATGAATGGTGACTCTTTAATCTTGTTTTCGATGAGTACAGGACTGATGTATTTGCCCATTGAAGTCTTGAATATTTCTTTGATACGACCTGTGATTTTGAGGAGACCGTCTTCGTCGAAGCAGCCTTTATCGCCTGTGTGGAAGTATCCGTTTTCATCGATGGCTTCTTTGGTTCTTTCTTCGTCTTTATAATAACCAAGCATTACGTTAGGTCCTTTCACGAGAATCTCACCATTTTCAGCTATCATCACTTCTTGGTTGTCCATCACGACACCTACAGTACCAGCTTTGAGTTTGCCTAAGGTGAGGCTGTTGGTTGCGATAACAGGTGATGTCTCTGTTAATCCGTAACCTTCAGAAAGTTGTATTCCTATTGCTGTGAAGATTTTGACGAGACGAGGCTGGATAGCAGCACCGCCGGAAATGATGAGTTCGAGCTTATTGCCGAATACTTTTCTCCATTCTTTGAAGACGAGTTTGTCGGCTATCTTAAGCTGCTGACGATAGAACCATCCGTTGTTTTTCTTTGTTTCGTCATAACGTTCTGCGAGGTTTAATGCCCAGAAGAATATAGTCTTCTTGATACCTTTAAGTTTACGACCTTTACGAACGATGGTGTGATAAACCTTCTCGATGAGACGAGGCACTGAAGAAAAGTGCTGCGGTTTTATCTCAGCCATAGTGTCAACGATGGCACCGAGGTTATCGACATAATAAGTACTTACGCCTAAGTAAACGTGGCAATATTGAACAGCTCTTTCGTAGATGTGAGAGAGAGGCAGATAACTTATTGCGTCGTGTGTTTCGTTGATAGGGTAGAGTGGGCAGAGATATTCTATTATTGACAAGATGTTGCGATGAGAGAGCATAACGCCTTTAGGAGTTCCCATCGTTCCAGAGGTGTAGATGATGGTGGCGAGGTCGCCGTTTTGTACCTGTGCTTTCGCTGCTTCAAGAGCTTCAACATCTTTATTGGCATTTCCCAAATCGATGAGTTCTTGCAACGACTTCAAACCTTCGACAGGTTTGATGAGAAATGTTTCTTTGATAGAAGGTGTCGAAGCGATGATGTCCGACACCTTATTATATAAGTTGCTATTTGTAACGAAAACTATGCTTGCCTCGGAATGTTTGAAAATATGTTCGTAGTCGGCATGGCTGACGGTAGGATAGATAGGCACGCATATAGCTCCAACTTGTTGGATGGCGAAGTCTATCATATTCCATTCCGGTGCATTGGTAGCTACCAATGCGATGCGGTCGCCTCTCTTGACGCCCAACTTCAACAAGCCGTAGCTGATGGAGTCGGTCATCTCGCAGAACTTCTCTCCGTTATATTTAACCCATTGTCCGTTGACTTTTCCAGCGAAGAGGTTGTCTTTGTAACCGTACTTCTCTACATAACGTGGCAATAAGTCGAACAGTCTTGGAGGGACGTCAGGTCTGCCTTGAATATTTAATTTTTCCGATTTATTCATAATTATTATTGTTGTTTGATCCAATTGAGTGCGTTGACGAATGCTTCAATCCAAGGAGTTACTTCGTCGTTCTTTCTGTTTTCTGGATAGTATGGCCATTGCCATGGCAAGAAAGCGCGTTCGATGTGAGGCATCATAGCGAGATGACGACCGTCGTTAGAGCAGATAGCTGCTACGTTCCAGTCGCTGCCGTTAGGGTTGCCTGGGTAATCACCGAAGCTGTAACTCATTGCGATGTTGTATTTGTCTTTATAATATGGGAAGTTGAATTTACCTTCACCGTGAGCAATCCAAACACCTAAGCGGCGTCCTGCGAGTGATGACAACATGATGCTGTTGCTGTGGTTGATGTCAACATTGATGAAGTTAGATTCGAACTTATGTGAGTCGTTGTGTAACATGACAGGATGTTCTTCGTGATCTGGATAAACGAGACCTAATGCTGTCATGAGTTGGCAACCGTTACATACGCCTAAGCTGAGAGTGTCTTTACGAGCGTAGAAGTTTTCGATTGCTGTACGTGCTTTTTCGTTGTAGAGGAGAGCGCCAGCCCAACCTTTTGCTGAACCGCATACGTCTGAGTTAGAGAAACCTCCGACGAATACAATCATATTGACGTCGCTGAGGTCTTCTTTGCCGTTGATGAGGTCAGTTGTGTGAACGTCTTTTACATCGAAACCTGCGAGGTATAAAGCGTAAGCCATTTCTCTATCGCCGTTAACACCTTTTTCTCTGATGATAGCAGCCTTGACGCCTGATGCTTCTCTTCTGTGCATATCGATGCCTAAATCGGCAGCTTTGCCAGTGAATTTAGAACTGAAGTCATAGCGTAAGTCTTGTTTCTTGTAGTTTTCGAAACGTTCTGTTGCTTTTGCCTTGCCAGTTTGTCTGATGTCTAAGAGATATGAGCTCTTGTACCAAACGTCACGCAATGCGTTGATGTCTAAGTTGTATGTCTCGTTGTCTTTTGTCAAAGTAATTTCACGTTTGTCTTGTGGTTTACCGATAACAACGAAGTCTATATTATTGTTTGCAAGGATTTCTTTTGCCTTAGCGTCGTTGATTTGGATAACGACAGCTGGTTGTTCGCTGAATGCTACTGATACGAGGTCGTTGTTGTTGAATGCTGACAAGTCGATGTTGAGACCACCTTCGCAGTTAGCGAATGTCATTTCTAATAATGTAGTGATCAAACCACCTGCTGATACGTCGTGACCTGCAACGATGAGACCTTCTTCGATGAGTTTTTGAATTGTGTTGAAGCAGTTTTTGAAGTAAGCAGCGTCTTTAACGTCAGGAGCGTTGTTGCCAATCTTATCCAATACTTGAGCCAAGCTGCTGCCGCCCAATTCGAATGCGCCTTTTGAGAAGTCAACATAAAGCAATTCTGTTGCGTTGTCGGTTGAAGCGACAGGTTTGACAGTCTTGCGGATGTTAGATACTTCGCCAACAGCTGTTACTATCACTGTACCTGGTGACAAGACTTTTTGTCCGTTAGGATATTTCTGTGTCATTGACAATGAGTCTTTACCTGTTGGAACGTTGATGCCTAATTCGATACAGAAGTCGCTCAATGCTTTAACAGCTTTATAGAGACGAGCGTTTTCGCCTTCGTTCTTAGCTGGCCACATCCAGTTGGCGCTTAATGAGATACCTTTGAGGTTTTCTTCTATAGGAGCCCAGATGACGTTGGTGAGTGATTCTGCCACTGCGAGGCGTGAACCTTTAGCTGGGTCAGCGAGAGCTGCTACTGGTGAGTGACCGAGTGCTGTGCCGATACCTTTGACGCCTTGGTAGTCCAATGCGCTAATACCTAAGTTGTTGAGAGGAAGTTGGATTGCACCTGCACATTGTTGTAATGCGACGCGTCCTGTTACAGAACGGTCAACTTTGTTTGTCAACCAATCTTTACAAGCGACAGCTTCGAGTTGAAGCACTTGTTCGAGATATTTGTTGAATTGTTCTTTCTTATATTCTATATCGTTGAATTGATATGGTTTGTCGGTGTCGTACAAGACAGTCTTAGGAGTGCTTCCGAAGAAATCGCCTAAGCTGAGGTCGATGGCGTTGTTGCCGTCTTCTCTGATGAAACGCAAACGTTGGTCATCGGTAGCTTCACCTACTTGGAAGTAAGGAGCGCGTTCTCTGAGAGCTGTCTGCTTGATGATTTCAGTATCGTTTTTATTTACGAGGAGGCCCATTCTCTCTTGTGACTCGTTGCCGATGATTTCTTTGTCTGACAATGTTGGGTCACCGACAGGGAGGTTAGCAACGTTGATGACGCCGCCGCTCTTGTCGATAAGTTCTGAGAGGCAGTTGAGGTGACCGCCAGCGCCGTGGTCGTGGATAGAGCGGATAGGGTTGTTGCCGCATTCTGTCATAGCACGTACTACGTTAGCGACGCGTTTTTGCATTTCAGGGTTAGCGCGTTGAACAGCGTTAAGTTCGATAGCGTTGCTGAATTGTCCTGTGTCGACACTTGAAACAGCGCCGCCGCCCATACCGATGCGGTAGTTGTCGCCACCTAAAACGATGATGAGGTCGCCTGGTTCTGGGTCTTCCTTGATGCTGTCTTCTTTTCTTGCGAAGCCGATACCGCCGGCAAGCATGATGACTTTATCGAAACCGAATTCTTTGTTTTCTTCTTGATGTTCGAAAGTGAGGAGACTACCATTAATTAAAGGTTGTCCGAATTTGTTGCCGAAGTCTGAAGCTCCGTTGGAAGCCTTGATGAGGATGTCGGCTGGGTCTTGGTATAACCATTTACGTTCTTCGAAGCCTTGTTCCCATTCGCGGTTCTCTTCTGTGCGAGGATATGATGTCATATAGACAGCGGTACCTGCCAATGGAATACTACCTTTACCGCCAGCGAGACGGTCGCGGATTTCGCCGCCGCCACCTGTTGCAGCTCCGTTGAAAGGCTCAACGGTAGTAGGGAAGTTGTGTGTCTCTGCTTTCAATGAGATGACAGTGTCGATGTCTTTCACTTGGAAGAAGTCGGCTTGATGCTGTGTCTTAGGAGCGAATTGTTCAACTTTAGGACCTAAGATGAAAGCGACATTGTCTTTGTATGCTGATACTAATCTGTTAGGATTTTCTTTTGAAGTCTTCTTGATGAGAGCGAAGAGAGCGTCTGGCATTTCTTTTCCATCGATGATGAAAGTTCCGCCGAAGATTTTATGACGGCAGTGCTCTGAGTTGACTTGTGCGAAACCATATACTTCGCTGTCGGTAAGAGGACGGCCAATTTTTTCTCTGATGCTTTTGAGATATGAGATTTCTTCTTCACTTAAAGCCAAACCTTCTTGGATGTTGTAAGCCTCGATATCGTCGATGTTCTTGATAGCTTCTGGCTTGCGGTCGATGAAGAATAAGTTTTGGTCTAAGTTGTTATATTTTGCCTGAAGCATAGGGTCGAAACTGTTGTCGTCAGCAGCAACAGGAATGAACTCTTCAATACGAGTGATTCCGCTGATGCTCATGTTTTGTGTTATTTCAACAGCATTGGTGCTCCAAGGAGTAATCATTTCTTTGCGAGGTCCGAAGAAATGACCTTCAATGGTAGGAGTCAGCAATTGTTTTGCTTCACCAAACAACCATACGAGTTTGGCAATTGATTCTTGATTTAAACGTTCTTGACATTCTAAAGCGATGATGTTTCGCTGTTTGTTTTCGAAGAATACAACCATGGTATATGTTTTTTATAAAATTTGCAAATTATGTAGAACTTAGTTTTTGCTACAATTCCGCAAAGGTAATAAAAATATGATTTATATTATAAGGTGTTTGAAAAAAACTTTTGACTTATAGCTGCGAGCATTGAGCATTGAGTTGTGAGCAGTTTTGCCGTCTAGATGTTGATGCTGTTTTTTTATGATTTTTGCTCGGAACTCACGGCTCATAGCTCATGTCTAAAAATATTTTTCATCTCCTTGATTTTGTATTGAAAAAAAGTGTACTTTTGCAGTCCGAAAAAATTAGAAATTAATTTCAACTTAAATTTTAAAAATGTACGCAATTGTAGAAATCGCAGGGCAACAATTCAAAGTTAGCAAAGGTAGTCAAATCTATTGCAACCGCTTGAATGGTGAAGTCGAAGGCACAATCACATTCGACAAGGTGTTGTTGATCGAAAATGAAGGCAACACAAGGGTAGGCACCCCCGTCCTCCAAGGTGCTAAAGTTGATGCTAAGATTGTTGAGCATCTCAAAGGTGACAAAGTTCTTGTTTTCAAAAAGAAAAGAAGAAAAGGTTATCAAAAATTAAATGGTCATCGTCAAGAATTGACAAAGATCATGATTGAAAATATTACTGAATAACAAACCTGAAAAAATTTAGATTATGGCACATAAAAAAGGTGTTGGTAGTTCATCAAACGGTCGTGAATCCCAAAGTAAACGTTTGGGCGTGAAAGTTTACGGTGGTCAAGCTGTTATCGCTGGTAACATCATCGTCCGTCAACGTGGTACAAAACACAATCCAGGTGAAAACGTAGGTTGCGGTAAAGACCATACTCTTTACGCACTCACAGATGGTATCGTTGAATTCCGTAGAAGAAGAAACGATCGTTCATACGTTTCAGTTATCCCAGTTGAAGCTGAAATCACTGAATAATCGTTACAGATAAAACGAACAGAAAAAAATACCGATTGAAATTTTCAATCGGTATTTTTTTTATCTTTGCGCTAAAATAAATTTTACCATGTTAGTAGTATCTTACATAAGAGAACATAAAGAAGAAGTTATCAAACGCTTGAGTATAAAGAATTTTACTCGCTTTGAATTATTAGACGAAGTGTTGCAACTCGACGACGAACGTCGCGCTGTACAACAGGAAAATGATGAGGCTCTCGCTGAAGCCAATATGCTCGCAAAGAAAATTGGCGACTTATATAAACAAGGCAAAGCCGACGAAGCTAACGAACTTAAAAAAAGAAATACGGAGCTAAAAGAAAAGACTAAAGTTCTCGCCGAACGCGCTGAAGAAATCAAGACTCAACTTCAAAACAAGCTCGTCGAGATTCCTAATACTCCAAACCTCGAAGTTCCTTGCGGCAAGACAGCAGCCGACAACTTGATAGTAAACCAAGAAGGCGAAATGCCAAAACTTTATGAAGGCGCAGTGCCTCACTGGGATTTGCTCAATAAATACCAACTCGCCGACTTTGAACTCGGTAACAAAGTCACAGGTGCTGGTTTCCCATTCTATAAAGGTGCAGGCGCAAGATTGCAACGCGCCCTCATCAATTTCTTCCTCGATGAAGCAATAGCAGCAGGTTACTACGAAATACAACCTCCAATCCTCGTTAATGAAGCATCAGCTTACGCAACAGGTCAGCTTCCTGATAAAGAAGCTCAGATGTATGCAGTGCCATTGGATAATATGTATCTTATCCCAACAGCTGAGGTGCCTGTAACAAATATCTTCCGCGATAAGATTGTTCAAGAAAACCAACTTCCTTTGAGAAACGTGGCTTACTCTAACTGCTTCCGCCGTGAAGCTGGTTCATGGGGCAAGACAGTACGCGGTCTTAACAGATTGCACCAATTCGATAAAGTTGAAATCGTGGAAATCGCTCATCCTGACACATCTTACGAAAGATTGGAAGCAATGAAAGAACATGTTGCTAACCTCCTCCGTAAACTCGAACTTCCTTTCAGAGTGTTACGTCTCTGCGGTGGTGATATGAGCTTCACATCTGCAATGACTTACGACTACGAAGTATGGTCAGCAGCTCAAGAGTTATGGCTTGAAGTAAGTTCTGTTTCTAACTTCGAGACATTCCAAGCTAACAGAATGAAACTCCGTTTCAAAGATAAAGATGGTAATATCCGTCTCGTCCACACATTGAATGGCAGCGCACTCGCATTGCCACGTATCGTTGCTGCATTGTTGGAAAATAACCAGTGCGAAGAAGGAATCAGAGTTCCTAAAGCACTTCAAAAATATACAGGCTTTGAAATTATTAAGTAAATTAAGCATAATATTGATATTGTTTTCATTGATGGCTTGCACTGAGCCATCAATGAAACGTATTAATGCGTTGACAAAACAACTCGATAGAATCGAGAAGAAACAGGAAAAAGCAGAGTCGGCATTCAACAAACTTGTTGAAGAATGCGCTCATTTCGATAATTTTCTAAGAGAAAACAATACACCAAAACCAGAGATGCAACTTCTTCGCGCTTATCTTCAACAATATGAAGATGAACGTACTATCATCGCTGATGACATAAAGTATTCTATTTCTCAAATCAATGACCTTAAAGATGATATTGCTAAAGGTCTTTATGATGAAGCAAAAAGAGATGAATATCTTAAATCTGAAGAAACTGCAGCTAAATCCCTAGAAGCAAAATTGGATTATTTCATAGACCGCTTCGAAAAACAAAGTGAATTTATTAAAACTATTGAAAAACAATAAGCTACGATGAGAAATGCTCCGCGATTGTTTTTCGTTATGTCGCTTTTGTTGTTGATGGCATCGTCTGCTTTTGCTCAGGTGCCTCTACAATCAAAAGGAACTCATCAATCTAAAAATACACAATCGCAACGTCAAGTGGATGAGCAACTTGCACGTAGTTTCTATAATAACAAAGAATACGATAAAGCGGCAGATTTATATCTTAAACTTTATACTTCTTACAATAATTATCATTATTTCTCTCAATATGTAGAGTGTCTGCTTTTCTTGGAAAAATATGATGATGCCGAGAAAGTCCTTAAATCGTTCATAAAGAAAGACAATACTACTAATAAATGGAAATCGCAGATTTCATTGGCATTCATTTATATAAAGAATAATGAGACAGAAAAGGCAGATAAGTATCTTAAAAAGTTGATAAACGACTTGCCTGAAGATAAGACTGTTTATGTTCAGATAGCTAACACTTTGCGTAGTCGCGACCTTGACGAATATGCTATCATCTTGTATGACAGAGGTTCTGAGTCAAAGTATATAGATTATAAGTTCTATATGGAGAAAGCTCTCGCTTATAACTCCATGATGAATTTTGAGAAGTCAATAGAGAATTATCTGCTTCAGTTAGAAGTGGATCCTGACGATTACGATGTCATTAAATCAAGATTTTCTTTTATGATGCGGTACGATGTTGATGGTTCAGTCATAGATGTGATGCGTATGGCATTCTTGAAAAAAACTCAGGACAATCCAGAAAATGTGATGTTCGCTGAATTGCTGGTGTGGTTTTCTCTTCAGATGAAAGATTATGAGATAGCTCTTAGTCAGGAGATTGCTTTGGATAAACGTTTCAATGATAGAGAATTTGATATCATTTATCTTGCAAGAATAGCTCGTGATAACGAACAATATGATATTGCAATAAATGCGTACGAATATCTTGTGAAGAAATCCAATGAAGGTGCTTATTATCCAGAGTCTGTCGTTGGACTTACAGAGGTTCAATATGTTAAATCTCTTGCGGAGAATTATGATAAAGAGTTCTATTCTGCCTTTGAAAAACGTATTGAGTTGGAATGTGAAGAACTTACAATTTCAGATAAGACCATACCTATATTAATTATAAGGTCTGAAATCCTGACATTTAAACTTGATGAATACGACAAAGCAATCGGTTTGTTAAATAGTGTTTTGGAATATAATCTATCGAAATATAACAAGTCGAAAGTCAAGATGACTCTTGCTGATGTCTATCTTTATAAAGGTGAGATGTGGGAAGCTACATTGCTTTATAGTCAGGTTGATAAATCGATGAAGGAGGAGCCTATCGGACATGAGGCGCGTTTTAAGAATGCGCAGCTCCGTTATTATATGGGAGAGTTTGATTGGTCGTTGGCAGTGTTAAATATTTTGAAATCAGCTACATCTAAGCTTATCGCTAACGATGCTATGACATTATCGCTGCTCATCACCGATAATTTGGAATATGACACCATCGCTTTACAGCGTATTGCTAAAGCAGATTATTATATTTATCAGAAACGCTATGAACTCGCAAATCAATTGCTAGATTCGGTGAATATATACAACCCTAATGAGGTGAGTATGCCTTATCTTTTAACTCGAAAGGCTTATATAGCAATGGAAAATAAGGATTACGAACTTGCTGATAGTCTGTATAAACGCGTCTATAAAGGTTATGCTGATAGTTATATTGCAGATAAGGCTTTGCTGGAAGACGCTATTTTATTGGAAAGATATCTTAATAAAAAAGAAGAAGCTATGGAGTGTTACGCCAAAATCATAGATGAATATACAGCAAGCGTTTATGTGGCGCAGGCTCGTAATGCTTATAGAAGAATTAGGAATGAGGAATTAGGAGTTAGGAATTAAAATTAATTAGATTATGGAACAGAATCAATCATATAACAATTTGGTGAGACCAAAGAAGGCTTTAGGTCAGCATTTTCTCGTCGATTTGAATATTGCAAGAAAAATCGTCGATTCAATGTCAAAAGATGTTAACGTTATTGTGGAAGTAGGTGCCGGTATGGGCGTGCTCACTCAATATCTCATTCAAGATAGTTTGGAGAAACTACGTGTTGTGGAGATTGATACTGAATCTATTGAATATCTAAAAAATGTATATCCTCAACTAGGCGACAACCTTATCCACGGCGATTTCTTGAGAACTGATTTGAGCAAATTCGCTTCAGAGAAGATAGGAGTTATTGGTAATTTCCCTTATAATATCAGCAGTCAGATTTTCTTCCAGGTCTTGAAATATCGCAATGAAGTTGATGAAGTTGTAGGTATGATACAGAAGGAAGTAGCTGAGCGTATCGCTGCCGGTCCGGGAAGCAAGACTTACGGAATCTTGAGTGTATTGCTTCAGGCTTGGTATGACATTGAATATCTGTTTACTGTTCATGAAAACGTTTTCAATCCTCCTCCAAAGGTGAAGTCGGCAGTCATAAGAATGAAACGTAATAACGTAAGTCATTTGGATTGTGACGAGAAGTTGTTTGTAACAGTGGTGAAACAAGCTTTCAACCAAAGAAGAAAGACGATGCGTAATTCATTGAGAAGCTTGATACCTCAGGATATTATCGCTAATGAGATTTTCAACAAACGTCCAGAACAACTCTCAGTTCAAGAGTTTATAGAGCTGACGAAGATGTTGAAGGCGCAATGATATATAGACATAAAGACGCAGAGACATAAAGTTAGGTCTTTGCGTCTTTGCGTCTCTGAGACTCTGAGTCTTTAATTATCTCGCATTAAGCGAAACGTCTTGTATCTTCTTGATAGATTTATTGGCAGTGAAGAATGCTGCGATGCTTCCGATTATAGCTATTGTTGTGAAGACCAATACTATATCGGTGAATTGTAATGCAACAGGATAAGCGTCGATGATGTAGCTGCCGCCGTTGCCTAGTCGTATGATGCCGAAATATTGCTGTATCAAAACGGCAACTATTCCTAATAGTAATCCTAATATTCCGCCGACGACAGAGATGAGAAGTCCTTCGTTGATGAAAATCTTTTTAATCAAAGTATTGTCGCCGCCCATAGCTTTGAGCAAAGTGATGTCTTTGTTTTTATCGATTATCAACATGCTCAAAGTGCCGATGACATTGAATGTCGCCATTATCAAGATGAAGGTAAGGATAAGATAGACAGCGAGTTTCTCTGCTTTCATCATCTTATATAAAGTTTCCTGCTGTTCATATTGGTCATAAACCTTATAATCTTCGCCAAGGATATCTTTAATCTCTTTCTTGATGCGGTTTAATTGTCTTTTGCCGTTTGCCTTTAGACTTTTATCGTTTATAAATATCTCAACGTCAGTGACAAGATTCTCGTATTCCGTTAAGTCTGCGAGCCATTCGAGAGGAGCGAGGACGAGGCGTTCGTCAACTTCCTGCTGAGTTGAAAATACGTTCGTGACGACAAGTTTTGAACTGTTGAAACTGTTTTCAAGATTAAATGAAGAAGCGTTACCTCTTTTAGGGGCATAAACCTGAATAGAAGAATAAGGTTGGTAAACGTTGATACCCAGAAAGTAAGCCATTCCTGCTCCAGTGATTCCGTAGTTGATGTTGTTATAACTTACATCGAAAGTGGTATCGTTTAGGATTGTTCCTCTCACTCTGTCAATTTTGTTATAATCTTGAGGGACGCCTTTCACCTGGCCAATCTGCTGTTTGTTGGAGTTCTTGAACAGCACGTCTTCTGTTATGGTTGGGAAGACATAGTCGATACCGTTTATTTCTTTTAATTTATCTAAAGGAAAGTCGTTGAGGTTGATAGTCTTTCCTTTCACAGTGCTGATATTGAGGTCGGGAGAGAGTTGGTGAATCATATCGGAAATCACCACGTTGAAACCGTTGAATACAGACAAAACGAAAATCATGGCGAAAGTAGCGACACAAACACTTATTATCGAAATCCATGTGACAATGTTAATAAGGTTGTGACTTTTCTTCGCCAGAAGATAACGTTGCGCTATGAACGAAGGTAGTTTCAATTGACAATTAATTTTGGCAAAAGTCTAAAGTCAAAAGGATTTATTCCATGTCTTTAGTCATTAGTCTTTAAGAAGATGGTCTATGTTCTCGATATAATCCAGAGAGTCGTCTTCGAAGAATTGGAGTTCTGGTATTATTCTGAGCTGATGTCTGACGCGGTCGCCTAACATCTTGCGGATGCCTTTTGAAATACCGTTGACTTCTTCAACGACTTTTTTCTTGTCTTCCATCTTAGGTCCGAAGATGCTGAGATATACGCGAGCGTATGACATATCTGTTGTTACGTTGACTTTTGTGACTGAAATCATCACATTGCTTTTAGCTTTGATCTCTCTTTGAAAAATCTCGCTGAGTTCCTTCATGAGGAGCTTTGATATTTTTTGTTGTCTCTTAGTTTCCATAGTGCAAAAATAATGAATTTTTGTTTAATGAATCACGTTTAAAACCTAGGAAATTATTTTTATTTTTCCTGGCGATAAAATGTCCAAGTGTCTGTGTTTCCGTTGGAATAAGTAAAGTTCCACATCAGTTTATTCTTTGTTTTGGGAATCCATGATTATTGTTACAGGACCGTCGTTGATGAGGGCTACTTTCATATCAGCGCCGAATTGTCCGCATTGGACAGGGCGGCCGGAGATGAGAGCGAGTTGTTTTAAAAATGTTTCGTACAAAGGAATCGCCTTTTCTGGTCGGGCAGCTCTGATGAAACTTGGGCGGTTGCCTTTTTTTGTCATGGCATGCAGAGTGAACTGACTCACGACAAGAAACGAACCTTCAACCTGGTTGATATCGAGGTTCATGGCGTCGTTTTCGTCGGAGAAGATACGAAGTTTCGACAATTTATTGCAGAGCCAATCGACGTCTTCTTCTGTGTCGGCGTCTTCGATGCCGAGCAGAATCATCATTCCTTTTTCAATCTTTGAAATTAACTCTCCGCCAACACTCACCGAGGCCTCGGAGACTCTTTGTATAACTATTCTCATTGGGAGTTTTCAAAATTTAAAAAACAAAAATAACATTTTATTCCCTACTTTTTCCGTTTTATTCCCTACTTTTTTTGATTTTATTTCCTACTTTTTTAGGATTTCAGGGATTTATGAGACTCCAATAATTTTCTAAAGTTCTAAAATTCTAGAATTCTAAAATTCTAAAATTCGTCCCGCGTTAGGGATTGGAGCGGCATCCTTTGCGAGCTTTTTAAGACAACAGACAACAGACAACAGACAACGGACAACGGACAACGGACAACGGGAATTTTTGAGTGAGGTGGAATTTAAGCGAGCAAAGATATAGCGGAAAGCCCGACGGCAGAGCCGGAACGCCATGGATAAAGTTTATAGTTTATAGTTAATAGTAGTTGAGAGTGTAGAGTGGATAGTAGTGGGAAGTGGATAGTGTATAGTTCAAAAAAACTTGTTGTCTTGTTGTCTTGTGGACTTGTTAACTTTTTTATTATCTTTGCCAAATTATAAAATAGGCATTAAATTGCCGTTTTTAAAACGACAGAAAATGAGATTATTTTACAGAAAGTATGGAGATCCAAAAAACAAGCCTATAGTGGTTATTTTTGGATTGTTGGGAGTTTCGGAAAACTGGGATTTTTTTGGAAAGCGTTTTGCTGAACTTGGTTATTATGTGTTGGTTCCAGATGTGAGAAACCATGGTCAGTCTCCACATTCCGATGTATTTAACTACGACGTTTTAGCAGGAGATATAAAACAAATGATTGACGAAGAGAATATCACAAAATGTTATCTTCTCGGTCACAGCATGGGTGGAAAGATAGCGATGCGTTTGGCATTCGACTATCCTGATATGGTTGAGAAACTGGAGGTGCTCGATATCAGCCCTCGCGCTTTCGACCATCCTATGGAACACGTTGGTTTCATCGACGCCATGTCGAAGATAGATTTAAGCAAGGCAGAACATCGCTCTGATGTTGAGGCAGAACTTGCTAAACAAAATTATGAGAAACGACTCCTTTTATTCTTGCTTAAGAACTTGTCATACAGTCACGAAAATGGTTTCAGATGGAAACCTTATCTCGATGGCATCGCAAAGAACATCGCCGAGATAGGCAAGGGATTCGATGAGAAATATCATTACGACGGACCTACATTATTCGTGAGAGGCGCGCAGTCGGATTATATTCTTGAGAAGGACTATGAATATATGAAACATCATTTCCCAAATTATGAAATGGTGACATTGGAAGATGCAGGACATTGGATTCACGTTGATGATCCAGAAGGATTTAATAAAGCAACAGAAGAATTTTTTTGCAATAAATAAATATAATTTTAAGGTAAAATGATACCAGAAAAAGGAAAACTTATAGAAGTCTTAAGGGAAGTGATTTATTTTCCTAAAGGCGACAATATCATCAATTTGAAGATGGTTGACGATATTGAATTAAAAGAAAACTTGATTCGTTTTCGCCTTTTGTTTGAAAAAGTAGAAGATGAGAAAAACCAGATACTCATCGACACTGCAACACAGATGTTAAAAGCTGCTTTTGGCGATATTGAAATCGATATCGTGGCTGCATCACAAGAGAATGCACTCTCAAAAGTAAAACATATAATTGCCGTCGCATCAGGTAAGGGCGGCGTTGGTAAGTCAACGGTAGCAGTCAACCTCGCAATAGGTCTCGCACTTCAAGGCATGAAGGTAGGTCTGGTTGATGCTGACATCTACGGACCTTCAATTCCGGTTCTGTTCGGCAATGAGGAGACACGTCCTCTCGGTTACGAACGCGACGGAAAATCATATATGGTTCCTATTGATAAATATGGTGTTAAGATGATTTCTATTGGTCACCTCGTTGATAAAGAGATGCCTCTTATCTGGCGTGGACCAATGGCATCTAATGCTTTGAGTCAGCTTCTTCTCGATACAGATTGGGGCGAACTCGACTTCATGGTTATCGATATGCCTCCTGGAACAGGCGACATCCAATTATGTCTCGCACAGAACTTTAAGTTGTCAGGCTCTGTCATCGTGACGACACCGCAGAAAGTCGCTCTCGCCGACGTACGTCGCGCAGCCAATATGTTCCGTCATGAAGGTGTCAATGTGCCAATTCTCGGTTTGATTGAAAACATGGCTTATTTCACACCATCAGACATGCCAGAGAAGAAATATTACATCTTCGGCAAGAACACAGGCGCTGACTTTGCATCAGAATTGAATATGCCATTGCTTGCACAGATACCTATCGATGAAAATATTTCGGTGGCAAACGACAATGGTACTCCATTCTCTTTCAATGGATTCTCACCGGTGAAAGCAGCTTTTGAGAATTTAGCTAAAAAAATCGTTGAAATGTTTTAATAAGCTATGAGCTATGAGCAGTGGGCTATGAGCAATATTTTGCTAAATGCTCACAACTCAAAGCTCACGGCTCAAAGCCAAATAAACTATGGAAAAACAAGAGTTAATACAAAAGATTCAAAACATCCTCGTTCAGGTCAGACCTTATCTGGCAGCTGATGGAGGAGGAGTGGAATTCGTTGATTTGACAGACGATATGGTTGTCTTGGTCGAACTCACAGGTGCATGCGGCAGTTGCCCTCACAGCACAAGAACTCTTAAAAACGGAATAGAGAAAACTATAAAAAGCATTCTTCCGGAAATTAAAGCAGTAGAAAACGTAAAATAATTAGGAATGTGGAATTAGGAATGTGTAATTTTTTCAATCTATTCCTAATTCCTAATTCCTAATTCCTAACAGTTGTTACCTTATCTTAAATATCGTCTAAAGTCGCAGGGAAAATTCAGGTTGCATTCTCCTTTTGTCTATGATTTTTATGAAGAGGTCTTGGAAAAGATGACTCGTGAAAATTGGAGAAAAGAGTTGAGCAGCAGACTGAATACGTTTCTGTTATCTAAGGATGATGTCTTTAAGGAAAATGATGTCTATATCATTGAAGAGGACATTCATCTCACGAAAGAAAATGAGAGAAAATGGAACGCGATGAAAAATATGGAAGACGTGAGTCTGACTATAGACTGTTATCATTTCGGAATCCTTTTTAAGATGGAAAGAAAAGAAAAACAACACTTTATATTGAGGTCTAAGAAATTCAGAAAATCAAAACCTCAGAAAAGATAGAGGAACTAGAGGGACTAGAGGGATTAAAGGGATTAGAGGATTTTATTCATTTATAACTTTAAAAATTTATAACTATAAACTTTTAACTCTCAACTCTACACTACTATTAACTATAAACTATTAACAATAAACTTTAAACTATGATATACACAAAAACTGGAGATAAAGGAACCACATCATTAATAGGTGGAACACGTGTCAGCAAGGATGACATTCGTTTGGAAGCATACGGAACATTTGATGAGTTGAGCGCGTTTGTTGCTGTGCTTGGCGATTCTGATGGCGTTGAATCACATGAGATAGAAGTCTTTGACAGAATACAGAATTGTCTTTTGGTATTGGAATCATGTCTTGCTTTAGAGACAACAGACGACGGACAACAGTCAACAGAAATTTCAAAATATATTCCTAGGTTGACAGAAGACGACGTGACGTTTTTGGAGCATGAAATTGACGCTATTAATGCGCAGTTGGAGCCGTTAAAGTATCTGATTATACCAGGAGGCAACATTTTAGCATCAAAGGCACATGTGTGCAGGACAGTATGCCGCAGGGCTGAGCGTAACCTTGTGCGAATGGGCGGAGAATATGAGGTTGACGACGTTTTGAGACGTTTTGTAAACCGACTTTCTGACTATTTTTTCGTTTTGTCGAGATATTTCATGAAAAAGGCAAATATTTCTGAAAAGCCTTGGAAACCAGCGAAATAATATTTTTTTTGAAATATTTTTGAAAAAACACTTGACTTTTTATATATAAATAGTAATTTTGCGCCCGAATTTTTAAACCATATAAAAATGTACTGGACATTAGAATTAGCATCAAAGATGGAAGACGCACCATGGCCAGCAACAAAAGATGAATTGTTGGAATGGGCGATGAGAGTTGGTTTGCAACAAGAAGTTATTGAAAATCTTTCAGAGATAGAAGACGAAGGCGAGATATACGAAAGAATCGAAGATATTTGGCCAGACTATCCAACAAAAGACGATTTCTTCTTCCACGAAGATGAATATTAAGAAATGAATAAAGCAGCTGAAAAGCTGCTTTTTTAATTTTAAAAATTTTACAATTTTTTCTTGCATAATAAAAAACTATTCGTAATTTTGCGAACAATATTTTGAATCATGACTGATATAAATAAACAAGAGAAAATAGCTCGCTATGCCAAAGCAATGGGACA
>JAZUCH010000134.1:0-4235 GCA_045639025.1 Bacteroidales bacterium
TTTTTTGCAGAAAGAATTTATATATTTGCGCTATGGCAAAGAATTATTTTAAATCGTACATCTGGCTATTGGAGACGTTCCAGAGTCGCGGGCCGCAGACCTTAAAGGAAATCAAGGACTTGTGGATGAGAAGTGCTATCAATGAAGAAGGCAAGGAACTTGCCACGCGCACATTCGCGAATCATATTGCATCGATTGCCGACATATTCGGAATCGACATCGTATGCGACAGAAAAACCAACAGATATTATATCGAGAATATAGACGATGTAGGAGGGAAAAGCATAAGAGAATGGATGTTAGACGCATTATGTCTCAACAGTTTGCTCAACGAGAGCGCAACCTTACGCAACAGAGTCATCTTTGAAAACGTGCCGTCAAATCGAAGATTCCTCGCTGACATCATTCAGGCGATACGCGACAATTACAAGCTTGAGATTCGTTACAAAAGTTACAGAAAAACCGAAGAAGAGACCTTTATCATTGAACCATATTTCCTGAAAGAATTCAAACGACGCTGGTATCTCTACGGATATAAAGGCGACGACGACGGACCACATATGATGGCATTAGACCGAATGATTGATGTCGACATCATACCCGAAGAATTCACTATGCCAGAGGAATTTTTGGCTGAAGATTATTTCAGAGGCATCTACGGTGCGAGAGTCTATCCCAACATGAAAAGAGAGATGGTGAAGCTGAAAGTTTACGGAACACAAGTACAATATTTTCGTTCGTTGCCGTTGCACAGCAGTCAGAAAGAAGTTGAAACAAATGATAAATACAGCATTTTCACATATTTCATCACACCCGACTACGACTTCAAACAAGACGTGCTTTCGTTCGGAGACAAAGTCGAGGTTTTGGAACCGAAGGAATTGAGGGAATTTTTTAGTAATTATGTATCTAAATTAAATATTATTTATGGTAACAAATAAACAAATAATTATGTCT
Organism: Bacteroidales bacterium; assembly: GCA_045639025.1. Taxonomy (GTDB): domain Bacteria; phylum Bacteroidota; class Bacteroidia; order Bacteroidales; family F082; genus Limimorpha. The sequence goes on from JAZUCH010000134.1 coordinate 958, forward strand.
TATAACTCATTTAAAAACAATGTCTATGAGCACCTTGCTGAGCACCTTGCTAAATATAAATATAATGGATGGAAACCTGGATATTTCAAAGGAAAGACATATAACCATATCGTAGATATAGATGGGAAAACAAAAGAAGAAATTGTAAAAACTATTATTGAAGAAGATGGTGTATGCCCAAAAGAGTTTAGAAAACCACATATGTATGCTCATCATCTGAACTCTTCTCAAGTTATATGCTATGAGTTTTTCAAACCACTTATTGAAAATAAAGATAATATGTCTAAAGTGGTAAATAAAATGGAAATTCCTTTTCAAATTTCTAACAATTTTGAAGCAGTGTTTGAAAAAAAATTTGAAAATGGAGATGGTACTAACTTTGATTTTTTCTTATCAGACAATAAACACAATATTTACATAGAAGTTAAATACACAGAACAAGGTTTTGCTTCATGCAAAAATGACAAAAATCATAGAAAGAAATTTGAAGATATCTACAGAAATCGTATAAAAGATAGTTTTTGCATAAAAGATAGTTTTTGCATCGAAAAAAACGAAATAGATTATTTCACACAAAACTATCAGTTATTTAGAAACGTACTACAAATCCAGAAAGAAACAGATTTTGTGGTATTCTTATTCCCAAAAGAAAACTCAATTGCCAAAAAAGAATTTGAAGATTTTAGAGACACTTACTTATCAGAAAAAGGAAAAAATAATGTTAAAGGTGTGTTTTGGGAAGATTTAACTGATTTTATGAGTAGTACTTTTAAGGAAAAGTTTTTTTTCTACATTTAGTTCACCAGGAGCGACAGGATAACGATGATTTTTCTGTCGTACCTACGGCACTTAAGTAACGACTGGTCATAATAGGCAGGCGTTCCGTGCTCCGCACTTCACACCTGCCTATGGGTCTGTCGCCCTTTCAGGGCTTGTTTAACAAACTTTAATATGATTATCAAACATAACAATAAAAATATCTTCGTCTTTTCCGACACTCATGGTCAGCATCGTGACGTGACAGTGCCGGAAGATGCGGATATTGTCATCTGTGCCGGCGACGCAGTGGAAGACGACCTCAATGGCGACGAATACAACGATTTCATTGATTGGTTTTCTAGTTTGTCGGCAAAATATAAGATCTTCATCCCTGGCAATCACGAGCTTTCATTTGCGATTGATAAATCCGAAAATATTGTAAAAGCGATGAAGGAAAAAGACATCTCCGTTATGCAGAATTCAATAGATGATTGCGACGGCGTAACGATATGTTCCATCGGCAGTGACGTATCAATTGCCGACGCCGACATCCCAACCTGCATCGACATACTCGTGACGCATTATCCGCCTTACGGCATTTTAGACGAAGAATTAGGAAGTCCGGAAATACTGAATTTCGTCATAAAATCAAAACCGACTTATCATCTTTTCGGACATATTCACGCCACCGCAGGACAAGAACTTCAATTCGGTAATACGATTTGCAGAAACATTGGAATTTGTAAATAAAACCTCATGGACAAACTGACGAAAGAACAAAGGCATCGTTGCATGGCAGCGATAAAAGGCAAGAACACCAAACCGGAACTGCTGGTGAGGAAGTTTCTGTTCAGCCGTGGATTTCGTTACAGGCTAAACCACCCTCGACTTCCAGGACATCCCGACATCGTTTTAAGAAAATACAAGACAGTCATCTTCGTGAACGGATGTTTCTGGCATGGACATGAAGGATGCAAATATTACGTCATTCCTAAAAGCAATGTCGAATATTGGAAAACGAAGATAGAACGCAACAGGACAAGAGACGTCGAGACACAGACGAAACTCGCTGCGATGGGATGGCATTTCATCAATATTTGGGAATGTCAGCTGAAACCTAAAGTACGCCAACATACTTTGGAGTCGTTGGTCAATACGCTCAACTACATATACCTTCAAGACCAGAAACTAAAGCCATACGAGATTCCAGAAGAAAATTATATAATGGCAGCGGAAAATGAGGAAGAGTATGGGGAGTGAAAGTACTTAAATTATTCTTTCAAAGCACCCTTCATTTTTATAAATTCTTAGTACTTTTGTCATGAGAACAAACAAAAACTAAGAGTTATGTCACAAGAAAAAGCGCGTATTGTAAAATCGCATGATATTCGTATTGATAACGATTATGCCGATTGGATTGCAGAAGTAAAACATCGCTATCGTTCATCTCAGGTAAAGGCAGCCGTAAAAGTAAATGCTGAGAAACTTCTGTTCAACTGGCAATTGGGTCGTGACTTGGTGCAGAAGAAGGCTGAAGAACGTTGGGGTTCCGGAGTTGTTGAACAAGTAAGCTTAGATTTGAAGCGAGAGTTTCCAAATGCAGAAGGGTTTTCAGTTAGAAACCTGTGGTATATGAAACAATGGTATTCATTTTATACCCAAGGAGACACTCAAATTCTGCAACGACTTGGTGCAGAATTACAAAACCTTAAAAATCAGCATGAAACAAAACTGCACCAACTTGGTGCAGAAATTACCGATGAAAAACTTTACCATGTTGGCAAAGAATTTCCACTGCCATTTGCACTCATTCCATGGCGGCATCATGTAGAAATAATCACCAAATGCAAATCTATAGATGAGGCATTATTCTATGTTGGAAAAACGATAGAACAAGGATTGAGTCGTGATGCTCTTATCAATTGTATCAAAGCAAATCTTTACAAGCATCAAGGCAAGATTGTCAACAACTTTACAGAACATCTGCCTGATTTGCAAAGCAAACTCGTTCAAGAAGTACTGAAAGAAAATTATGATTTCGGCTTCGCTACTGTAAATCATGAAATATATGATGAAGCGGAATTAGAAGAGTCTCTTACAAAAAACGTAACTGACTTATTGTTGGAAATGGGAACTGGCTTTGCTTTTCTTGGTCGACAAAAAGAGATTCTTGTCGGAGGACGTACACGCAAGATAGACCTTTTATTTTACCATATCCGTCTTCGTTGTTACGTCGTATGCGAACTTAAAGCCAAACCTTTCGAACCAGAATTTGCAGGAAAATTAAACTATTATGTCAATGCTGTTGATGAACTGATGAAATCAGATGACGACAACCCAACCATCGGTCTGCTCGTCTGTTCCGATATGGACAACATTGACGTCCAATGGTCGTTCAAAGGAATCTCTACTCCGATGGGTGTCGCGACATATAACAATATAAGAATCAAAGACGCATTGCCAAGTCAAGAACAATTGGCTGATAGAGTACGACTTCTGCAAAAGGAATTACAAGAAAC